>NZ_JAYRZR010000095.1:0-15239 GCF_041916345.1 Ramlibacter sp.
CAGACCTTCATCGCGAAGTCGAGCATGGCGCGCTGGCGCGGCGGGATGTCGGCCTTGCGGTAGTTCACCGCCACCTGGTCGGCCACCAGCGGCTTCTTCTCGTAGATGCGCAGGATCGCGCCGTGCGCCACCACGCAGTACAGGCACTGATTGGCCGCGCTGGTGGCGGTGACGATCATCTCGCGCTCGCCCTTGGTCAGGCCGCTGGCGCGGCCGGTCGTCTCCGGCGTCATCAGCGCGTCGTGGTAGGCGAAGAAGGCGCGCCACTCGGCCGGCCGGCGGGCGAGCGCCAGGAACACGTTGGGCACGAAGCCGCTCTTTTCCTGCACCTCCAGGATGCGCTGGCGCAGGTCTTCGGGCAGGTCCTTCAGTTCGGCCAGGGGATAGCGTTGGCTCATGGGGTACTCCTCGTCATGCATCGGCGATGCGCCAAGGGTAGCAGGGCCGCGTATGCTGGCGGCCATCGCTTCAACGCCCGAGGATCCGCCCATGCCCGCTCCCCTTTCCGACCACCCCGAGACCCAGGCCGGCCTGGCCACCCGCCGCGCCGTGCTGGGCGATGCCTACGTGCAGGGCGCCCTGGACCGCTCCACCCCCTTCACCGCGCCGCTGCAGGAGCTGGTGACGCGCCATGCCTGGGGCAACACCTGGCAGCGCGACGGCATCGACCTGAAGACGCGCAGCATCGTCACCGTGTCCATGCTGGTGGCCCTGGGCCGCATGCACGAGCTGAAGATCCACGTGCGCGGCGCGCTCAACAACGGCGTGACGCCGGCGGAACTGCAGGAGATCTTCCTGCATGCCAGCGTGTACTGCGGCTTCCCGGCGGCGGTGGACGCGTTCCGCAGCGCCTCCGAGGTGATCGACGCGGGCTGACCCATGGCCAGCGCCGCCCCGCCGCTGACGCGTCGCGCCTGCCTGCGCGCCGCGGCGGCGGCGGCCTGGTGCGCCGCGCCGTGGACGGTGCGCGCGCAGCCGGGGGGTGTCGACGCCCTGCGCGCGGGGCTTGCGCGGGAACTGGCCGGCCCCGAGCAGCGCATCCGCGCGCTGGCGGTGCAGCGCGACGGCGAAGTGCTGTTCGAGCATCACCGCGCGGGCCTGCGCCCGGATGCCTGGCACGATGTGCGCTCCGTCACCAAGTCGGTGGTGTCGCTGCTGGCTGGCGCCGCCATCGCGCAGGGCAGGCTCGGCCTGCCTGATCAACCCCTTGCCGGGCTGCTGGCCGAGGCGGCCGATCCCACACAGGAGGCCGGCGTGCGCTCGCTCACCTGGGCGCACTGCCTGTCGCTGGCCACCGGCTACGCGCCGGTGGCACCGGTGGAGAGCGCCGACTACGGCCGCTTCCTCGACTGGTTTCATCGCCCCGATGGCCTGGCACTCTCGTTGCGACGCCCGTTCGCGCATGCACCGGGCACGCGCTGGCATTACAGCAATGCCGACTCGCAGATCGCGGGTCTGGTCGTGGTGCGCGCCATCGGCCGCACCGCGCCGCCCGAGCGGGGCGAGGGGCAGGGCTTCCTCGCCTGGGCGCGAGAGACGCTGCTGGCGCCCATCGGCGCCGCCGACGCGACATGGACCACCAACTCGATCGACATCCCCAACTGCGCCGCGGGCCTGCATCTGCGTCTGCGCGACCTGCTGGCGCTGGGCCAGCTGGTGGTGGACCAGGGCCGCTGGCAAGGCCGGCCGATCGTCGATGCGACCTACCTCGCCCAGGCCACGCAGCGGCGCATCGACACCACGCAGCCGCTGCGCGGCGGCTTCATCGGCTATGGCTGGCTGTGGTGGACCGCGCCCACGCCCGACGGGGCGGACCAGGCCACCTATGCCGTGGGCTATGGCGGCCAGTACATCTACGTGGTGCCCAGCCGGCGCATCGTGCTGGCCGCCACCAGCGAGGTGGGCGATGCGGACCACCCTCGTGGCAGCGGGCGCACCGGCCGCGTGCTGCGCGACTGGGCGCTGCCCCTGGCACTGGCTTCGACGAAGTAGGCGCCCTCAGGCGCCGGCCATCAGCTTGTGCACCAGGTCCGCCGTGGTGCTGGCCTTGTACTTGCGCATCAGGCGCGCGCGGTAGATCTCCACCGTGCGGTGGCTGATGGCGAGCGTCTTGCCGATCTCCTTGCTGGTCATGCCGTCCAGCAGGCGCGCCGCCACTTCACGCTCGCGGGCCGTCAGCTCCGCCTTCACCGGCCGCTGCGCGCTCAGGTCCTCGAAGGCCCAGATGCCGGATTCATGCGGCGCCGCGCGGTTGAGCGCGCGGCCGGTCACGTGGCACCAGAACAAATCGCCATTGGCGCGCTTCATGATGCGGTCGTCGCCGTAGTGGCCCTTGGCGTTCAGGATGGGGGTCATGCGGGCACCCAGGCGCTCGTACTCGTCCACGCTGGGGTAGAGCACCAGGAACGACTGGCCTACGAGCAGTTCGCGCGACCAGCCGAACATCTCGCACAACTGCACGTTGCAGTCCACGATGCTGCGGTTGCGCGAGACACACAGCCCGACCGGGGCCAGCTCGAACGCGAGGCGGTAATCGACGTCCATCAGGGCTGGTCTTTACGAGTTACTACGTAGCAATTTAGGTAGTATCGTAACCGTCGATCCGGCCCATGGCGAGCCCGGGTCCGCCGCCGGGCTGGCGCAGGCCCCGCGGGCAGCCCCCTACCCAGCAGGAGATACGCGTGAACAAGATCTATCCCAGCGCTGCGGCGGCCCTCGAGGGCGTCGTGCGCAGCGGCCAGTTGCTGGCCGTCGGCGGCTTCGGCCTGTGCGGCATCCCGGAGGCGCTGATCGAGGCGCTCAAGGCGAGCGGCGTCAAGGACCTGACCGTCATCTCGAACAACGCGGGCGTCGACGGCTTCGGCCTGGGCAAGCTGCTGGAGACGCGGCAGATCAAGAAGATGATCTCCTCCTACGTGGGCGAGAACAAGGAGTTCGAGCGCCAGTACCTGGCCGGCGAGCTGGAGCTGGAGTTCACCCCCCAGGGCACGCTGGCCGAGAAGCTGCGCGCCGGCGGCGCGGGCATTCCCGCGTTCTTCACCAAGACCGGTGTCGGCACCATCGTGGCCGACGGCAAGGAGCTGCGCGAGTTCGACGGCGAGACCTACGTGATGGAGCGCTCCCTGGTGCCCGACGTGGCGCTGGTCAAGGCCGACGTGGCCGACCGCTCCGGCAACCTGCGCTTCAACCTCACCGCGCGCAACTTCAACCCGGCCGCCGCCATGGCCGGCAAGATCTGCATCGTGGAGGTGGAGCGCATCGTGGCCACGGGCGAGATCGCCCCGGACGACGTGCACCTGCCGGGCATCTACGTGCACCGCATCGTGCACAACCCCACGCCCGAGAAGCGCATCGAGAAGCTGACCACCCGTCCCCGCAAAGTTTGAGGAGAGCACCATGCCCTGGACCCAAGACCAGATGGCCGCGCGCGCGGCCCAGGAACTGCAGGACGGCTTCTACGTGAACCTCGGCATCGGCATCCCGACGCTGGTGGCCAACCATGTGCCCGATCACATCGAGGTGTGGCTGCAGAGCGAGAACGGCATGCTGGGCATCGGCCCCTTTCCGTATGAGGACGAGGTGGACGCCGACCTCATCAACGCCGGCAAGCAGACCGTCACCACCATCAAGGGCAGCTCGATCTTCGGCAGCCATGACAGCTTCGCGATGATCCGCGGCGGCAAGATCAACCTGTCCATCCTCGGCGCCATGCAGGTCACCGACAAGGGCGACCTGGCCAACTGGATGATCCCCGGCAAGATGGTCAAGGGCATGGGCGGCGCGATGGACCTGGTGGCCGGCGTCAAGCGAGTCATCGTGCTGATGGAGCACGTGGCGAAGAAGAAGGACGGCACCGAGGACCTGAAGATCCTGCCCCAGTGCACCCTGCCGCTCACCGGCCAGGGCGTGGTGGACCGGATCATCACCGACCTGGGCGTGTTCGACGTCACGCCTGCCGGCCTGAAGGTGGTGGAACTCGCGCCCGAGGTCAGCCTCGAGTTCGTGCAGTCCAAGACCGGCGTGCCGCTGCTTTCGTAGAAGGCTGGGGTGACCAGCGGGAACCCCAGCGATGCACTGGCCGCCTTGTGGCGGCTGGCTGACCTGCCGCCGGCGGCCCTGTCCGAGGCCCACCTCACCGGAGCCGATCCCGTCTGGCCTTCGTCCTTCGCCGTCGGCGCCGCGGCGCAATCCACCATCGCTGCAGCCGCGCTCGCGGCCTGCGAACTGGGCCACCAGCGCGGCCAGCCGCGCCAGGCCGTGCACGTGGACATCGCCCATGCCACCGCCGAGTGCCTGGGCTGGTTCCGCATCGACGGCCGCGTGCCCGACCTCTGGGACCCGTTCTCCGGCCTGTACCGCACCCGCGATGGCTGGGTGCGCATCCACGCCAACTTCGCGCACCACCGTGAGGGCGCGCTGCGGCTGCTGGGGCTGAATCCGGCCACCGCCGAGCGCGCCGATGCAGAGCGCGCGTTGCTCGGCTGGGACGCGCTGGCCTACGAGCAGGCCAGCGCCGAGGCCGGCCTGGTGGCCTCGGCCCTGCGCAGCTTCGCGCAATGGGATGCCACGGAGGCGGCGCGCGCCATCGCCGCGCAGCCCCTCTTCACCTTCACCCGCATCGGTGAGGCCGATCCCTTGCCCTTGCCGCCGCTCGGCGCCGAGCAGCGGTCCCTGGCTGGCGTGCGCGTGCTGGATCTCACACGCATCCTGGCCGGTCCGGTGGGTGGCCGCGCGCTCGCGGCCTACGGGGCCGACGTGATGCTCGTGAATTCGCCGCACCTGCCGAACATCGACGCCATCGCCGACACCAGCCGCGGCAAGCGCTCGGTGCATGTGGACCTGCGTTCGCCTGAAGGACGTGCCACGATGGATGCCCTGGTGCAAGGCGCGCAGGTCTTCGTGCAGGGCTATCGCCCGGGCGCGCTGGCCGGGCTCGGCTACAGCGCGGAGGCACTCGCGGCCGCACGGCCCGGCATGGTGTGCGTCTCGCTCTCGGCCTACGGCACGCAGGGGCCCTGGGCCGGCCGGCGCGGCTTCGATTCACTGGTGCAGACGGCCACCGGCTTCAACCTGGCCGCGGCCGCGGCCGCCGGCACGCCCGACAAGCCGCGTGCGCTGCCGATGCAGATCCTCGACGAGGCGACCGGCTACCTCATGGCCTTCGGCGCAGCGGCGGCCCTGCGCCGCCAGCAGCGAGAAGGCGGCTCCTGGCATGTGCAGGTCTCGCTGGTGCAGACCGGCCACTGGCTGCGTTCGCTCGGCTGCGTGGCTGGCGGGTTCGACGTCAAGCCGCCGTCGCTGGAGCCGTGGATCGAGTCGCACGCCAGCGGCTTCGGCCTGCTCGATGGTCTGCGCCACAGCGCGCAGCTCGCCCGCACGCCGGCCGGCTGGGACCGGCCGTCGCAGCCACCAGGGACGGACGCGCCGCGCTGGTAGGTCGGCGTTCCGTCACACCCGCCGGAACACCATCACCAGCCCGCCCACGATGGCGGCCATGCCCGCCAGCGCGAGCGGCGCGAGGACATGGCCGAAGACTAAGGCGTCCAGCAACGCGGTGCCAGCGGGCACCAGGTAGAACAGGCTCGTCACGTCCACCACATTGCCGCGGGCCAGCAGCTGATAAAGCAGCAGCGTGCCCGCCACCGAGATCGGAATGCCGAGCCAGGCCACGGTGACAGCGAGCTGCCAGTTCCAGTCCACCCGCACCGCCTCGAAGGGCAGCAGGCAAAGGCAGACGACCAGCCCCATCGCCAGTTGCAGCGGCATCACGGCCAGCGGCGGCTGATCCAGGCGCTTCTGCTGCAGCGTGCCCCAGGTCATGGCGCCCAGCGCGGCGAGCGCGAAGCCCAGGCCGAGCGGATGGAAGCGGGACTGCACGAGGCTGTCGAACACCACCAGCGCGAGCCCGGTCAGCGCCACCAGCAGCCCGGCGATGCGGCGGCCGGCCAGCGGCCGCTCGGTCAGCGCGAGGGTGAGCAGCGGCTGCACGCCGAGCACGGTGGCCAGCACGCCGGGTGTCAGGCCGCGGTCCAGTGCGAGGAAGTAGCAGGCCGGGTAGGCGCCCGCCAGCAGCAGGCCGCTGCAGGCCACCCGGCCGGCGCTGCCCGGTTGCGGGCGCAACCGGTGGCCGGCCAGTGCGAGCAGGCCGAGGAAGGCGAGCGCCACGACGAAGCGCAGCACGAGAAAGGCGAAGGGGCTGGCGTGCGCCAGGCCCCAGCGCGCGAAGAGCGCGCCGCTGCTCCAGAGCAGCACGAAGGCGGCCGTGGGGGCGACTCGCACGAGCGCGCCCGCGGCGGCGGGAGAGACTTGCATGATCAGGGTTCCTGTGGGACGGACCGGTGCGCCCCGGCACCGGCGCACGCCCGGCACAGGCGCGCACCTTCACGCGCTGCGGGTGCGGCGCGGTCCGGGGAACGGGGGACGGTTCAGCGTGCGGCGGGCGGCGGGTTGCCGGCGCGCACGGTCACCACGGGAGGGGCGATCATGGACATGGTGCGGAGCATAGCGCAGCCTGCCCGCAGGGGGGCGCCGCAACCGCCCCGGCGTTGCCACCGAGCAGACGCCTATGCCGGCCGCCGATGCACGTCTTCCCACCATTCACTGACATCCGCCACCTTGCGCATGAGCGGGAACATCATCGGGCGCTCCTTCGGCGTGGCGACGACCATGGGCGACACCAGGCGCTTGCCCCCGTGCAGCAGGTCCGCGTGGCCGAAGAAGTTGCCCGCCCGCGTGAGCGGCGTGATGTGCCAATGCATGTCGTAGCCGAGGTCGCGCACGTGGCTGAGCAAGGGGGGCGACAGCGCCCGCTTCTCATTCTCGAAGTAGATCACCGGGCGGAAGCGGTTGATCGTCTGTTCAGCGCTCTGGATGACGCCCAGCTCGCGCCCATCGGTGTCGATCTTGATCAGCCGGCAGGCCGGGACATCGAGCGCATCGATCGGGATGAGAGGGGGTGCCCAGACCGCGGACACATAGCCGTGCCTGCCCCAGTCACCATCGGTGCTCGTGTGGGGGTCCGCGGTCACGAATGCGTTGACGGGCTTGACGTTCGACAGGCCGTTCAGGGCCAGGTTCGCGCAGAGGACCTGGAAGGTTTCCGCGTGCGACTCCACCGCGTAGACACGGCCGGCGGCTCCGACCCGGTTCGCGAGCGGCACCGTGAAGCTGCCGATGTTGGCGCCGACGTCGATGACCGTGTCGCCGGGTTCGATCAGCTTGCACATGAGATCGACCTCGCCCTCGCTGAACTCCCCGTAGAGTTCGAAGCAACGGCCGATGAACGGGCCGGACGGCCCGTTGAACAACATCCAGCCGTGCCGGCACCGCTTGAGCGTGAGTTTTCCGAATTGCATGAGAAGTCCAGCCTGGGATTCGCAGCGTTTATAGCGCCTTCGCCGCCCGGGCCGCGGCGCGGTGCCGCCCTACAGCGCCAGCGCCAGCCGCGTCGCCTGGTCGATCGCCCGCAGCGCGTCCAGCTCGGCCGCCCGCTCGGCGCCGCCGATCACGTGCGTGCGCACGCCGAGCGCGATCAGCTCATCGGCCAATGAGCGCTCCGACTCCTGCCCGGCACAGAGGACCACATGGTCCACGGCGAGCACGCGACGCTCGCCGTTCACGGTGTAGTGCAGGCCGGCATCGTCGATGGCGTCGTAGGTGGCGCCGGCCGTCATGGCCACGTTCGCCTTGCGCAGGCGGGCCTTGAGGATCCAGCCGGTGGATTTGCCGAGCGTGCGGCCCAGCGTGCCGGGGCTGCGCTGCAACATGAAGACCTCACGCGCGGGCGTGGGCGCGGCGGCCGCCACCACGCCGCCCGGCGCGGTGATGCGCGTGTCCACGCCCCAGGCGCGCTGAAACACGGCCGGGTCGGTGGATTCCGCCGGGTCGCCGAGCAGGAACTCGGCCACGTCGAAGCCGATGCCACCGGCCCCGATGATCGCCACGCGGCGGCCCACCACGGCGCTGCGCGCGAGCACGTCCACATAGCTCAGCACCTTGGGGTGGTCCACGCCCGGGATGTCGGGCCGGCGGGGCACCACACCCGTGGCGATCACCACCTCGTCGAAGCCGCCCCGGGCCAGCTCGCCCGCCGTCACGCGATGGCCCGTACGCACCGTCACGCCCGTGCGCTGCAGCTTCACGCGGAAGTGGCGCAGCATCTCGTCGAACTCGCTCTTGCCGGGCACGCGACGCGCCATCAGCAGTTGCCCGCCCACGGTGTCGCCGGCCTCGAACAGCGTGACGGCGTGGCCACGCAGCGCGGCCTCGGTCGCGAAGGCCAGGCCGGCCGGCCCGCCGCCGACCACGGCGATGCGGCGCGGCGCGGGCATCGGACGCGGCTGGAACTCGATCTCGCGGCCCGCGCGCGGATTGACCAGGCAGGTGGCCGTGCGCTCGGTGAAGATGTGGTCCAGGCAGGCCTGGTTGCAGGCGATGCAGGTGTTGATCTCCTCGGCGCGGTCCTCGCGCGTCTTGCGCGCGAAGGCGGGGTCGGCCAGCAGGGGACGGGCCATCGACACCAGGTCGGCCACGCCGCCGGCGATCAGCGCCTCGGCCACCTCCGGCGTGTTGATGCGGTTGGAGGCCATCACGGGGATGCGCACGGCCTGCTTCACGTTGCGGATCGCGTCGACCCACGCCGCGCGGGGCACGGCCGCGGCGATGGTGGGCACGGCAGCCTCGTGCCAGCCGATGCCCGTGTTCAGCAGGTCGGCGCCGGCTTCGGCCACCCGCTGCGCCAGCGTGGCGATCTCCGGCGCGGTGAGGCCGCCTTCCACCAGGTCGATGGCGGAGATCCGGTAGATGATCATGAAGTCCGCGCTCACCGCGGCCCGCGCCGCGCGCACGATCTCCAGCGGGAAACGGATGCGATGCTCGAACGGGCCGCCGAACGCGTCGTCGCGGCCGTTCGTGACGGCGGCGGTGAACTCGTTGATGAGGTAGCCCTCGGAGCCCATGATCTCCACGCCGGCATAGCCCGCCTGCTCGGCCAGCGAAGCGGTGCGGGCATAGGCGGCGATGGTGTCCCACACCTCCTGCGTGGAGAGCGCGCGCGGCGTGTGCGTGTTGATGCGGGCCTTGCGGGCCGAAGGCGCCACGCAGCTCGCCACCTTGGCGTAGCGCCCCGCATGCAGGATCTGCAGCACGATGGGGCTGCCGGCCTCGCGCACGGCGCGGGTGATGACGCGGTGGTCGGCCAGCTGCGAAGGGCTGTCCAGCACCAGGCCGCCCTCGTCGATCACGCCCTCGGGCACGGGCGCGTAGCCGCCCGTGAGCACCAGACCGATCTCGCCGCGGGCGCGTTCGGCGTAGAACGCGGCCAGGCGCTCGAGCGGCCGGTCCAGCGTCTCCAGCCGGGTGTGCATCGCCCCCATGACCATGCGGTTGCGAAGGGTCGTGCCTGCGATGCGCAGGGGCTCCAGCAGATGAGGGTAGGGCATCGTTCTTTCGGCGGGCGGCCCGCCACCGGGCCAGCCCCGGTTATACGTCGTCCCGTCCGTCGCGCAGCGGCCGGCTCAGGTGGCGCGAGCCGGCGAGCGCGAAGCGCCAGGGCCGCTCCACCGCCTTGCGGATGCCGATGCGCGGCCCCGTGAGGACCGCCACGGGTTCAGGCGCGGCCAGCAGGCGGAACGGCGCGCGGTCCAGCCGCAGGCCGTCGTGCTCGCGCGTGATGCCCAGCGCCTGCGCCAGCCGCCCGGGGCCGGCGCACAGCAGCCGCTCCTCCGCCACCCCGCGCCGCGTGCGCATGCGGTCCAGGCCATGGGTCGGTTCCAGCGCGCGGATCAGCACGGCGGCGCCATGGCCGGCCTCGCGGCAGACGAAATTGAGGCACCAGTGCATGCCATACGAGCGGTACACGTAGGCATGGCCGGGCGGGCCGAACATCGCGCGGTTGCGCTCGGTCGGGCCGCCGTGGCTGTGCGAAGCCGGGTCGTCGGGCGTGTAGGCCTCGGTCTCCACGATCACGCCGCCCACGCCCTCCACCAGCAGCGTGGCGCCGATCAGCGCGCGCGCGAGGTCTGGCGCGTCGCGGTCGAAGTTGGCGGCGCGCAGCAGCCGGGCGCCGGCCGCCGCGCGCGGTGCGGCGCCAGGGGCATCACGCATCGGCAGTGGCGAGGTCTTCCTCCTCCTCGCCCAGGTAGCCGCCGCTCTGGTGCGCCCACAGCCGCGCGTACAGGCCGCCGGCGGCCAGCAGCTGCGCGTGCGTGCCTTCCTCCACGATGCGGCCGGCATCCATCACCACCAGCCGGTCGAGCGCGGCGATGGTGGACAGGCGGTGCGCGATGGCGATCACCGTCTTGCCCTGCATCAGCGTCTTCAGGCTGGCCTGGATGGCGGCCTCCACCTCGGAATCGAGTGCGCTGGTGGCCTCGTCCAGCAGCAGGATGGGCGCGTCCTTCAGCATCACGCGCGCGATGGCGATGCGCTGGCGCTGGCCGCCCGAGAGCTTGACGCCGCGCTCGCCCACCTGCGCGTCGTAGCCGCGGCGGCCCTTGGGGTCGGTCAGGTCGCCGATGAAGGCGTGCGCCTGCGCGCGACGCGCGGCGGCGAGCATCTGCTCCTCGGTGGCGCCGGGGCGGCCGTAGACGATGTTGTCGCGCACCGAGCGGTGCAGCAGCGAGGTGTCCTGCGTGACCATGCCGATGCCCGTGCGCAGGCTGTCCTGCGTGACCGTGGCGATGTCCTGGCCGTCGATGAGGATGCGGCCGGCCTCCACGTCATGGAAGCGCAGCAGCAGGTTCACCAGCGTGGACTTGCCCGCCCCCGAGCGGCCGATGAGGCCGATCTTCTCGCCCGGACGTACCGTGAGGCTGAAGTCCTGCAGCACCGGCGCCTTGCCGCCGTAGGAGAAGCGCACCTGCTCGAAGCGCACCTCGCCGCGCGTCACCGCCAGCGGCTGCGCATCGGGCGCGTCCACCACCTGGCGCGGCTTGCCCAGCGTGGCCATGCCGTCCTGCACCGTGCCCACGTTCTCGAACAGGCCGGCGAAGGACCACATGATCCAGTGCGACATGCCGCCGATGCGCAGGCTCATGGCCGTCACCGCGGCCAGCGCGCCCGGGCCTACCTGGCCCTGCGACCACAGCCACAGCGCCTGGCCGGTGGCGCCCGCGAGCAGCGAGACCACCAGCACGTGGTTGGTGATCTCGAAGGCGGTGATCAGCCGGTTCTGCTCGTAGCCGATCTCGCCGGATTCGGCCAGGGCCTGGCGCAGGAAGGCGGATTCGCGCTGCGTGTGCGAGAACAGCTTGACGGTGGTGATGTTGGCGTAGGCGTCCGAGATGCGGCCGGTGACCTTGGCCTTGGCGTCGGCGTACACCTTGCCGATGCGCGCCAGGCGCGGCACGAAGTACGCGCTGGCGGCGGCGTACAGCGCCATCCAGGCCAGGAAGGGCAGCACCAGGCGCGGGTCGAAGCCGGCGGTGAGCGCGACGATGGTGACGAAGTAGGCGGCGATGCCGATCACCACCTCGATGGTGGCGAACAGCACCTCGCGCACCGCCAGGCCGGTCTGCATCACCTTGGTGGTCACGCGGCCGGCGTACTCGTCGGCGTAGAAGGCCATGCTCTGGCCCAGCATGATGCGGTGGAAGTTCCAGCGCAGGCGCAGCGGCACGTTCATGGCGAGCGTCTGCCGCTTCACCAGCGACTCCAGCGCTACCAGGGCGACGCTGGCGGCCAGCACGCCGCCGAACAGCGCGAGCGTGCCGCCGTGCTGGCTGAAGAAGCTGCCGGGCGGTGTCTGCGCGGCCCAGTCCACCACCCGGCCCAGCACCGAGAACAGCCAGGCCTCGTAGGCGGAGAGCGCGGCGCTCAGCAGCGCCAGGGCCAGCAGGTAGCCCCTCATGCCCGCGGTGCAGGCCCAGATGAAGGCGAAGAAGCCCGTGGGCGGCAGGGCCGGTTCGGCCTCGGGGTAGGGGTGCAGGAGGTTTTCGAAGCGACGGAACAAGCGGAGGTCTCCCTGGTGGGGCTGGCCGGCCGGGCAGGGGTGCGCCGCGGTCGGAGGCGCAGTTGTAGCGGAAAAGACCGCTGGCTGCTGACAGGAGCGGCGGGTGATGCGGGTTGTCCGGATTTCGTGGCGTTCGGGCGTTTGGGGGTTCGGGGTTCGGGGGGTTGGGGGTTCGTAGAAGGCTGGGGAGCAACCCCAGCGTTTTGGGTTGTGAGCCATCCCACCCCACTTGTGGAGCCGCCGGCTGCGCCCCGTGATCGCTGGGGTTGCGCTGTCGCTCCACCCCAGCCTACGAGGAATCCGCCCCATCCGACGAAGGCACCATCCCTATCCGCTCAAAACACTGTATAAATAGACAGTTTCCTGCTTTCCCCCATGCCCGCCGCCGCCCTCGCTGCCCTTGACCAACTGCCCCACGTCTGGCGCGGGCGGGCGCTGGCCACGCCGGTGGAGCGCACCGTGCCCACCGGCCATGCCGCACTGGATGCCGAACTGCCGGCCGGCGGCTGGCCGCTGGGCTGCCTGATCGAGGTGCTGCAGGCCCGCGCCACGCAGCACGTGTGGCAGCTGCTCGCGCCGGGGCTGGCGCAGGCCGCGCGCCTGCAGCCGGGGCCGGTGGTGCTGGTGCATCCGCCCTGCCTGCCCTTCACCCCCGGCCTGCGCGGCCAGGGGCTGGCGCACGAGCCGCTGCTGTGCGTGCAGGCCGAGCCGCCCGCCGCCCGCCTGTGGGCGGCGGAGCAGGCCCTGCGCTGCGGCGACGTGGGCGCGGTGCTCGCCTGGCTGCCGCGGGCCCGGGCCGAAGACCTGCGCCGCCTTCACCTGGGCGCGCAGCAGCACGGCCGCCTGCTGGTGGTGTTCCGCGGGCTGGAGGCCGCCACGCAGGCCTCGCCGGCGCGGCTGCGGCTGGTGGTGCAGGGCGCTGACCGGCTGGAGGTGCGCATCCTCAAGCGGCGCGGCCCGCCCCTGCTGCAGCCGCTGGTGCTGGGCGCGCAGCCTGCGCGGCTGGCGGCGCTGCTGGCCGCGCGGCGGCGGGGGCGCATGGGGGTGCCGGCCGTTGCGACGGCGAGTGCCACGGGCGCCATGGTCTCCGGCGCCGCCGCCTCTTCTTCCATCACGCGCCAGGGTGCCCCGCATGCACTGGATCGCCCTCTCGCCCTCGTCCGATGAGGACCGCACGGCATGGGGATGGCGCGCCTTGCAGTTCACCCCCCGTGTCGCCGCCGTCGAAGAAGCCCTGCTGCTGGAGGTGGGCGCCTCGTTGCGCCTGTTCGGCGGGCGCCAGCGGCTGCTGCGGCGGCTGCTGAAGGCCGCCGCGGTCATCCCCTGGGCCGAAGGCCCCACCTCGCTCGTCGCGCTGGCCCTGCTGCGGCTGCGGCAGGCCGGTGAGCCCGTGCCGACCCGCCTGCCGGATGACCTGCCGCTGCCCACCCTGAGCGCCGCGCGCGCGGCCCTGCCCACGCTGGCCCGCGTCGGCTGCACCACCTGGGGCGAGCTGCGTGCGCTGCCGCGCGCCGGGGTGGCGCGCCGCTTCGGCGCCGCGCTGCTGCAGGCGCTGGATGCCGCCTGGGGCGAGCGGCCCGAGCGCTACGAGTGGCTCGCGCTGCCGCAGGCCTTCAACCAGTCACTGGAGCTGCCCGCGCTGGCCACCAGCGCGCCGGATCTGCTGGCCGGCGCGCAGCGCCTGCTCACGCTGCTGGCAGCCTGGCTCGCGGCGCGCAACCGCGGCGTGCTGGCGATCGCGTTCGAGTGGCAGCTCGATCTGCGGCGGCTCGATGGCCGGCCGCTGCCGCCCTCGGAGCAGCTCGTCATCCGCACCGCGCAGCCCACGCAGGCCATGCGGCACCTGCGGCGCCTGGCGGCCGAGCAGTTCGCCCGCACCACCCTCGCCGCGCCGGCCCACACGCTGCGCCTGCGCACGCTGGAGACCGTGCCCTGGGGCGGCCTCACCACCAGCCTGCTGCCCGAGGAGCAGCGCAGCGGCGAGCGCCTGCACGAACTGGTGGAGCGGCTGAGCGTGCGCCTGGGCGAGGCCAACGTGCTGGTGGCCGAACCCCGGCAGGACTGGCGGCCCGAATGCATGCAGGCCTGGCGGCCGGCGCGGCAGGGCCTGGCCGATGGCGTGGCGGCACGCGCGCAGGACGCCGCCGACGCGCTGTATCCGCCCTGGCTGCTGCGCGAGCCGGTGCCGCTGCAGGTGAAGGCCGACAAGCCCTTCTACCTGGGGCCGCTCGCGCTGCTCACGCGCGCCCGGCGGCTGGAGGCCGCGTGGTGGGACACGGCCCAGGCCGGCCCCGTGCTGCGCGACTACTTCATCGCCCGCAGCGAGGCCGCCGGCCTGCTGTGGATCTTCCGCGAGCGCCTGGCGCCCGAGCAGCAGGCAGCGGCCCGCTGGTTCCTGCATGGCCTGTATGCGTGAGGCCGGGCTGCCGTCATGTCCCCCCTCCTGCCCGCCTACGCGGAGCTGCACTGCCTCTCCAACTTCAGCTTCCAGCGCGGCGCCTCGCACCCGCTGGAGCTGGTGCGGCGCGCGCACGAGCTGGGCTATGCCGCGCTGGCCCTGACCGATGAATGCTCGGTGGCGGGCATGGTGCGCGCGCACGCCGAGGCGAAGACGCTGGGTCTGCGGTTGCTCCCCGGTGCCGAGTTCGCGCTCGACGGCTTCCGGCTGGTGGCGCTGGCGCGCGACGCGGCGAGCTGGGGTGACCTGTGCGAGTTCATCTCCGCCTGCCGCATGGCCGCGCCCAAGGGCGAGTACCGCTGCACCCGGGCCGAGGGGCGCTGGTCACTGCTGGCCAGCTGTGAACTGCTGGTGTGCCCGATGCGCCCGCCGCAGAACGGGGCCCCGCCACGGCCGGACGCAGCGGGCACGGCGCCTGCCACGCCCGACGCCATCACCGCCATCGCCGAACGCGCCGCCTGGGCGCAGACACTGGCCCCGGGCCACGCCTGGCTGGCGGCGGAGCTGCTTCTCGAAGGCGACGACGAGCTGTGGCTCGACACGCTGCAGCGCGCCGGTGATGCGGCGGGCGTGCCGCTGGTGGCCGCCGGCGACGTGCACATGCACGCCCGCTCGCGCAAGCCGCTGCAGGACGTGATCACCGCCGTGCGGCTGGGCCGGCCGGTGGCCGAGTGCGGCTTCGCGCTGCAGGGCAACGCCGAGCGGCACCTGCGCCATCGCATGCGGCTGGCTGCGCTGTACCCGCCCGAGCTGCTGGCGCGCACGCTGGAGGTGGCCGCGCGCTGCCGCTTCAGCCTGGACGAGATCCGCTACCAGTACCCGCGCGAGACG
>NZ_JAYRZR010000096.1:0-14856 GCF_041916345.1 Ramlibacter sp.
CGCCATGCGAAAGTTCTCCCGGCCATAGTCGTGGCATTATCCGCCGCCTGATGGGTCTGTTCCTTTTCAAGCGCCTGATCACCCTGGTCGCAACGCTGGTGGGCACCTCGATCGTGGTGTTCCTCGTTCTCGAGATCCTGCCCGGCAACGCGGCCCAGATCCTCATGGGTCCGGATGCCCCGCCGGAGACCGTGCAGGCGCTCGCGCAGAAGCTGGGGCTGGACCGCCCGGCCGTCGAGCGGTACTTCTCCTGGATCGGTGGCCTGCTCATGGGTGACCTCGGGCTCAGCTACGCCTACAGCACGCCAGTGGGCGAGCTGGTGCTCGAGCGCCTCACCGTCACCGTGCCGCTGGCCGTGCTGGCCATGGTGCTGACCACGGTGCTGGCGCTGGCCGCCGGCATCTACGCCGCCGCGCAGCACAACAAGCTGGGCGACGTGGGCATCATGGGCCTCACGCAGCTGGGCATCGCCATCCCGAACTTCTGGTTCGCCATCCTGCTGATCCTGCTGTTCTCGGTGCACCTGGGCTGGTTCTCGGCCGGCGGCTTCCCGGGCTGGGAAGAGGAGGGCATCCTGGGCGGCCTGCGGGCGCTGATGCTGCCGGCGCTGTCGCTCGCCGTGGTGCAGTCGGCCATTCTGGCGCGCATCACCCGCTCGGCGGTGCTGGAGGTGCTGCGCGAGGACTTCGTGCGCACGGCGCGCGCCAAGGGCGTGTCGCGCCGCGGCGCGCTGTGGGGCCACGTGCTGCGCAACGCCCTGATCCCCGTGATCACCGTCATGGGCCTGCAGTTCGCCGAGCTGCTGGCCGGCACCATCGTGGTGGAGAGCGTGTTCTACCTGCCCGGCCTCGGCCGGCTGATCTTCCAGTCGATCTCCAACCGCGACCTGATCGTCGTGCGCAACTGCGTGATGCTGCTCGCGGCGATGGTGGTCATCGTCAATTTCATCGTCGACGTGCTCTATGCAGTGATCGATCCGCGCGTGAAGGCCAGCGACATATGACCCCCAGTGCTCCGGGGTTCTGGGCGCGCGCGCGGCGCCACCCCAGCTTCATGATCGGCGCCGTGCTGAGCCTGCTGCTTGCGGTGGCGGCACTGGTGTCGTTCGTGTGGACACCCCACAACCCCTACGACATCGACATGGCGCTGAAGCTGCGGCCGCCCGACGGCAGCTACTGGCTCGGCACCGACCCCTTCGGCCGCGACGTCGCCTCGCTGCTGCTCGTCGGCGCGCGCGCCTCCATCGTGGTCGGCGTGATCGCCGTCAGCATCGGCCTGGTGATCGGCACCGCGCTCGGCCTGCTCGCCTCGGCGAAGCGCGGCTGGGTGGAAGAGACGATCATGCGGCTGTCCGACTTCGGCTTCGCCTTCCCGGCCATCCTGTCGGCGATCATGCTCACCGCCGTCTTCGGCCCCGGCATGGTGAACGCCATCATCGCCATCGGCATCTACAACATCCCCACGTTCGCGCGCATCACCCGCGCCTCGGCCAATGCCGTCTGGTCGCGTGAGTTCGTGCTGGCCGCGCAGGCCTGCGGCAAGGGCAAGTTCGCCATCACCATCGAGCACGTGCTGCCCAACATCGTGTCGGTGCTGATCGTGCAGACGACCATCCGTTTCGCGATCGCCATCCTGGCGGAGGCCGCCCTGTCCTACCTGGGCCTGGGCACGCAGCCGCCGCAGCCTTCGTGGGGCCGCATGCTGAGCGAAGCGCAGACGCTGCTGTTCCAGGCACCGCGCCTGGCCGTGTTCCCCGGCATCGCCATCGCCATGGCGGTGCTGGGCCTCAACCTGCTGGGCGATGGCCTGCGGGACCTGTTCGATCCGCGCCTGGCGCGCAAGCGGTGATGCGGGATGACTGAACTGCTGCGCGTAGAGAACCTCTCGGTGGAACTGCACACCCACCGTGGCCCCGCCCTGGCGGTGCGCAACGTGAGCTTCGAGCTGGCCCGCGGCGAGTCGCTGGGCCTGATCGGCGAGTCGGGCTGCGGCAAGTCGATCACCGTCATGGCGCTGATGGGCCTGCTGCCCGAACAGGCGCGCGTGACCGGCAGCATCGTCTTCGAGGGCCAGCAGCTGGTGGGCAAGCCCGAGCACGAGATGTGCGCGCTGCGCGGCGACCGCATCGGCATGATCTTCCAGGAGCCGATGACAGCCCTGAACCCGGTGCACACCATCGGCCGCCAGGTGGCGGAGCCGCTGCGCCTGCACCGCGGCCTGTCGGCCGCCGACGCCCGGCGCGAGGCCATCGCCCTGCTGGACCGGGTGGGCATCCCTGATGCCGCGCGCCGCGTGGACTCGTATCCGCACCAGTTCTCCGGCGGGCAGCGCCAGCGCATCACCATCGCCATGGCCCTCGCCTGCGGGCCCGACCTGCTGATCGCCGACGAGCCGACGACCGCGCTGGACGTGACCATCCAGCGCCAGATCCTGGACCTGATCCGCGAGCTGGTGGCCGAGCGCGGCATGGCCCTGATGCTGATCTCGCACGACCTGGGCGTGATCGCGCAGAACGTGCAGCGCATGCTGGTCATGTACGGCGGCTCGGTGGTCGAGAGCGGGCCCACCGACGTGGTGTTCCCGCACCGTGTGCATCCCTACACGCGCGGCCTGTTCGCGGCGCGGCCGGGCCTGCGCACGACCAAGGGCAAGCGCCTGGCCACCATTCCCGGCACGGTGCCCGAGCTGGCCGATCTGCCCGCCGGCTGCCCCTTTGCCGGCCGCTGCGCCTACACCGTGCCCGAGTGCGCCGCCACCGCGCCTCCGGCGGTGAACCTGGGCGACGGCCATGAGGCGCGCTGCCTGCGGCTGGATGCCGTGGCCGCCGCGCAGGAGGCCGCCCAGTGACCACGACGCCGCTGCTGCAGGTGGAGAACCTCCACCGCGTCTACACGATGCCGCGCGAGAAGCTGTTCGGCCCGCCGCCGCAGGTGCATGCGCTCAACGGCGTGAGCTTCACCATCGAGGCCGGCCGCAGCCTGGGCGTGGTGGGCGAGTCGGGCTCGGGCAAGTCCACGCTGGCGCGGCTGGTGATGGCCCTGGACAAGCCCACGCAGGGCAGCGTGCGCCTGGACGGCCGCGACCTGCATGCGCTGCCGCATGAGGACCTGCGGCGCGCGCGGCGCGACTTCCAGATGGTCTTCCAGGATCCCTATGGGTCGCTCGATCCGCGCCAGACGGTGCAGCGCATCGTGTGCGAGCCGCTCTCCGCCCAGGGCGACGTGAGCCGCGACGAGCAGCACCGCCGCGCCGCCGAGGTGCTGGAGGCGGTGGGCCTGCGCCGCGCCGATCTGGGCAAGTACCCGCATGAGTTCTCGGGTGGCCAGCGCCAGCGCATCGCCATCGCCCGCGCGCTGATCACCCGGCCGCGGCTGATCGTCGCCGACGAGCCGGTCAGCGCGCTCGACGTGTCCGTGCAGGCCCAGGTGCTGAACCTGATGCAGGACCTGCAGGCCGAGTTCGGCATCACCTACATGCTGATCAGCCATGACCTGGCCGTGGTGCACCATCTGTGCGACGACGTGGCCGTGCTCTGGCAGGGCCGCATCGTGGAGCAGGGCCCGCCCGAGCGGCTGTTCAGCGCGGCCGAGCACCCCTACACCCAGACCCTGCTGGCGGCCGTGCCCGAGGCGGAGCCGCCCAGCCGCACCCGCAACGGCAAGGGATAAGCTTATCCCCCTTGCAGCCCGTGCCGGTTCTCGTGATGATGCCTGCGCACCCCTTTTCCAACGCCTCAACGGAGTCCACACCATGATCCAACGCCGTCAAGTGCTCACGCATTCCGCCTCCCTGGCTGCCCTGGCCGCCCTGCCGGCGGGCGCCCTGGCCCAGGGCCGCAAGGACTCGATCTCGATGGCCATGGCCCTGGAGCCCCCGGGCCTGGACCCCACCGCCAGCGCGGCCTCCGCCATCGGCGAGATCACGCTCTACAACATCTACGAGACGCTGACCAAGATCCACCCCGACGGCTCGGTCACGCCGCTGCTGGCCGAAAGCTGGGAGGTCTCGCCCGACCTGCGCACCTACACCTTCAAGCTGCGCAAGGGCGTGAAGTTCTCGAACGGCGAGGCCTTCAACGCGAACACCGTGAAGTTCGCCTTCGACCGCGCGGGCGGCGACAAGAGCACCAACAAGGACAAGCGGACCTTCGCCGCCATCACCACCCAGGTGGTGGATGACCACACGGTGGTGCTGCTGACCAAGGAGATCGACCCCGACTTCCTGTTCCTCATGGGCCAGGCCACCGCGGTGATCGTGGAGCCCAAGTCCGCCGGCAGCAACGCCACCCAGCCCGTGGGCACCGGCCCCTACAAGCTGGAGAACTGGGTCAAGGGCTCCTCCCTCACCCTGTCGAAGTGGGATGGCCATCGCAACGCCGGCGCGATCAAGCTGCGCCGCGCGAGCTTCCGCTTCATCGCCGACCCAGCCGCGCAGATCGCGGCGCTGCTGGCCGGCGACGTGGACGCCTTCCCGCGCGTCACCGCCCGCGGCATCGACCAGTTCAAGAGCAATCCCAAGTTCCAGGTCATGTTCAGCGGCTCGCGCGCCAAGACCATCCTGGCCATCAACAACAAGAAGAAGCCGTTCGACGATGTGCGCGTGCGCCGCGCCGTCAACATGGCGCTGGACCGCAAGGCGGTGATCCAGGGCGCGGCCGACGGCTACGGCGTGCCCATCGGCAGCTACTACCCGCCCAGCGCCCCCGGCTACATCGACCTGACCAAGGTCAACGCCTATGACCCCGACAAGGCACGCGCGCTGCTGAAGGAAGCCGGCGTGAACAACCTGGAGGTGACCATCACCCTGCCGCCGCCGCCCTATGCGCGCCAGGGCGGCGAGGTCATCGCCTCCATGCTGGACAAGGTGGGCATCAAGGCCAAGCTGCAGAACGTGGAATGGGCGCAGTGGCTCTCGGGCGTGTACGGCAACAAGAACTACGACCTCACGATCATCTCGCACGTGGAGCCGTTCGACCTGGGCAACTTCTCCCGCCCCGGCTACTACTGGAACTACGAGAACCCGAAGTTCAACGCGATGTACGACAAGTACAAGCAGACGGCGAACGCCGGCGAGCGCACCAGGATCCTGGGTGACATCCAGCGCCTGGTGGCCGACGACGCGGTGCATGGCTACCTGTACCAGCCGCAATGGGTGACCATCGCGAACAAGGGCGTCAAGGGCCTCTGGAAGGACATGCCGATCTTCGCGAACGACCTGTCCGCGCTGTCCTGGTCGTGATGGCGGCACCGGCCCTGCACGAGCTTTCCGCGCCGGCCCTGGTCGACCTCTACCGGCGGCGCGAGCTGTCGCCGGTGGAGGTCGCGCGCAGCGTGCTCGGCCATGTCGAGCGCTGGGAGCCGCACCTGCAGGCGCTCTACCTGCTGCGACCCCACCGCGTGCTGGAGCAGGCCCGCGCGAGCGAGGCCCGCTGGCAGCGCGGCGAGCCCCTGGGTCCGATCGACGGCGTGCTCGTCACCATCAAGGACAACATCGCCACCGAGGGCGACCCCACCCCGCTGGGCACCGCCGCGATGCCGCTCACCCCGGCCGCGGCCGACGCGCCCCCGGCCGCGCGCGTGCGCGAGAGCGGCGGCGTCATCCTGGCCAAGACCACCATGCCCGACTACGGCATGTTGTCCTCCGGCCTGTCCAGCTACCACAAGCTCGCGCGCAACCCCTGGGACCTGTCGCGCACGCCCGGCGGCTCCAGCGCGGGCGCCGGCTCGGCCGCCGCCGCGGGCTACGGGCCGCTGCACATCGGCACCGACATCGGCGGCTCGCTGCGCCTGCCGGCGGGCTGGTGCGGCATCTTCACGCTCAAGCCCAGCCTGGGCCGCATCCCCATCGATCCGCCCTACACCGGCCGCGCCGCCGGCCCCATGACACGCACGGTGGCCGACGCCGCGCTGTTCATGGCGGTGCTGTCCCGTCCGGACGCACGCGACAGCATGAGCCTGCCGCCGCAGCCGATCGAGTGGGATCGTTTCGAAGCCGCGCCGGAGCAGTTGCGCGGCCTGCGCATCGGCCTGCTGCTGGAGGCGGGCTGCGGCCTGCCGGTGGAGCCCGAGGTGCGCGCGGCGGTGGAGCAGGCGGCGCGCCTGTTCGAGCAGGCGGGCGCCATCGTCACGCCCATGAAGCCCTTCATGACGCAGGCCATGCTGGACGGCATGGACCACTTCTGGCGCATGCGCTCGTACGTCGACATGCAGGCACTGGCACCCGACGTGAAGGCCCGCGTGCTGCCCTACATCCGCGCCTGGGCCGACAGTGCCGCGGGGATGTCTGGCGAGGCGGTGTACCGCGCCGTGCACCAGTTCCACCACACGCGCGTGACCACGGTGAACGCCTGCGCGCCCTACGACTACGTGCTGTCACCCGTGTCGCCGATGCCGGCCTTCCCGGTGGAGCTGCCCTCGCCCACCAACGATCCGCTGCGCCCGCTGGAGCACATCGGCTTCACCGTGCCGTACAACATGTCCGAGCAGCCCGCCGCCTCGGTGAACTGCGGCTACACCACCGGCGGCCTGCCCATCGGCCTGCAGATCGCGGGCCGGCGCTTTGACGATCTGGGCGTGCTGCGGGTCTCCCGCGCCTTCGAGCAGCTGCGCGAGCCGCAGCGTCCCTGGCCGCAGCCGCCCTCGGAGGCGCTGCACCATGCAGACTGATTCGCTCGGTAACCCGGTCACGCTGCTGCAGGGCGAGGCCGCCCTGGGGCCGCTGAACGATTTCGTGGAGGGGTTCATCTCCAGCGAGGCGAGGGTCGCGAACATCCTGCAGGCGCAGGACGACCCCAGCCCGCTGGTGCAGGCCTGCTGCGCAGCGCTGCACCTGTTCGCCGAAAGCGGCGATGCACCGGCGCAGGCCAGGCCGTTCCTGCAGCGCGCCGAAGCCCAGGCCGCGCAGGCGACGAAGCGCGAGCAGCGCTTCATCGCCGCCGTGTCGGCCTGGGCGGCGGGCGACCTGCCACGCGCCATCGCCCTGCACGAGGAGCAGGCGCGCGAATGCCCGCGCGACCTCGCCTCGGTGAAGCTCGGGCAGTACCACGCCTTCAATCGCGGCGACGCCCCCACCATGCTGCGCATCGGCCTGGCAGCGCGCCCCGCCGCCGGCGACGTGCCCTACCTGCACGGCATGCTGGCGTTCGCCTGGGAGCAGGCGCACCTGCTGGATGAGGCCGAGGCCGCCGCCCGCCGCGCCATCGCCATGTGCCGCAAGGAGCCCTGGGCCCACCACGCGCTCGCGCACGTGATGCTCACGCAGGGCCGGCTTGCCGAAGGGCATGCCTTCATGGCCGCGATGGGCCCGACCTGGACGGGTCTCAACTCCTTCATGGAAACCCACAACTGGTGGCACCAGGCGGTGTTCGCCATCGAGCTGGGCCACCTCGACGAAGCCCTGGCCCTGTACGACCAGCGCGTCTGGGGCGTGGTCAAGGCCTACAGCCAGGACCAGATCAATGCCGTCTCGCTGCTGGCCCGCATCGAGCTCGCCGGCGGCGACGTGGGTGACCGCTGGCAGGACGTCGGCCACTGGATTGCCCAGCGCGGGCATGACCACGTCCTACCCTTCCTCGATGTGCAATACCTCTACGGCCTGGCGCGCGCCGGCCGTGAGGCCGAGGCCGATGCGCTGATGCACGCCATCGCCCGCCATGCGGCCCAGGCCCCCGAGGCGGATGCCACGGTGTGGCAACGCATCTGCGTGCCGGCCGCACGCGGCATGCTGGCCCATGCCCGCGGCGACTGGAAGACCGCGGTCGAGGCGCTCGGCCACGCCCTGCCGCGCCTGGTGGAGCTGGGCGGCAGCCATGCCCAGCGCGACCTGTTCGCGCAGGTCCACCTGGACGCGCTCATCCGCGCCGGCCGCCTGACTGGCGCGCAGAACATCGTGCAGCCGCAAGCCAGCGCGCAGCCCGAGTCGAAGCGGCTGCAGCGCCAGGCGCGTCGGCTCTATGCCGCGCTGGGCCTGCCGGCGCTGGCCACGGGCTGAGGGCGCGCGTCGCCGGCCACGAACAGCGCTGCGTACCAGCCCCATCGGGACCTCGCCCATGAGACGCCTGATGAAGCTGCTGCACGAGATCGGCGGCATCGGCATGGCGGGGGCGCTGGCGGCCCACCTGGTGCTGGTGGTCGTCACGCCCACCGCGCCGGTGACGGACTATGCGGCCGTGCGTCAGGCGATCCTGGCGATCACCCAGTGGATGCTGCTGCCCTCGCTGCTGCTGGTGCTGTTCTGCGGCCTGATGGCCATGGCCGTGCACCCGCCTTTCCACAACGCGCGCTGGGTGTGGGCCAAGGCGCTTACCGGCGTCGGCCTGCTGGAAGGCACGCTGGTCACGATCCAGAGCACCTCCCGCCAGCTGGCGGAGGTGTCGGCTCGCGCCGCCGCCGGCCAGCCCGATCCGCAGCAGCTGGCGGAGCTGCAGCGCACCGAGTGGATCGGCCTGTGGACGATCCTGCTGCTGTGCCTGCTGAACGTGGTGCTGGGCGTGATGCGGCCGCGCCTGGGGGCCGGCGCGGCGACCAGCGCCTAGGCGGACCCGGCCGTCCCGGACGCCTCACCCGGCGCGTACTTCTTCTGGTCGTACACCGGCTGCGGCGGCAGATCCGCCAGGTGGCGCGTGTCGGCCCAGTCGAGGATCTCGATCAGGCCTCCTGGGGTGACGCGCACGCGGTTCAGGCCGGCGTTCGGGATCTCGCTCTGGCGCGGACCGCCCAGGCCGAGCGAGCGTGCCGTGCGATAGACCATGTCCAGCACGCCACCGTGCGTGACCACGACCAGCCGGCCATCGCCATGCGCCACCGCGAGGCGGTTCAGCGTGTCGATCACACGCGCGTGGAACTGCCGCTGCGACTCGCCGCCGGGCATGGCGAAGTCGGGGTCGAAGCGCAGCCAGCCGTCCCAGGCCGTGGGGTGCAGGCGCTGGATCTCTTCCACGCCCATGCCGTCCACCAGACCGAAGCTCTGCTCGCGCAAGCCCGATTCGGGCAGCGAGGGCAGCGCCAGCTCGCCCGCGATCGGCTGCGCGGTCTGCAGCGCACGCGCCAGGTCACTCACATACAGCGCATCGGCGCGCTCGCCCGCCAGACGCCGCGCCAGCCGCCGGGCCTGTTCATGCCCGATGGCGTTGAGCGCCGTATCCACCTGGCCCTGGAAGCGCAGTTCGCGATTGAGGTCCGTCTCGCCATGGCGGATCAACAGCAATTCCGTCATGCGTGCCAACCTTTCATGGGATGGATTATCGCAGCGGGGGCACAGGCAGAATGAAGCCTGGACATGACCACGATCAACTCCCTCCCCTTCCAGCTCCTGCTACTGCCCGGCTTGGCCGCCGACGCCACCATGTGGCGCGAGCAGCTTGACGCACTGGCCGCCTGGCAGCCGCAGGTGACGAACGTTCACACCCGACACGAGACGATCCCCGCCATGGCCGGGGCGCTGCTGGCGCAGTACCCGGGCCGGCTGGTGCTGTGCGGCGCCTCCATGGGCGGCATGGTGGCGATGGAGGCCGCGCGGCAGGCGCCGGAACGCGTCGCGGGCCTGGCGCTGCTGGGCACCAATGCCGAGCCCGAGACGCCCGAGATGCGAAAGCTGCGCGAAGACGCCATCGAGCTGTTCGCGCAGGGCCGCGTGGCCGAGGTGATCGAGCCCAATGTGCACCTGGCCTTCCACCCGGACCAGGCCGCGCGGGCCGACCTGCGGCAGGCCTACCTGGATTTCGTGCTGCGCGCCGGCGCCGATCAGCTGGTCCGCCAGAACCGCGCCGTGATCGGGCGGCCGGATGCCCGCGAGCATCTCGGCGCCCTGCGCTGCCCGGTGCTGGTGCTGTGCGGCGAGGACGACCTGCTCACGCCGCCCGACAAGTCACGGGCCATCGCCGCGCTGGTGCCGCAGGCGCAGCTGCAACTGCTGCCGCGATGCGGCCACATGCTGACGATGGAGCAGCCCGCGGCGGTGAACGCGGCGCTGGCCGACTGGCTGCGCACGCTGGGCTGAGGCGCCCTACTCCCGCCCGAGGCTGCGCACCTTCTCGATCAGCCGGTGCTGCACGGAGGGCGAGGTGAACTGGTGCACCTCGCCGCCGAGGATGGCGATCTCGCGCACGAAGGTGCTGCTGATGAACTGGTACTTGTCGCTGGGGGTGAGGAACACCGTCTCCACGTCCGGCATCAGGTGGCGGTTCATGCCGGCGAGCTGGAATTCGTAGTCGAAGTCGGTCACGGCGCGCACGCCGCGCACCATGGCCTTGCCGCCACGCGCCACGACGAAATCCCGCACCAGGCCGGTGAAGCCCTCCACCTGCACCTGCGGATTACCCGCCAGCGCCTCGCGCGCCATGTCCACCCGCTCCTGCATGGTGAACAGCGCCTTCTTGTGATGGCCCGCGGCCACGGCGACGATGACCGTGCCGAACAACTGGCAGGCTCGCTTGACCACGTCCTCATGGCCCAGGGTCATGGGATCGAAAGTCCCTGGATAGACGGCAATGACGTCGGTGGCCATGGTGTCTCCTCAACGTGGGCCGGGTTTGCTGCGCCGCATTATGCAGCCCGCCGCAGCAGGTGGGCGTGGACGGCGCCGGCACGCAGGTGGCGATGAGGCACCAGACCCAGTGGGGCCAGCTCCGGCGCCTCCCACGCGCGCGGCGCTTCCAGGTAGAGCAGGCCCGTGCCCGCCAATGCCGGCACCGCTGCGGCCAGCGCCGGCTCGAACAGCCCGCCGTCAAAAGGTGGGTCCAGGAACACCAGGTCCGCGCGGCCGGGCGGCAGCGCCTTCAGCGCGGTCACGCCATCGCCGCGCTGCACGTGCACGGTGGTGGCCCCCAGTCGCGCCACATGGGCGCGCAGCCGCTCGGCCAGACCGGCGTCGGCCTCCACCAGCAGCACGTCGGCCGCGCCGCGCGAGGCCGCCTCCAGACCGAGTGCGCCGGTGCCGGCGAAGGCGTCCACGCAGCGCCAGCCGGACAGATCCTGCCCCAGCCAGTTGAACAGCGTCTCGCGCACGCGGTCCGGCGTGGGCCGCAGACCCGGCCGATCCGGCACCTCCAGCCGCGTGCGCTTCCACGTGCCGCCGATGATGCGGACCTGGTGCGCCTGCCGCCGCGCGGACCCGGGCATCAGCGCGCCGCCGCCGGGCCGCCGCCCACGACCACGGTGACCATCCGGTCGGGCTGCAGCTTGCGGGCGAAGGCGGCACGGATGTCGGCCAGCGTCACCTTCTGCACCTCGCCCGGCCAGGTCTGCAGGTAGTCGAGCGGCAGGCCATACCAGGCGATCTGCGCCAGGTTGTCCAGCAACTTGCGGTTGCTGTCGATGCGCAGCGCGTAGCCACCGATCAGGAAGTCCTTCGCGGCCTGCAGTTCCTCGGCCGTGGGCCCTTCGGCCACGAATCGCTTCACCACGTCGCGGGCCACCGCGATCGCCTGCTCGGCCTGCTCGGGCCGCGTCTGCAGCCCCACGGTGAAGGCGCCGGCGTGCAGGCCGGGCGAGAAATAGCTGTAGACGCTGTAGCTCAGTCCGCGCTTCTCGCGCACCTCGGTGGTCAGGCGCGACACGAAGCCGCCGCCGCCCAGGATGTAGTTGCCCACCAGCAGCGCGAAGTAGTCGGGGTCGTCGCGCTTGTAGCCCGGCTGCCCCATCAGCACATGGGCCTGCGCCGAGGCGAAAGGCAGGCGCCGCTCGGCAGGGGCCGCGAGCGCCTGCACCTCGGCCACGGGCGGCAGCGGTGCGCAGGTGCCGGCGGGCAGGCGCGCCAGCAGGCTGGCCGCGAGCGCGTCTGCCTGTGCGCGGCTCACCGCGCCGACGATGCTCACCCGCGCCCGGCAGGGCTGCAGGATCGCATGGTGCCGCCGCATGTCGGCCACGTCGATGCGTGCCAGCGAGGCCTCGGTCATGTCGTTCGCGTAGGGATGGTCGCGGTACACCGCCTGGCCGAAGGCCTCTTCGGCAAGGGTGCCGGGCCGCGTGCGCGACTCGCGCAGCGACGCAGCCAGGCGCTCGCGCTCGCGCTGCCACACGTCTGCCGGGAACGCGGGCTCGCCGATCTGCCGGGCCGCGAGCGTGACCACGCGCGACAGCAGATCGGCGTCGGTCAGCGAGCGCAGGGTGAAGCTGAAGCGGTCACTGCCGGCGCTCGCGCCGAACGAGGCGCCCAGATCGGCCCAGGCCTCGCTCAGCTCGTTCTCGTCCAACGCGCGGCGGTCGCCGCTCGCGCGGACGCCCTTGCCGGTGAGATGGGCCGTCACGTAGGCCAGTCCGCCCTGGCCCGGCGGGTCTCGCCGGCCGCCGGCGTCGAAGTCCACCTGCACGTCCACCATCGGCAGCACCGGGCTTTCGATCAGCCAGACACGCACGCCGTCGGGCCGGGTCCAGTGCTGCACGGGCAGCGCGGCGGATGCAGGGCCGGCTGCGAAGAGCAGCAGCAGGACCGACGCCAGGAACATCTGGAGGAAGTGGGGGCCGCGCCCCCGGCGAACGCGCGGGCCGATGGCGGTGAGAAAGGTCAGCATGCGGGCACTCATGGTCGGCGCCTCAGTGGCGGGAGGGGGCGGCCGGGCGGCGCGGCGTGCGCGCCGGATCCACCGGCAGCGGCCGCAGGATGCCCACGGTGAGCTGGTCGTCGCCGAACCACCGCGCGGCGACGTCCTGCACCTGGGCGGGCGTGACGGCACGCAGCCGCTCGATCAGCCGCGCGCCGGCGTCCAGCGGAAGCTGCTGCACCCACGCGCTGCCCAGCTCGCGCGCCTGGCTCATGATGGAGTCGAGCTTGTAGACCTCGGCCGCGGTCCAGCGCGTCTTGACTCGCTGCAGCTCCGCCTCGGAAACGCCTTCGCGGGCGATGCGCGCCACCTCGGCGCGCAGCGCGGCCTCCACCTGCTCGGGCGTGCGGCCCGCGGCGGGGATGCCCGCCAGCGTGAAGAGCTGCGGGCCGCGCCCCCACAGGCCATTGCCGGCGTCCACGCCATCGGCCACGCGGTCCGCGCCGCGGGTGAGCGCCCGCTCAAGCCTTGCGCCGCTGTAGCCGTCGAGCACGGCCGCGAGCACGGTGAGCGCCAGCGCGTCACGGGTCTCGGCCGAGTCGTCGAAGGCCTTCAACTGCGGCACCTTGAACGCGAGCATCACATAGGCCTGCTCCGCGGGCGCCTTGAACTCGAAGCGCCGGATGCCGGCCTGGGCCGGTTCCTCGCGCGGCTTGCGCGCGGGCACTGCGCCGGGGGGGATGCGGCCGTAGGTCTGCTCGGCCAGTTGCCGTACCGCTTCGGGCTCGACATCGCCCACCACCACCACGGTGGCGTTCGCCGGCACGTACCAGCGGCGGTGGAAGGCCCGCACGTCGTCGGGCGTCATGGCGTGCAGGTCGCTCATGGTGCCCACGATGGGCCGGCGGTAGGGCGACGCCTGGAAGGCGATGCCCATCAGCTGCTCATACAGTAGTGCGCGCGGCTCGTCCTCGGTGCGCTGGCGGCGCTCCTCCTTGACGACCTCGATCTCGCGCCGGAACTCCTCGTCGGCCCACTGGTTGCGCTCGAAACGATCGGCCTCCAGGCGCATCACCTCGGCCAGGCGCGCGGCCGGGATCTGCTGGAAGTAGCCGGTGGCGTCCTGGCTGGTGAATGCGTTCTCGCGGCCGCCCAGCGCCGCCACGCGGCGCGAGAACTCGCCGGGCTTGAGATCCGGCGTGCCCTTGAACATCATGTGCTCCAGCACATGCGCCACGCCGCTGGTGCCATCCACTTCGTCGATGGCGCCGACGCGGACGTAGACCATGTGCACCGCGGTCGGCGCGCGGCGATCAGGCTGCACGATGACGGTGAAGCCATTGGCCAGGGTGTACTGCACCGGCTGCAGCCCCGCCGGCTGCGCGGGCTGGGCCTGGGCGAGTGCCGCCAGCGCGAGGCCGGCTGCGGCGAAAGCGCCTTTCAGGCGCGAGAGGATGCGTTTCATAGAATCCCTCCGATTCTAGAAACCGCTGCGATGTTCAGTTTTTTCCGCCGCAAGGCCCCGACCGCGCCGGCACCGGCCCCCGCCACGCCCGACGCCGCGACGCCGCCCGCTGCCGCGCCCGACCCGGCGCCCGCGGCCGGCGGCCTGATCGGCAGCGCGCTGGTGGCGCCGCTGGAGGTGCCAGCGGCACCACCGGCCGCCGAGGCCGCCACCCGGCCCGGCTGGATGAGCCGCCTGGCCCAGGGCCTGCGCAAGACCGGCGCCGGCATCAGCCAGGTGTTCACCGGCGCCCAGATCGACGACGCGCTCTACGAGGAGCTGGAGTCGGCCCTGCTGGTCGCCGACACCGGGGTCGCCGCCACCCAGGCGCTGCTCGACGAGGTCCGGCGAAAGGT
This sequence comes from Ramlibacter sp., assembly GCF_041916345.1. Classification (GTDB taxonomy): domain Bacteria; phylum Pseudomonadota; class Gammaproteobacteria; order Burkholderiales; family Burkholderiaceae_C; genus Ramlibacter. The sequence goes on from NZ_JAYRZR010000096.1 coordinate 14,340, forward strand.
CAAGGCCACCGGCGCCACACGACCGGTGCAGGCCCGCAACATCCTGGTGGACGCGCTCACGCAGCTGCTGCAGCCGCTGGAGAAGCCGCTGGTGATCGGTGAGCATCGACCGACCGTGATCATGGTGGCTGGCGTCAACGGCGCCGGCAAGACCACCAGCATCGGCAAGCTCACCCGGCACCTGGCCGACGCCGGGCAGAGTGTGCTGCTGGCCGCGGCCGACACCTTCCGCGCGGCCGCACGCGAGCAGCTCGCGGTCTGGGCCGATCGCAACCGCGTGGAGATCGTCAGCCAGGAGGGCGGCGATCCGGCGGCAGTGAGCTTCGACGCGGTGTCGGCCGGCCGCGCGCGCGGCAAGGACGTGGTGATCGTCGACACCGCCGGCCGTCTGCCCACGCAGCTGCACCTGATGGAGGAGCTGCGCAAGATCAAGCGGGTGGTCACCAAGGCCGACGGCACGGCGCCGCATGAAGTGCTGCTCGTGATCGACGGCAACACGGGGCAGAACGCGCTGGCG
>NZ_JAYRZR010000097.1:0-14823 GCF_041916345.1 Ramlibacter sp.
TACCTTCATGCTCGCACTTCAGGGCGCCACCGGCATTGACAAGCCTCAACCGGGGTGGGCGGCAGATCCGCCGAAGTCGATTGACTTTCATTTAATGTTTCCACTATGATGGAATTATGCAAGAGATCGACGCCGTCGCCAAGCTCGCCGCCCTGGCCCAGCCCATGCGGCTGCGCGTGTTCCGTGAGCTCGTCACGGCCGGCGCCGCGGGCCTCACGCCCGGCGTGCTGGCCGAGCGGCTCGCGGTACCGGCGGCCACGCTCTCGTTCCACCTCAAGGAGCTGCTGCACGCCGGCCTCGCCACGCAGGAGCGGGCCAGCCGCCACCTCATCTACCGCGCCGACTTCACGCAGATGAACGACCTGCTCGGCTTCCTCACCGAGAACTGCTGCCAGGGCGAAAGCTGCGGCGTCAGCGCCGCGCCCTGCAAGCCGGCGCGCCCTGCCGCGGCACGCCCGGCGGCTTCATCCACCCACCGCACCCGCGTCGCGACGCCGCGCCGCTGAAAGGCCCCTCCCATGTCGAAACCCCTCAACGTCCTCTTTCTCTGTACCCACAACTCGGCCCGCAGCATCCTGGCCGAGGCGGTGCTCAATGCCGTCGGCAAGGGGCGCTTCCGCGGCTTCTCCGCCGGCAGCAGCCCGCGCGAGAACCAGCAACCCAACCCGATGGCATTGCGCGTGCTGAAGGAGGCAGGCATCGCCACCGAGGGCCTCAGCAGCAAGAGCTGGGATGTGTTCGCGCAGCCCGACGCACCGCGCATGGACCTGATCATCACCGTCTGCGACAACGCCGCTGGGGAGATGTGCCCGATCTGGCCGGGGCATCCGGCCACGGCGCATTGGGGCTATGCCGATCCCTCCGAGGTGCAGGGCGACGAGGAGGCGCGCCACCGGGCCTTCCGTGCCACGCTGCATGCCATCAAGCGCCGGCTGGACATCCTGGTGAACCTCCCGCAGGACCGCCTGCAGGCCCTGGCGCTGCAGCAGACCGCACGTGAGCTGGCCCTTCAGGCCTAGCCCGTGACGCGCGAGCGCATCGCTGCGAGCCGGGCCCGCCCGCTGGCCGCGGAGTTCATCGGCACCGCCATGTTGCTGTGCGCCGTCATCGGCTCCGGCATCATGGCCGAGCGCCTGAGCGCGGGAAACACGGGCGTGGCCCTGCTCGCCAACACCCTGGCCACGGTGTTCGCGCTCTATGTGCTGATCGAGACGCTGGGCCCTGTGAGCGGCGCACACTTCAACCCGGTGGTCACGCTGGTCATGGCCTGGCGCGGCGAGATGGGTGCATCGCCCTGGCCGCTGGCCATGGCGTTCATCGTCGCGCAGCTCACCGGCGCGGTCGTCGGCGCGTGGCTCGCCAACGCGATGTTCGATTTGCCGGTCGGGCAGGTCAGCACCAAGCTGCGCACCGGGCCCGGGCAATGGCTGGCCGAGGCGGTGGCGGCGGGCGGCCTGCTCTTCACCATCCTGCGCGCGCCCGCCGGCAAGGCCAGCGCGCTGGTCGCGGCCTACATCGGCGCGGCCTACTGGTTCACCGCCAGCACCTCGTTCGCCAACCCCGCGGCCGTGATGGGGCGGATGGCCAGCGACACCTTCGCCGGCATCGCGCCAGCCAGCGCCGCGGCCTTCGTGGTGGCGCAACTCGTAGGTGGGGCCGCCGGCGCCTGGCTCGCGGTCCGGCTGCAGAATGCCCCCTCATGACGACGGTGCCAATTCCTGAAGCCCTGGCCGCCCTGCGCGGCGAGGCCGTCTCCATCGAGGCCCTGAACGCCGGCTGCTTCTGCGTGAGCCTGGACGACGACGCGCTCGCGCGGGCCCTGCAAGACGAGTTCGGTTCCCGTGACATCGTCGATCTGGTGCGCGAGCGCTGCCCGTATCTCTTCTCCGCGCGCCCGGTGTTCGTGTCGCACGCGCACATGGACCGTATCGCGCGCGTGATCAAGGCCATCGAGGCCGTGACCGCCCTGCCCGCCTACCGCGAACAGGTGCTGGCCCGCGCGCCCGCGATCGCCCGCCACACGCCCGGCGCACGCGGCGCGTTCTTCGGCTACGACTTCCATGTGGCGGAAGACGCGTTCGGCCTGATCGAGGTGAACACCAATGCAGGCGGCGCGATGCTGAACGCGGTGCTCGGCCGCGCGCACCGGGCCTGCTGCCTGCCGGTGGAGCGGCTGGGGCCCACGGTGGCGGGCGCCGAGGCTTTCGAGCGTGCGATGGTGGACATGTTCCACGCCGAGTGGCGAAGGAGCCAGCGCGATCGCGCGCTGCGCACCATCGCCATCGTGGACGAATCCCCGCGCGAGCAGTACCTGTACCCGGAGTTCCTGCTGTTCCAGCGCCTGTTCGAGCGCGACGGCCTGCAGGCCTTCATCGCTGATCCAGGTGAGCTGACGCATCGCGGCGATGGCCTGTACCTGGGCGAGACCCGCATCGACCTGGTCTACAACCGGCTGACGGATTTCTACCTCGACGCCCCAGCCTCCGCCGCGATCCGCGAGGCCTATCTGGCCGACCAGGTGGTGCTCACGCCGCATCCGCAGGCCCACGCCCTGTTCGCGGACAAGCGCAACCTGACGATCCTGAGCGATGCGCAGCAGCTCACGGCACTGGGCGTGCTCGAGGCCACGCAGCGCGATCTGCTGGCCGGCATCCCGCGCACGGTGGAGGTGGAGGCCTCACAAGCGGATGCGCTGTGGGCCGAGCGCAAGCACCTGTTCTTCAAGCCCTTCGCCGGCTATGGCAGCCGCGCGGCCTATCGCGGCGACAAGATCACCCAGCGGGTCTGGCAGGAGATCACACGCGGCGGCTACGTGGCGCAGGAGCTGGTGACGCCAGGTGAGCGCGCCGTGGGCGCAGGCGGCGACAAGCCCTTGAAGTTCGACCTGCGCGCCTACGTGTATCACGGCCTCGTGCAGTGGACGGCGGCGCGCGTGTATCAGGGCCAGACGACGAACTTCCGCACGCCGGGGGGTGGGTTCGCGCCGGTGTATGAGGGGCCGGTGTAGGGGAAGAGACAGCAGATCCCTCGGCCGTCACCCCCCGATCCGCACCACCGTCCGGCCCTTGATGCGGCCGGCCACGAAATCGTCGAACACGGGTGCGAGGTCGTCGAAGGCGACGGTTCTCGTCATGCTGTGCAGCGTGGACGGCTTGAGATCGGTCGCCAGGCGATCCCAGACGCGCTGACGGGTCGGGAAACCCATGTAGCCCGAGTCCACGCCCAGGAGGCTCACGCCGCGCAGGATGAAGGGGAACACGGTGGCGTGCAGCTCCACGCTGCCGGCATTGCCGATGCTGGCCACGGTGCCGGCCTGCTTCATCGTCGCCAGCATCCAGTGCAGCACGCGACCGCCCACGTTGTCCACCGCGCCGGCCCACTGCGCGGCCTCCATGGGCCGCACCCTGTCCAGGTCGACCTGCGAAGCCGGCAGGATGCGGCTGGCGCCGAGCGAGCGCAGGTACGCCTCTTCCTCCGCCTTGCGGGTGAACGCGACGACTTCATAGCCCAGGCTCGCGAGCATGCTCGTGGCCAGGCTGCCGACGCCGCCGGTCGCGCCCGAGACCACCACCGGGCCGTTGGCCGGCGCCAGACCGTTGTCTTCCATGCGCAGGATGGCCAGGCCGGCCGTGAAGCCCGCGGTGCCCAGCGCCATGGCCTCGAAGGGTGACAGCCCGTCCGGCAGGCGCACGGCCCAGGCCGCGGGCACGCGCGCCTCCTGCGCATAGCCGCCGTGATGTGACACACCGATATCGAAGCTGGTGGCGATCACGATCTCGCCCGCACGGAAACGCTCGTCGGCGCTGTCGATCACCTCGCCCACCATGTCGATGCCGCCCACGCAGGGGAAGCGGCGGATGATCTTGCCGGTGCCGGTGGCCGCCAGCGCGTCCTTGTAGTTCACGCTGGAGTACAGGACGCGCAGCGTGAGTTCGCCCGCGTCCAGCTCCTCCCGCGCCAGGGTGCCCCAGGCGCCGAACGACTTGCCGCTGGCGTCCTTGTGAATCAGGTAGGCCTTCATGGTGAGCGTGTGAAGGGTTGATGGATCCCGTAGGCTCAGGGCTCGGACCGCGTCGACAGCACGACCTTGCCCACGACCTGCCGGCTCGCAATCGCCGTGAGCGCATCGACCGCGCGGGACATCGGCATCACGCGCGTGACGACGGGCCGCGTGCGGCCCTCGGCGCACCACGCCAGCAGCTGGGCGAGGTTGCCGCACGCCTCGGGCCAGAAGCGATCGCGCCAGACGTCGTAGCGGATGCCCATGACGTCGTAGCCCTTCACCAGCGGGTGATTCATCTTCAGCTCGGGAATGCGCCCTTGCGCGAAGCCGACGACCAGATACCGGCCGCCCCATCCGATGGCGCGGACGGCCTCGTCGAAGACATGACCGCCCACGGGATCGAAGACGACCTGGATGCCGCCCGGCCCCGCCGCCTGCAGGGCCTGCTGGCGCCAGTCGGCCTGCGTGTAGTCGATCGTGTGCGACGCGCCGTGCTGCGCGGCGAGTTCCCGCTTCGCCGGCGTGCTGGCACCGGCGATCACGCGCGCGCCCATCGCCACGGCGACCTGCACCGCCGCCAGCCCCACGCCGCCCGCGGCACCCAGGACCAGCACGCACTCACCCGGCGCCAGCCGCGCGCGCTGCTTCAGCGCGTACAGCACGGTGCCGTAGGCCGCGGGCAGCGCGGCAGCCTCCATCAGCGACACCGGCTCGGGTACCGGCAGCACGCGCTCCGCGCGCAGCACGACGAACTCGGCGTAGCCGCCGGCGCGATCATCGGGCACGGCCATCACGCGTTGACCGACCTGCAGATCGCTCACCCCCGCACCGAGCGCGGACACCACGCCGCCCACCTCGGCGCCGGGCGTCCACGGCAGCGGCACCTTGACCTGGTGCCGGCCCTGGACCTTCAAGGTGTCGGCGAAGTTCAGCCCCGCCGCATGCACCTCGACCTGCACTTCCCCGTCAGCCGGCTCGGGCCGGTCCACGTCGGCCCAGCGCAGGGCTTCGACGGGCGCGTACGCGTCACAGACGATGGCTTTCATGACGATGGATCAGTCGCGGGCAACGGCCTGCTGCTCGATGAGGGTGTCGACGAACGCCCGCGCGCACAAGGGCAGCGCGTCGAGATCCCGGTAGATGATGTGCCGCTCGCGGATCGACCAGGCGTCGCTGAGTCGCACCACCGTGAGCGGCATGCCGGCGCGGATGTAGCGGTTGGCGCAGCTTTCCGGCAGCACGCCTACGCCGACGCCGGCCGCGATCATGCCGCACATGGTTTCGTAGCTGCTCATGAGCACGCGGGTCGTCAGCTTGCGGTTGAGCGCGCTGGCCCGTTCGACGATGTAGCTCTGCAGCGTGCTGTCGCGGAACCCGACGTGCGGGAGGCTGGTGGCCTCCTCGAAGGGAATCGTGGCCTGGCCATCGAGCGCATGCCCCGTGGGCACCACCAGCACCAGGCGGTCCGTGCTGAACATGCGGCTCTGCAGGTCCCCGCTGTCGAACGGGCTGGGTACGGACAGAACGCCCACATCCGCGGCGCTGTCGCTCACCCCGCGCACCACCTCGCGCGTGTTGCGCTCCTGGATGTCCACCGTGACGTTCGGGCGGTCCTTCATGAATACGCCCAGCGCCGCCGGCAGGAACTCCGTGATCGGGGTGGTGTTCGCGAAGATCCGGAAGTGGCCCTGCGTGTCGCTCGACAGCGAGAGGAAGTCGTTGCGCACGTGCTCCACCTGGCGCAGGATGGCCCGCGCATGGCGCAGAAGCATGTCGCCGGCGTGGGTGAGCACCAGGCCCCGGCTGTCGCGGTAGAACAGGCGGGCATTGAGCTGCCCTTCCAGCGCCTTCAGCCGGCTGCTGGCCGCCGCGGGGGACAGCGCGGCCGCGCTCGCGCCGCGCGTGAGGTTCTTGAACTCCGCGAGGCAGACGAACAGGCGCAGATCAGCAAGGTCGAAGTGCACGGCGATCATGGTCTGCAAAGCAGACCGAAGCGACTCATTGTATCGACTGCACAATAAGGCTTGCGATCTACAATGCAGACCATGGTGACGTTCACACGCAACCAGGTGATCGCCGCCGCGGCCGGCACGCTGGAAGTCCTGGAGGCGCTCAGCCGCGGTGACGCGCCCATGACGCTGGCGGAACTGGTGGTTGCCACGGGCCGGCCCAAGGGCACGGTGCATCGCATGGCCTCCACCCTGGTCAACACGGGCTTCGCGACCTACACGCGAGAGACCGGCCGCTACGCGCTGACGCTCAAGGCCTGGCGCATCGGTTCCGTCGCCCTGCGCGACTTCGACCTGGTGGAACTGGCCCGCCCCGTCATGGACAAGCTGCGCGCCGAGACGGGGGAGACGGTGCATCTGTCCGTGCTCGAACCTTCGGGCGAGATCGTGTACGTGGCGAAGGTGGTCAGCCCGAAGTCCATCGGCGTGCAGACCCGGCTGGGGCAGCTCAGCCCCTCGTGGTGCACGGCCACCGGCCGGTCGATCCTGGCCCACCGCGCGGACATGGTGGAACAGGTGCTGCGCGGCCCGCTGGAGCGCCGCACGCCGCAAACCGTCGTCGACCCGCAGGCGATCCGGCGCCTGCTGGAGCAGGTGCGCCGCGACGGCCACGCCATTGCCCGCGGCGAGAACCACCCCGACATGGGCGGCGTGGCGGCACCCATCTGGGACCACACCGGCCAGGTGATCGCCTCGGTGGGCGTGGCCATTCCGATCTACCGCATGGGTGCGGACGTGGTGCGCGGCATCGTCGCCCGGGTTCGGCAGGCGGCCGATGCCATCTCGCACCAGCTGGGGCACATGCCCCCGTGAAGGCCTCACCTCAGTCCAGCTTCGCGCCCGAGATCCGGATGCGCTCGCGCTGCGCCGGGCGGTCCGCCGCCAGGTAGCTGGCGGATTCCGCGACGTTCAGCCCCATGGCCTCCAGGCCCTGCGGCTCCATGGACTTCTCCTGGAACTCCTTTTCCTGCAGCACGGCCCGGGCCGTCGTCGCCAGCAGGTTCACCACCTCGCGCGGCGTGCCCGCGGGCGCCGACAGCATCATCACGTACTCGGCGCCGATCTCCTGCAGGCCGAGCTCCTTGAAGGTCGGCACGTTCGGGATGCTCTTGATGCGGGCGCCAGCGCCCACGCCGACGATGCGCAACTTGCCCGCGGCGTGATGCGGCAGTGCATTCGAGAAGCCGGTGAACCCCGCGTCGATGCGGCCGGCGAGCAGATCCTGCAGCAGCGGCGGCGAGCCCTTGTAGGGCACATGCACCCAGCCGAAGGCGGCCTTGGTCGCCAGCATCGCGGCGGGCAGGTGCGTGACGCCGCCGATGCCGGCGGAGCCGAACTTCACCTCGTCGCCCGCCTTGCGCGCCTTGGCGTTCTCCATGAAGCCTGCGAACGTCTCGGCCGGGAACTGCGGGTGGATCGCCAGGGCCACCGGCACCCGCACCAGGACGCTGATCGGCTGCAGTTCCGTGTCCGGGTTGTAGGGCAGGGACTTGTAGAGGAACTGCGCCTGCGTGACCGGCGCCTCGGTCGAGAACAGAAGCGTGTAGCCGTCCGCCTTGGCCTTGGCCACCTGCGCGGCCGCCAGCGTCTCGCTGGCGCCGGGCTTGTTCTCCACCAGCAGCGGCTGGTTCAGCCTCTCCGAGATCCGCTTGCCGATGTTGCGCGCGAATGCGTCCACGCCTCCGCCGGCCGTGTAGCCCACCACGAGCGTGATGGGCCGGCTGGGATAGGTCTGCGCGCTGGCGACGCTCGCGAGGCCTGCGCAGAGGGCGGCCACCAGCAGTGATCGTCTGTTCATCGTTGTCTCCTTCGGCGTTGTGTGATGGATGGCGCGCGGCTCAGCGCGGAGCGGTGGACCCCACTTCCACGACGACCCGTCCGACGGACGACACGTTGAAGAAGCTGTCCATGGTCTTGTCGAGATCGGTGAAAGGGATGGGCCGCGCGATGCGATCCAGGTGCCGCGGCTTCAAGTCGGTGGCCATGCGCTGCCAGAGGCGCCGGCGCTCCGGCATCTTCAGCTGGCGCGAGACGTTGATGCCCAGGATGTCGATGGAGCGCAGCACGAGCGGCAGCACGGTCGTGGTCAGCTCCACGCCCACCATGCCCGCGACGGCGACCTTGCCGTGCGGCATGAGGTTGGCGGCCAGGCGGTCGAGCATGGCGCCGCCCACGTTGTCGAGGGCGCCTGCGAACGGCGGGGAACTCACCAGCGGCGACTTGTCCTGCATGAACGCCTCACGCGAGAGCACGCGCGACGCGCCGATCGACTTCAGGAAGTCGGTCTGTTCCGCCTTGCCGGAGATCGCCACCACCTCGTAGCCGCGGGTGGCGAGCATGTCCACCGCGAGGCTGCCCACGCCGCCGCTGGCACCGGTCACGGCCACCGGCCCGTCGCCCGGCTTCAGGCCGGCGCGCTCGAAGCGGTCCACCGCCAGGGCGGCCGTCAGGCCCGAGGTGCCGAGGCCCATGGCCTCGTACAGCGAGAGACCGTCCGGCAGCGGCACCACCCACTCGGCCGGCACGCGGGCGTAGTCGGCATAGGCGCCGTCGTGGAAGGTGCCCAGCTGGTAGTTGGTGACCACCACCGAGTCGCCTTCACGAAAGCGCTCATCCTCCGAGCGGATGACCACCCCGGAGAGGTCCACGCCCGTCACGCAGGGGCGGTCCGTGCGCACGTTCTTGCCGACGCCGCGCGCGGCCATGGCGTCCTTGTAGGTGATCGCCGAGAAGGCCGTCCGGATGACCACGGGTCCGGGGTCGATGTCATCCAGGGTCAGTTGCTCGAACCGGCATTGCGGCTTGCCGTCGACAGTGTGGACGCGGAAGGCCTTGAACGTTTCCATGAAGGGGCTTGGAGTGAGGGTCGGAGGGGGTGCGGGCTTTCGCCCTGGTGCACGAATTCTTCGGCCCCTTCCACCGGGTGGGAATCTGAATGATTGGAAAGCGGCGTTCACCTGCACGGAACGCGCTGGCGCCGCGGCATCGCCGCGCGGCACCGCGCCGCCTTTGGCGATGCGGGCTTGCACGACACGAGCGTCTTCCTCAAGGTCTGCATTGCAGACTGATGGCGTGATCGGCCACGGGCTCACGCGCACGAACCCTTTGACCCAGCCGGATTCGCTTGGCTACGATTCGGCATCGCATGCCCGGTTCCAGCCGTCTGCATTGCAGACCTAATCGACCCAGCCGGCATTCGCGCCTGCTTCCGACCATCCCGCGCCAGGAGACCGACTTGGATTTCGCCCTCACCGAAGACCAGCAGATGATGGTCGACGCCGCCCGCAAGCTCAACGAGAAATTCGTGCAGCCGCTGCTGGACGCGCACGACAAGACCCGGGGCTTGCCGAAGGACGCCGTGCTGAGCGTGCTGCGGCGCGCGGCCGACCTGGGCCTGACCGGGGCACGCATCCCGGAGGAAGGGGGCGGCGCCGGGCTGAAGATGCTGGACTACGGGCTGATCGTCGAGCAGCTGCCGCCCAGCATCATGCTCATGGTGCAGCCGCATGAGGCCACGACCACGCGCATCTACTTCGGCGGCAGCGCGGAGCAGCGCGAACGCTTCGTGCCGCGCCTGATGGCCGGCGAGATCGTGGGCGCCACCGGCAGCACCGAGCCCGACCATGGCTCCGATCCGCGCGGCATCAAGACCACCGCCACGCCCGACGGCGCGGGCCACCTGCGCCTGAAGGGCCGCAAGCAGTGGATCTCGAACGCGCCCGTGTGCGACCTCATCTACGTCACCTGCCGCATCCCCGACGGCAGCGGCGGCTTCACGATGGGGCGCATCCTGGTGGACCGCAGCGAGACACCTTTCGAGACGCGCGAGCTGGCAATGCACGGCCTGTGTCAGGCCCCGCTGGGCGAGGTGCTGTTCGAAGACTGCCGCGTTCCGGAACGCAACCTGTGCCCGGAGAGCGCGGACACCGCACGGCTGCTGACGATCACCTGGCTGGCCAACCGCCCCGCCGTCGGCCTGATGGCCGTGGGCCTGGCGCAGCGTGCCCTCGACATGGCCCGGGACTATGCGGGTCTGCGCAAGCAGTTCGGCAAGCCGATCGGCGCCTTCCAGGCGATCCAGAATGACCTGGCGGACATGGAAACACTGATCGTCACGGCCCGCCTGGCCTGCTACCACGCGCTCGCGGCCATCGACCGCGGGGAGCGCGCGAACGGCCTGTCCGCCCTGGCGAAGCGCTACGCGGTGGACGCCAGCGACAAGGCGATCGCCCTGGCCATGCGCATCCACGGCGCCATGGGCCTGAGCCGCGAGCTGGGCCTGGAACAACTCGCCCGCGACGTGCGCTCGCTCACCATTCCGGACGGCACGCCTGGCATCCTGGCCCTGATCCAGGGCCGCGAACTCACAGGGATTGATCCTTTCCGCTGAGGCGCGCGTCGCGCCGGCCCGGCTAGGCCGCACCCATGGCCCGGATCGCGGTGCCCACGAGCGTGAGACCGGTCGCGCACAGCAGGATGCCGGTGAGGGCGACCACGCGCCGGCGGGACAGCCGCGTCCCCCATCGCGCCGCGACGCGGGTGGCAACGAAGGCCACCGGCAAAGCCACCGCGCAGAGCAGCAGGGACCGCTGCGACAGCTGGCCGGTGGCCGACACCATCACCAGCCGGGACGCGTTGTTCACGATGAAGACCAGCACCAGGCAGCGGCGGATGAAGGCGGGATCGAGCGGCTGCCGCAGCATGTGATAGACCATGGGCGGCCCCGACGTGGCGAACAGGCCGCCGAGCAGGCCGGAGAGCCAGCCGTACCCCGCGTAGGCGGCCGGCGGCGAGGGCTGCGCGCGGACCTTGCCGGCGAACACCAGGTTCGCCGCGCTCGCGACCACCACCACGCCAAGCATCAGCCGCATCCACTGCGACGAGCCCGCGTTCAGCCACTGCTGAAGCACGAGCCCGGAGGCCACCCCCACGACGCTGGCGATGATCGCGGGCCGCACCTGGCGCCACGGCAGGGGTTTGCGGTCACCCCAGAAGAAAGCCAGCGAGTTCACCAGCGCCAGCACCATCGAGGCGTTGGTCGCATCGGCAAGAGGCACCAGCCGGAACAGCTCCACCAGGCCCAGCAGCACCAGCCCGAAGGCGAAGGTCGTCAGGCTCTGGAGGACGCTGGCAATGGCGACGCAGAGGACGAAAGCAGCGAGCTGCTCGGGCTGCATCGCGGCAGCCCGCTCAGGAAGCTGCCGCTCGCGCCACCTCCTTCTGCGCCAGCTCGGCGTAGCCCGTTCGCGTCTGCGGCAGCTTCATCCCCAGCACGGCGCTGGCCACCTGCGTGCGAAGGATCTGGGCGGTGCCGCCGGCGATGGTGAACATCCGCGCGTCGCGCACATGCCGCTCCATTGGCAGGTTGCGGCCGTAGCCGGAAGAGCCAAACATCTGCAGCGCGTCACTGGTCACCTTGAACGCCATTTCGGCGGTGAAGATCTTGGCCTGCGCCGCCTTGTCCATGTCGGGGAACTCGCCGCCGCTGAGCGCGGCGCGGTGAAGCAGCAGGCGCGCTGCCTCGATCTGGATCGACATGTCAGCCAGCATCCATTGCAGGCCCTGGAACTCGGCCAGCGGCCGGCCGAACTGCTCGCGCGACTTCACGCGCGCCACGGCTTCCTCGAAGGCACCCTGCGCGATGCCCAGGGCCACGGTGCCAGCGCCCACGCGCTGCGCGTTGTACGCCGTCATGAGCGAGGCGAAGCCGCGGCGCAGCCCCTCGGGTGGCATCAGCAGCATCGAACGGTGCACCACCAGATCGCGGAAGTGCAGGTGCGTCTCGGGAATCGCGCGCACACCCATGGCGTAGATGCGCTCACCCACCTCGAAGCCGTCGGGCTTCGAGCCGTCGCGCACGACGATGAACCCGCCGATGCCCTGCTCGACCCCGTCGTCGAAGACGCGCGCGAAGACGAGGTGCAGCTTCGACACGCCGCCACCGGTGATCCAGTACTTCTCGCCGTTGAGCACGTAGTGGTCGCCGCGACGGTCCGCGCGGGTCGTCATCGAAGTGGCCGCGCTGCCGGTCTCGGGCTCGGTGATGCACAGCGCCGGCTTGTCACCGGCCTTCAGCAGGTCGGCGGCCAGGCCGAACTGCTGCGGCGTGCCGTACTTGCGGATCGCGCCCACGCAGCCCATGGTCGCATCCACCGTGATGCGGCCCATGGCCGCGCAGGCCTTCGCGATCTCCTCGATCACGAGCACCGCCTCGAAGTACCTGAGACCCATGCCGCCCATCTCCCTGGGCAGCGTCATCGTCATGAAGCCGGCGTCGCGCAGGCGGGCCACGCTCTCCCACGGATACGCCTCCGACTGGTCGATCTCCGCGGCCCGGGGCGCGAAGTGCGTCTGCGCGAGCTCGCGGGCGCGCTGCTGGAGCGCGACCTGTTCAGGGGAGAGCTTGAACATGGGGATGCCTCGGGATGTCTGTGCGCCGGCGCTCAGGAGACGACGATCTTGGCCGCCGCGATGACGCGGCTGAACTTCTCGCCTTCGGACTTGATCCACTCGCGGCTGCGCTCCATCGTCATGGTCGGATCGACGATGTTGCCCATCTGCTCGAACTTCGAGCGGATGGTGGCATCCTGCATGGGCCGGCGCACGGCTGCGGCCAGGCGCGTCTTCACGTCCTCCGGCAGGCCGGCCGGGCCGACCAGGGCCGTCCAGGCCACGCACTCATAGTTCGGCACAAATTCGGCGACCGTCGGCACGTCGCGCAGGCCCTCGATGGACTGCAGCCGGGCGGAGGTGCCGGTGGCCAGGGCACGCAGGCGGCCGGAGCGGATCTGCCCGATGCAGGCCGGCAGGCTGGCGAACATGAAGTCGAACTGGCCGCCGATCAGGTCCTGCATGGCCGGGGCGTCGCCCTTGTAGGGCACATGCTCGATGTTCACGCCCGCCATCATCTTCAGCAGCTCGGTGGCGATGTGGTTGGTGACGCCGTTGCCGCCGGATCCGTAGTTGAGGCGCCGGGCACGGACGGCCTTCATGAGGTCGTCGAAGGTCTTGTATTCCGATTCCGCGCGCACGACCACCAGCATGGGGACCACGCCGGTCTGCATGATGGTGTCGAAATCGGTGACCGGGTTGTAGCCGGGGTTCTTGTACAGGTACGGCGCGATGCCGAGGTTGCCGCTGCCGCCCCACATCAGGGTGTAGCCATCGGCGGGCGCCCCCTTCAGCTGCTGCGCCGAGAGCATGCTGCCGGCGCCGGGGCGGTTCTCCACGACGAAGCTCTGTTTCAGGTCCTTGCTGAGCTCGTCGGAGAAGGTTCTCGCGATGATGTCGGTGGCCTGACCCGCCGGAAAGCCGACCAGCACCTTCACCGGCCGGGCCGGCCAGGCCTGCGCCCGGGCCAGGCTCGGCATCACCGCGAGCGCGGCGGCCCCCAGCATCAGGTGGCGGCGATGGATGGACAAGGTCATTCAGGTCTCCTGCGATGGGGTTGGACGTTCTGGCACGCCGGCGCAGTTTAGGGAGGCGCCCGGCGGCGGGGAATTCAAGATTTCGGAAAGCAGCGTTCACCCGCGCGAAACGCGCCGCGCGGCGGCGCCCGTTCGAAGCAGCCGAATGACACGTTCCAGGAATGCGGATTCAGATCCCGCCCGAGCGGGACGAGAATTCCCAGCCATCCCCCTGCCAGCAGAGCCGCGCCGCATGAATGCCTCGAACCCCTCCCCCCAGCAGCCGCCGAGCGGCCCGCTAGTCGGCTACCGCGTCCTCGAGCTCGGGTCGACGGCCGCCGGGCCCTTCTGCGCCCGGCTCCTGGCCGACTTCGGCGCCGAGGTCATCAAGGTCGAGGCGCAGGAGGGCGACACCATCCGGGAGCTGGGCCAGACCGTCAACGGCAAGTCGCTCTACGCCGCCTCCATCTGCCGGAACAAGCGCATCATTTCGCTGAACCTGCGCACGGAGAAGGGCCGCAACCTGCTGAAGCAGCTCATCCCCGGCTTCGACATCATCGTGGAGAACTTCCGCCCGGGCACGCTGGAGAAGTGGGGCCTGTCTTACGACGCCCTGAAGCAGCTGCGGCCCGGGCTGATCCTCACCCGGGTGAGCGGCTACGGCCAGACCGGGCCGTACAGCGCGCGGCCGGGCTACGGCGTGATCGGCGAGGCCATGAGCGGCCTGCGCCACCTGATCGGCGATGCCGACCGCCCGCCCTCACGCGTGGCGATGCCGCTCACCGATTACATCACGGGGCTCTACGCGGCGATGGGCACGGTGATGGCCGTGCTCTCGCGCGAGCGCACCGGCGAAGGCCAGTGCGTCGACGTCAGCCTGCTCGAATCCGCCTTCAGCTTCATGGAGGCCCATGTGCCTGCCTACGAGAAGACGGGCAAGATCGGCATGCGGGCCGGGCCGCGCCTGCCCAACAGCGCCCCGAACACCCTGTTTCCCACCCGGGACGGCACCCACATCCATATCGCCGCGCTGGCCGACGCCGTGTTCCGGCGGCTGGCCACGGCCATGGGCCAGCCCGAGCTGGGCACCGACCCCCGGTTCGCGCAGCAGGCCGCGCGCAACCAGAACGAGGCCGAGATCGAGGCCCTGGTCACCGAGTGGACGCTTGCCCACACGGTGGCGGAACTGAAGGCCAAGCTCGACGCGGCGGAGGTGCCCGCCACCACGATCTACACCGTGGCCGACATCTTCGACGACCCGCACTTCAAGGCGCGCGACATGCTGGTGCCCACGCCCGACGACGACCTCGGCCAGGTCACGCTCGCCGGCATCGTGCCCAAGATGTCCGGCACGCCGGGGCGCATCCGCTGGTCCGGCCACCGCCTGGGCCAGGACACGCGGGAA
>NZ_JAYRZR010000098.1:0-13712 GCF_041916345.1 Ramlibacter sp.
AGCACCACCACGCGGTCGGAGATGTCCATCACCACGCCCATGTCGTGCTCGATCAGCACGACGGTGGTGCCGAACTCGTCGTTCACGTCCAGGATGAAGCGGCACATGTCCTGCTTCTCCTCCAGGTTCATGCCGGCCATGGGTTCGTCCAGCAGCAGCACCTGCGGCTCCATGGCCAGCGCGCGGCCCAGGTCCACCCGCTTCTGCAGGCCGTAGGGCAGCTGGCCCACGGGCGTCTTGCGGAAGGCCTGGATCTCCAGGAAGTCGATGATGCGCTCCACATGCTCGCGGTGCGCGATCTCCTCGCGCTCGGCCGGCCCGATGCGCAGCGCCTGCAGGAACAGGTTGCTGCGGATGCGCAGGTTGCGGCCGGTCATGATGTTGTCCAGCACGCTCATGCCCTTGAAGAGGGCCAGGTTCTGGAACGTGCGCGCGATGCCCATCTCGGCCACCTGGCGGCTCTTCATGTGCCGGAAGGTCTGGCCGCGGAAGGTGATCTGCCCTTCCTGCGGCTGGTACACGCCGTTGATGCAGTTGAGCATCGAGCTCTTGCCCGCGCCGTTGGGGCCGATGATGGCGCGCACCTCGTGCTCGCGCACGTTGAACGAGATGTCGGTGAGCGCCTTCACGCCGCCGAACGCGAGCGAGATGTTCTGCACGTCGAGGATGATCTCGCCGAAGCGCCGGCCCTTGGCCGCGGGGGTGGGGGCGGACGCGCCGCCGGGTGCTGTGTCGGTCATGATCTTCATGCGGCGGCCTTCACCGCCGCGAAGGTGCGGGCGTCCGAGATCTTCAGCGTGGCGCTCACGCTGCCGGTGCGGCCGTCCTCGAACTTCACCTGGGTCTCGATGAACTGCTCGGCCTTGCCGCCGTACAGCGCATCCACCAGCACCAGGTACTTCTCGGCGATGTAGCCGCGCCGGACCTTGTTGGTGCGCGTCAGCTCGCCGTCGTCGGCATCCAGTTCCTTGTGCAGCACCAGGAAGCGGTGGATCTGGCTGCCGGCGAGCTTGTCGTCGGCGGCGAGGTCGGCGTTGACCTTCTCCACGCACTCCTTCATGAGCTGGTACACCTCGGGCTTCTGCGCCAGGTCGGTGTAGCCGGCGTAGGGCAGGTTGCGCTTCTCGGCCCAGTTGCCCACCGCCTCGAAGTCGATGTTGAGCATCACGCACACCTTGTCGCGGCGGTCGCCCACGGCCACCGCCTCCTTGATGTGCGGGAAGAACTTGAGCTTGTTCTCGATGTACTTGGGCGCGAACATCGAGCCGTCGGCCAGCCGGCCGACATCCTTGGCGCGGTCGATGATCTTCAGGTGGCCGTGCGCGTCCAGGAAGCCGGCGTCGCCGGTGTGGTACCAGCCGTCGGCCGTCTTCACCTCGGCGGTGGCAGCGGGGTTCTTGTAGTACTCCTTCAGCAGGCCGGGCGACCGGACCATGATCTCGCCGTTGTCGGCCACCTGGATCTCTACCCCCTGGATCGGGATGCCCACCGTGTCGGCACGCACCTGGTCGTCGGGCTGCAGGCAGACGAACACGGCGGTCTCGGTGGAGCCGTAGAGCTGCTTCAGGTTGACGCCGATGGCGCGGTAGAAGGTGAAGAGGTCGGGGCCGATGGCCTCGCCGGCGGTGTAGGCCACGCGCACGCGCGACAGGCCCAGGTTGTTGCGCAGCGGCCCGTACACCAGCAGGTTGCCGATGCCGTACTGCAGGCGCTCGCCGAACGGCACCTCCTTGCCGTCGCGCAGGGCCGGGCCCACGCGGCGCGCGACGTCCATGAAGTGGTGGAACATGCGGCGCTTGAGCGCGCCCGCGTCCTCCATGCGGATCATCACGCTGGTGAGCAGGCCCTCGAAGATCCGCGGCGGCGCGAAGTAGTAGGTGGGCCCGATCTCCTTCAGGTCGATCATCACCGTGCCGGCGGACTCGGGGCAGTTCACCACGTAGCCGCAGGCCAGCCACTGCGCGTAGCTGAAGATGTTCTGGCCGATCCAGGCCGGCGGCATGTAGGCCAGCACCTCCTCGGCCTCGGTCAGGCGGTCGAAGTCGGCGCCGGCCTTCGCGCGGTCCAGCAGGGTGCGGTGGGTGTGCACCACGCCCTTGGGCTGGCCGGTCGTGCCGGAGGTGAAGAACATCGACGCCACGTCGTCGGGCAGCGCCTTCTCGGCCTCGTTGTGGAAGAACTGCGGGTGCTGCTTGGCGAACACGTCGCCGGCGGCGATGAGTTCATCCACCGAGCCCAGGCCGTCCTCCACGTAGTTGCGCAGGCCGCGCGGATCGTCATAGAAGATGTGCGCGAGCTGGGGGCACTTCGCGCGCACCTCCAGCAGCTTGTCCACCTGTTCCTGGTCTTCCGCGAAGGCGAAGCGCACGTCGGCGTTGTTGATCGGGAAGACGCACTCGGCCGCCGCGGCGTCCTGGTACAGCGGCACCGGGATCGCGCCCAGCGACTGCACGGCGAGCATGGTGGCGTACAGGCGCGGGCGATTGGCGCCGACCACCACCACGTGCTCACCGCGGGTCAGGCCGGTCTGGTGCAGGCCGCAGGCGATGTCCTCGACCAGGCGCGCCATGCGGGCCCAGGTGAGCGTCTGCCAGATGCCGTATTCCTTCTCGCGCATGGCAGGGGCGTCGGGCCGCTGCTTCGCGTGCTGCATCAGCAGCCGGGGAAAAGTCGTCTCCATGCCTCAGGTCCTTCTGCGTGACGAATGCCCGCAATGTAGGCGGGTGTTTGACGTCAGGTTGTCTTTGCGCCGACATTCCTAGGGAATGTCCTAGTAGTGACAGCCCCAGGGGCTGCGCCGCTCAGCGGATGAACCGCCCGCCCTTGCCCACCATGGTCAGCTCCACGAAGCGCGATGCATTGCGCCCGGGCTCGGTGAAGTTCAGCTCGAAGCCGCCGAGGTCGTGCTTCTTCAGGTTCCACGCGGCGTCGATGAAGGCCTGCCGCGACGGATTGCGGCCCGCGCGGCGCAGCACCTCGCAGAAGGCGCGCGCGTTGATGTAGCCCTCCAGCGCCAGGTGGGAGGGCTCGATCTCCACGCCGGCCGCCTTCCAGGCCAGCTGGAAGTCGCGTACCACCTGGTGCACGGTGGAAGACGGCGAGGGCACGACCTGCGTCACGGCGATGCCGGTCGCGTCGTCACCCAGCGCGCGCAGCGTGGCCGCCGCGCCCATGATGGACAGGGCATAGAGCGGCAGGCCGCGGCGCTGGGCGCGGATGGCCTTCACGAAATCCAGCGTGGGCTTGCCGGCCAGGCCGACCAGCACGGCCTCGGGCGCGGCGGCCGCCAGCTTGCCGGCCGCCGTGCCGGCGTCGGAGGCGTTGTTCTCCACCGTCACGGCCAGGGCGTCCTTGATGCCGTGCTTCTCCATCGCGATGCGCGCGCCCTCGTACACCTCCTTGCCGAAGGCGTTGTTCTGGTAGGCGATGCCGATCTTGCGGATGCCGATGGTGGCCAGGTGCTGCACCAGCTGCTCGGCCTCGTCCGGGTAGCTGGCGCGGATGTTCATCACGTTGCGCGCCTTGGGCCGCGCCAGCAGCGCACCGGTGAAGGGCGCGAAGTAGGGCACGCCGGACTCGATCACCTTCGGCAGCGTGGCCTCGATGATGGGCGTGCCCATGCAGTTGAACAGCGCGAAGCAGTCCCGGTCTTCCAGGAAGGCCTCGGCGTTGGCCACGCCCCGCTTCACGTCGTAGGCGTCGTCCTTCACCTGCAGCTCGATCGGGCGGCCGTTCACGCCGCCCTTAGCATTCACGGCGGCGAAGCAGGCGCGCGCGCCCTGGTGCATGGCCTGGCCCAGGTCGCCCAGCGGCCCGCTGAGCGCGGTGGACTGGCCGATGCGCAGCGGCGCCTCCACGGCGCGCGCGCCGGCGGGCAGCAGCCAGGGCAGCGAGGCCGCCGCGGCCAGCACGGTGCGGCGGTTGAGGCGATGGGCCGGGCGGGCGGCGGGGCGGGGGGTGTTCATGGGTCCGCACCTTAGGCCGCGCGCGGCCGGGCGGCTGTCGGTGCGACGACATTTGGGCGCCTTCCGATTCAGGACTTACCCGCAAATCGTCTGCGTGGCGACATTCCGCGGCCGGCTTGCGCCGCATCAAGCGGCGCCCGGCGGCGCGCGGCTAAGGTGGGGGCGTTTCTTCACGGAGCTTCACAACCACCATGTCCGATCCGCTGAACCAGGTGCTGGTGCACCTCGATGCCGCCGATGCCTGCGCCGACCGCCTCGCCGTCGGCCGCCAGCTCGTGCGGGCTCACGGCGGCGCCCTGTCGGTGCTGTACGCGGCGACGCCGGCCTACCTGGAGCCCGGACCCGACGGCATGCCCGGCGCCCCCTACAACCGCGTGGACGACGAGCGCCGCGCCAAGGCGCGCGCGGCCTTCGACCGCGTGATGGCCCAGCCGGGCCCGGCGGCCGAATGGGCGCAGGCCGACACCTATCCGCTCGCCGCCGCCTTCGCCCGCCACGGCCAGTATGCGGATCTGCTGGTACTGGGCCAGCGCAACCCGGCGGACCCCAACGCTGGCGGCGTGCCCGCGGACTTCCCGGAGGACGTGCTGCACGCCACCGGCCGTGCCGGCCTGATCGTGCCCTACATCGGCTGGAACCGGCCGGTCGGCCGCACCGTGGCCATCGCCTGGCGCGAAAGCCCGGAGGCGGTGCGCGCGGTGGCGGCGGCGCTGCCGCTGCTGCGCAAGGCCGCCATGACGCACGTGCTCACCTGGCGCAGCGGCCGCGAGGCCGATGGCGCCGGCGAGCGCCTGGCGCGCTACCTGGCGGCGCACGGCGTGGCCGCGCGCGTGCATGACGGCGGCCGGGCCGGCGCCCCCATCGGCGAGCTGCTGCTGTCGCGCGTGGCCGATGTTGGCGCCGACCTGCTGGTCATGGGTTGCTTCGGCCATAGCCGCGCCCGCGAGTGGCTGCTGGGCGGCGCCAGCCGCACCCTGCTGGCCGCCATGACGGTACCGGTGCTGATGGCGCACTGACCGGCGCACGGGTCGTCCCGAATGGCGCCGCCGCCCGAACCCGCTACGCTGCCCCGATGGCCTCCGAGCTGACCCTGCATCAGCGCCGCCGTGATCCCACGGCGGCCGAACTCGCCGTCATCCCCTGGCTGCGCGTGCTGCTGCCCGAGGAGCGTGAACGCGCCGTGCCCTTCATCAAGGTGGGCGATGCCCTGCCCGGCGACTACGTCTGCCGCATCGGCCGGCCGGTCACCTACTGGTTTGGTGTCATCGAGGGGCTGCTGAAGATGAGCACCGACAACGAGGAGGGCCAGCCGCTCACCTTCACCGGCGTGCCGCCGGGCGGCTGGTTCGGCGAGGGCACGGCCCTCAAGCGCGAGGCCTACCGCTACAACATCCAGGCCTTGCGCCGCAGCGTCGTCGCCGGCCTGCCGGTGGATACCTTCCACTGGCTGCTCGATCACTCCATCGGCTTCAACCGCTTCGTCATGGGGCAGCTGAACGAGCGCCTGGGCCAGTTCATCGCCGCGCGCGAGATCGACCGCATGAACAACCCCGATCTGCGCGTCGCGCGCAGCCTGGCGGCGCTGTTCAACCCGGTGCTGTATCCCGGCGTCGGCGAGGTGCTGCGCATCACCCAGCAGGAACTGGCCTACCTCGTGGGCCTGTCGCGCCAGCGCGTGAACGAGGCGCTGTCGTCGCTGCAGGAGCAGGGCATCATCCGGGTGGAATACGGCGGATTGCGCATCCTCGATCTGCACGCGCTGCGGTCCAGCGTCATGCAGCCGCCGTCGGCGCGAGCGACCGCGGACGCACCGCCCGACGCCATCCGCCGCACGGCGGCGGGTTGAGCCCCCCTGTTCGTGGGGCAGTCCTTGCCAAGGACCGTGCCGGAGGATAGATTGGCAGCATGACAATTCAAGATGCCGGCGCGGGCGAGGGCGCGGGCGCGGTCGCACCTGAGGGCGCGGGCACCCGCGCGCCGTCTTCCCAGACTCCCCCCTCTCCACTGCCTGAACTGGACGCCCGGAAAGAGGCGCTGCGCCTGGCTGGGATCTACGCGGTATTTGCCACGGTCTGGATCGTCGTTTCCGACTACGTGGCCCGGCATTCGGCCGCGACGTCCGACGATCTGATGGAGTACAGCGTTCTGAAGGGCCTGGCCTTCGTGGCCGTGACGGCCGCCTTGCTGTTCGGTCTGGCGATGCGGCTGATGCACCGCATTCGCGAGAGCATGCAGCGCGCCCGCTCGCGCGACGCCGAGATCGCCCGGCTGAGCCGCCTGTACGCGGCGCTCGCCGAGATCAACCGCGCGATCCTCTGGTCCCGCAGCCGCGAGGCGCTGTATGCCGAGGTCTGCCGGGCGCTGGTGGAGCAGGGCGGGATCCGCATGGCCTGGATCGGCCACGAGGCGCCGGACGCCAAGCAGCTGGAGGCCCTGGCCGCCCACGGCCAGGGCAGCGATCTGCCCGCCGCGGTGACCTTTGCCACGCTGCCCTCGCAACTGGGCGACAGCGCGGCGGGCGAGGCCTTCCAGCGCGGGCGGCCCTCCATCCGCAACCACGTGCTGGAAGACCTGCGCAGCGCGCCCTGGCGCGACGCCTTTCGCGAGCGTGGGTTCGCCGCCGCGGCGGCGTTCCCCATCCGCGACGGCAGCGAGGTCGCCGCTGTGCTGGCCGTCTACACCGCCGCGCCCAGCTTCTTCCATGACCTGGAAATCGAGCTGCTGCAGCGCGTCACCACCAACATCACCTACGCGATCGACAATTTCCGCCGCGAGGAACGCCGCCTTGCCGCGGAGGAGCGCGCCCACGCCGAGCGGGAGTTCACGCAGCTCCTGCTCGAAAGCATGCCGGGCATCATCTTCCTGTACGACGAAAGCCGTCATGTGCATCGCTGGAATCGCCAGATGGAGCGCGTCACCGGCTATTCGGCCCGCGAGATTGCCCGCATGAACGTGCTGGATTTCTTCACCCCCGAGGGGCGTGCCAGCGTGGACGCCGCGATCAGCCAGATCTTCGAGGGCAAGGACTCCAATGCCATGGCCCGCCTGCAGGCGGCCGACGGCACCGTCACCCGCTACCGCCTGGTGAGCCGGCGCGTGGAAATGGGCGGGCGCGCCTACATCATGGGCCAGGGTGTAGAGGTCGTTTCCGAGACGCCCGAATTCAGCATCCAGACCGCGCCCGCGCCTGCCAGCGGAGAACCAAGCCCATCATGACGACCGAGTCCCCCACCGAGGCGGGCCACCACCGCACCAACGACCTCGCGCCCTACCTGCACTTCATGGTCAAGTCGGGCGGCTCCGACCTGTTCATGACGGTCGGCGCGGTGCCCACCGTCAAGGTGCAGGGCGAGGTGGTGCGCCTGGGCAAGCAACCGCTGGTGCCCGGCCAGGTGAAGGCCTTCGCCTACTCCATGATGAGCGAGGCGCAGATGCGCGAGTTCGAGCGCAACCTCGAATGCGATCTCGCGGTCGGCATCGACCGCCTCGGCCGCTTCCGCTTCAACGTGTACATGCAGCGCGGTGAGGTGAGCCTGGTCGCGCGCTACGTGAAGCCCGACATTCCCTCCCTGACCGACCTGAAGATGCCCGCCATCCTGCAGAAGGTGGTGATGCAGAAGCGCGGGCTGGTGCTGTCCGTGGGGGCCGCGGGCTCCGGCAAGTCGAGCACGCTGGCCGCGATGATCGACCACCGCAACCGCACCGCGCCGGGCCACATCCTCACCATCGAGGACCCGATCGAGTTCCTGCATCCGCACCACCTCTGCGTGGTGGATCAGCGCGAGGTCGGCCTGGACACTCACTCGTTCGAGCAGGCCCTGCGTCACGGCCTGCGCGAGGCGCCTGACGTGATCATGATCGGCGAGATCCGCGACGAGGAGACGATGAACCACGCCATGAAGTACGCGGAGACCGGGCACCTGTGCCTGGCCACCCTGCACTCGAACAACGCGAACCAGGCCGTGGACCGCATGATCAATTTCTTTCCCGAGGGCGCGCGCAAGCAGGCCCTGCTGGATCTGTCGCTCAACCTCAAGGGGGTGATTGCGCAGCGGCTGATCCGAGGCACCAAGCGCCGCCTGGTGCCCGCGACCGAGGTGATGCTGCAGTCGGCCTTCATCAGCGACCTCATCCAGAAGGGTGAAATCGACCAGATCAAGTCGGCCATTGGCAAGAGCACCGATCTGGGCATGCACACGTTCGACCAGTCACTCTATGACCTCTACCAGGAGGCAGAGATCACGCTGGACGACGCGCTGGAGAACGCCGATTCGCGCACCGATCTGTCGCTGCGCATTCGCATGCACGCGGGCGCCGACGACGCCGACCTCTCGGGCTTCGACCTCCGCCGGGGATAGGCCGCGCGCCGCGGTTGACCTGGGCTACTGCGAGACGAAGGCCACCTGCGAGTGATCGGCCTGGCCTGCCATCACCTTCTCCAGTGCGTCCTGCCGAAGGCTGCGCGCGCCCTTCGACAAGGCATGCTCGAAGATGCGATCAGTTGCTGCGCGGGCGTGGATCAGCGGCTTGATGTCCGCGTCGTTCTCGATGATCTCGTACACGCCGAGGCGGCCCTTCGTACCCTTGCCGTTGCAGTGCGGGCACCCTCGGCCATGCCAAAGCGCGGGCCGGTCGTGCCCGCTGAGCGCCACGGCTTCGAGCAGGCGCTCGCGCCCGGATTCCAGCGGCAGCGGCGTGCCAGCCACGTAAGTGGCGGCCAGCGCCAGCATGTCGTCGCCAGAGAGGTCCCTGGGCTCGCGGCAGTGCATGCACAGGGCACGCACCAGACGCTGGGCGACGACCGCGACCAGCGAGTCGCCGAAGTTCATCGGATCGATGCCCAGATCGAGAAGGCGCACCACGCTCTCGGCGGCGGAGTTCGTGTGCAAGGTCGACATCACCAGGTGTCCCGTGAGGGAGGCCTCGATGCAGACGTGCGCCGTCTCGGCGTCGCGCACCTCCCCAACCATGATGATGTCGGGGTCGGCACGCAGGAAGGCGCGCATCGCGGATGCGAAGGTGACGCCGATCTTCGGGTTCACCTGCAGCTGGCGCAGGCCGGGCTGGGTGATCTCGATCGGGTCCTCGGCCGTCCAGATCTTGCGGTCGTCGGTGTTCAGGTGCGAGATGATCGAGTGCAGCGTGGTTGTCTTGCCCGAGCCGGTGGGGCCGCAGGCGAGGATCAGCCCATAGGGTCGATGGGCGGCCCGCTGGAGAGACCTGGCGTCGCGCGCCGACAAGCCCAGGCGGGCGAGCGGGATGGCCTCCGAGGTGGCCAGCAGGCGCAGCACCGCGTCTTCCAGGCCGTCGTGGGTGGGCACGCAGGCGACGCGCAGCTCCAGCCGGATCTGGCCGTATTCGCTGAAGTTGATCTTGCCGTCCTGCGGACGGCGCCGCTCGGCGATGTCGAGCTTGGCCATCACCTTGATCCGGGAGATGAGCGCGGCGCGCACGCTGGCTGGCAGTCGAACGTACTCCTCGAGGTCGCCGTCGATGCGAAAGCGCACGCGCGAGAGCTGGTCGCCGAAATTGCTCTCGATGTGGATGTCGCTTGCCTTGCGGTCATGCGCATCCTCGATGATGCGCTTGACGAGCTGCACCACGTTCGACTGGATGTCGACCGCGTACACCTGCTCCTGCACGCCGCGTTCGCTGATTTCCTCCTGCGCCCGCGCCAGCAGCGTGGGCAGGTCGATGTCGCTGTAAGGCGCGCGCCCGGTGCTGCGCGAGCCCTCCGATGGCGGCGCCGGTGGCTGCCCCGCCAACCGGGCGGTGATCTGCGGCAGCGGCGCCCAGGCCAACATCACCGGCATGCCCGCCAGCACCGACAGCTCGGACTGCAGCTCGCGGTCCATGGGCCGCGCGCTCGCCACCCAGAGGTTGTCGTCGAGCACCCCGAGCGGCAGGGCCTGGTGCGGCGCCGCCACGGTGAGCGGCAGGCGCTCCAGCGCCTCAGGCGTGGGCTGGAAGGCGCCGGCGTCGACCTCGGGCACGCGCGCGATCACGGCCTTCAGGTGCTCGAACTCGGCGTCGCCGATCTGCCCGTGCTCATGGTGGGCCTGCATCCACGTCCGCACGGCCGAGGCCGGGCTGGCCTGCAGGCGCGCGTAGGTCCGGAAGTCCACCAAGCCCAGCTCCCAAAGGGCGCGGCCGGTCGCCACGAGGGGCTGGCCCCATTGGTGGGCAACCGCGTCGGCCAGGCTGCGCATGTCGGCGGCTCCTGCCGGCCGGGGCGGTGGGGCGGGTCGGCGGGTCGGGGATGGCTCGAACATCGATGCGAAAGGGTGGTTGAGCAGGCGCGCGCGCTCCGGCCCCTATTGTGCGACTGGAACGCGCCCGCACCAATCCGGGTGCCGTTCCTGCGGCGCAACGCGGGCCGGTGCAGGTCGGCGTGGAACAAAGGTCAGTCGCGAGTCGGTGCGGCATCCGGACGGAGGGCGTCGTGAGCCGCGCGTGCACGCGGCTCGGCGCGGCCCTGCTGTGCCCGGCCATGGTCGTCCTTGCGGCGCTCATGGGGGGCCAGGCCCTGGCGCGTGACGTGGTCACGATCGCGCCATCGGCGCGGTGCGGGCCGGCCGACGCGCTTGGACGCATGCACTGTGCCGTTGGCTGGGATGACGACCGCATGCTTGGCGCACTGGAGCCGCAGCAGGCCCTGCAGTGGTGCTGGGCTGCCGCGGTCGCCTCGCTGATCAAGGACGCCGGGCACGTGCAGTCACAGATGGCGATCGTCGAGGAGCAGTTCGGTGCCGTCGTTGACCGGCCGCTCACGAAGCACGGGCTGCTGGACCTGCTGAACCGGGTGTGGACCGACGAACGCGGCAACACGTTCCGATCACGCGCGGCCGAGCTGCCGCCAGCCGGGGACCTGCGTGCTGTCGCCCCGACCGTACTGAACGAACTCGATGCCGGCCGGCCGCTGATCCTGGGCGTGCGGGGCGGTCCTGCTTCGCAGGGTCACATCGTCCTGCTGGCGCAAGCGCACTTCGAGCTGTACCTGAACGAGGACGCGGTCCGCCTGACCGGCGGCAAGGTGATTGACCCCGCGCCCGGCGAGGGCGTGAGGCCATTGCGCTTCACTGAGATCCGGCCCTTCTTCGTCGCCACCGTCCGGGTGGAGTCCGGTGCGGCCTGCCCGCCGGCGGGCTGAGGGCCAGCGGGCGCGGTGGCATGATGCGGGCGCAGCGCGCGAAGTCATCGGCCGGGCCATCGCGCGCGGACACTCGCGACACCCCAGAGACTGCCATGCCGCCTGATCGCCTGCCGGACGTCCCGCCGGCTACAACTCGACTGAACAAGCGACTGGCCGAGCTCGGCCTGTGCTCGCGCCGGGAAGCCGACGACTGGATCGCGCGCGGCTGGGTGCGGGTGAACGGGCAGCCGGCCGTCATGGGCCAGCCCGTCGCGCCCGCGGCCCGCATCGAGATCGATCCGCGGGCACGCGGCCAGCAGCAGGCCCAGGTGACGATCCTGCTGCACAAGCCCATCGGCTATGTGAGCGGCCAGGCGGAGGACGGCCACCAGCCCGCGGTCTCGCTGGTGCAGGCGCGCAGCCGCTGGCAAGCCGACCGTGAGCCGACCCGTTTCGTGGCCGCGCAGCTGCGCGGCCTGGCACCGGCCGGTCGGCTGGACATCGATTCCACGGGGCTGCTGGTGCTCACGCAGGACGGACGCGTGGCGCGCCGCCTCATCGGGGAGGACTCCAGCATCGAGAAGGAGTACCTGGTTCGGGTCGCTTGGGGGGAGGTCACGGCCGACGTGCAGCGTGCGTTCCCGCCCGCGCAGCTCGCGCAGCTGCGCCACGGCCTGCACCTGGACGGGCGCGCGCTGCGGCCGGCCCGCGTGGACTGGCAGAACCCGGAGCAGCTGCGCTTCGTGCTCACCGAAGGACGCAAGCGCCAGATCCGGCGGATGTGCGAGCTGGTGGGCCTGAAGGTCGTGGGCCTGAAGCGGGTACGCATCGGGCGGGTGGTCCTGGGCCAGTTGCCGGTGGGCCAGTGGCGCTACCTCGGCACGCGGGAGGCGTTCTGACCACCTCCGCACGGCCAGCCCCCACATGGCGACGCGGCCGCCTGGCGGTCGCCGTGCTGATGGTCGCGGCCAGCCTGCTGGCGCCCGCCCAAGCCCGCGAGGCTGCCGCGCTGCCTGCAGGCGCGCGCTGCGGCCCCGCGGGCGCCGATGGCGGCCGGCATTGCGCGATCGGCTGGACCGAGGATCGCATGCGCAACCTGTGGCAGCCGCAGGAGGAGACGAACTGGTGCTGGGCAGCCGCGATCTCCATGCTGTTCTCGGCGAGCGGCCTCGTGATGTCGCAAGCCGGCATCGTCGAGCGGCAG
Organism: Ramlibacter sp.; assembly: GCF_041916345.1. Classification (GTDB taxonomy): domain Bacteria; phylum Pseudomonadota; class Gammaproteobacteria; order Burkholderiales; family Burkholderiaceae_C; genus Ramlibacter. The sequence goes on from NZ_JAYRZR010000098.1 coordinate 12,302, forward strand.
TACGGGGCACCGCTCGACGAGCCGGAGCACATGGCGGACGTCCTCGATCTGCTGGGCCGGGCCTGGAGCGATGCGCAGGGCAACCACTTTCATTTCATCACCGCGCTGGCGGGGCGGTACCTGGACCTGCGCGACCTGGCGGCGCCGCTGCTGGCCGACATGTCGCAGGGCCGGCCGTGGCTGATCTTCCATGCTCGGCACGTCGTGCTGCTTGCCCGCGTGACCTTCGAGTTCAACGAGCGCACCGGCCGCATGCGCATCGTCGGCGGTTCCGTACTGGACCCGAATCCGGGCGAAGGCGTGCGCGCATTGCGCGCCGACGAGTGGGTCCCGCGTTACGCGGTGAGGGTGCGCGTGCACGCCGACAACGATTGAGCTTCCGGGGGCGGCATGGGTCGAGTTCGGCCTCGCCGCGCGGATTGACCTGCCGCGGGTCCCGTGCGCTCGGTAAGATCACCCGCTCAACCGGAGGTCCTCATGCGTCGCCCCAGCAAGCCTGTCGTCCTGTTCGCTCTTGCGTTCACCTTGCCACTCGCCGCCGCTGCCCAGCAGACCGTCAGCGCCATCTGCAGCACCGACCAGGCCTGGTGCGAACTGGCCGCGCAGGAGTTCACCAAGGCCACCGGCATCCGCGTGCAGCAGACGCGCAAGCCCACCGGCGAGGCGCTGGCCCAGATCCGCGCCGAGGCTTCCAACCCCAAGACCGATCTGTGGTGGGGCGGCACCGGCGACCCGTTCTACCAGGCGGCCGAAGTCGGCCTGCTGGAGCCGTACCGCCCCGAGTACCTGAACGACCTGCATGGCTGGTCGGTGCGGCAGTACGCGATGAGCCAGAACTACGTGGGCGGGTTCTACACCAGCGCCATCGGCTTCGGCTGGAACGAGGAGGTGCTGAAGAAGAAGAACCTGCCGGCGCCGAAGTGCTGGAAGGACCTGCTCGATCCCCGGTACAAGGGCGAGATCGAGACCTCGCACCCGGCCTCCAGCGGCACGGCCTACACCATCCTGGCCGGCCTGGTGCAGCAGATGGGCGAGGAGCAGGCCTTCGACTACCTGAAGAAGCTGCACCGCAACGTGACGCAGTACACCCGCAGCGGCACCGCACAGGCGCGCAGCGTGGCCAAGGGCGAGGTGGCCATCGGCATCAGCTTCATCTTCGGCTTCGAGAACGAGCGCATCACCAACAAGTTCCCGGTGCAATCCACCGCGCCGTGCGAAGGCACCAGCTATGAGATCGGCGGCATCGCGCTGATCAAGGGCGCGCGCAACAAGGACGCGGCGCGTCGCTACTACGACTGGCTGATGGGCCCGCAGGGCCAGCAGATCGGCGCGCGCGCCAACAGCCTGCAGGTGCCGGCCAACAAGACCTTCAAGCCCGACCCGCGCATCCCCGGCATCGACAGCGTGCGAC
>NZ_JAYRZR010000099.1:0-13304 GCF_041916345.1 Ramlibacter sp.
TCCCCCGGGGGGGGTGGGCTGGGCGGGGGCGCCCGTGTCGCCACCCGCGCCCCCTCCCCAGCCCTCCCCCGGAGGGGGAGGGAGCCAAGCCGTCAGCTTCGGTGGTGCTGCCGACCTGGACTGCGACGTGCTCGTGCTGGGTGCCGGCCCGGGTGGCTATTCGGCCGCCTTCCGCGCGGCCGACCTGGGCCTGAAGGTCGTGCTGGTCGAGCGCTATGCCACCCTGGGCGGCGTGTGCCTGAACGTCGGCTGCATCCCCTCCAAGGCGCTGCTGCATGTGGCGGCGGTGATGGACGAGGTCAGCCACCTGGGTGACCTGGGCGTCGAGTTCGGCAAGCCGGTGGTGAGCGTGGACAAGCTGCGCGGCCACAAGGAGAAGGTCATCGGCAAGCTCACCGGCGGCCTGTCGGCGATGGCCAAGATGCGCAAGGTCACGGTGGTGCGCGGCTACGGCCACTTCGTCGGCGCGAACCATGTCGAGGTGGAAGAGACCACCGGCACCGCACAGGACAAGACCGGCACCAAGAAGGTGGTGGCGTTCAAGCGCTGCATCATCGCCGCCGGCAGCCAGGCCGTGCGCCTGCCCTTCCTGCCGGACGATCCGCGCATCGTCGACAGCACGGGTGCGCTGGCGCTGCAGGGCGTGCCGAAGAAGATGCTGATCGTCGGCGGCGGCATCATCGGCCTGGAGATGGGTACGGTGTACAGCACGCTGGGCGCGCGCCTGGACGTGGTGGAAATGCTGGATGGCCTGATGCAGGGCGCCGACCGCGACCTCGTCAAGGTCTGGGAGAAGATGAACAAGCACCGCTTCGACAAGATCATGTTGAAGACGAAGACCGTGGGGGCCCAGGCCACGCCGGAAGGGATCCACGTGCAGTTCGAGGGCCTGGACGGCACGAAGAGCGAAGGCACCTACGACCTGGTGCTGCAGGCCGTGGGCCGCACGCCCAATGGCAAGAAGATCGGTGCGGAGAAGGCCGGCGTGGCCGTGACGGACCGCGGCTTCATCAACGTCGACATCCAGATGCGCACCAACGTGCCGCACATCTTCGCCATCGGCGACATCGTGGGCCAGCCCATGCTGGCGCACAAGGCGGTGCATGAGGCGCACGTGGCGGCGGAAGTCATCGCGGGTGAACTGCAGGGTGACAAGTCCCTGGCCTCGGCGGCCTTCAACGCGCGCGTGATCCCCAGCGTGGCCTATACCGACCCCGAGGTCGCGTGGGTCGGCCTGACCGAAGACCAGGCCAAGGCGCAGGGCATCAAGGTCAAGAAGGGTCTGTTCCCCTGGACGGCCTCCGGCCGCGCCATCGCCAATGGCCGCGACGAGGGCTTCACCAAGCTGCTGTTCGACGACAGCCCCGAGGCGCACGGCCACGGCAAGATCCTGGGTGGCGGCATCGTCGGCACGCATGCCGGCGACATGATCGGCGAGATCGCCCTGGCCATCGAGATGGGCGCCGATGCGGTGGACATCGGCAAGACCATCCATCCGCACCCCACGCTGGGCGAAAGCATCGGCATGGCCGCGGAGGTGGCGCACGGCAGCTGCACGGATCTGCCGCCGGCGCGGAAGTAAACCGGTCCTCAGGTCCGATCCAGCCCCAGCCGCTGCTTGTAGCGGCCAGCCCATCCGGGGGTGGCAACAGCCTGGGGCATCTGGCGCTCGATCCACTCTTCAAGTGCGGGCCCGCTCTCCAGCGAGACGATCACACCGTAGCGGACATGGCTGTGCGCGTGGTGGACACTGTGGAACAGGTACTCCGAGTCCATCAGGATCTGGGTGTACCGAGGCAACGGGACCTGGAACTCGTTCGCCCCATCGAATTCATCCTCCCGCAGGATCATGCGGCTGTCCGGGCTGTCGGTCAGCTCCAGCCACAGCCGGACGACCCAGCCTTCCGCTTCGGGATTCAGCCGGTTGTTGTCGTCCAGATGAAGGTTCCAGACCGCTTCACGTCGCGAGTTGGGTTCTTTCCGGATGATCTGCACCCGTCCGAAGCGCGCGCCGATGGACGTCACCCAGGCCTGGATGCGCTTCGCGACCTGGGCATGGGGCGTCCAGACGCCGTCCTTGTCGGGCTTGCCGTGTCGCCAGAAGCCCTCCATGACCGGCTCTCCGTCCGCACTGGCGAGCGGCGCGAAGAAGGTGCGCGGGTCTGTGTCGTAGGTCACGTAGTCCAGGCCTTCCCACTCGCCTGGCTCGATGGGTGGGCCCTGGTACCGATTCAGGACGAGCACGCCGCCGTTGTCCTCCAGCGGCTGCATCCGGTAGTGCGCGGAATGGCGCTGCTCGACCCACAGCCTCGTGAGGCCCAGCGCCCGGTACACCGGCTTGGTGATGCTGTTCCTGAGAACCGGGTCGATCCATCCGCGCATGCTGGCTGCCTCTTGAGCCGCGCAGTATAGGAAGCTCCGTCGAGGCGTCCCCGCCACGTTTCCCGAGAGTGGGCTCTCTAACCGACCCCCTGGGTTTCACCGTAGACGCCGCGCCGCTGCCGCGGCTATGGTCCCGGGTCTGCACACCTCAACCCTCAACACGAGCACGCCGATGCCCCAGAAGCTCCTCCTCGACTTCATCTACGAGCACGAAAAGAACCTGGCCAGCAAGGTCTTCATGACCCAGCCGATCGGCAATGGCAAAACGGTCGACTACACCTGGGCCCAGGTGATGGACCAGTCGCGGCGCATGGCCACGCACCTGAAGGCGCAGGGCTTCCCGGCCGGCTCGCGCATCGCGCTGCTGTCCAAGAACTGCGCGCACTTCGTCATGGCGGAGATCGCCATCTGGATGGCGGGCTACACCACCGTGGCCATTTTCCCCACCGAAACGGCCGAGACGGTCGGCTTCGTGCTGAACCACAGCGAGGCCAGCCTGCTGTTCGTGGGCAAGCTCGACACCTGGGAGCACCAGAAGCCCGGCATTCCGGAGGGCCTTCCGACCATCGCCTTCCCGCTGGCCCCCGAGAACCACGGCCTGCAGACCTGGGACGACATCATCGGCCGCGCGCCGCCAATGTCCGGCAACCCGTCGCGGGCCCCCTCTGACCTGGCGTTGCTGATGTACACCTCCGGCTCCACCGGCACGCCCAAGGGCGTGATGCACAGCTTCGAGCGCTTCTCGGCCGCCGCCCAGGGCATCAGCGAGGAGCTGCGCAACCGCATCGGCCAGGACACCGAGAACCGCGTGCTCTCGTACCTGCCGCTGGCCCACATCTTCGAGCGCGCCTGGATCGAGGGCGCGGCCCTGGTGGATGGCCGCACGCACATGTTCTTCGCCGAGGCGCTGGATACCTTCCTGGCGGACCTGCAGCGCGCACGGCCCACTCTGTTCATCAGCGTGCCCCGCCTGTGGCTGAAGTTCCAGCAGGGCGTGCTGGCCAAGATGCCGGCCAAGAAGCTGGACACGCTGCTGAAGATCCCGATCCTGGGGGGCATCGTCGCGAAGAAGGTGCGCACCGGCCTCGGCCTGGACCAGGTGCTGATGGCCGGCAGCGGCTCGGCCCCCATCCCGCCAGACCTGATCTCGTGGTACCGCCGCATCGGCCTGAAGCTGTACGAGGGCTACGGCATGACCGAGGACTGCGCGTACTCGTTCACCTCCAGCGAGCAGTTCAACGCCCCCGGCTGCGTGGGTGTGAAGATGAAGGGCGTGGAGGCCCGCCTCAGCCCCGAGGGCGAGATCCTCATCAAGAGTCCGGGCAAGCTGGTGGGCTACTACAAGCGCCCCGATCTCGACGCCGAGGTGTTCACGGAAGACGGCTTCTTCCGCACCGGGGACCTGGGCGAGATCGCGCCGAACGGCGTGCTCAAGCTCACCGGCCGCGCCAAGGAGCTGTTCAAGACCGCCAAGGGCAAGTACGTGGCGCCCGCGCCGATCGAGAACCGCATCAACGCCCACCCGATGGTCGAGCAGTCGCTCGTCTCCGGCGTCGGCCAGCCCGCGGCCTATGCCATCGTGCTGCTGGCCGAGACCCTGCGTCCGCGCCAGAACGACCCGGCCTTGCGTGCGGAGGTGACCGCTGAACTGAGCGCGCTGCTCGACGAGGTGAACCGGCAGGTGGCCGACTACGAGCAGCTGAAGATGATCGTGGTCGCGCGCGAGCCGTGGAGCATCGAGAACGGCTGCCTCACGCCGACGATGAAGATCAAGCGCGCCAAGATCGAGAAGATGCTCGAGCCCGAGCTGGAGCGCTGGTACTCCGACAAGCAGAAGGTGCTCTGGCAGTAGGGGCGCGGGCCGGCGCGGGTGGCCCCGCGCCTTAGGGCACCGCTGGGGTTTCGCTGTCGCTCCACCGCCAGCCTACGGGGGCAGCCCGGGCGATGGGGATGGCGGCGAGGTCCGGGTGGGCCTTGCGTGTGGGCTCAGAGGGGCTCTGGCTGGCTCTCGCGTAGGCTGGCGGTGGAGCGAAGCGAAACCCCAGCGATCAACCTTCCTCGCCCCCAACCCCCAGCAACTTCTCGACCGCCCGCCAGTGCTTCGCGTCCACCGGCGTGATGGACAGGCGGTTGCCTTTCTTGAGGACGAGCATGTCCGCCAGCGCGGCGTGCTCGCGCATCTCGGCCAGCCCGAGCAGCCGCGTCTTGCGCAAGGCGCGCACGTCCACCAGCAGCCACCGCGGTGCATCGGGCTTCGACGCCGGATCGTGATAGGGCGACCGGGGATCGAACTGTGTCGGGTCGGGGTAGGGCGCGGAGGCCACTTCGGCGATCCCCGCGATGCCCGGCTCGGGGCAGCTGGAGTGATAGAACAGCACGCCGTCGCCCACGCGCATCTGGTCGCGCATGAAGTTGCGCGCCTGGTAGTTGCGCACGCCCGTCCAGGGCACGGTCTGCCCGGGCGCCGCCAGGGCATCGTCGATCGAGACCTCGTCGGGTTCGGACTTCATCAGCCAGTATTGCCGCATGCGCCGGATCGTCGCATGGCCGGCTACCCGCAGCAACGCCGGGGGCATGCGCTGTCGGGCCAGGGCTACCATGCGCCATGGACCTGCAGCAGATGATGGACACCCTGGCCGCGCTGCCGCCTGAGCAGCAGCGCGGCTGGTGGCTGGGCGCGGCGGCCTGGCTGGCCGTTGTGGTGCTGTACCTGCTGCTCGAAGCGGGCTGGACGCGCCGGCGCGCCGGCCTGGCGGGCTGGGCCGTGATGCGCATCATGGGTCTGGTGGCCATTGGGGTGACCTTCGCGGCGGTGTGGCTGCCTGCCAGGGCGGTCAGCGGCTTCGGTGGCCTGGCGGTCTTCTACGGCCTGCTGTTCACGGTAGCGCCGCTGCTGTGGTTCGGCCTGCATCGCCTGGGCGGTCACATCGCCGGCGCCAAGGTGTCGGTGTGGCTGCCGCTTGCACTGAGCAGCATGGTGATTGCGGCGTTTCCGATCTGGACCCTCCAGTTCATCGAGCCGGCCGTGCATGCCGCGGCGCGGGAGATCGGTGCCCGCGGCCTGCCCAGCGGTCCTTCCGATCCCCTGCCGTACGACGTGGGCCCGGTGCGCGCGTTCAACGTACCGTCGGCAGGCATCGTGCTCGCGCAGTCGCTGCGCGCCCGGCCGGAAGTGCGGCTCACGCGGGTGGAGGAGCGGCGCTTCGGCCAGTGGCCGACCGAGCCGCTGGTGTCTCATCCTGACTGGTGCAGGGCCGGGCAGGACATCCATCTGCTCTGGGCCACCGGCCAGCCGGCGCCCTATCTGCGCCTGCACTGGGCCGACGGTGTGCGTCAGCTGAAGGCGGAACACACGCCGACGCTGGCCGCGATCCCGCCGGCCGAGGCCTTTGCCGTGGCCTTCCGGCCGGACGGCTTCGACGTGCCGGTGCCGATACCGGTGGGCCGGGTCGATGTCCGTCTGCGCACCGTCAGCGGCGGCAGCCATGCGATGCTGCAATTGCCACCTCCGGCCGGTGACGCGGCGGCCGGTGACTGCCTGCTGCCAGGCTACCGGTTGGCCAACGCGGCATCCCTGGGCCAGGTGGATGCGTTCGTGCTGACCATCCGTCCCGATGGGGGCGGGCGCCCCCGGCGGGGCGTGATCCTGCGCGAGGGCGCGCCACCCTACCAGTGAGGTCACCCCCTCAGGGGCGCACCGCTGGCGTCTCGACCGCCATGCCCATCGCTCGGGTGGCGAGGTACAGCTCGAGCTGCGTCATCTCCAGGCTGCCCTGGGTCAGGGGCTCAGCCCGCACCCCGGTCATGCAATTGCGCAGCCGCCGGCCCAGCGAGCCCATGCCCTGCCATTCGAGCCGGTAGATCGGGTAGCCCGTCGCATGGCCCTGGGGGATGCGCGTGCCACCCAGCAGGCCGCCGGCGCGCTCGTCATGGCACTGCGCGCAGGACAGTTCGAGCTGGCCGATGCGGGCGCGGAACAGCGCTTCGCCCGCAGCGCGATGGGGCGCCAGCCGCGCGTCCGTCGGCGGAGTGATGGGCTGGCCACGCGATTTCAGGCCCAGCCAGGCCTCCAGGCCGAGCAGGTCCTCTGCCTCGGCAGGCCAGGGGGCCTGGCCCTGGTGGCGCTCGCGGCACAGGTTGATGCGATGCCGCAGCGTCACCGGCCGCGCGAGGCCTTCATCCCACGCGGGGTAGCGGGCCGCGACACCGGCCAGCGCAGTGCCATCGCCATGGCAGCTTGCGCACGCGCGGGACGAGGCCGCCGGCGCACGTGCCCAGGCCAGCTGGCCGCCCTGTACCCACAGCATGGCGGGGTTGGCCGCGTCGTCGCGCTGGAGCGCCCGCGTGGACTCGCCCATCTCGTCGAAGCCCGAGCGGCGGGCGTCGGCCAGTGGCGGCGCGGCACAGCCCAGCAACAGGCCGGCGAGCACGGCAACGCCGAAGCGGGCGCGCCGCGTCACGTCAGTTGCAGCGTGCGCCGCTCCACGTGCCGGAAGCCGTTGTCGCCCTGCCATTCGAACTCCAGTGTGCCGCCGGCATCGGCGCGCAGGTGGAAGGCGAGGTAGGGATTGGCCGAGATGGCCGGGTGCAGTTCGGCCGTGAACACCGTCTCGCCGTCCAGCCGGCAGGTGAAGCGGCGGATGATGTCGCGCGGCAGCACCCGGCCGTCCGCTCCCGGGCGGTAGCCGGTCTCCATCGGGTGGGCGATGGTGGCGCGCAACTCGATCACCTCGCCGCGGCGGGCCGTCGCGGGCACCTGGATCAGCGTGCGGGCGCTCATCCCTCGCCCTCGATGCAAGCCGCCAGCACCACCACCACATCCACCATGTCCTGCCACACGCTGCCGTCGTTCATGCGGGCCAGCGCCACCAGCTTCTGGCTGGTCGCGAGGCGGATCCGGGTGGCCACCTCGGCGCGGCCGTTGCGTGGACTGAGCGTGAACCGGGCCACGTCGCGCTGCGGGTTCTTCTCGTTGAAGACGGCGATCTCGGTCACGTGGTCGGCCGCGGACATCGGGCTGTCCACCCGCAAGGCCAGCGGAACGGTGTTGCCGTTGTCCACCAGGGTCGCCACCGCGATCCGTACGCGCCCGGCGCGGATCGGCTGTCCGCCCGCGAAGGCCGCCGTGGCGGCCAGCAGTTCGGGCGAGGGCGGCGTCGGCGCGTTCTGCGCGAACGATGTCCCGACCCAGGCCAGGCCGGCGCCCACGAACACGCGTCGCGGCAGGCGAATGGCGGTGGGCGAGAGGTCCGCAGACGGCATGTCGGTCACCGCAATGTCGTCAGGAAGGCCACCACGTCTTCCACCTGCTGGGCGCTGAGGATGGGGCGATTCACCCAGGCCGCGCCCACGCGCGAAGGATGGCCCGGCGCATGGAAGGCCGGCATGAAGCTGCCGGGCACCACGCGTCGCGGGTCGACCACGCGCAGGCGCAGCTGGGCGCTGCTGTAGCGCGCGCCGACGCCCGCGAGGCTGGGTGCCAGATCGCCCTGGAATCGCTCTTCCGGGATCGGCGCCGGATGGCACAGCAGGCACAGCCCGGCCTGGCGGCTGGCGACGATGGCGCGGCCCCGGGTGGCATCGCCGCCGGCATCGGTCAGCGGGCGGGGGATGCCGTCGGCCACGACCTCGAACGGGCGGAAGGCCGGCGTCTCCGAAGGGGGCACGGCCTGCGCCGCCGCGCCGGTCGCCACCAAGCTGGCGGCCAGGCCGGTCAGCAGGGTGAGCGGGCGGCGCAGGGCGCTCATGTCACGCGCGCTTGAGGTTCTGGTTCTTCAGCGGCAGCTCGCGGATGCGCCGGCCGGTGGCCGCGAAGATCGCGTTCAGCACCGCCGGCGCCGCCACCGCGATGGTCGGCTCGCCCACGCCGCCCCAGAAGCCGCCCGAGGGCATGACGATGGTCTCCACCTTGGGCATCTGGCTCATCATCAGTACCGGGTAGGTGGTGAAGTTCTCCTGCTCGATGCGGCCGTCCTTCAGCGTGCATTCGCCGTACAGCGCCGCCGACAGGCCATAGGCGAACGAGCCTTCGACCTGGGCCTCGATCTGCTGCGGGTTGACGGCATGGCCGCAGTCGGTGGCGGCCACGATGCGGTGGATCTTCAGCTCCCCTGCGTCGCTGACGGAGACCTCGGCACAGGCGGCCACGTAGCTGCCGAAGCCCATGGTCTGGGCCAGGCCGCGGTACACCTTCTGCCCACCCACGTCGGGCGCGGGCCGGCCCCAGCCGGTGCGCTCGGCCACCGCGTTCAGCACGGCCAGGTGCTTGGGGTGCTTCGTCATCAGCTTGCGGCGCAGTTCCAGAGGATCCTGCTTGAGCGCGTGCGCGACCTCGTCGATGAAGCATTCCAGGTAGATCGCGTTCTGGTTCAGGTTCACCCCGCGCCAGAAGCCGGGCGGCACCGGCGGGTTGCGCATGGCATGGTCGATCAGCAGGTTCGGGAAGCTGTAGCCGATGGCGGCCTCCGGCCCGCCCGCGTTGAGACCCTGGAACACGACCGGATCCAGCCCGTTGCGGATGTTCTGGGGGAAGACGCCGGCCAGGATGGACTGGCCCGAGATGCGCATGTGCAGCGCGGTCACGTTGCCCTGCGCGTCCACGCCGGCGCGCAGCTTGCACTGGGTGACCGGGTGGTAGCGACCGTGCAGCATGTCCTCCTCGCGGGACCACAGCAGCTTGACCGGCACGCCGGGCATCTGCCTGGCGATCTCGACCGACTGGCGAACCCAGTCGTGCACCGCGCCGCGGCGACCGAAGCCGCCGCCCAGGTGGATCTTGTAGACCTCGCACTTCTCCGCCGGCAGGCCCGCGGCCTCGGACGCGGCGGCCAGCGCCGCTTCGCCGTTCTGCGTGGGTGTCCAGACCTCGCAGCGCTCGGGCGTCCAGCGCGCGGTGGCGTTCATCGGCTCCATCGTCGCGTGGTTCTGGTGCGGGTAGGCATACACCGCCTCGATCACGCGCGCGGCCGATGACAGCGCGGCCCGGGCATCGCCATTCTGGGTGCCGGCCACGGCATCATTGGCGTCGAGCCCGGCCCTGAGCATGGCGGCGACGGTGGCGCTCGATTCCTTCGCGTTCGGCCCCAGGTCCCATTCGATCGGCAGGGCCTCCAGCGCGGTCTTGGCCCGCCACCAGGTGTCGGCGATCACCGCCACGGCGCTGTCGCCCACGCGCACCACCTTCTTCACGCCGGGCCGCTTCTCGATGGCCGCCGCGTTGAAGCTCTTCACCTTGCCGCCAAACACCGGGCAGTCCTTGATGGCCGCATTCAGCAGGCCGGGCAGCTGCAGGTCCGCGCCGTAGACCTGGCGGCCGGTCACCTTGTCGACGGTGTCCAGACGCGCCAGGCGCTTGCCGACGAGCTTCCAGTCCCTGGGGTCCTTCAGCGGCGGGTCGGCCGGCGGCGTGAGCTTCGCGGCCGCGGTGGCGAGCTGGCCGTAGGTGGCGGTGCGGCCGCTCGGTGCGTGCGTCACCACGCTGTTGGCGGCGCGGCATTCGCCCACCGGCACCTTCCAGCCGTCGGCCGCGGCCTGCACCAGCATCATGCGTGCGGCGGCGCCGCCCTTGCGCACGTAGTCGTGCGACTCGCGGATGCCGCGGCTGCCGCCGGTGGAGAAGTTGCCCCACACGCGCTTGCGGGCCAGGTTCTGGCCGGGGGTGGGGTACTCGGTGGTGACCTTGGCCCAGTTGCAGTCCAGCTCCTCGGCGACGAGCTGCGCCAGGCCGGTCAGCGTGCCCTGGCCCATCTCGGACCGCGCGATGCGGATCACCACGGTGTCGTCGGGCTTGACCACGACCCACGCGTTCACTTCCGGTGCGGCGCCCTGGGCCGAGGCGTGCCGGGCGAACGGGACGTGGAACCCGACCACGAGGGCGGTGCCGGCTGAAGCCTGCAGGAAGGCGCGCCGGCCGATGCGCGGCGATGCGGTGGTGTTCATGTCACGCTCCCGTCGGCATGCTGGATCGCCAGGCCCGCGCTGCGCGTGCTGCCCTGGGCGGCGGCCTTGATGGCGGCGCGCACCCGGTTGTACGTGCCGCAGCGGCAGATGTTCGTCATGGCCGCGTCGATGTCGGCGTCGGTCGGATTCGGCTTGGCCTTCAGCAGCGCCGCCGCGGCCATGAGCATGCCGCTCTGGCAGTAGCCGCATTGCGGCACATCGAGGGCCACCCAGGCCTTCTGCAGCGGATGCGAACCATCGGGCGACAGTGCCTCGATGGTCACCACCTTCTCGTTCGGACCGACGGTGGAGACCGGTCGCACGCAACTTCGGGTGGGCACCCCGTCGATGTGCACCGTGCAGGCCCCGCAGGCCGCGACCCCGCAGCCGTACTTGGTGCCGGTGAGTCCGAGCTGCTCGCGCAGCACCCACAGCAGGGGGGTGTCCCCCTCGGCCTCGAATTCACGGACAGCGCCGTTGACGTGCAGTCGTGCCATGGCTGGTCTCCTTGGCCGCAGATGATCGACCAGCGCGCATGCTAAGGGGAGGGCGGGAAACCCTGCACGCCACCGGGATGTCCCTGATGCGGGCCCTTCCGCCGCGCGCCGCCGGGTGGATAAGATGCAAGCCATTGCCGATGGCCGGCGCTGCCGGGTCCGGCCTGTCGGCGCCCGCAACCAGGAGGGAAGATGCTCACCAGCGAAGACAAGGCGCAGGACGTGCCGGTCGACGACGACCTGTTCCTGGTGGTGCTGGCCCTGGGGCGGCGCCACACCCTGCTGTACAAGGTGCCGGAGGACGCCTACGCCACGGTGGGCGAAGCCCTGCTGTGGACGCTCAACATGGGCCTGGGCCAGGCCTTCACACCGGAGGTGAAGGCCGCCTGGACGCGCCTCTACGCCCTGCTGTCATCGGTCATGCGCATGGGCGGGCGCCTTGCGGCCGCCGAAGCCACCGCCAGCGGAGCCGCATCATGAGCCCGGCTGCCGGCACCCCTTCCGCGGGCCTGGGGGCCCGCGATGTCCAGATCATGGCGGGTACCTTCGACGACTTCTCGTTCGACGATGTCATCCAGGTTCTCAGCCTCAGCCGCCAGTGCCTTCGCCTGCTGGTGCGCCAGGGCGAGGCCGCCTTCGGCGAGGTGCTGCTGAAGGCCGGACAGGTGCTGTCCGCCCGCACGCCCAACACCACCGATCCCGCCCAGGTGTTCATGACCCTGGGGGGCCATGCCCTGCCGGGCTCCGGCCTGTCGTTCGCGGTCTATCACACGCAGCCGGACGGCCCTTACCCGCCCGCGCGCGGGCGGCTCGCCGACCTGTACGCGCTGGCGCGCCGGGCCGCCACCGTGGCCCCGGCCGCCCCCCTGGCGGCAGCCGCCCCTGCGGGGGCCGGGCCCGAGACCACGCTGCGCATTCCGCCGCCGCCGGCGCAGCCGCCACGGCCGTCCGCCGCCGCACCGGTCCGAGCGGCGGGCGCATCCATGGCGCCGGCGGCAGCGACGCTCGGGTCGCAGCCCGACATCGTCCTGGCGCCCACCCTGCCGATCACCGCAGCCGACACCGTGAGCAGGGCGGTCCTGGCCGATCTGCAGCCGCTGCTGCGTCACGAGCTGAACCAGGTGGGCGTGCAGGTGCGCGAGCAGGCCCAGATGATGGCGTCACTCGAAGGCCGCCTGCAGTCGTTGCCCCAGCTCGTGGCCGCCGAGGTGCGGCTCGCCCTGGCCCAGCGCGAGCGTGAGCAGGCCCGCGAGGCGCCGGCGGCACCCGCGCCGCAGCCGCCCGCCGCCGGCGTGTCGGGCGCTGTGGTGATGGCCATGGCCGCCGGCCTGGTGGTGCTGTTCGGCGCCGTGGTGGTGCTGGCTGTCGTCGCGCTGCGCTGAAGCCATGGGTGCCACGGCCGATCCGGAGCTGCTCGGCGGCCGCTATGCGCTGCGGCGGGCCATCGGCTCGGGCGGGATGGCCCAGGTGCATGCCGCGGACGACCTGGAGACCGGCGAGGCCGTGGCCGTGAAGCTGCTGCGCGAGCCGGTGGAGTCCGGCACGCTGGACCGCCGCCTGCTGCAGGAGCTGCTGGCCGCCGCCCAGGTGCGGCACCCGAACCTCGTGGGCGTGATCGACTTCGGCATCGATGCCGCGACCCAGCGGCCCTTCTTCGTGATGGAGCTGCTGCACGGGGATGACCTGGCCGTGCACCTCGCGCGCGAGGGCGCCTGTGACGCCGAGACCTTCATTCCCCTGTTCTGCGGCGCGCTCGACGGGCTCGACGCCGTGCACCGCGTGGGCATCATCCACAAGGACATCAAGCCGCCGAACCTGTTCATGGACTGGCGCATCCCGTCGCGGCCGCGGCTGCGTGTCATGGACTTCGGCATCGCGCACCAGATGCAGCGCTCGCGCATCACGCAGGAGGGCGGTCTCGCCTGCACGCCGCGCTACACCGCACCCGAGTACCTCACGCGCAGCGAGGTGCTGCAGGCCTCGGACGTCTACCAGATGGGCCTGGTGCTGGCCGAGGCGCTGCTGGGCTGGACCATGGTGGAGGACGGACCGTTTGCCACGGTCGCCTATGCCCATGTTCGCGGCGAGCTGCGCTTTCCGCCCCGCCTCAAGGGCAGCCCGGTCGGGCAGGTGCTGGCCCGGGCGTTGGCGCGCGACCCGAGAGAGCGGTTTCCTTCTGCCGGGGCCTTTGCCCATGCGCTGCGCCAGCTTGACCTGGCGACGGCCGGTGCGGCCGTGGAGCTCAATGCCGCGCTGTATCAGCGCCCGTCGGCGTGAACTCGCCGGCCACGGCGCCGCCTTCCGCCGGCAGCACGCGGCGGGCCCCGTCGAAGCGACGGCTCCAGTAGGCCATGGACATGTCTTCTACCCGCACCTGGGCACCCGGGCGCGGCGAGTGGATGAACTTGCCTTCGCCGACGTAGATGCCCACGTGGCTGAACGCGCGGCGCATGGTGTTGAAGAACACCAGGTCGCCGGGCTGCAGGT
>NZ_JAYRZR010000100.1:0-13258 GCF_041916345.1 Ramlibacter sp.
TTTCAATGGAGAAAGGCCTGCCGGCGATCCCCGCGAAGCGCTACTTCACCATCGGTGAGGTGAGCGAGCTTTGTGGCGTCAAGCCGCACGTGCTACGGTATTGGGAGCAGGAGTTCACGCAACTGCGACCCATGAAGCGGCGCGGCAACCGGCGCTACTACCAGCACCACGAGGTGCTGATGATCCGCCGCATCCGCGACCTGCTGTACGACCAGGGCTTCACCATCAGCGGCGCGCGCAACAAGCTGCAGGAGATCGTGCAGGTCGAGCGCGACAAGCGCCGCGCGGGTGAGGTGATGCTCGAAGGCGTGGAGGTGATCGAGGTCGACGATGCACCCATCGGCCCCATCGAGGACGCCCCGCCGGAGGAGCGCGAACTCATGACGCAACGGCTGCGCGACCTGCGGCGTGAGCTGTTCGAGATCCGCGACCTGCTGTCCACCGTGCATTGATCGGGATCGCGCCCAGGCGGCCCTTCAACCTGTGCCATAATCGATGGCTCGGCGTGTAGCGCAGCCTGGTAGCGCACTTGCATGGGGTGCAAGGGGTCGCGAGTTCGAATCCCGCCACGCCGACCAACACTTCACAAGCCGGCAGGATCCCTGGGTCCTGCCGGCTTCGTCGTTTGGAAGCTCCGCGCATACAATGCCCGGCAGGGAAGACTCCAACAATCACCTGGGGACATCGAATCCACCGTGCCGACCGTCGTTTTCGCTGACCTTGTCGGAAGCACCGGCATCTTCGAGCGGCTCGGCGACGAGACCGCCGGACGCTTCGTCACCCAGCTGACCACGGCGCTCTCGAAGACCTGCGAGCAGCACAGCGGCCGCGTCGTCAAGCTGCTGGGTGACGGCCTCTTCGTCGTCTTCGCGCGCGAGTCCGATGCCATCGACGCGTGCGTGGCCATCCAGCGCCGGCTGGTCGAGCGGCCGGTCGTCCCCGGCGGCCTGGGCAACCCGGTGCAGATGCAGATGGGCGTCGAGTCCGGCGAGGTGGTCGAGATCGAAGGCGACTGCTACGGCGACGCCGTCAACAGCGCCGCCCGCCTGGCCGACCTTGCCGGCGCTGACCAGATCCTGGCGACCCAGCGCGTGCGCGATGCGCTGACGCCCGCGCAGCAGGAGCCTTTCCGCAGCATCGGCCCCATGTACCTGCGTGGCAAGACCGAAGCCACCGAGGTCTACCGCGTCGAATGGCAGCCGGAACGCGACGCCGACGCCACGGTGATGGGCGTCTCCATGTTCAAGGCGCCCTCCCAGCAGGGCTGGCTGGAGATCAGCGCCTACGGGCAGACCCTGAAGATCGAGCCGCGGGGCGAACGCCTCACGCTGGGCCGCTCCACCACCGCGAACCTCGCGGTGAATGATTCCCGCGTGTCGCGCATCCATGCCACGGTCGAGTGGCGCGGCGGCCACTACGTCCTTGGCGACGTGTCGAGCTTCGGCACCTGGGTCTACATGGGCAACCAGTCCGAGCCGGTCGTGCTCCGCCGGACCGAGTGCTACCTGGTGGGCAGCGGGGTCATCGCCCTGGGCTGCGACCGCAATGCCGAGGCGGCGCCGCTGGTGACCTTCACGGTCAAGGCCTGAGGCCGCGGCGCATGGCGCTGGAGCTCCGCATCATCGGCCCCGGGGTGGAGGTGAGCCGCCGGCTCGATCCGGGCGGACCGGCCCTGATCGTGGGGCGTGACAGCGACTGCTCGGTGTGCCTGCCCGACCCTGACCGCAATGTCTCGCGCCGTCACCTGAGCCTGTGGAACGAGGGCGACGAACTGCACTTCCATGTGCTCTCGGTGGTCAATGGCGTCGACCTGGCCGATGGTGAGCGGCCGCCCGGCACGCGCGGCGTGCTGCAGCCCTGGGAGGTGATGAAGCTCGCGGCCTACCGGCTCACGGCCGTCCCCATGACAGGCGATACGGTCCCGGTCGACGATGCCTGGGACGAGCTGGACCGCCAGGCCACGCGGCCGGCGGACGACGCGCTGGACACCGTGGCCGCGCCGATGGAAGACGACGACCCGTTCGGGGACTGGGGCTTCGAGACCACCTTCGGCCCGGGCGCACCCGGGGGCAGCCTGCGCGCGGATGCGCTGCAGCCCGCCAGCGACCTGCGCGCCTTCCTGGCCGGGCTGGGGCTGGAGCAGGGCGCCCAGGTGCCGCTCACGCACGGCGAGCTGGAGACCATCGGCCGCATTGCCCGCATCGCGGTGCAGGCTCTGCTGCAGGCGCATCGCGCGGTCGAGGACGCGCGCGGCCGCCAGCCGGGCGACGATTCGCTCAGCCTCGGCCGGGGCGATGCCAATCCCCTGCGGCTCGATTCGCCGATCGAAGTCCGCCTGCGCTACCTGTTCGGCGGGCAGCCCCCTGCCAAGGGCTTTGCCCCGCCGGATCGCGCGCTCGCCGAAATCGCCGCGGAACTGCTGGCTCACCTGCAGGCCGCCCCCGAGGCGACCCGCCGGGCCATCGAAGGCACGCTGAACGAGTTCGACCCCGAGGCCCTGAAGGCACGCCTGCTGGGCAGTGGCCCGCGGCTGTTCGAGTCCGCTCGTGCGTGGGATGCCTTCTCCAAGGACTACCAGGCACGCCACTTCGACCAGAACGGCTGGGTGCGTGAACTGCTCGACCGGCACTTCCGCGATGCCTACGCACGCGCCTTCGCGCGGGCCAAACGTGAGGGAAATTCACGCCGCCGCTGAGGCGTGGCGGCGCGCCACTGGCCGGCCGGGCCAGGGTGGAGGCTAGAATGAGAATCCTCCTCTCACCCACGGCAAACCCAACGTGAGTCTCAAAAAGCTGGGCCGCTACGAGCTGATCCGGGTTCTGGGCAAGGGCGCCATGGGCATCGTCTACGAGGGGCGCGACCCGAACCTCGATCGCCGCGTCGCCATCAAGACCGTCAAGGTCGAGAACCTCTCCGAGGAAGCAGCCGCCGAATACGAGCACCGGTTCCGCACCGAGGCGCGTTCCGCCGCGCGGCTGCAGCACCCCAACATCGTCAGCGTCTACGACTCCGACCGCGACGGCGACATCGCCTTCCTGGTGATGGAGTACATCCAGGGCGACGACCTCAAGCACTACATCGACCGCGGCGTCCGCTACTCGCTCGAGCAGTCGCTGAAGATGATCCGCGACCTGCTGTCCGCGCTGGACTATGCGCACAAGCAGGGCATCGTGCACCGGGACATCAAGCCCGCCAACCTGCTGATCGAGCCGGGCGGCCGCGTCAAGCTCACCGACTTCGGCGTGGCCCGCATCCAGGATTCGGGCGAGGCCACGCGCACCCAGGGCAGCATGGTCGGCACGCTGAAGTACATGGCGCCCGAGCAGGTGCAGGGCCAGAAGATCGACTCGCGCGCCGACCTGTTCTCGGTCGGCGTGGTGCTGTACCAGCTGCTGACGGACAAGCGTCCGTTCGATGGCGACAACGACTTCTCCATCATCCACCAGATCATCGGCCACTCGCCGGCGCCGCCCAGCAGCATCAATCCGCGCCTGCCGACCGCACTGGACGCCGTGGTGGCCCGCGCCCTCGCCAAGGACCGCGAGCAGCGCTTCGCCACCGCGCGCGATTTCGCGGTGGCGCTGCAGGCGGCCATCCGCCGGGCGGAAGACCAGACGGTGGTGCCGCCGGCCGATCCGCTGAAGAAGGTCGAGCCCGCGGGGACCGGCTCCCGCAGTGGCCGCGCCGCCACCGGCCAGGCCACCACACCGGGCGGCATGACGAACACCAACACCGGCACGGTGAGCGCCGTCACGCAGGAACTGGAGCTCGTCTACTGGAAGGACGTCAAGGATTCGACCGATCCGGAGGAGCTGCAGGGCTTCCTGGAGAAGTTCCCGGCTGGCATCTATGCCGATCTCGCGCGGCGTCGCCTGCGCAAGCTCACCGGGGGCACCGGGGGTGACCTCACCCAGGGGGGTGGCACCAGCCTGGGCCTGCCCGGCTCG
The DNA here is from genome assembly GCF_041916345.1 of Ramlibacter sp. Lineage (GTDB taxonomy): Bacteria > Pseudomonadota > Gammaproteobacteria > Burkholderiales > Burkholderiaceae_C > Ramlibacter. Next base: position 3,948 of record NZ_JAYRZR010000100.1, read on the forward strand.
GCACTGGCCCACGACCCCGACCTGGAGGCCACCCGCCTCCCGACGGAGACGTCACGTCCGGCCACGATGCCGGGCTCGCCGACGCTGCCTGGCACCCTGGCGGGTCAGGCCGCCCAGGTGCCCGCCGAGCCGACCCCGGTGGCCGGTTATCCGGGCGGCGAAGACGCCACGCGCACGCTGGTCGAGCCGCGTGTGTCGGATGACGCCCCGACGGTCGTCTTCGCACGGCCGGGGCCCATCGGTTCCGAGGACGTGACAGTCGTGCAGCCGTACTCCGCCGGTGCACCTGCCGCCGGTGCACCGGCCGCCGACAGCACCGTGGCGGCCGCGCTGGTCGCGCCCGCCGCTGGCGACGGGGCGGGGGTGGCACCCGTCGCGGGCGCTGGCGTGGAGCCGGCTGCCGATGCCGCCGAACCTTCCGTGACCATCCCGCGTGGCGCGGCCCTGGCCGCGGCGGGCGCCGCTGATGCGTCCGGCCCGCCACCGACCGAACCCCCGGCCCCATCTGCGCCTCGGCCGGAACCGGCACGTGCGCCCGCCGCCGAGAGCCCGGCACCCGCAGCGCCGCGGCGCGCCGAGGCCACGACGCCAGCGCCTGCAGCCCCCCGCAAGGCGCCCATGGGTCTCATCCTGGGCGTGGGCGCGGTGGTGGTCGCTGTCGCTGGCTGGCTGATGTTCCGCGGCGGTTCCGGCACGCCCGAGGTGCCGTCACCGATGGGCGCTGCCTCCGCGCCGCTGGGGGCTGCCTCCGCCTCAGACGCGCCTGGCGTGGCCGCATCGGCCGTGGCGCCCGTCGCGGCCAGCAGTGCGTCTGCTGCACTGGGCGCGGCATCGGTCGCGTCGGCACCGCGTGCCGTGGCCAGCGTGCCGCGCCGGCCAGCGAGCCGGGTGCAGCGGCCTGTTGCGCCGGTCGTCGAGCCGGCACCGGTGTTCGTGCCCGCCCCGGTGGCCCCGGCTCCACCGCCGCCACCGCCCCCAGTGGCCAGGCCCGCACCCGCGCCGGCAGCGCCCGCGTCGCATCCGGTGGACCAGTGTCGTGACCGCGTGTTCCTCTCCAAGGAGTTGTGCCTCGCCGAACATTGCGACAAGCCCGGTGCACGCAATCACCCGCTGTGCGTACAGCGCCGCGAGGACATCCGCCTGCGTGAGGAAAGCAAGGTCCGGCAGGGCCCGCAATAGGCGCGTCCGGGCGTGAGCCGGCGGCGCCGCTGCGCGCGCGGCGGGCTCAGACGATGACGACGTTGTGCACGCTGAAGCGGCCTGCGGCGCGGTCTGCGAAGTACAGTTCCAGTGTCTCGCGCACAGTGCGGAAGGCGATCTCCTCCCAGGGGATCTCTTCCTGGCTGAACAGGCGCGCCTCGATGGTCTCGTGCCCGGGGTCGAACACGTCGCTCTGCAGGCGGGCCCGGTAGTACAGGTGCACCTGGCCCACGCGCGGCACGCTCATCACGGTGAGCAGGCCTTCCATCTCAATCTTCGCGCCGGCTTCCTCGTCGGTCTCGCGAGCGGCCCCCTGCTCGGTGGTCTCGCCCAGTTCCATGAAGCCGGCTGGCAGCGTCCACTTGCCCCAGCGCGGCTCGATGTTGCGCTTGCACAGCAGCACCTTGTCGCCCCAGTAGGGCACGGTACCCACCACGTTCAGCGGATTCTCGTAGTGGATGGTGTCGCAGGCCGGGCAGACCGCGCGTTCGCGCGTGTCCCCGTCGTCGGGCACGCGGTAGGTGACGGCCGAGCCGCAGTTGCGGCAGTGCTTGATGGGGCTGCGGAACACGTGTGGGGCTCGCTGGAAGACGAAGGGGGCTCCTGGCGGAGCCCCCTGGACACCCAGGCCGGCCGCGAGGGCCGGGCCAGGCTGGGACCGCTGGAAGTTTAAGCCTTCTTCGCTGGCGCCGGCGCGGCCTTGCCGTGCTTCTCGATCAGGGCGCGTGCCGTTTCCAGCAGCTTCTTGCCGTCATGCCCGCGCTTGTTCATGTCTTCCATCCACTCCACTTCCACGAGGCGGGCCTTGCGCTTGAACTCCTGCGCGTCGGCGGGGGGAATGGTGTAGATGGTGTTCTTGCGGTCCTCGGCAGACTTGCGGCCCACCGGGTCGTTGCCCTGCTGGGTCTTGCCGAGCCAGGCCGAGGTGGCCATGCCCGAGTGGTCGTCGATGATCTTCTTGAGATCCGGCGCGAGCGAAGCGTACTTGTTGCGGTTCATCGCCATCACGAAGGTGGTGGTGTAGAGCGCACCGCCCGCGGGGTCGAACTCGCTGTGGTACTTCGTCAGCTCATGCACCTTCACCGAAGGCACCACTTCCCAGGGGATCACGCAGCCATCGATCACGCCCTTGGACAGCGCGTCGGGGATCTGCGGCAGCGGCATGCCCACCGGCGTGGCACCCACGTAGCCCAGCATCTTGGTGATCTGCCGGGTGGGGCCACGCAGCTTCATGCCCTTGAGGTCATCGGCCTTGCGGATCTGCTTGTCCTTGGTGTGGAACATGCCCGGGCCGTGCACGTGCAGCGCGATCACCTGCGTGTCCTTGAACTCATCGGTCGCCACCGTCTGCACGTACTCCCAGTAGGCCTTGGAGGTCGCCTCGGCGTTGTTCATCATGAACGGCAACTCGAACACCTCGATGCGCGGGAAGCGGCCGGCCGTGTTGCCTGGCAGCGTCCAGACGATGTCGACCACGCCATCACGGGCCTGGTCGTACAGCTGCACCGGCGTGCCGCCCAGCTGCATGGCCGGGTAGCCCTCGAACTTGATGCGTCCGCCGGAGGCCTTCTCGACCTGCTCCATCCAGGGCTTGTGCATGGTCAGCCACACATTCGACTGCGGCGCCATGAAGGTATGGAACTTCAGCGTCACGGCCTGCTGGGCAAGGCCACTCAGGCCGGGCGCGCCCAGCGCGACGGCGGCGGAAGACTTCAGGAGGGTACGGCGTTGGATCATGTAGGGAACTCCGAGGTAAGCACGGAAGGTACTGCAGCGGGATGGCCAGAAGGTTCGGGGCTTTCCCTCAAGCGGCGACGATCTTCACCGTGAGCGGGGTGAGTCCCGTCACGCCGCCGGCGAGCGTGTCGCCGGGCACCACGGCGGCCACGCCCTCGGGGGTGCCGGTGTAGATGAGATCGCCGGGCTGCAGTTCCCAGGCGGCCGAGAGGTGCTCGATCGTCTCGGCGATGTTCCAGATCAGCTTGCTCACGTTGCTGCGCTGGCGGTCGGTGCCGTTGACCTGCAGCCAGATCTCGGCGTTCGCGACGTCGCCCGCCTCGGCGGCCGGCGTGATGGGGCCGATGGGCGCGGAGTGGTCGAAGGCCTTGCCGATGCACCAGGGGCGGCCCTGCTTCTTCATCTCGTTCTGCAGGTCGCGGCGCGTCATGTCCAGGCCCACGGCATAGCCGAACACATGGGACAGCGCGTCGGCGGCCTTGATGTTGCGCCCGCCGGTGCCGATGGCCGCCACCAGCTCGATCTCATGGTGGTAGTTGCTGGTGAGGCTGGGGTAGCGGGCGGTGCCGGTCTGCCCGGCGTCCACCACCACCAGGCCATCGGCCGGCTTCAGGAAGAAGAAGGGCGGTTCGCGGCCGGTGAAGCCCATCTCCTGCGCATGCTCCACGTAGTTGCGGCCCACGCAGTAGATGCGGTGCACCGGGAAGCGCTCGGCGCGGCCCACGACGGGCACGCTCACGGTCGCGGGCGGGGGAAACACGTAGCTCATGACAACCTTTCTTCTCGGTGGATGCCCAGCGCCTGGTGCACGGGGCGGTCGGAGTAACTGAAGAGGACGCAGCCTGCGGACGAGGCCAGCCGGGCAGTGTGCCACGAGGGCACGACGAAATGGTCGCGCGGGCCGAAGGCGTAGCGCCAGGTCTTCTCGCCGGATTCGATGACGACCACGCCCTGGCCCTCGACCACGCTGTAGACGGCGCCATCGGTCTGCCGCCACCCGCGGCCATTGAAGCCGGCCGGCAGGCGCTGCATGAAGGTGCCGATGGTGGGCATGGTCCAGCCGCCGGTGAGCGGGTTCACGTAGCGCAGCTTGTGGCCATCCCAGGGATCGGGTGCCTCGCTGCGTTCGAGCTGCGCCAGCGCCTCGCGGCTGCGCTCGTACGGGTAGCTGAAGATCGGCGAGGTCGCGCCGAATGGCGGCTCGTGCCGCACGGGCACCATGTTGTGCCCATAACGCGCGAAGCTCGTGCCTTCCGCGCGGGTGACGCGCTGCGACTTGTCGGCGCTGTTCTCCGCGAAGCCGGCATCCAGGAAGCGGATCATCGGGATGTCCAGCCCGTCGAGCCAGACCACCGGGCCATCGGCCTCACTGCCGTGGTCATGCCAGGTCCACGAGGGCGTGATGATGAAGTCGCCCGGCTGCATGGTGGTGCGCTCGCCGTCGACCGCCGTGTAGGCGCCGCGGCCCTCCACGATGAAGCGCAGCGCGCTTTGGGTGTGGCGGTGCGCGGGGGCCACCTCGCCGGGCAGGATGAGCTGCAGGCCCGCGTAGAGCGACTGCGTCACCGCCGACTGGCCGCGCAGGGCGGGGTTCTCCAGGATCAGCACGCGGCGCACCGCCTCCTCGGCGGTGATCACCTCGCCGGCGCGCATCAGGAACGGGCGGACCTCGTCGTACTTCCACAGTGCCGGCACGCAGGGCGTGGCCGGGCGCGGCGGCACCAGCGCATGCAGCACCTCCCAAAGCGGGGTGAGGTGCAGCGGACTCATGTCCGCGTAGAGCTGCTGGCGCAGCTGGGCGGTGGGCAGGGGGGCATTCATCGTCGTTCCTTCACCAGCTGCGGCCCAGGTAGGCGCCGTTCGTCTCCAGGATGGCCTGCAGGGCGGCCACGTCCACATCGCTCGCAGGCACGCCAGCGGCCAGGGCCAGATCGGCCGCGGTGCCCGCTGCCTGACCCATGACGAAGCAGGCCCCGGTCACACGGGCGGCCGACTGCGCCTCATGCGTCATCGAGGCACAGCGGCCAGCCACCCAGACGTTGTGCAGGCCCTGCGGCACGGTCATGCGGTACGGCAGCTGGTTGAAGCCGCGCGACTCGGGGATCTTCGGCCAGCGGAATTCCACGTCGCCCTTCAGGTGCAGCTCCAGTGGCCAGCCATTCACGCCGATCGTGTCCGCGAAGTCCGCGCAGTCCAGCACGTCGGCCTCGGTCAGCAGGTACAGGCCGCGCACGCGGCGCGTCTCGCGGATGCCGACCTGCGGCGCGATGTCCACGATGTAGCTGCGCTCGAAGCCCGGTACCTCGCGCAGGAAGCCGGCTACCTGCGCGATCTGCTGCCGGCCCAGCACCTCGGCCGCGCTCAGCTCCCGCGCGTCGGTGCCGTCCATGGCGTGGCCTTCCGCGTTGGCGAGCTGGGTGAGGTTCACGCGCCACTCGATGCCGCTTTTCTGCGGCCGCACGATGGGCGTCTTGCGCGGAAAGCGGTAGCGGCCCTCGGCCTCGGCCTGCAGCATCAGGCGCGGGATGACCTCCCAGGCCGAGCCGGCCCTTGCGGGGTCGATCCCGTTCAGGCGGAACATGGTGGACGGATAGAGCATGTGGCCTTCGCCGTCACCCTTGTCCCAGGGCGCACCGGCCCAGGCGGCCAGGTCGCCGTCGCCCGAGGCGTCGATGAAGGCGCGACCGCGCACGGCGCGCCGGCCCGACTTGGTCTCCATCAGCAGCGCCTGCACGTGCCCGGGTGCGCCCATCACCACGCCGGCGGCCCAGGCGTGGAACAGGATCTCCACGCCGGCGTCCAGCAGCAGGGCATCGGCCGCGATCTTGTAGGCGGCGGTGTCATAGGCCTGCGCGACGGTCTTGCCGAACAGCGCGTGCGGCGTGTTCAGCCCGCCCAGGTGGTCGATGCGCGCCAGCAGATCGGCCGCCACGCCATGCACCACCTGCCGGATCTCGCCATGCACGTTGGCATGCAGGCCGCAGAAGTTGGTGACGCCGGCGGCCGTGCCCATGCCGCCGAGAAAGCCGTAGCGCTCCACCAGCAGGGTGCGGCGGCCGGCGCGCGCCGCGGACACGGCCGCGGCCATGCCGGCCGGGCCGCCCCCCAGCACCACGACGTCGTACTCGCCGTGCACCGGCGTCTGCCGGGGCGGCTCGGTCAGGAAATCAGTCATCGATTTCGTAAGCGTACATACGGATCACCCGATGCGCAAGCGCCGCCCGACGCTACACTGCCCGGATGGCGAAGAGCTTCGACTTCCGGCATGCCCCCGGGCACCTGATCCGGCGCGCGCACCAGGTGGCGGTGGCGGCCTTCATGGACGAGACGGCCGGGCAGGACGTGACGCCGGTGCAGTTCGCGATCCTCAATGCACTGATCGAGCAGCCGGGTGAAGACCAGATCACGCTGGCGCGGCGCGTGGCCTTCGACGCCGCCACCTTCGGGTCGGTCATCGGCCGGCTGGAGGCGCGCGGCTGGGTGCGGCGCGAGCCGGATGGCACCGACCGCCGGCGCAAGCGGCTGTGGGTGACGGACGAGGGGGCCGAGGTGGCGCGGCTGATGAAGCGCGGCGTGAGCCGGGCCCAGACGCGCATCCTGTCGCCGCTGGACGAGGCCGAAGCGGCGCAACTCGTGCGCCTGCTGGAGAAGCTGGTGGCCGGCCACCAGGACGCGGCCAGAGCGCCTGAGCGGGCGGCCGCGCAGGCCGGGTCGCACTTCGTCACCAGGGTGAAGTGCTCCACCACCGGCGGCTGCGCGAAGAACGGGCCGACGATGGCGCGCCACTCGGCAAACAGCGGGCCCTGGCGGAACTTCACGGTGTGGTCTTCCAGCGTGTCCCAGAAGATCTGCAGCACGTAGCGCTCGGGCGACTCGATGCCCTTGTTGACCTTGAAGCCGCGCATGCCTTCGGCGCGCGAGATCACGGTGCGCAGCCCGCGGTCGATGGCCTCGTCGAAGGCCGCCTGCTGGCCAGGGGCGATGCGGATGTCGGCGAGTTCCAGGATCATGATGCGTTCCGTCGGGGTTCAGTGCTGCGAAGCCGGCAAGTCTACCGTCAGGCCCTCCAGCGCCTCGGCCAGCACGATCTGGCAGCTCAGCCGGCTGTTCGGCTGGCAGGGGGAGGCGGTGAACTCCAGCATCGCGCGCTCGTCCGCCTCCGGCGGCGGCAGTTGCGAGGCGAAGGGCTCGCGCACGTAGACATGGCAGGTGGCGCAGGTGAGCAGGCCGCCACAGTCGGCCTCGATGCCGGTGGCGTTGGCGCCCATGGCGGCCTGCATGAGGCTTTCGCCCGGGCGGGCGGTGACGGTCTGGGTGGCGCCGTCCGCGCCGACGAGATGACAGGTGATGGGCATTTTCAGCAGCAGGTTCAGAAACGGCCGAAATACTCGCGCCGGTGGAATTCGTCCTTGTCCTCGGCGGCATCGTAGCGCTGCTGCTCCGGCTGCTTCAGGCGCACGTAGTAGTCGATGAAGTCCGGGCCGAAGGCCTGGCGCAGCGCCTCGTCGGCCTTCAGGTGCTGCAGCGCCTCGCCCAGGGTGGTGGGCAGCAGCTCGCCGCCGCCGGCATAGGGCGCATCGGTGGCGGGCGGCGCACGCAGGCCGCGCTCGATGCCGTCCAGCCCGGCGTGGATCTGCGAGGCGAAGTACAGGTAGGGGTTGGCGGAGGGCTCGCCCACGCGGTTCTCGATGCGGGTGCCGTCATCGCCGCACTGGCCCACCACGCGCAGCATCGCGCCACGGTTGTCGCGTCCCCACAGCACGGCCTGTGGCGCCAGGGCATTGGGCCGGAAGCGGCCGAAGCCATTGACCGTGGGCGTGCAGAACACCGCCATGGCGCGTGCGTGCGCCAGCAGGCCGGCGAGGTACTGCTCGCCGACCGCCGACAAGGTGTGGGCCGCGTCGGTGGGCGCGCTGCCCGCTGCCGGCGTGTCTCGCCGGAAGACGTTGCGGCCGGTCTTCGCATCCACCAGCGACTGGTGCAGGTGCCAGCCGCTGGACATGATGTTCGGGAACGGCGGGCGGCACATGAAGGTGGCGTGGTAGCCCGCACGACGCAGCGCCATGCGCACGGCATTGCGGAACAGCACCATGTTGTCGGCCGCCGTGAGGGCATCGGTGGCGTCGAACACCGCCTCCACCTGGCTCGGGCCGAGCTCGACCTCCAGTGACAGCAGCGGCAGGCCCAGCGCCTGCGCGGTGCGCTGCACGATGCGCAGCGGCTCCTCGGCGAGGTCGTACCAGGCCTCGGTGAGCAGGTTGTAGCCCGGGTGGACCAGCCGCACCTGGGGCGCGGGTGGCGGCCACGCGGACTGCGCCGGGTCCAGCATGGGCTGATCGCCCTCCAGCCGGTAGATGTGGAACTCGACCTCCAGCCCGCAGCGCATGCCGAAGCCTGCCGCCTCCAGCCGCTGCAGCGCGCGCTGCAAGACGCGGCGCGTGTCCAGCTCCACCGGCTGGCCGTCCTGGAACCAAGGCTGGGCGCGCAGCCAGCCGGTGGCGGGCGTCCAGGGCAGCACGCGGAAGCTGGCCGGGTCCGCCAGCAGCATCACGTTGTTGGCGAAGCCGAAGCCGGGCAAGGTGGCGGTGCCGCCCGGCTCGAACACCTTGTAGGCGGTGCGGTCGGAGGTGTCCTTCAGCATCAGCGTGCTGACCAGGCCCACGCCCTCGCGCAGCGCCCGCTCGGCGGCCGAGGCCACCAGCGTCTTGCCGCGCAACACCCCATGTGGATCGCACCACGCGAAGCGCACCAGTTCCAGCCGCTCGGCCTCGATGCGCTGCGCGACCTGGCGCACCGCCTGCTCGCGCGCGGCATCCTGCAGGCCGCAGCGGGCCGCGAAGCTCGTCATGCGGCGGTCGCGCCGGCGGCCGCCGCGGCTTCACGCGGCTCGGCGGGCTGCCAGGGCGCGCCGGCGCGCTTGGCGGCCACGCGCTCCTGCCACCAGGTGGCCCAGGTGCCAGCCGGTGCGATGCCATCCACCGTGTCCGGCCCCTGCGCGGTGGCGGCGACTGCCGGATCCGCCACGCCAGGGGCGATGCCGCCGCCCTGCACGGTCTCGATGGCCTTCAGCAGCAGGCGCCGGTTGGCCATGATCACCTTGTCGCTGGTGCCCAGGTGCTCGCGCGTGCGGTCCTGGATGGGGCCCATGCTTTCCACCGCCCACTGGTCGTGCACGTTGATGTCTTCCTCGCCCATGCCCAGGTAGGTGGTGCTGCGCTGCTCGTCGGCGTTGAAGCCCCAGTTGTTGTGGCGGCCGGCCTTGGGGATGTAGTCGGGCAGGCTGATGAACTGCTGCCGCTGCTGGCGCATGGCCTCCTTGTCCACCGGGCCGGCGAAGCTGGTGAACACCGAGTACCAGTAGGTGCGCTCGTCAT
>NZ_JAYRZR010000101.1:0-13020 GCF_041916345.1 Ramlibacter sp.
AAGCGCGAGCGCACCAACGACAACGCCGTCATGCACACCGTGGCCGAGAAGATGACGCCGCTGGAGATGGCGGCGGTGGCCGAGTACCTGAGCGGCAAGTAGGCCGTCAGCGCGCGCTGGCGGCCCGGCTGCCGCCGCTCATGCCGCCCACGTAGGCGGCTACGCCGCGCAGCTCCAGCTCGGTCAGGCGGCCGGTCACGAAGCCCATCACGCCGCCGTCGTTGCCACGTGCGCCGGCATGGAAGCGGCGCAGCTGGTTCTCCACATACAGCGGATGCTGCCCGGCCAGGCGCGGCAGGCGGGCATTGCCCTGGCCGGTGGCGCTGTGGCAGCTCACGCAGGCCGGCACGCCGGCGAAGGTGTTGCCCCGTTCGTAGATGTAGCGTCCCACGCCGGCCAGCAGCGCGTCGCGCGGTGGGTGCAGCTCGGGCGTCTGCTGCGAGAACCACTGGGCCAGCGCATCCATCTGGGCGTCGGTCAGGCCACCGGCGATCTGGTTCATGGCCACGTGCACGCGCGTGCCGGCGCGGAAGTCCGCGAGCTGCTTGCGCAGGTACTCGCGCGTCTGCCCGGCGAGCTGCGGGAACTGTTCGGTGGTGCTTTCGCCCTTGGCGCCGTGGCACACCGTGCAGTGCTGGCGTGCAAGGCTGGGGCCATCGGCATCGGGCGCCGCCGATGCCGCGGCCGAGAGGGTGAGGAGCGCCAGCGCGAGGGCGGCGCGGCGAAGCGATGCGGATGGGGACATGCACCGATGGTGCTGCAACGCAGCACGGCGCGCCTTGACCGCGGTCAAGATCGCCTGGCCGGTTGGCGTGCGAACAGTTAAGGAATCGCTTATATTCAAGTCATGGCGCCGAGCCGGGACTGACCGCCCGCGCGCCCGAGCAGGAGACATCGGCATGACACTCATGGCCCGCTGGCGGCGCACGCTGGCCCTCGTCACGGCGGCGGCTGCGCTGGCCGTGTCTGCGCAGGCCCAGGAGGCGCCGGTGATGCAGGCGCGGCAGGCCTCGCCCTCCACCTGGTTCGTCGAGGGCCTGTCGGCGCTCGGCTCGCCGCAGAACCAGAACTTCATCTCCAACGCGGGCTTCGTCGTCACGCCGGCCGGCGTGGTGGTGATCGATGCGCTGGGCTCGCCCGCGCTCGCCAGGCGGCTGCTGGAGCAGATCCGCCGCGTCACCGACAAGCCGGTCACGCACGTGATCGTCACCCACTACCACGCGGACCACATCTATGGCCTGCAGGCGTTCCAGGCGGCGGGCGCGCGCATCATCGCGCACCAGGCCGCGCGCGAGTACCTGCATTCCGACACGGCGGCCCTGCGCCTGGAGGCTTCACGCAAGGAGCTGGCGCCCTGGGTGGATGCGCAGACGCGGCTGGTGACGGCCGACGAATGGCTGGACGGCCCGAAGGAACTCGTGGTGGGCGGCGTGACGCTGCAGATCCGTCCGGTGGGGCCCTCGCACACGCCCGAGGACCTCGTGGTCTACCTGCCGGCCGAGAAGGTGCTGTTCGCCGGTGACCTGGTCTTCCGCGGCCGCATTCCCTTCGTCGGGCAGGCCGACAGCCGCCGCTGGATCCTGGCGCTGGAGCAGCTGCTGGCCTACGACGCGCAGGTGATCGTGCCGGGCCACGGCCCGCTGTCGCAGCAGGCGCGGGCCGACATGCAGCTCACCCGCGACTACCTCGTCTACCTGCGCAAGGTCATGGGCGAGGCAGCGAAGAACATGGAGCCGTGGGAGGGGGCCTACCAGGCCGCGGACTGGTCGGCCTTCGAGCACCTGCCGTTGTTCCGCGTGGCCAACCGCATGAATGCGTACAACACCTACCTGCTGATGGAACGGGAGGGGCAGTGAAGCCCGCCGGACTGCGCCGTCGTGACTGGTTGCTGGCCGCCAGCGCGCTCACGGCGGGCGTGCCCGCGGCCCGGGCCGCGCAGGGCCGCGTGACGCTGGCCAAGCCCGATTCGCTGGCCGATGCGCTGGCCGGCGCGCTCGCCGCGCGACTGCCGCTGGTGGTGATGGCCAGCCTGGACGGCTGCGCCTTCTGCATGGAAGCGCGTGACGCCTACCTGGGCCCGCTGCGCGACGAGACGGGCCAGCCGGTGGTGCAGGTGGACCTGCGCAGCAATCGCGCCATCCGCGACTACGACGGCCAGCCGACGACGCACGACGCGCTCACCCGCGCCTGGAAGATCGTGATCGCGCCCACGGTGCTGTTCGTCGGACCGGGTGGCCGCGAGATCGCACCCCGGCTCGCCGGTGCCTCGCTGCCGGACTTCTACGGCGCCTACCTGGAGGATCGCGTGCGGCGCGCCACGCGCGTGGTGCGCGGGTGAGCCGGGCCGAGGCCGCATGATCCCCATCAAGACCGAAGCCGCCTGGCGTGGCACCTCCGACTGCCGCCACTGCGGCATCCGCGACATGGTGCTGTTCGCCGACCTGAACGAGCAGGACTTCGGCCTCATCCACGCGCCCATCGACGATCTGGAATACCCGCCCGGTGCGAGCCTGTACGCGGAGGGGTCCACTGCCATCGGCATGTTCACGCTGCGGCGCGGCATGCTGAAGCTGGTGCGCTACACGGCCGGCGGCCGCGCGCGCATCGTGCGCGTGCTGCGCCCGGGTGACGTGGCCGGGCTGGAGGCCCTGGCCACGCAGCGCTACGACAGCGAGGCAGTGGCGATGACCGACGTCGCCGTGTGCCGCATTCCGCTGGCCGTGATCCACACCCTGGACATGCAGTCGCCGCGCCTGCACAAGCGGCTGATGGAGAAGTGGCAACGCGCGCTGCGCGAGGCCGACGACTGGCTGGCGGAGTTGAACTACGGCACCGCGCGCCAGCGCGTCGCGCATTTCGTGCTGAAGATGCGCAGCCCGGACGAGCCGGATCGCGCCACGCTGTTCTCGCGCGAGGACATGGGCGCCATGCTGGACCTGAAGCTGGAGACGGTGAGCCGCGAGGTCAGCGCGCTGGTGCGCGAGGGGGCGATCGAGCCGCTGGACAAGCAGGGGCGGGCGTATCGCGTGGTGGACGCGGAGGGGTTGCAGGATGCGTGAGGCGCGGTGATTGCTGGGGTTTCGCTGCGCTGACACCCCAGCCTACCGAAGACCGGTCAAGCGAGCGTGCCCTCGTCGCTTTCGTAGGCTGGGGTGGAGCGCCAGCGCAACCCCAGCGATCACGACGTCTCCGCCACCACCCGCCCCGCCTGCAGCGGCAGGTGCCTTGCGAACTGCTCGGCCAGGAACGACTCGCCCCGCTCCAGCACGAAGTAGCGGAACGCCTCCGCCGCTGGCGAGAGCAGCTTCGACAAGGTGTGCACGCAGTTCCACGCCCGCACCACCGGCGTGCCCTCGACATGCACGATGCGGATCAGGCCGTTGTCCAGCTCCAGGCCCAGCGTGTGCAGCGAGAGGAAGCTCAGGCCCAGCCCGGCCATCACCGCCTGCTTGATGGTCTCGTTGCTGGCCATCTCCATCTGGATGCGCGGCTGCACCTGCGCGCGTGACAGGAACTCCTCCATCGCCGCGCGCGTGCCCGAGCCGGACTCGCGCGCGATGAACGGGTAGCCCACCAGCGAGTGCACGGCGGGGTGCCCCACCGCCTCCAGCGGGTGCCCCACCGGCGCGACGAACACATGCGGGTGCGCCGCGAAGGGCTCGGCGCGCGTGGCCAGCTCCTTCGGGGGGCGGCCCATGATGGCGATGTCCAGCTCGTTCGCGTGCAGCATGCGCACGAGCTGCTCGCGGTTGCCCACCGCCAGCCGGATGTCGATGCCGGCGTGGTCGCGCCGGAACTCGGCCAGCAGCCGCGGCAGGAAGTACTTCGCGGTGCTGACCATGCCGATGGTGAGCTGCCCCACCTCCAGCCGCTTCAGGCGCGCGGCGGCGTCCTCGGCGTCCTTCAGCGTCGCCAGCATCTTGCGCGCGTGCACCAGCATGTATTCGCCGGCCGTGGTGAGCGTGACCTTGCGTCCCTGGCGGTCGAACAGGGGCAGGCCGATGTGGCCTTCCAGCTCCTTCACCTGCATCGTCACGGCAGGGGGTGAGAGGTGCAGCGCCTCGGCTGCCTTGGCAAAGCTCAGGTGCCGGGCGACCTCACTGAAGACCCGGAGCTGCCGGAAGGTGGCGTTGCGCATGGTTCAGTGATGCCTGAATCGAAGTCAAACAATAACTGAATTTACCTTATTTAAGTCGATTCTTATAGTGGGCTCATCGACGAACCGACCCGCCAGGAGATGCCCCGATGAGCGAGATCCAGACCCAAGCCACCCAGATCACGGACGCCAGGAAGCGCTACAGCGCGGGCGTGCTGAAGTACCGCCAGATGGGGTACTGGGACGCCGACTACCAGCCCAAGGACACGGACACGATCTGCCTGTTCCGCATCACGCCGCAGGAAGGGGTGGACCCCGTGGAGGCCGCCGCGGCCGTGGCGGGAGAGTCCAGCACGGCGACCTGGACGGTGGTGTGGACCGACCGCCTCACTGCCTGCGACAGCTACCGCGCCAAGGCCTACCGGGTGGAGCCCGTGCCCGGCCGGCCCGGCGAGTTCTTCGCCTGGGTGGCCTACGACATCATCCTGTTCGAGGAGGGCTCCATCGCCAACATGACGGCCAGCCTGATCGGCAACGTCTTCAGCTTCAAGCCGCTGAAGGCGGCCCGGCTGGAGGACATCCGCATTCCGGTGGCCTACGTGAAGACCTTCAAGGGCCCGCCCACCGGCCTGGTGGTGGAGCGCGAGCGCCTGGACAAGTTCGGCCGCCCGCTGCTGGGCGCGACCACCAAGCCCAAGCTGGGCCTCTCGGGCCGCAACTACGGTCGCGTGATCTATGAGGGCCTGAAGGGCGGCCTGGACTTCATGAAGGACGACGAGAACATCAACTCGCAGCCCTTCATGCACTGGCGCGACCGCTTCCTGTACGTGATGGACGGCGTGGCCAAGGCGAGCGCCGCCACCGGCGAGGTGAAGGGCAGCTACCTCAACGTGACGGCCGGCACCATGGAAAGCATCTACGAGCGTGCCGAGCTCGCCAAGGAGCTGGGCAGCGTGGTGATCATGATCGACCTGATCGTCGGCTGGCCCTGCATCCAGAGCCTGGGCGAATGGTGCCGCCGCCACGACATGATCCTGCACCTGCATCGCGCGGGGCATGGCACCTACACGCGGCAGAAGAACCACGGCGTGAGCTTCCGCGTCATCGCCAAGTGGCTGCGCCTGGCCGGCGTGGACCACATGCACACCGGCACCGCGGTGGGCAAGCTGGAGGGCGACCCGCTCACCGTGCAGGGCTACTACAACGTCTGCCGTGACGCGTACACGAAGCAGGACCTGCCGCGCGGCCTGTTCTTCGACCAGGACTGGTGCGACCTGAAGAAGGTGATGCCGGTGGCCAGCGGCGGCATCCACGCCGGGCAGATGCACCAGCTGATCGACCTGTTCGGCGACGACGTGATCCTGCAGTTCGGCGGCGGCACCATCGGCCACCCCATGGGCATCCAGGCCGGCGCGGTGGCCAACCGCGTGGCGCTGGAGGCGATGGTGAAGGCGCGCAACGAGGGCAAGGACATCCGGAACGAGGGCCCTGAGATCCTGCGCAAGGCCGCCCAGTTCTGCACGCCGCTGAAGGCCGCCCTCGATACCTGGGGCGACATCAGCTTCAACTACCAGTCCACCGACAGCAGCGACTACGCCGTCACGCCGGCCGTGGCCGCCTGATCCCCCGCGCCGAGAAGGAGAACCGATCATGATGACCAACCCCACCGGCCGCATCACCCAGGGCCAGTTCAGCTTCCTGCCCGACCTGACGGACGAGGAGATCGCCGCGCAGATCCAGTACGGCCTGAACCGCGGCTACGCCTGGAGCGTGGAGTACACCGACGACCCGCATCCGCGCAACACCTACTGGGAGATGCATGGCATGCCCATGTTCGACCTGAAGGACGCCGCCGGCGTGATGCTGGAACTGCGCGAGTGCCGCCAGGCGTTTCCGAACCACTACATCCGCCTGATGGCCTTCGACTCGCAGCGCGGCATCGAGTCCATCGCGATGAGCTTCATCGTGAACCGGCCACCCAAGGAGCCCGGCTTCGGCCTGGTGCGTCAGGAGGTGAACGGCCGCACGATGCGCTACACGGTGCAGGGCTACGCGGCGGCCCAGCCCGAAGGCCAGCGCTACTGATCCCGCGGTGCGCAGGAGCAGGGCATGAACGCACCCGAGTACCGCATTCCCGGGCAGATGCGCGCACTGGCGCAGGTAGAGCCCGAGGCGCCCGCACCCGCCGCCCCCGCGCCCGCTTCAGGCGCGCGATCGGTGGGCCAGGTGCTGGCGGATACGCAGGTCGAGCAGGTGCTGGGTGAGCTCGACACCGACCTGGTGGGCCTGCAGCCGGTGAAGCAGCGCATCCGCGACATCGCTGCGCTGCTGGTCATCGACCGCCTGCGCCGAAACGTGGGCCTTCAGGCCCAGGCGCCCAGCCTGCACATGTGCTTCACGGGCAACCCCGGCACCGGCAAGACGACGGTGGCCCTGCGCATGGCGGAGATCCTTCATCGCCTGGGCTACATCCGCAAGGGCCATCTTGTGGCCGTCACACGCGACGACCTGGTGGGCCAGTACATCGGCCACACCGCGCCCAAGACGCGCGAGGTGCTCAAGAAGTCCATGGGCGGCGTGCTGTTCATCGACGAGGCCTACTACCTCTACAAGCCCGAGAACGAACGGGACTACGGGCAGGAGTCCATCGAGATCCTGCTGCAGGTGATGGAGAACCAGCGCGACGACCTGGTGGTCATCCTCGCCGGCTACAAGGACCGCATGGACACGTTCTTCCAGTCCAACCCCGGCATGAGCAGCCGGATCGCGCATCACATCGACTTTCCAGACTACGGTGAGCAGGAGTTGCAGGCCATCGCCGGCCGCATGCTGGAGACGCTGCACTACCGGCTGGACAAGGGCGCGCACGCCGCGCTGGCCGAGTACATCGCGCTGCGCATGCGCCAGCCGCACTTCGCGAATGCGCGCAGCATCCGCAACGCCATCGACCGCGCCCGGCTGCGCCAGGCTTCACGCCTGTTCGCCGACCGCGAGCGCGAGCTGGACGCGCACGCGCTCACCACGCTGTGCGAGGCGGACATCCGCGCGAGCCGGGTGTTCCGGCAGGGGGAGGCGTGATGCCCAGCCTCCAGGCCCTCATCTTCGACGTGGACGGCACACTGGCCGACACGGAGGAGGCGCACCGCCAGGCCTTCAACCAGGCCTTCGCCGAAGAGGGCCTCGACTGGCACTGGGACCGGCCCACCTACACGCGGCTGCTGGCCGTTGCCGGTGGCAAGGAGCGTATCCTGCACCACTGGCGCAGCGTCGACCCGGGCCGTGTGGATCTGGGCGGTGGCGTGCGCGCCACGGTGGACCGGCTGCACGCGCACAAGTCTGCCGCCTACGAGCAGGCCGTGCGGGCGGGCCGGGTGGCGCTGCGACCCGGCGTGCTGTCGCTGATCGAGGCAGCCGGCGCGGCCGGGCTGGCACTCGCCATCGCCACCACCACCTCGCCTGCCAACATCGCCGCGCTGCTGCGGCGCGCCATCGGGCCCGACTGGCGGCTGCGCTTCGTGGTGGTGGAGGACGCCTCCACCGCGCCCCTGAAGAAGCCGCATCCGCAGGTCTACCTGCAGACGCTCGCGCGGCTCGGCCTGCCTGCGCAAGCCTGCCTGGTCTTCGAGGACTCGGCCAACGGCCTTGCCGCCGCGCAAGCTGCCGGCCTGCCGGTGATCGTCACCCCCAACGACTACACCTCGCACCACGACTTCCGCGGCGCGCTGCGCGTGCTGCCCTCGCTGCAGGGCGTGGGCCTGCGGGACCTGCAGGCCTGGCACGCGGCCGCTGCCGCCGCGCGACCGGTCGCCAGCCGCGCCTGAACCGCATCACAAGGAACCCCCATGCCATTGACCGGCCGCTGGACCCTCACCCGCTACCTGATCGAGGAGCGGCGCCGCTACCCCGAGGCCAGCGGCGAACTCAACGCGCTGCTGTTGGACGTGTCGCTGGCCTGCAAGGCCATTGCACGCATCGTCGCCTGTGGCCCCCTCGGCGCCGCCAGTCAGCCGGGTGCTGCCGGCGCAGTCAACGTGCAGGGCGAGGTGCAGAAGCCGCTGGACGTGCTGGCCAACCACGTGTTCATCCGCATGAACGAGTGGAACGGCCACCTGGCCGGCATGGTGAGCGAGGAGATGGAGGCGCCGTTCCAGATCCCCGATTCCTACCAGCGCGGCAAGTACCTGCTGGCCTTCGATCCGCTGGATGGCAGCAGCAACATCGACGTCAACGTGGCCGTGGGCTCCATCTTCTCGGTCCTGCGCGCGCCCGGCGAGGCGGTGGAAAGCGGACGCGACGTGACCGCGGACGATTTCCTGCAGCCGGGCGCGCGGCAGGTGGCCGCGGGCTATGCAATCTACGGCCCCAGCACGCAGCTGGTGCTGACGGTGGGCAACGGCGTGGCGGTGTTCACGCTGGACCCGAACCTGGGCGAGTTCATCCTCACCCAGCGCGACGTGCAGGTGCCGGCGGACACGCAGGAATTCGCCATCAACACCAGCAACAGCCGCTTCTGGGAGCCACCGATCAAGCGCTACGTGGACGAATGCCTGGCCGGCCGAACCGGCCCGCGCGGCAAGGACTTCAACATGCGCTGGATCGCGAGCCTCGTAGCCGAGGCGCACCGCATCCTGATGCGCGGCGGTGTGTTCATGTACCCGCGTGACACGCGCGACCCTGGCCGCGCCGGCCGGCTGCGCCTGCTCTACGAGGCCAACCCGGTGGGCTGGCTGATGGAGCAGGCTGGCGGCCGCGCCAGCACTGGCCGTCAGCCCGTTCTGGGCGTGCAGCCGGACGGGCTGCACCAGCGCGTGGGCCTGGTGTTCGGCTCGCGCCACGAGGTGGAGCGCATCGAGCGCTACCACGCCGAGCCCGGCTCGCGCGAGCCCGGCGTCGCGCTGTTCGGTGAGCGCAGCCTGTTCCGAGATTGATTCCTTTCCTGCCGAGTCCGCCATGTCCGAACGACACCCCATCATCGCCATCACCGGCTCCTCCGGTGCCGGCACCTCCACGGTGACGCGCACCTTCCAGAACATCTTCCGCCGCGAGGGCGTGACGGCTGCCATCGTCGAAGGCGACAGCTTCCACCGCTTCGACCGCAAGGCGATGAAGCAGCGCATGGCCGAGGAGGAAGCCACGGGCAACCGGCACTTCAGCCACTTCGGCGAGGAGGGCAACCTGTTCGCGGAGCTGGAGCAGCTCTTCCGCCAGTACGCCGAGACCGGCACGGGCCGCACCCGCAAGTACCTGCACAACGCCGAGGAGGCCGCGCCCTACCGGCAGGAGCCCGGGACCTTCACCGAGTGGGAAGAGGTGCCGGCCGGCACCGACATGCTGTTCTACGAGGGCCTGCACGGCGGCGTGGTGACGGAGAAGGTCAACATCGCGCGCTTCGCCGACCTGCTGATCGGCGTGGTGCCCTCGATCAACCTGGAATGGATCCAGAAGCTGATCCGCGACAAGACGCAGCGCGGCTACAGCCAGGAGGCCGTGGTCGACACCATCCTGCGCCGCATGCCCGACTACGTGAACTACATCGTGCCGCAGTTCGCCCACACGCACGTGAACTTCCAGCGCGTGCCGGTGGTGGACACCTCCAATCCCTTCATCGCGCGCGACATCCCCAGCGCCGACGAGAGCATGGTGGTGATCCGCTTCGCCAAGCCCAAGGGCATCGACTTCCCCTACCTGCTGTCCATGATCAACGGCTCGTGGATGAGCCGCGCCAACACGGTGGTGGTGCCGGGCGGCAAGATGGAAATCGCCATGCAGCTGATCTTCACGCCCTTCATCTGGCGGATGATCGAAAGGCGCCAGCGCGCCCTGGGAGCGGTGTGATGGCCGGCAACTCTGCTGATCGCGTGCTGCGCCCCGAGGCCGCTGCCCCCACCAACCCGCTGGCCAATGCCTTGCGCGCGCTGGCCATGGATGCGGTGCAGGCTGCCAACTCCGGCCACCCCGGTGCGCCCATGGGCATGGCCGAGATGGCGGTGGCCCTGTGGACGCGCCATCTGAAGCACGACCCGCGCGATCCGCGCTGGCCGGACCGTGACCGCTTCGTGCTCTCCAACGGCCATGCGTCGATGCTGCTGTACGCGTTGCTCCACCTCAGTGGCTACGACCTGCCCGTGGAGGACCTGAAGCGCTTCCGCCAGCTGCACAGCCGCACGCCCGGCCATCCCGAGGTGGGCGTCACACCCGGCGTGGAGACGACGACGGGCCCGCTGGGGCAGGGGCTTGCCAACGCGGTGGGCATGGCGCTGGCCGAGCGCCTGCTGGCGGACGAGTTCAACCGCGATGGCCATGCGATCGTGGACCACCGCACCTACGTCTTCGTCGGTGACGGTTGCCTGATGGAAGGCATCAGCCACGAGGCCTGCTCGTTCGCGGGCACGCAGAAGCTGCACAAGCTGGTGGCGCTGTATGACGACAACGGCATCTCCATCGACGGCGCGGTGGCTGGCTGGTTCGGCGACGACACGGCGATGCGGTTCCGCGCGTATGGCTGGCATGTGATCGGGCCAGTCGACGGGCATGACGTGGACGCGGTCGATGCGGCCCTGGCCCAGGCGCATGCGCAGTCGGCGGCGCCCACGCTCATCCTCTGCCGCACCGCGATCGGCCGCGGCAGCCCGGGCCGGGAAGGCACCGCGCGCAGCCATGGCGAGCCGCTGGGGGCCGACGAGATCGCGGCCACGCGCGCCGCGCTGGGCTGGACCTCGCTGCCGTTCGAGGTGCCGGCGGCGGTGCGGCAGTCGTTCAGCGCGGTGGATCGCGGCGCGGCTGCCTCCGCCGACTGGCGCCGCCGCTTCGAGGCTTACCGCGCCGCGCATCCGGCGCTGGCGGCCGAGTTCGAGCGGCGCATGGCCGGCGACCTGCCGCGCGACTGGCGCGAGACGGAATTGACCGTACTGGCCCAGTTCGGGACCGCGCGCGACAGCGTGGCCAGCCGCAAGGCCTCGCAGATGACACTGGCCGCGCTGGCGCAGCGCGTGCCTGAGCTGCTGGGCGGCAGCGCAGACCTCACCGGCTCCAATCTCACCGACTTTCCCGGTGGCGGCACGGTGCGCGGCGGCCAGCCAGGCGGCCGGCACATCAGTCATGGCGTGCGCGAGTTCGGCATGGCCGCGGCCTTGAATGGCATGGCGCTGCACGGCGGATACATCCCGTACGGCGGCACCTTCCTCACCTTCAGCGACTACAGCCGCAACGCCATCCGCATGGCGGCGCTGATGAAGCAGCGCGTGATCCATGTGTTCACGCATGACTCCATCGCGCTCGGCGAGGACGGGCCCACGCACCAGGCGGTGGAGCACGCGGCGAGCCTGCGGCTGATCCCGGGGCTGGATGTCTGGCGGCCCGGGGACATCGCGGAGACAGCCTGCGCCTGGCTCGCGGCCCTGGCGGAGCGTGAGCGGCCGACAGCGCTGTTGCTGTCGCGGCAGAACCTGCCGGCCCAGGCGCGCAGCGCGGAGCAGGTGATCGCCATCCGGCGCGGCGGCTACGTGCTGCGCGAGAACGCGCAGGCGCGCGTCACGCTCATCGCCACGGGGTCGGAGCTGCAGCTCGCCGTGGCCGCTGCGGAGGTGCTGGCGGGGCAGGGCGTACCGGCGCGCGTGGTCTCGCTGCCGTCCACCACGGTCTTCGACCGGCAGGATGCCGCCTGGCGAAGCGCCGTGCTCGGCACCGTCCCTCGCGTTGCGGTGGAGGCGGGCGTGACCCTCTTCTGGGCGCACTACGGCTGCGCCCGCGTGATCGGCGTGGACCGTTTCGGCGAGTCGGCGCCCGGGCCGCAGGTGTGCGCCGCGCTCGGCCTGACGGTCGACGCGGTGGTGCAGGCGGCACTGGCCGTGAGTGACGTGAAGGAGCTGGCCCATGGCCGCTGAGACCCGCTATCGCCTGGTGAGCTTCGACCTGGACGGCACGCTGGTGGACACCGCCGGCGAGATCGCCGAGGCCTGCAACCGCGCCCTGGCCGATTTCGATGTGCCGCCGCGGCCGCTGCCGGCCATCGTGGCGAGCATCGGCCATGGTACGCGGGAGCTGATGCTGCAGCAGCTCGCGCAGGTGCTGATCGCGGAGCCGCAGCGCGCCGAGCGGCTGCGCTTCGAGCGCGTGTTCGACCGCTTCCAGCATCACTACGCGCGCACCTCGGGCACCACCGGCCGGCCCTACGCCGGTTGCGTGGAGGGCTTGGCGGCGCTGCGCGATGCCGGCATCGCCTGCGTCTGCGTCACCAACAAGGAGGAGCTGTTTGCGCTGCAGGTGCTGGAGCGCACCGGCCTGCGGGACTTCTTCCGCATCGTCGTCGGCGGCAACACGCTGGCCTGGAAGAAGCCGGATCGCCGCGTGATCGACCATGTGCGCGAACGGCTGGAAGCGCCGGCCTGCGCCACGGGCCACGTGGGCGACTCCGCCATCGACGTCGCGACGGCGCGTGATGCCGGCGTGGCTGCCTGGGCCGTGCCCTATGGCTACAACGGCGGCGTGCCAGTGGCCCAGAGCCGGCCGGACCGCCTGTTCGACCGCATCGACGGACTGGCCCATGCGGTGGTGCACGGCGAGCTGCGGCCGGTGCCCGCGCGCTGCGACCCCGCCCTGGCGGACGACTGACACGGGAAAACACCAGCACGGATCGGACAGGGGTTCGCGATATATTCGTGTCTGCGAATATTTGGGGCGCGGCCGTCTCGGGCTGCCGCCACCGCTGCCTCGCAGTCCATCCCACCCCACGAACAGGAGATCCCCCTTGAAGCACATCGCCACCGCCGCCGTCCTCGGCCTGCTGGCCGCGGGCCCCGCCCTGGCCAACCTGCAACTGGCGCAGAAGAACGCCTGCACCGCCTGCCACGCCGTGGACAAGAAGCTGGTCGGCCCGGCCTACCAGGACGTGGCCAAGAAGTACGCCGGCCAGAAGGACGCCGAGG
>NZ_JAYRZR010000102.1:0-12885 GCF_041916345.1 Ramlibacter sp.
CAGGCGGTTGATCTCGGTGTAGAGCGCCGAGATGCGGTCCAGGATGCGGGTGCGCAGCACGGCGTCGCTGCCCGGCAGGCCGGCCAGCTGCTCGGCCAGCAGATCCAGGCCGGCAGCGAGGGTGTCCAGCTGCGCCAGCAGCGTCTGCAGGCCGGTGGTGGTGGCCGCGGTGGGCAGCTCGCCAGCCAGCCGCGCGAGCGTCTGCCGGTGGCCGTCGAAGGCTTCCTCCTGGGCCAGGAACTGCAGCGCGCGCTCCCCCACCCGCTGCTGCTCGGCCACCAGCTCGGCATCCAGCCGCTCGATGCGCGGCAGATCGGCGAAGCGCAGCTCGCGCAGCATCTCCAGCGCGCCGCGCCGCTCGCGCAGGCGGCCGATGGCCTGGATGAAGGGCTCGGGCTGGCGCCAGATGGACGCCGCGATCTCGACCACCAGCGCGCGCTGCTGCGTCTCCGCCTCGTCCAGCGCACGGCCGGTCTCGCGGCGGATCTGGTCGACCTTCTCGAACTCGGCCAGCGTGGCCCGCGCGCCATCGGCGATGCCGCGCAAGTCCGCCAGGGCATCGCCCGCCTCGGGCTCGGCCAGCCAGTAGCAGGCATCGGCCAGGCGCTCGCACTGGCGGATGAGGTCCTCGTAGGCGGCGCGGGTGGCGGTCTGCTCGCGCACCGCGCGCGCCACGGCCAGCAGCTCGGACACGCCGCGCACCAGTTCCGCGTTGCCATGGCGACCGAAGAAGCCGGCCGCCGGCGGCGTGGCGCTCACGTGCTCCACGCTGGCGAAGGGCGTGCGCCACAGCTGCATCGGGTGCACGCGCGTGGGCTCGCCTTCGCTCGCCTGGAAGACGATCAGGCGCCCGTCCGGGTAGAGCGCATAGCCGTTGGCCACGATGGGCGTGGCCAAGGCCTTGTCGATCAGGTTGTAGGTGAAGAGCACGTAGTGCCCGTTGCCCGGCTGGTAGAAGACGTACAGCACGTCCTCGCCGTTGGGCGCGCGCAGCATGCGCTTGAAGCGCAGGTTCTCCACCACCTCGCCGGGCAGGTCGAAGCGCTTGAACTCGCCCGACTGCAGGTAGTAGCCGCCGGGGAAGATGAGGCCGTGGTCCTCGGGCAGCTGCATGCACGAGACGCCGATGGCGTCGATGCGCTGCACCTGCTGCGTGCGCACGTTGTAGACCAGGTGGCGCACCACCTGCTCACGGTACGGCCGCACCTTCAGCAGCACCAGCTGGCCCAGGCGCGCATAGGCCACCTCGGCATCGGCCAGGGCCTGCGTGCGGTCGTCCACCGGCTCGCTGTAGATGCCCAGGCCGGTCTCGGTGTTGTTCTCGACCTTGATGGTCAGATCGCCGCCCAGGGTCTCGACGAACACGGTGTCCAGCACGTTCACGTGCGGGTGCCGGCCGCCGACGTGGTCTTCGCGCGTGGTGGGCGTCCACTCGAAGTCGTGGCTGGGCGGCAGGGCGATGTCGCGCTCGCCCCGGTTGTCCACGTAGTGCACGCCGCCGTCGGGCGCGAGCTGCCAGCGGAACACGCGCAGGTCATGCGCCTGCTGGCCGATGCGGAAGGCCGCCAGCAGCTTGTCGGCCGTGACGCGCAGTTGCACCAGCTGCGCCTGCTTGTAGTAGGCGTACAGCTCGCGGAAGTCGGCCGCGAAGCGCGCCTCCTCCAGGAAGCTGCCGGCCAGGGGCAGGGCCTCCAGCTCCTCGGCGCCGTCGTGCGCGGCCAGGCGGTACAGGCCGAACACGTCACCGATGGTGGTTTCCTTGCGCAGGCCAATGAACACGTTGTAGCCGAACAGCAGCGTGTCGCCGATGCGCACGATGTCGCGCGCCACGCAGTTGTTGGCAGTGCGCGCCCGGGTGCGCAGCACCAGCGCCTGCTCCGAGCGGCCGAAGGCGGCCAGCCGCGCCTCGTTGAGCGCCTGCGCCTTGGCCTGCAGCGCCTCGCCCTGCGCGGCCAGGCGACGGCGCAGCACCTCGTAGCCGCCGCTGTCGGCGACCAGCGACTCCGTGGCGGTGGGGCCGGCGGCGGCGTCCTGCGCCATGCGGCTAGTCCGCCTGCTTGCGGCCGCCCTGGCCCAGCTTCGCCAGCAGCGAGGCTGCCGTGAGGTCCTTCACCTCGCCCGCCGAGCCACCCAGCGCGCCCAGCAGCTTCTGCAGGTCATCGACCGTGCTGCGCTCGCCGGAGAGGTGGTCCTTCAGCGCCACCTGCAGCGTGTCGCTCTTGGCGATGGCGGCGTCGATGCCCTTGCCCACGGCAAGGGCCTGCACGAAGCGCTCGAAGTAGGTGCCGTCGCCGCCCACCATCTCGATCTTGGCGTTGGCCAGCGCGGTGGCCAGCAGCTTGGCCTGTTCCTGCGCGATGTGGGTCTGCGCGTCGATGGCGCGCATGGCCTCCAGGTGATGCTTCTCCAGCCGCATGCGGAATTCCTCATGCTCGCGCGTGTCCGGGCCCATGGCCTTCATGGCCTCGAACTTCTCCTGCAGGCCGCGCGCCTCGGCGCTGAAGCGCGCCTCGATGGTCTGCGCCTCGGCCTCGCCGGCCTTCACGGTCGCCGCGGCGGCGGCGGTGCGCACCGCCACGTCGGCGAGACCCAGCTTCTCCTTGCCCTGCGCCTCGGCCTCCAGCCGGGCCTGCAGGCCCTGGGCCTCGGCCTGGTTCTTGGCGGTGATGACCTGCGCCTCGGCCAGGCCCTGCTTCTGCGCGGCGTCGGCGGTGACCAGCATCACGCGCGCGGCGGCCAGCCCGGGCGCCGCGGCGGTGGCCTCGGTGCCCTCGGCCTCGCGCTTCTTCGATTCCGCCGTCTTCTCGGCCACCTTCAGCCGCGCCTCGGCCAGCGTCGTCTCTTCGGCGGCCTTGTGGCGCGCGCGGCGCTCCTCGGCCTCGGCCTGCTTCACCACCTGCAGCAGCTTCTCCTCGGCCTGGCCCTCGGCCAGGATCACGGTGGACTTCTTCGTGCGGTCGGCCTCGGCCACGGTGCGCAGCTCCTTGATGGCCTCTTCCTGCTCGGCCACCGTGCGCTCGACCACGATGCGCTCGCGGATGACGTCGGCGATGGCCTTCTTCTGCACCTCGATCGCGCGCTCCTTGTCGATGCGCTGCAGCGCCACTTCCTTCTCGCGGTCCACCACCTCCAGCTCGCGCGCGCGGGTGACCTTCTCTTCCTCGATCGCCACCGCCCGCTTGCGGTTGTTCTCCGCCACTTCCTTCTCGCGCTGGGCGTTCTCCTGCTGCACCGCCAGCAGCTGGTCGGTCTGCAGCTTCGCCAGCTCGGACTTGGCGCGCTCCTCGGCCTGGATCTTGGCCGTCTCGGCCTCCTCGCGGGCGCGAACGGTGGACACCTCGCGGTGCTGGCGCGCCTGCGCGTCGGCCTGCTGGCGTTCCAGCTCCAGCAGGGCTTCCTGCGTCTCCACGTTCTTCTTCTTGATCTGCATCTCCTCGTTGCGACGCAGTTCGTTGGTGCGCACGTTCTCGGCGGCGGTGAGCTCGGTGATCTTCTTGATGCCCTGCGCGTCGAGGATGTTGTGCGCGTCGAGCTTGTCCATCGGCGTCTGCTCGAGGTAGTCGATGGCGGCGTCCTCCAGCACGTAGCCCGAGAGGTCGTCACCAATCTGGCGGATGATCTCGTCGCGGAACTTCTCGCGTGCCTGGTACAGGTCGACGAAGTCCATCGCCTTGCCCACCGTCTTCAGCGCCTCGGAGAACTTGGCGGAGAACAGGTCTTCCAGGATCTCCTGGTTGGAGGCGCGCTCGCAGCCGATGCCCTGCGCGACCTTGAGCACGTCTTCCGCCGTCTTGTTCACGCGCACGAAGAACTTCACCTTGATGTCGGCGCGGATGTTGTCGCGGCAGATCAGCCCCTCCTTGCCGGAGCGGTCGATCTCGATCGTCTTGACCGAGATGTCCATCAGCTCGGCCTTGTGGATGATCGGGTAGACCATGCAGCCGGTGAAGGTGACCATGGGCTCGGCGCGCATGGTGTTGACGATCAGCGCGTGGCCCTGCTCGATCTTGCGGTAGAACTTGGCGAACAGCCCCAGCAGGCCGAACAGGATGACGGCACCGATGCCGATGGCGGTGAGGATGGGCAGCAGGGACTCCATGCGGGGCTCCTTGGGATAGAACGGGCGAAGAAGAGGGGTGCCGCGGCGCTCAGGCCTCGGGCTCGATGCGGTAGCGGGCGCGCTCGTCCTCGTAGGCGACGATGCGGGCGCGCGTGCCGCGCGTGAAGGTGTTGGGCGAGGGCGCCCAGACGCGGATGTTGAGGTTGGCGCCGCGCTGCGCGACTTCGGCGCGGCCCATCTGCTCGTCCACGGTCTGGGTCAGCACCTTGCAGCTCTGGCCGACGCGCGAGGCGTTGTGCTGCGCCAGGTGCGTCACGAACAGCGGCCGCAGCGGGCGCAGCACCCGGCCGGCCACCGGCAGCGCGGCCGAGAGGCTGGCCAGCCCCAGCACGGCACCGCCTGCGATCTGCGCGCCGCCCGCAGGCAGCAGGGGCAGCAGCAGCAGGGCGCCCACGCAGCACAGCGTCCAGGCCACGAGCACCACGGCACTCACCACCACCGAGACGGGCAGGCCAGCCAGCCCCAGCGTGCCGGCGATGGCGGCCAGCGTGCCAGGGTCGTCGGCCTCCGCGTGGCCATGCAGCTCGGCGCCGAGGTCAGCGCCGTCGGAGTGCAGGCCGGCATCCACCAGGCCCGCCAGGGCCAGCAGCCAATAGACCACCGCGATCCCCAGCAGGACCGTGAAGATCGCGGTCGGAAAGCCGACCGCGGCCGCCAGGAACTGGCCCATACCCCTCCTCAGGCAATTCTTTTGTATTGCACTGAGGGGATATTAGCCCACTCGCCGGCGCCGCGGCGCACCCGCGCTACACGAGATTGCGCAGTTCGCGCAGCGCCACCGACAGCATGGCGAGGTCGCCGCCCGGCGCATCCCGCAGCTCCGCCAGCAGGCGCTGCGCGCGGTCCAGCGCCTGGCGGTTGCCCTGTTCCCACTGGTCCAGGACCTGCGGCGCGGCGCCTTCATGGTGCGTGACGGCCTCCAGCGCGATGGAGCGCTGCAGGTCGGTGAGGTCGTCGCCCAGCGCCAGCTTGGCCAGGCTCTGCCAGTAGCTCTCGGCCGGCAGCAGGTCGATCTGGCCGCGCATGCGGGCCAGGCCCAGGCGCTCGCCCACGCCGTGGTGCACGGCCGCGGTCTCCGACAGGGGCCGCTTGCTCACCTCGGCGATCTCGGCGATGTCCAGCGCGTCGAACAGGCCGTCGGCCGCATCGACCAGCGTGGCCAGGGCCAGCGGCACGCCGGCCGCCGCCCAGCCCTGGGCGCGCGCCGAGGGGGTGGCAGCCGCTTCCAGCTGCGTGCGCAGCGCCTGCACCGCCGGGGCGAAGCGGCGCACCTGCTGCTCGGTCGGCTCGGACAGGCGCCGCGAGCGCAGGAACCAGGTGGTGGCCCGCGCGACCAGGCCGCGCAGCGCGATCACCATCTCGGCCTGCGTGGCATCGGGCACCTGGCTGTCCAGCGACTCGATCTGCTGCCACAGGCCGACCAGGCCGAACACCTCGCGCGCGGCCAGGTAGGCGCGCACGATCTGCGGCGCGGTGGTACCGGTGATCTCGCCCAGGCGGTGCACGAAGGTGGGCCCCACGCGGTTGACCATGCTGTTGAGCACGTGCGTGGCGATGATCTCGCGCTTGAGCGGATGCCGCGGGATGTAGGCGGCGAACTGCTCCTTCAGGCGCGAGGGGAAGTAGCGGTCCAGCGCGCGCGCCACCCACGCGTCTTCGGGCAGCTCGGAGGCGATCAGCTCGTCGTTCAGCCACATCTTGCTGTAGGCCAGCAGCACCGCCTGCTCGGGCGTGGTGAGGCCCAGGCCCTTGGCCTTGCGCTCGGCCAGCTCGTCGTCGGTGGGCAGCGCCTCGATCTTGCGATTGAGCAGGCCGATCTTCTCCAGGAAGCGCATGAAGCGGATCTGCTCGTCGAGCTGGCGCGCCGCCAGCCGCTTGCCGATGGACAGCGCCTGGGTCTGGAAGTAGTTGTCGCGCAGCACCAGCGCGGCGACCTCGTCGGTCATCTGCGGCAGCAGGGTGTTGCGCTGCTTCTCGGTCAGCTCGCCGTCGGCGACCGCGATGCCCAGCAGGATCTTGATGTTGACCTCGTGGTCCGAGGTGTCCACGCCGGCGGAGTTGTCGATGGCGTCGGTGCACAGGCGCACGCCGGCCAGCGCCGCCTCGATGCGGCCGCGCTGGGTGAAGCCCAGGTTGCCGCCCTCGCCCACCACCTTGCAGCGCAGTTCGCCGCCGTTGATGCGCACGGCGTCATTCGCGCGATCCCCCACGTCGGCATGCGTCTCGCGCGCGGCCTTCACGTAGGTGCCGATGCCGCCGTTGTACAGCAGGTCCACCGGCGCCTTGAGGATGGCCGTGACCAGCTCCGCCGGCGTCAGCGACTCGGCTTCGATGCCGAGCGCGGCCCGGGCCTCGGGCGACAGCGGCACCGACTTCTCGGAGCGGGCCCACACGCCGCCGCCGGCGGAGATGAGCGAGGCGTCGTAGTCGGCCCACGAGGAGCGCGGCAGCTTGAACAGGCGCTCGCGCTCGGCGAAGCTGCGCGCGGCATCCGGCGTGGGGTCGATGAAGATGTGGCGATGGTCGAACGCGGCCACCAGGCGGATGTGGCGCGACAGCAGCATGCCGTTGCCGAACACGTCGCCCGACATGTCGCCCACGCCGGCCACGGTGAACTCGGTCGTCTGCGTGTCCACGCCCATCTCGCGGAAGTGCCGCTTCACGCTTTCCCAGGCGCCGCGCGCGGTGATGCCCATGGCCTTGTGGTCATAGCCCAGGCCGCCGCCGGAGGCGAAGGCATCGCCCAGCCAGTGGCCGTACTCGGCGCTCACCTGGTTGGCGAAGTCGGAGAAGGTGGCCGTGCCCTTGTCGGCCGCGACCACCAGGTACGGGTCGTCGCCGTCGGCGCGCACCACGTGCGGTGGCGGCACCACCTGGCCGGCCACCAGGTTGTCCGTCAGGTCCAGCAGGCCGCGCAGGTAGTCCTGGTAGCAGGCCACGCCTTCCTTCATGAAGGCCTCGCGGTCGCTGGCGGGCGGCGCCTTCTTCAGCACGAAGCCGCCCTTGGAGCCCACCGGCACGATGACGGTGTTCTTCACCATCTGCGCCTTCACCAGGCCCAGCACCTCGGTGCGGAAGTCGTCCGGCCGGTCCGACCAGCGCAGGCCGCCGCGCGCGACCTTGCCGCCGCGCAGGTGGATGCCCTCGAAGCGCGGCGAGTAGACGAAGATCTCGTACAGCGGACGGGGCTGCGGCAGCCCCGGCACGCGGGCGGACTCGAACTTGAAGCTGACGAAGGCGCGGCGCGGGCCAGCCTCGCCGCTGTGGCCGCGGCCGGTGCGCCAGAAGTTGGTGCGCAGCGTGGCCTGGATGAGCGCGAGGACCTGGCGCAGCACGCGGTCCTCGTTCAGGTTGCTCACCTTGTCCAGCGCCTTCTCCAGCGCGTTCACCTGCGCCTCGGCGCCGGCGGCGTCGTGCGCGGCGGGGTCGAAGCGCAGCCGGAACAGCGTGACCAGCATGCGGGCGATGCGCGGGTGCGCCGCCAGCGTGGCGGTGATGGTGGCCTGCGTCTGCGCGAAGCCGATCTGCCGCAGGTACTTGGCATAGGCACGCAGGATGACCACGTCCTCCGCCGCCAGGCCGGCCAGCAGCACCAGGCGGTTGAAGTCGTCGTTCTCCACCTCGCCGCGGAACACGCGCGCGAAGGCGTCCTCGAACAGGCGCGCCATCTCCTGCGGCTCCACCTCGGCCGCCACCTGCGCCTGCAGCTCGAAGTCATGCAGGAACACGGCATGGCTGTCGTCGCCCGCGCCGTTGACGCGGTAGTTGTGCTCACCCAGCACGCGCACGCCCATGTGCTCCAGCATGGGCAGGCTGTCCGACAGCACCACCGGCGCGCCGTGGCGGTACACCTTCAGGCCCAGGGTGCCGGCCGGCGCACCCAGCGGCCAGTACAGCGCCAGGGCCAGCGGCTGCTGCGGCGACAGGCTGGCGACCTTGCCGATGTCGTACACCGCCGCGCGCGGGGGCACGCGCTCCCGGTACGAGACGGGGAAGGCGCGGCCGAAGCGGCGGTCCAGTGCCAGGCCCGTGGCCTCGCCCTCGCTGTCGACCAGCGCCTCGCGCAGTTCGTCCTCCCAGCGGCGGGCGGCGGCGGCCAGCTTGCGCTCCAGATCGCGGCGGTCGAAGGCAGGCAGCGGGCCGGCGCCCACGCGCACGGTGAAGTGCACCCGCGCGACCTTGGTACCCGACAGCAGCACGTCGAAATCCACATGGCTGCCGCCCAGGGCCGTGAGCAGCAGTTGCTGGAACTTCAGCCGCAGGTCGGTGCTGTAGCTCTCGCGCGGCATGAACACCAGGCAGGAGACGAAGCGCTCGAACGGGTCGCGCCAGGTGAAAAGGCGCAAGCGGTTGCGCTCGCCCAGGGCCAGGATGCCCAGCGCCGTCTGGTAGAGGTCGTCCTCGGGGATCTGGAACAGGTCGTCGCGCGGGAAGGTCTCCAGCGTGTGCTGCAGCGCCTTGGCCAGGTGGCCGCCGGGCGCCAGGCCGGCGCGGTGCGCCACGCGCTCCACCTTCTCGCGCAGCAGCGGCGTCTCCGACACGCGGGCGGAGTAGGCGGTGGAGGTGAACAGGCCGATGAAGCGGTGCTCGCCGATCACTTGCCCGGCCTCGTCGTAGCGCTTCACGCCCACGTAGTCGGTGTAGCCGTCGCGGTGCACGGTGCTGCGCGTGTTGGCCTTGGTCACCACCAGCAGCGGCAGCGGCGCGCGGGCTTGCGCGCGGGCGCCGGGCGGCAGCGCGGCGAAGCTGGCCGAGATCGATTCGCCCTCGCGCTCGCGCAGCACGCCCAGGCCGCTGCCGGGCACCAGGCGCAGCGCGGGCGCGCCGGCCTCGTCGTCCACCAGGTCGTGGCAGCGGTAACCCAGCAGGGTGAAGTGGTCGTCGGCCAGCCACTCCAGGAAGGCGCAGCTCTCGGCCACGTCGGCCGCCGGCACGTTGGTGGGCGTGCGGCCCAGTTCGTGCGTGGCGTCGATCAGCCGCGTGAGCATGGCCTGCCAGTCCGTCACACTGGCGCGCACGTCGGCCAGCACGCGCTCGATGCCCTCGGCCAGCGCGGTGCGCTGCGCGGCGTCGACGATGCGGTCGACCTCGATGTACATCCAGGATTCGTGCGGCTGGTCGCGCGCCTCGCCGCGCGGCTGGACGCTGGTGAGCTGGCCAGCGGCGTCACGCTGCACCGCATAGATCGGATGGATGATCAGGTGCAGGGCCAGGCCCTGGCGGCCGATCTCCATCGACACCGAGTCCACCAGGAAGGGCATGTCGTCGTTGACGATCTGCACCACGGTGTGGCGCGAACCCCAGCCGTCCTCGCCCGGGGACGGGCTGAAGACGCGCACGCGCGGCTCGCCCGGGCGGCGCTGGGCGCCGAACTGCCAGTGCGACAGCAGCGCGCCCAGCAGGTCGTCGACCGAGCGCGCGGTGTGATCGTCCCGGGCGACCTGGCGGTAGTATTAGTGGGCGAAACCCACCAGCGGGCGGTGGTCGCCGCCGGGCTGGCGCGTGGCCGCCAGGGCCAGGACGGCTTCGATGCGCTCGCCGCGCTGGGTTTCGGTAAAGGCATTCATGGGTCGCACTCCTGTCGGGCTCTATCGGCGAGGGCGAACTGTACGAGCGCCCCCTCGCAGGGCGCCAATGCCGTTTGCTGGCAAGCTTATGCCGATCCGGCATGGCCGGCACGCCGCACTGCAGCGAAGGATCAGCCGCCGGTGCCGAGCACGGTGCGCACCGCGGTCATCATCGCGTCCGGCTCGAACGGCTTCGTGACATAGCCATCGGCGCCCAGCGCCAGGCCGTGCAGCACCGATTCACGGGTGGCGCGGCCGGTGAGCAGGATCACCGGCACCTCGCGGAAGGCGGGATGGCGGCGCAGGCTGGAAAGGATCGCGAAGCCGTCGGTGTCGGGCAGCACCACGTCCAGCAGCACCAGCGCGGGCACCGGCGGCTCGCGCAGCAGCGCCAGCGCCTCGGCCCGGTTGGCGGCCACGGCGGCGTCGAAGCCCTCGAAGGCCAGGTAGCTGGCGATGAACTTCGACAGGTTGGGATCGTCCTCGATCACCGCCACGCGCGGCCGCGTACCGCCGGCCGAAGGCGGCGCGGCCGCGCCCCGGCGGGCGATGCGCACGTAGTAGCCGGCACGGCGCAGCGAGCGCAGGCCGGCCGCCGCCTCGGGGTCGGCCGCGTCGCTGGCACTCGCCGGTGTGAAGGGGTCGATGCCGGTGGTGAACTGCAGGTCAAAGGGGTCCGGCTCCACGCGCACGATGAGCCGGCGGGTGCGCAGGGCGTCCAGCACGCGGTCGAATTCGGCCGCGGGGATCTGCGGCGTGGCCGCCCGCAGTTGCGCGACGGTGAGCTGGGGGTCGATGCGCACCAGCAGCTCCAGCTCCAGCGGGCCGACCGTGGTGGCGCCACCCTGGATCTGCTGGCGGCCTTCGGCGGTGAGCCCGTAGCGGTCGGCGTCGAACATGGGCGCAAGCATGCATCAGAAGCCCGCCTGCGTCGACCGGCCTATCATGGCCTCGCGATGCCGCTCGACCCCGCGCTGCAGGCCTTCCTGGCCGAGCAGGCCGCCGACTACCGGCGGTCCCTGCCGGCGCGGCTGGCCGCGCTGGACGCGGCCTGGGGCGCCATCGCGGCCAGCCCGAACGATGCCGCGGCGGCGCTGCAAGGCCTGGATGCGCTGCTGCGGGTCGCGCACGGCCTGGCCGGATCCGCCGCCACCTTCGGTCTGCCGAAGCTGGGGGCCCGCGCCTGCTGGCTGGAATCGGCCTGCGACCGCGCCCTGGCCGCGGCGCGGTGCGAGCCGCCGCCGCCCGACTGGGCAAGACGCCTGGCCGCGCCGGTGGCGGGACTGCGACGCGTGCTCCTGGCGAGCCTGGCGACGCCTTGACCCTACGCGCCGACCGATACGCAGATCCCCGTACTAGGGTTTTCCCGGTCGGGCTCTACAATCGCAACCCCTTCAGAACAAGGCGGCGCGCCGGCTCGGTCAGCGCCCAGGAGACTGCACCTCATGGCCCCCACCCCCATGGTTCCCGGCGAGGACAAGCGCGCGCTGCTGCGCCAGGCCGCCCTCGAGTACCACGAGTTCCCGACGCCGGGCAAGGTCGCGATCAGCGCCACCAAGCAGCTCGTGAACCAGCACGACCTGGCGCTCGCCTACTCGCCCGGCGTGGCCGCGCCCTGCGAGGAGATCGTCAAGGACCCGGCGGCCGCCTTCCGCTACACCAGCCGCGGCAACCTGGTGGCCGTCATCACCAACGGCACCGCGGTGCTGGGCCTGGGTGACATCGGGCCGCTCGCCTCCAAGCCGGTGATGGAAGGCAAGGGCGTGCTGTTCAAGAAGTTCGCCGGCATCGACGTGTTCGACATCGAGATCAACGAGAAGCACGACCTCGACAAGCTGGTGGACATCATCGCCGCGCTGGAGCCCACCTTCGGCGGCATCAACCTGGAAGACATCAAGGCGCCGGACTGCTTCTACGTGGAGCGCAAGCTGCGCGAGCGCATGAAGATCCCGGTCTTCCATGACGACCAGCACGGCACCGCGATCTGCGTGGGCGCGGCCATCCTGAACGGCCTGAAGGTGGTGGGCAAGGACATCAAGCAGGTCAAGCTGGTCACCTCCGGCGCCGGCGCCGCCGCGCTGGCCTGCCTGGGCCTGCTGCTCAAGCTGGGCCTGCCGCGCGAGAACATCTGGGTGACCGACCTCGCGGGCGTGGTGTACGAAGGCCGCACCGAGCTGATGGACGAGGACAAGATCCAGTTCGCGCAGAAGACCGACGCGCGTACGCTGACCGAGGTGATCGCGGACGCGGACATCTTCCTGGGCCTGTCGGCCGGCGGCGTGCTGAAGGCCGAGATGGTGAAGAAGATGGCGGCCAGCCCGATCATCCTGGCGCTGGCCAACCCGAACCCCGAGATCGCCCCCGAGGAGGCCAAGGCGGCGCGGCCCGACTGCATCATCGCCACCGGCCGCACCGACTACCCGAACCAGGTCAACAACGTCCTGTGCTTCCCCTACATCTTCCGCGGCGCGCTGGACTCCGGCGCGACCACGATCACGGTGGAGATGGAGATCGCGGCGGTGCACGCCATCGCCGAGCTGGCGCAGGCCGAGCAGAGCGAGGTGGTGGCCGCGGCCTATGCGGGCCAGCACCTGTCGTTCGGGCCGGACTACCTGATCCCCAAGCCCTTCGACCCGCGCCTGATGATGAAGATCGCGCCGGCCGTGGCCAAGGCCGCCGCCGACAGCGGCGTGGCCTCGCGCCCGGTGCGCGACCTCGACGCCTACCGCGAGAAGCTGCAGAGCTTCGTCTACGCCTCCGGCACGACCATGAAGCCGATCTTCATGGCGGCGCGCAGCGCGGCCCGCAAGAAGGTCGTCTACTGCGAGGGCGAGGAGGAGCGCGTGCTGCGCGCGGCGCAGATCGTGGTGGACGAGCGCATCGCCCGGCCCACACTGATCGGCCGGCCCTCCGTCATCGCGCAGCGGGCCGAGAAGTTCGGCCTGCGCCTGACCGAGGGGCGTGACTACGACGTGGTGAACGTCGAGCAGGACGACCGCTACCGCGACTTCTGGCAGACCTACCACCGCATGGCCGCGCGCAAGGGCGTGACGGCGCAGATGGCCAAGATCGAGATGCGCCGCCGCCTCACGCTGATCGGCGCCATGCTGCTGCACAAGGGCGACGTGGACGGCATGATCTGCGGCACCTGGGGCACCACCAACATCCACCTGCACTACATCGACCAGGTGGTGGGCA
>NZ_JAYRZR010000103.1:0-12774 GCF_041916345.1 Ramlibacter sp.
CAATCGAAAGGCTGGTGCCTTTCGATTGGTGAGAGAGTACACATGAGCACACCCAACATCGTTCTCAACGTCAACGGCATCGAGGTCATCTACAACCACGTGATCCTGGTGCTCAAGGGCGTGTCGCTGCAGGTGCCCGAGCGCGGCATCGTCGCGCTGCTGGGCGGCAACGGCGCGGGCAAGACGACCACGCTGCGCGCCGTGTCCAACCTGCTCAAGGGCGAGCGCGGCGAGGTGACCAAGGGCAGCATCGAGCTGCGCGGCGAGCGCATCGAGAACCTCACCCCGGCCGATCTGGTGCAGCGCGGCGTGGTGCAGGTGATGGAAGGCCGGCACTGCTTCGCGCACCTCACGATCGAGGAGAACCTGCTCACCGGCTCGTACACGCGCAGCAGCAAGGCCGAGATCGCGGCCAACCTGGAAAAGGTCTACAACTACTTCCCGCGGCTGAAGACGCGCCGCACCTCGCAGGCCGCCTACACCTCCGGCGGCGAGCAGCAGATGTGCGCCATCGGCCGCGCGCTGATGGCCAACCCCAGCATCGTGCTGCTGGACGAGCCCTCCATGGGCCTGGCGCCGCAGATCGTGGAGGAAGTGTTCGAGATCGTGAAGGACCTGAACGCCAAGGAGCAGGTGACCTTCCTGCTGGCCGAGCAGAACACCAACATGGCGCTGCGCTACGCCGACTACGGCTACATCATGGAGAGCGGCCGCATCGTGATGGACGGCCCCGCGGCCGACCTGGCCAACAACGAGGACGTGAAGGAGTTCTACCTCGGCGTGGGTGGTGGCGAGCGCAAGAGCTTCCGCGACGTCAAGAGCTACAAGCGCCGCAAGAGGTGGCTGGCGTGACCCACCCCCGTTGCGCCAACGACCCGCTGAACTGAACGGACCAAGCTGATGACCGAATTCTTCGACGCGCTGGAAACGCGCGACCCTGGCCAGCGCGAGGCGGCGCTGATGGCGGCGCTGCCGGCGCAGGTGGCCCATGCACGCCAGGCCTCCGCGGCGTTTGCCGAGATCCTGCGTGACATCGATCCGCAGGCGGTGACGTCGCGCGCGGCGCTGGCGCGGCTGCCGGTCACGCGCAAGGGCGAGCTGTTCGAGCGGCAGAAGGCGCAGCGCGCGAGCGACCCGTTCGGCGGCTTCTCCACGCTGGTGCGCGGGCCGGCGATGCCGCGCATCTTTGCCTCGCCCGGGCCGATCTACGAACCCGACGGCGCCACGCGCGACTACTGGCGCGCCGGTCGCGCGCTGTTCGCCGCCGGCTTCCGCGCCGGCGACCTGGTGCACAACAGCTTCAGCTATCACATGACGCCCGGCGCCTTCATCATGGAATCGGGCGCTCATGCCATCGGCTGCACGGTGTTCCCCGCCGGCACCGGCCAGACCGAGCAGCAGCTGCAGGCGGTGGCCGAACTCCAGCCGGTGGCCTACATGGGCACGCCGAGCTTCCTGCGCATCCTGGTCGAGAAGGCCGCGGAGACCGGCACCGACATCGCCAGCCTGCGCAAGGGCCTGGTGGGCGGCGAGGCCTTTCCGCCCAGCCTGTGCCAGTGGTTCACCGAGCGCGGCCTGCACGTCTTCCAGAGCTACGCCACGGCCGACCTGGGCCTGATCGCCTACGAGACGGCGGCCCGTCAGGGCATGGTGCTGGACGAGGGCGTGATCGTGGAGATCGTGCGTCCCGGCACCGGCGACCCGGTGGCCGAAGGCGAGGTGGGCGAGGTGGTGGTGACCACGCTCAACCCGGCCTACCCGCTGATCCGTTTCGGCACCGGCGACCTCTCGGCGGTGCTGCCGGGTGCCGACCCCACGGGCCGCACCAACACGCGCATCAAGGGCTGGCTCGGCCGCGCCGACCAGACCACCAAGATCCGCGGCATGTTCGTGCACCCCAGCCAGGTGGCCGACATCGCGCGCCGCTTCCCGGAGATCGTGCGCGCGCGGCTGGTGGTCAGCGGCGAGATGGCGAACGACGTGATGACGCTCAAGGTGGAGGCCAGCACCGCCCCGGCCGGCCTGGACGACCGCATCGGCGAGGCCATCCGCGACGTCACCAAGCTGCGCGGCATGGTCGAGCTGGTGCCGCCCGGCAGCCTGCCCAATGACGGCAAGGTGATCGAGGACGCGCGCAGCTACAAGTAGCGTCGCCACGCGCGCGGCGGGGCCCGCGCACCGGCTTGACCTGCCGCAAGGCCCGTGCTTTCCCTCGGGCCGCGCTACGTAATTCCCGCGATGGCGCGGCGCTGGCGGCTGCCTATCATCCGCCGGTCACCATCCAGGAGCCCCCCATGAGACATCTGCTGAAGGCCCTCGCGCCCATCGCCCTTGCCGCCGTCACGCTGAACGCGGCCGCGCAGGACTTCCCGACCAAGCCGATCACCATCGTCGTGCCGTTCGCGGCCGGCGGCCCCACCGACCGCGTCGCGCGCGACCTGGCGGAAGCCATGCGCAAGCCCATGGGCGGCGCCACCATCGTGGTGGACAACGCGGCGGGTGCCGGCGGCTCCATCGGCGCCAACAAGGTGGCCAAGGCCCCCGCCGACGGCTACACGCTGCTGCTGCATCACATCGGCATGGCCACCATGCCGACCCTGGTGCGCAACATCCCCTTCAAGGTCGAGACCGACTTCGAATACGTGGGCATGGTCAACGACGTGCCCATGACACTGATCGGCCGCCCCAGCCTGCCGGCCAACAACTACCAGGAGCTCACCGCCTGGATCAACCAGAACAAGGGCAAGATCAACCTGGCCAACGCCGGCATCGGATCGGCCTCGCACCTGTGCGGCCTGCTGTTCCAGAACTCGGTGAAGGTGGACATGACCACCGTGCCGTACAAGGGCACCGGCCCGGCCATGACCGACCTGATCGGCGGCCAGGTCGACCTGATGTGCGACCAGACCACCAACACCACCGGCCAGATCGAGGCGAAGAAGGTCAAGGCCTACGCCGTGACCTCGCCCAAGCGCCTGTCGCCCGCCGCGCTGAAGGACCTGCCCACGCTGGATGAGTCCGGCCTGAAGGGCTTCAACGTCAGCATCTTCCACGGCCTGTACGCGCCCAAGGGCACGCCCGCGCCGGTGCTGAAGAAGCTCAACGACGCGCTGCAGGCCGCGCTGAAAGACGCCGACTTCATCAAGAAGCAGGAAGGCCTGGGCGCGGTGGTCGTGACCGACAAGCGCGTGCAGCCCGAAGAGCACAAGAAGTTCGTGGCCGCCGAGATCGCCAAGTGGAGCCCGGTCATCAAGGCCGCTGGCGTCTACGCCGACTGACGCGCACCTTGCGCTGAGCCGCATCAAGCCGCCCCGCGAGGGCGGCTTTTTGCTGGCCGCGGACGATGGCATCATCAACGGCCTCGCCGCCGCGGCAACAGCCGGCCGGCGCCCCGCAAGAACAACCTTCCCGGAGACACCCATGACGACTCGCCTGCCCTCCTCCACCCGCCGCCGCCTGCTCGCCGCTGGCGCCGCGCTCGCCGCCACGCCGCTGGCGTTGCACGCCCAGGGCGCCTGGCCGAACAAGCCGGTGCGCATCGTCGTGCCGTTCGCCCCCGGCGGCACGACGGACCTGCTGGCCCGCGCGCTGGCGCCCGAGTTCTCGCGCGTCTTCGGCCAGTCGTTCGTGGTGGAGAACAAGGGCGGCGCGGGCGGCAACATCGGCGCCGACCTGGTGGCCAAGTCGCCCGGCGACGGCTACACGCTGCTGATGGGCACCGTGGGCACGCACGGCATCAACAAGTCGCTGTACTCGAAGATGCCCTACGACCCGCAGAAGGACTTCGTGCCGATCTCGCTGGTGGCCGGCGTGCCCAACGTGATGGTCGTGAACACCGAGAAGGCGGCCGCGCGGGGCATGAACAACGTGGCGGACTTCGTGAAGTACGCCAAGGCCAACCCCGGCAAGCTGAACATGGCCTCCAGCGGCAACGGCACCTCCATCCACCTGGCCGGCGAGCTGTTCAAGAGCATGGGCGGCGTGTTCATGACGCATTTCCCGTTCACCGGCTCCGGCCCCGCGCTGCTGAGCCTGCTGGCCGGCGACATGGACGTGATGTTCGACAACCTGCCCTCGGCCATGCCGCACATCAAGTCCGGCAAGCTCAAGGCGCTGGCGGTCACCAGCTCGCAGCGCTCGGCCGCCTTGCCGGACGTGCCGACGGTGGAAGAGGCCGGCGGCCCGGCCTTCAAGGGCTTCGAGGCCAGCTCGTGGTTCGGCCTACTCGCCCCCGCCGGCACGCCGGCCGAGATCGCCAGCCGGATCCAGCAGGAGACGGCCAAGGCCCTGGCCCTGCCCGCCATGAAGGAGCGCCTGCTGGCGCAAGGCGCCATCCCCAGCGGCAACACGCCGCAGGAGTTCGCGCGTCACATCGACAACGAGATCCGCAAGTGGGCGCCGGTGGTGAAGGCGTCGGGCGCGAAGGTGGATTGAGGGCGCGCCGGGCTAGACGCCCCAGACGATGTCCTGCCCCGCCGCCTGGCAGCGGCGCAGCATGTCGATGAAGGGCTTGGCGCGCTGGCGCAGGGATACCGACTCCTCGCCGCCTGTGCGCACCTCGCGCCCCTCGGCGCGCGCGGCCTCCGCGGCCGCGCGCTGATCGGCCTCCTCGCGCTCGATCGCGGCCTCCAGCGCGCGGATCGCCGCGGGCATGTCGGCCGCGAGCAGGATGCCCTTTGGCGCGGGGTCCTTGCCGATGATCTGCAGCACGCGGCGGCCATTCGGCTCCAGCATGATCAGGTCGCCCGTGGCCTTGGACTTGAACTTGTAGAGCATGGGCGGAGTATCGCCCAGCGGCCGGGTGCGCGCCAGCCAGCGCGGCGGGTCTGCACGCTTGCGGCCTTCTTTGTTCAAGCCTAAACTATTTAGGAGAGACGCCGTCATGCCCGCGCAGGCTGGGATGGCGCAGACCCGGCTCATACAAGGAACGGCATGGACATCGAAGCCCGAGCGCACAGCGAGCACCCGGAGGCGCTACGCCTGTGGCTGCGCATGCTCACCTGCACGCAGATCGTGGAGAAGCGGGTGCGCGGCCGGCTGCGCGAGCAGTTCGACACCACGCTTCCGCGCTTCGACCTCATGGCGCAGCTGGAGCGCGCGCCCGGCGGGCTGAAGATGAACGAGCTGTCGCGCCGCATGATGGTGACCGGCGGCAATGTCACCGGCATCACGGACCAGCTGGTGGCCGAGGGCCTGGTGGAGCGCATCGACGTCGAGGGCGACCGCCGCGCCTACCGTGTGCGCCTCACGTCCAAGGGCCGGCGCCAGTTCAACGACATGGCGCGCCAGCACGAGGAATGGATCCTGGAGGCCTTCAGCGGACTGGGCGAGAAGGACATCGCCACGCTGCACCGCCTGCTGGGCAAGGTG
Organism: Ramlibacter sp.; assembly: GCF_041916345.1. Classification (GTDB taxonomy): domain Bacteria; phylum Pseudomonadota; class Gammaproteobacteria; order Burkholderiales; family Burkholderiaceae_C; genus Ramlibacter. The sequence continues at coordinate 5,371 of NZ_JAYRZR010000103.1, forward strand.
AAGGAGCATGTGTCCGCCCCGCAGGAGGCCGCATCATGACCGCCGGCTCCGCCCAGACCGACCGCTTCGTGCATGACCGCCTGCCCGCGCCCGCGGCCTGGCCGCAGCTGCGCTACGACCTGCCCGAGCTGCAGTTCCCGACCCACGTCAACATCACCCGCGCGCTGCTCGATGAAGCCGGGTCCCGTGGCTGGGGCGCCCGCCCCATGCTGCGCAGCGCGACCCGCACGCTCACCTACGACGAGGCGCGCGTGGAGGTGGACCGCCTGTGCCGCGTGCTGGTGGAAGACCTGGGCGTGGTCCCCGGCCAGCGCGTGCTGCTGCGCGGTGGCAACTCGATCCAGATGGCGCTGGCCTGGCTGGCGGTGGTCAAGATCGGCGCCATCTCGGTGGCCACCATGCCGCTGCTGCGCGCGCGCGAGCTGGGCGACATCATCGACAAGGCCCAGCCCGCGCTGGCCCTGTGCGACGCGCGCCTGCTGGCCGACCTGGAGCAGGCCCGTGCCGAGCATCCGGTGCTGGCGCGCATCGTGCCGTTCCACGCGGGCGACGCGCCGGATTCATTGGAGGCCCTGGCGGCCCGCCACCAGGGCGCGTTCGAAGCCTGCCCCACCGCGGCGGACGACATCGCGCTGCTCGCCTTCACCTCCGGCACCACCGGCAAGCCCAAGGCGGCCGTGCACACGCACCGCGACGTGCTCGCGGCCTGCGAGGCCTGGCCGCGCCATGTGCTGAAGGCCACGCCCGACGACATCGTCATCGGCAGTCCGCCACTGGCCTTCACCTTCGGCCTGGGCGGCCTGCTCGTATTCCCCATGTGGGCAGGGGCCTCGGTGTACTTCCACGACGGCCCGTACACACCCGAGCTGCTGATCCGCACCATCCGCGAGATCGGCGCCACCATCTGCTACACGGCGCCCACGTTCTACCGGGCGGCGGCACCGTTCGCGCGCGAGCTGGGCATCGGCCGCCTGCGCATCTGCGTGAGCGCGGGCGAGGGCCTGCCGGATGCCACGCGCCAGCTCTGGAAGCAGGCCACCGGCATCGAGATGCTCGACGGCATCGGCGCCACCGAGATGTTCCACATCTTCATCTCCGCCGCGGGTGACGAGGTGCGGCGCGGCGCCATCGGCAAGGTGGTGCCGGGCTACACCGCGCGCGTGGTGGACGACGAAGGCCGCGAGGTGCCGCGCGGCACGGTGGGCAAGCTGGCGGTGATCGGCCCCACCGGCTGCCGCTACCTGGACGACTCGCGCCAGGCGAACTACGTGAAGGACGGCTGGAACTATCCCGGCGATGCCTTCATGCAGGACGAGGACGGCTACTTCTTCTACCAGGCGCGCGCCGACGACATGATCATCAGCGCCGGCTACAACATCGGCGGCCCCGAGGTGGAAGATGCGCTTCTGCGCCACCCGGCCGTGGCCGAGTGCGGCGTGATCGGCAAGCCCGACGACGAGCGTGGCATGATCGTCAAGGCGTTCTGCGTGCTCAAGCCCGGCCACACCGGCGACGCCGCGATGGTGAAGACGCTGCAGGAGCACGTGAAGGCGACCATCGCCCCCTACAAGTACCCGCGCGAGATCGAATTCGTGACCAGCCTGCCCCGCACCGAAACCGGCAAGCTGCAGCGCTTCCGGCTGCGGCAGAACGCTGCGTGACATCACCCGCCCCATCCGGTGCACTGCTCGCGGCCTATCCCTGGCTGGCGGAGGTGCAACCCGGCGTGGACAGCCTGCCGCCCGCCTGCGGACCCCTGACGGTGCCGGCCGGCACGCCGCTCTTCGCGGAGCACGCACCCTGCCAGGGCTTCCCGCTCGTGATCGAGGGCGAGGTGCAGGTGGCGCGCAGCTCCGACGACGGCCGCTCGCTGGAGCTGTACCGCGTGCAGCCGGGCGAGCTGTGCCTGGTCTCCAGCGCCTGCCTGTTCAGCGCGCAGCCGCTCACGGCCCACGGCGTGGCCACGCGTCCGACCACGCTGCTGTTGGTGCCACCCGAGGTGTTCACCGCCTGGCTGGCGCAGGCTGGCTTTCGGGCCTGGGTGCTGGGCCTGTTCGCCGAGCGCATGGCCGATCTCACCAGCCTCGTGGACGCCGTGGCCTTCCACCGGCTGGACCAGCGCCTGGCCGCCGCGCTGCTGGGGCACGGCCCGGAACTCGCGGTCACCCACCAGCAGCTTGCGGACACGCTGGGCACGGTGCGCGAGATCGTCACGCGGCTGCTGCGGCGCTTCGAGCGCGAAGGCTGGGTGGCGCTGGGCCGCGAGCGCGTGCGCATCCTGGACAGCGCGGCCCTGCGCCGCCATGCCGGCCCTGTGTGATCCAGGTCACATACGACGCGCCCTGGCGGCGGTGAAATGCGCTTCATCTACTCACCTGATGGAGCGCACACATGAAGCAGAACATCCACAACATCGAACGCGTCGTCCGCGTCGTCGCCGGCCTGGGCCTGATCGCCCTGGCCGCCACCGGCACCGTGGGCTGGTGGGGCTGGCTGGGCGTGGTGCCGCTCGCCACCGGCGCCATCGGCTGGTGCCCGCCCTACGCGATGTTCGGGTTCAGCACCTGCAAGACGAAGGACGCCTGAAATCGTCGTCCCCGCGCAGGCGGGGATCCAGAAGGTGGTGGCCCGCAGGGATCTCCTGAATTCCCGCCTGCGCGGGAATGACGGGAACGCTCAGGCGGCGGCGGTGAACACCAGCTCAGGGGCCAGATCGCACACGCCGTTGAGCGAGTTGGTCACCAGGCAGGCACGCTTGGACTTGTCCAGCACCGTGCGGGCCAGCGCCTCGCGCGCCGGGTCCGCGAGAGTCAGGCGCGGCTTCACCGTGTAGTGCGTGAAGCGCGTGCCGGTCTCGGTCTTCTCCAGCACCCCTTCCACATCCACCTCCAGCCGCTCCCACTCCAGCTTCGACGCGCGCGCCACCGCGCGGAACGACAGCACGTAGCAATCGGCAATGGCGGCGATCAGCAGCGTCTCGGGCGACCAGTAGCCGGGCGGGCCATCGAACTCCGGCGGCGGCGTGGTCTCCAGGCGGGGCAGGCCGGCGCTGTCGCAGGCGACCGGGCCACTAGTGCCGGCAGAGGCCTGCACGGTGTAGCGGTGGGGATAGGGGTGCATGAATCAGTCCTTCCGAATGGAAGGATACAGGGTAGCCGGACAAGCGGCCTTCGGCCTTGACCCAGGTCAGGCCCGGCCGGCCGCGCCCGTATCATCCCGCCCATGCCCGCTTACGCTTTCGAGGCCCTCGACACCCTGGGCGCCACCCAGAAGGGCGTGATCGAGGCCGATACGGCCAAGGCCGCGCGCGGCCTGCTGCGCAGCCGCGCCCTGGTGCCGCTGGAGGTGAAGCCGGTGGCCTCAGGCGACGCCAGTGCGCCGCGCGGCGGATCGCTGTTCACCCGGCCGGTGTTCAGCAGCACGGCGCTGGCGATCTGGACGCGCCAGCTCGCCGGGTTGGTGGGCTCAGGCCTCACACTGGAGCGCGCGCTCACCGCGCTCGCCGACGAGGCCGACAACGAGCGCCAGCACCATCTGGTCGCCGCGTTGCGCGCCGAGGTGAATGCCGGCTCCTCCTTCGGCAAGGCGCTGGCACGCTTTCCGCGCGAGTTCTCGGAGATCTATGTCGCGGTGGTCGGCGCCGGCGAGCAGAGCGGCCACCTCGACCAGGTGCTGGAACGCCTGGCCGATGACCTGGAGGAGCGGCAGGCGCTGAATGCCAAGCTGCTCGCGGCCACGCTGTACCCGGCCATCGTGACCGCGGCGGCCATCGTGATCGTGCTGCTGCTCATGACCTACGTGGTGCCGCAGGTGGCCGGGGTGTTCGCCGGCACCAAGCGCGCCCTGCCGCTGCTGACCACCATCATGCTGGCGTTGAGCGGCTTTCTGCGCCAATGGGGCGTGGTGATGGTGGGGGCCGCGGTGCTGGGCGTGGTGGCGCTGCGCTTCGCCTTGCGCAATGAGGCGCTTCGTGAACGCTACGACGCCGCCTGGCTGACGCTGCCGCTGGTGGGCCGCCTCTCGCGCGGCTACAACGCGGCGCGCTTCGCCGGCACGCTGGCCATGCTGGCCGGCGCCGGCGTGCCCATCCTGAAGGCGCTGCAGGCCGCGGCCGAGACGCTGGGCAACCGCGCCATGCGCGCCGACGCGCTGGACGCCCTGGTGCTGGTGCGCGAGGGCGCGCCGCTGGCCAGTGCGCTGGCGCAGAAGAAGCGCTTTCCCGGGCTGCTGGCGATGTTCGCCCGCATGGGCGAGCAGACCGGCCGCCTGCCCGCGATGCTGCAGCGCGCGGCCAACCAGCTCAGCACCGAGGTGCAGCGGCGCGCCCTGCAGCTGGCCACCCTGCTGGAGCCGCTGCTCATCGTCGGCATGGGCCTGGTGGTGATGCTGATCGTGCTGGCGGTGCTGCTGCCCATCATCCAGTTGAACCAGTGGGTGAGGTGAGCAGGCCATGAGCGTCACGCTGGAAGACAAGCTGGTCGTCGCGATCTCGTCGCGCGCACTGTTCGACTTCGAGGAAGAGAACCGCGTGTTCGACAGCGGCGACGCGGCCGGCTACATGCGCCTGCAGCTGGATCGGCTGGAGCAGCCGGCGGCGCCGGGCATCGCCTTCTCGCTCATCCGCAAGCTGCTGGCCTTCAACGAGGGCGATCAGCAGCGCGTGGAGGTGGTGATCCTCTCGCGCAACGACCCGGTCTCGGGCATGCGCGTGTTCCGCTCGGCGCAGGCGCACGGCATCGCGCTGCAGCGCGGCGTGTTCAGCCAGGGCCGCTCGCCCTACGGCTACCTGCGCCCGTTGCGCGCGCACCTGTTCCTCTCGGCCAACGCCGACGACGTGCGGCAGGCGCTGGCGGCGGGCTTCCCGGCCGCACGGGTACTGACCGAGTCGGCCCAGGCCGGCTCCAATCATCCGAACGAGGTGCGCATCGCCTTCGACGGCGACGCGGTGCTGTTCTCCGACGAGGCGGAGCAGGTGTTCCAGGCGCAGGGGCTGCAGGCCTTCCAGGATCACGAGCGGCGCAAGGCCGCGCAGCCGCTGCCGGGCGGCCCCTTCAAGCCGCTGCTGGCCGCGCTGCACCGCCTGCAGCGCGACGGCGACGCTCGCATGCGCATCCGCACCGCGCTGGTCACCGCGCGCAGCGCGCCGGCACACGAGCGCGCCATCCGCACGCTGATGGACTGGAAGATCGACGTCGACGAGGCCATGTTCCTCGGCGGCCTGCCCAAGGGCGAGTTCCTGCGCGAGTTCGAGCCGGACTTCTTCTTCGACGACCAGACGCGGCACGTGGACCACGCCGCGCGCCACGTGCCCTCCGGGCATGTGGCGGCGGGCGTGGCCAACCGCTGACGCGCCGCATCAGCGCGGCACGCGACGCTCGATCAGCTGCCCCTCCAGCGTGCCCGCGCCCAGCGGGTGCGAGGCGGGCCGCTCGATCTGGCGGCGCACGATCATGATGCCGGACTGCGGTGCCGTCCACACCGTGGTGCGCTCACCCAGGCTGTCGACCGTGACGACCCGGAAGGTCTTGTACGTGCCGGCCGGCACGGTGATCTCCTCGTACGCCTCCACCGTGCCCTTCACCTCCAGCGGCAGGGTGCGCTGTGGCGTCACCACCATGTGGCGTGTGGTCCAGGTGCGCCCCACCGACAACGGCCAAGGATTGCCCAGGGGGGGATCGTAGGTGGCCGTGGTCACGCCGGCGGGTGAGAGCGACGCGACCTGGCCATAGGTGGCGGGGTCGTAGTAGGCGGTGCCAGCCGTGGGCGACACGGTGCTCAGCACGGGGCGCCCCTGGAACTGGGCCTCGCCGTGTGTCCACACCACGCGGGCTTCACCGCTGCCGAAGCTGCCCGTGCTCTTGCGCGTGAAGACGCCCACGGTGCCGTTGGGAATGTCGCTGAAGCGTTCCACCACCGGGGTGCTGGCGCAACCGGCCAGCAGGGCCAGCGCCCCCATCAGCACACCCCCTGCGGCCGCCAGCGCGAATCGACGTTGCATCATCACTTCTCCATCCGGGCCTGCGCGGGCGGCCGGGATGGCCGCGCCTTCAGGCAGGTCCGGATGTCAAGTTACGCCGACGGGCAACGGGGATCTTGACCTTGCTCAACCGCGGTCGGGGATGCGGCCGCGCGCCTCGCGCCGCGCCACCCACAGCGTGGCGGCGGCGATGATCACGCCGCCCGCCAGCGTGGATCCGCTGGGTGCGTCGCCGAACCAGGCCCACCCCAGCAGGGTGGCCCAGACCAGCTCCAGGAACTTGGTGGACTGCGTGGCCGAGATGTCCGCCGCCGCCAGCGAACGGGTCAGGAAGTAGTGCCCCACGCTGCCCAGCACGCCGCAGACGGCGAACAGCGCCCACTGCGTCGCGCCGGGCCAGGCCCAGTTCGGCAGGGCCATCGGCAGGCTGAACAGGGTGACCGTGATCGCCTGCCAGACCACGATCACCTCCGCGCGCTCGTGCCGCGTAAGCGCCTTGGTCACCAGGAACGAGGCGGCGAACACGGGCGCCGAGGCCAGCATCACCAGCGCGTACACGCCGCCCTGGCCCGTGAGCTTGGGGCCGACCACGATCAGCACGCCGATGAAGCCCACCAGCGCGGCGACCCAGCGTTCCCAGCGCATGCGTTCGCGGAAGAACACGGCGGCGCCGAGCATGATGAAGATCGGCCCGGTGAAGCCGATGGCGGTGGTGTCCGCGAGGGTGATGTGCGGGATGGCGGTGAACCACAGCACCAGGCCCAGCGTGTGCAGGCCGCCGCGCGTGAACTGCCCGCCGATGTCGCGCGGCCGCCAGGCGGCCAGGCCCCGGCGCAGCACGAACGGCAGCATCACGGCAAGCCCCATCAGGTAGCGCAGGAACTGCGTCTGGTACGGGTCGATCTGCTGCGCCAGCGCGCGCATGATCGTGTTGAGCACCACGAACACCAGGCCCGCGGCCACCGACCAGAGCATGCCCCGCACCGCCGGGGGCCAGCGGCGGGCGCGCCGCAACGCCACCGAGGCATGGCGCGCAAGGCGCGGGCGCGCCGCGCGCGGACTGCTGGTCTCCATCGCGACATTGTCGGGCCAGCACGGTCCACGTGCTTCTCCTATCATGCAGGGGTCTTCAGGGCGGGGTGAAACTCCCCACCGGCGGTAGGTGGCGGCCATGCAAGTGGCGGCCATGAGCCCGCGAGCGCCCGTGGCCGCGAAAGCGGCCACGGGGTCAGCAGATCCAGTCCAACGCTGGAGCCGACGGTCACAGTCCGGATGAAAGAAGATGCGCGATCCCTCCCGTGGGGGCCGTGCTGCGCGCGCGCCGGCCTTCGCCAGAGGGCGGGCGCGGGCATTCTTGCCGCCTTGAAGCGTTTTTGTTCAACCAACAGGAGCGTTTCATGACCCCTTCCACGATCGAATCCCCGGGC
>NZ_JAYRZR010000104.1:0-12538 GCF_041916345.1 Ramlibacter sp.
GGCACGTTCTGGCCAATGACGATCTTGGCCTCCTCGTTGTCCAGCGTCAGCAGGTTGGGCGTGGAGAGGATGTTGGCATCCCCGCGCGACTGCAGGAAGCGCGCGAGGAAGCCCAGCACGTAGGTGCCGCCGAACTGGTGGGCCACGCCGAGGTTGAAGCCCGAGGAGGGCAGCGTGGGGCTGGTGCCGCCCTGGCCGGCGGCCGACAGCGCCAGGCTCACGATGTTGGCGCCGCCGATGCTGAAGTTGGTGCCGAGCACGCCCACGTTGGTGTTGCCGCTGCGGCCCACCGGCGACAGCCACTGGATGCCGAACTCGGCCGCCTTGTCGGCGTTGACCTCGGCGATCAGGCTCTCGACGAATACCTGGGCCCGGCGCGCGTCGAGCCGGTCGATCACCGCGCGCAGCTGGCGGTACTGCGGCTCCGGCGCGGTGATGATCAGCGAGTTCGTGGCCGGATCGGCCTGGATCTGGCCGCCGGTGGAGGGTTGCGCCGAGGCCGCCACGGGCGTGGTGGCGGCGCTGGCGTTGGCGCCCGCGCCGGTGGTGCCCAGGGGCACTGGCGCCGGGCTGGACGAGGCCGCCGCGCCGCCGCTGCCGGACAGCGCCGCGCGCAGCACCGTCGCGAGCTTGGTGGCATCCGCGTTGCGCAGGTAGACCACGTGGATGTTGCCGGAGGCCTGGCTGCTGGCGGGGACGTCGAGGCGTGCGATCAGCGCCCGCACCAGGTTCAGCCGCGCCGCATTGCCGGCGCGGATGACCAGCGAATTGCTGCGCGGCTCCGCGATGACCGTGGTCCGGACCGAGGTGTCGGTCTGTCCCTGTCCGGCCGCGGGCGTGCCGGTGCTGCCGGAGGCCTCGACCAGTCGCTGCACCATGGGCGCGAGGTCCGAGGCCAGGCCGTGCCGCAGGTTCACGACCTCGACATCGGTGGCATTGGAGACATCCAGCGCGGCGATGATGCGCGCCATGCGCTGCAGGTTGTCCGCGTAGTCCGTGATCACCAGCGAGTTGTTGCCGGGATTCACGTTGATGGTGTTGTTCGGGCTGATCAGCGGCCGCAGGATGGGCACCAGGTTGCCGGCGCTTTCATGTTGCAGGCGGAAGATCTGCGTGACGATCTGGCCGCCGGCCGGCGGGGCCTCGACCGAGACGCCGCCGCCCTGCAGCTTGGCGTCGGCCTCGGGCACCACCTTCAGCAGGCCCGCGGCGTCGACGACCGTGAACCCCGACAGGCGCAGCGTCGCCAGGAACTGGTTGTACGCGGCGGCCGGCGGCACGGGCTTGTCGGTGCTCAGGTTGATCGTGCCCTTGACCCGCGGGTCCACCACAATCTGGCGGCCGGTGATGGCGGCCATGGCGCGTGCCACGGCCTCGATCTCCGCATTGGCGAAGTTCAGCGTGATGGGCTCATTGGCCTTCTGGGCGTGCAGCCCGGGCGCGGCGCCGAGCAGCAGGGCCAGGGCAAGCGGGACGGCGGCGTGGCGGAAGGTCATGGAGCGAGGTCTAGCCGATGGAGATGAGCGAGCGCGCGCCGTTGCGCCGCCCGATGATGTTGAGCAGGTTGGACAGCGCGGCCTCGCGCTCGGCGGCGGCCCGTGCTTCGCCGCTGAAGCGCAGCCGCGAGCCGACCCATTGCCCCTGGCCGGAGAGCTGCAGGCTGCCTTCGAGCGTGTCCAGCCGCAGCGTGGTGGGGGCGCCCCCCTGCAGGGTGATGCGGTAGCTGCCCATGGGCCTCAGCGTCGACAGGCGCGACGACATCTGCCGCGCCACCAGTTCGGCCTGCCCGCGCACGGTGGGGCGGCCCTCGACCCATTCTACTGAAAGCCCCTGCGTCGACAGGCGCAGATCGCCATCGAGCTGCAGGGTGTTCCAGGGCGTGCCGAGGCCGGTGGTCAGGGAAGCCGGCCACTGTGTCTGGCCATCCGCCACGTCGATGGCGATGGCGCCGATGCGCACGCCGATGCGAAGCGCCAGCGGCTGCGCCGTGCAGCAGTCTGCGGTGGCGACGAGCCGGGCCCCCATCCAGGCCGGTCGCAGCCGCCAGGCCAGTCGGCCGGGCAGGGCGGCCTGGTCGCTGCTGCCGGCGCCGCCTGTCAGCGCGAGCCGCGCGCTGCCGTCCCAGACGGTGCCGCGCGGCTGCAGCAGCTGCACCTGGCCACGGGTGGCGGCCGCCACCCCCGCGGCGAGCCAGTGGGCCGGCGCCGCGACGACCACCATGACCAGCGCACCGCACAGGGCACCGGCCGTGGCCCAGCGCCAGGGCGCGGCGGACAAGGGCGTGGGAGGGCGCGCCATCGGCTGCCTGCTCAGCGCGCCGGCAGGGTCAGCACCAGCGTGCCGTCCCAGGTGCCACCCGCGTTGCGGGTGAGCCGCGCTTCGGTGGGGATGGCGCGCGCATTCACGCGGACCTGCGCCAGCCACTGCGCGAGCACCGGCGAAGGCACGCCGGTGAGCGTGAGGGTCACCCGCTCGCCGGCGATGCTGTAGCGGCCGGCCGTGCCGAGCTGCTGCCGGATGGCGTTTTCCAGCTGCCGCATGGCCTCATCCGGGTTCTGGCGCGGCTGGGCCTGCATCGCCTGGGCCTGGGTCTGCAGACGGAGCATGCGCTCCAGCTGGGCGTCGAGACTGCGGTGCGCGGCATCGGCGTTGCGCAGCGTGGTGAGGGCGGGCGCGAGCGCCACCCACCAGAGCAGGGCCACGCCGACGACGGTGGCCGCGGCGGCGACCAGCACCCGCTCGCGCGGGGCGAGCGCGGCCCAGCGGGCGGCCAGTGCCTTCATCGCGCCGCCTCCTGCAGGGTGACCGTGAGCACGTCGCCTTGCTGGGCGGCGGTATAGCCCAGCGGACGCAGCCGCGTGGCCAGCTCGCGCGCCTCGTCGGCGCTCAGGCCGAGGCCGCGGGCGCGCAGCTCGCCCGAGGTGAATTCAAGCCCGCTCGGCGTGCGCCCGGGCGGCGCGGTCGCGGCCAGGGCGCCGAGAATGGCTTCGAGGTCGCGCCCCGAGCTGGCACCGGTGGCCTGGCGCAGTGCCGCCACTTCACGCTCCATCTGGACCGGCGCGTCGACGACAACCCGCACGTGGGGGAAGTTGCGCGTCAGCGTCTGCTGCACCGCCTGGCGCTTGGCGGCGAGGCTCGCGCGCTCCTTCCAGGCCCAGGCGTTCAGGCCGACGAGCTGCACCGCCACCAGGGCGGCCGCAGCCCAGCGGGCCGGCCGCCACTGCGGGGCCCGCAGCAAGTCATTGAAGGCCACGCCGAGCCGGCGCCAGGCGCGGGCCTGTCCACCGCCCGTCAGGCTGAACTGGGCCAGGTCCCAGCCGGCGCCGGCGGCGCGCAGCCAGCGTTGCGGCGCCTGGCGCAGCCCCACGCGCCGGCCCAGCAGTTGCTCGGCCACGGCCGCGACGGCGGGCTCGGCCAGGGTGCCGGCCTCGTCTTCTGCAGGTGGCAGGAGGCTGACCGTGGCCGGGGTGAGCGGCACCGCGAGCACGCCGTGCGGCCCCGTGCTCACGGCCAGGGGGTGGTCGGCATCCCCCAGGACCTGCACGGCGGCCAGGGCCTCGGGCGTGAACTCGGGCACGATGCGATCCACCGGCCGCTGTGCGGCCTCCAGGGCCTGCAGCGCGGCGCGCAGCCACGCCAGATCGCACACGGCCACCCAGACGGGCTCGCCGGGGCGGGCGTCGGGTTGCAGCGCGAAGTGCAGGCGCTCCGGCTCGTCGAGGAGCTTCTCTTCCAGCAGGCCTTCCAGGGCGGCGCGCAGGCGCGGGCTGCCAGGGGGCGCGCCGCGCGGCAGATCCACCTGGTGCCAGGCGAGTGCCTGTACCGGCACCACCGCCACCACCTCGGCGCCGGCGCCGCGCACGGCGGGTAGCAGCGCGGCCGGCGCGCGACCATGCGCGCCCAGCGTCTGGCCGTCGGGCGTGAGGGCGTAGGCCCATTCGGTGGCGGCCGTGGCGCCCTCGATCGGCAGCGAGACGATCAGCGTGGTCATGGATTGCGCGGGATTGTAGGTGGGCGTCCCTGGGTCATCGGGGGGGCGGCGGCGCGGGTGAGGGCGGTCGGGTCGGGCACGCCGTGCTCGCGCACGAGGGTGCGCACCGCCAGCCCGTCACGCTGCACCACCGAGCGCTGCTCCACGACCGTGGTGCCCAGGCGCAGCCGCCCGCGCACTTCGAAGAAGCGCGAGGCCACACCCACCAGGCCATCGGCAAAGGCGGCGTCGGCATTCGGCAGCAGTCGCGCGGCGTCGGCGAGCTGGCGGAAGTGCTGGCGGTCGCGCTCGGCCACCAGGCGCTGCGCATCCGCCATGCTGATACCCGCCGCCGCGTGGATGACCTCGGCGCCGGCCGTGTTGAGGTTGACCGGCGTGCGCGCGGGCAGCAGGGTGACGTAGGGTTCCAGGGCGGCCACGGTCTGCACCGGCACCCCCAGCCACACGAGCTGCTCCACCCGTTGCGGGATGAGCGGCGCGCGTCCCGCGTTGCGGTTGTCGGTGCTGATGTCCGAGGCGAAGCGCAGGTTCTCCGCCATTCGGACCAGCTGCGCCTGGGGCAGGCCCAGCAGGTCGAACAGGCGCGCGAAGCTGCGCAGCCCCGGCTCGGAAATGCGGCCGGACTCGACCAGGTTGTTCACGTTCAACAGCGACTGCAGGTCGATGATCTGGCCGGACAGGAAGGTCTGGTCGGCGTCGTTGTCGGTCGTGTTGTTGCGGTCGGCGGCGAGGAAGGTGGACAGCCGCGCCTCCTGCAGCGGCACGGCCCAGGGCTCGGCCAGGTGGTCGGCGCCACCCGAGCGGGCATCCTCGCGCAGGATCAGCCGCGCCCAGTCGAGCGCGCCGGTGAGGATCCAGGCCGACTGCAGCCGCGCCCGCTCGGCCGCCTCGATCTCCACCGCGCGCCACTGCTGCCACAGCGCGGCGGCGGCGAAGGCGGCGACCAGCGCCACGGTGAGCATGGCCGCGAGCAGCGCCGCGCCGGTCTGCCGCAGCCGATGGCGAAGGCGCGCTCGCCTCATGACTTGCCTCCGCCCACGGTGGGCCGGACCCAGTCGCGCACCAGCCGGCCCGTGATCGCGCGGCCGCCGGGCAGTTGCAGCACCAGCCGCACGCCGTCGGGCACCACGCCGGTGGAGCGCGCACCGCCTGGCGTGGCCGTGGTGCCCTGCGACGTGTCGGCCGACAGCGGGTTGGTCCACGCATCGCCGCGGAAGAAGAAGATCTGCCAGTCCTGCAGCGGCACGATCGCCACCTCGCCGGCGCGCAGCGAGTCACCCGGGTTCTGTGCCCACTGGTCGGCCTGCTGCCAGGCGGCCTCCACGTCGCCGCGGGTGACCAGGGGCGGTGACTGCCAGCGCAGCCACAGGCCGTCGCGGCGCGCCCAGCCGACCACGCGCGCGCCGTCAGTGACGCTCGCGGTGCCGCGTCGCGTGAGTCGCAGCACCCGGCCGTTCCATTCCAGCGCGGCAAGCTGCGGCAGCTCCATCAGGTTCTCGAGATCGGCGCTCCATTGCGCCAGGCCCGTCTGCAGCGCCAGCACCTCGTCGGCACGCTGCTCGGTCTGGCGCTGCGTGCGCACCATGCCGTCCAGGCCCTGCCAGCTCAGCACCGCCACCAGTGACAGCACGAAGAGCGCGACCAGCAGCTCCACCAGCGTGAAGCCCGGTCCCGGGCGGCGCCTGCGGGCCATCAGAACCGCCCCACGACGGTGGAGACCTGCAGCACCGCGGCGGCCTCGTCCTGCACCAGCGCGTCCACGCGCCGGAAGCTGGGGTTGGGCGTGGGCGAGACGCGCACCTTCACGGTGAAGGTGCGCTGGCCCTGCTCGCAAGGCACGTCGGTGTCGCCCACCGACGGCATCTGCCGCGACAGGCGCACCTTGGCCAGCTCGTTCTCGGCGCAGAGCTGCGCCAGCAGCACGTCGGCCTGCCGCTGCGCGTTGCGGGTCAGGGCGCTGGTCGCCTGCAGGCCGGCCACCAGCGCGATGGCGACGATGCCGAGCGCGACCAGCACCTCCACCAGGGTGAAGCCGCGCGCGGGATGCCGCGCGCTCGCGGGCTCAGGGCGCATCGGCCTGCACGCTGAACGGCCGCAGGCCGTCGGTAGCCACGCGCAAGCTGCGCCCGGGCGCGTCGGCGTGGGTGAGCACCAGGGCCTGCGGGCCGATGATCGGCTCCGGGCCGAGCACCAGCAGGGCCGTGCCCTGCACCGAGGTGCCGGGTGTCAGCCAGTCGTGCGGCAGCGCATCGCGCGGCAGCCCTTCGAAGCGGAAGGCGCCGTCGACGGCACGCCAGATGACCGGCTGGCCGGCCAGCCGTGACTGCGCGCGGCCGGCTTCCAGCAGGGCTGCCAGCCGCTGGGCCTCGCGGTCGAGGCTGGCGCCAGCCGCGTCGCGCACGGCGAAGCTCACGCCGGCCGAGGCGATGGCGATGATCGCGACGACCACCAGCAGTTCGAGCAGGGTGAAGCCGGCGGGCGCAGCGCGGTGGCGCCCGCGGCGGCGGGATGCGCCGGGCCTATTGCCAGGAGCCGATGTCGGCATTCTTGCCTTCGCCACCGGCCTGGCCGTCGGCGCCGAAGGACATGACGTCGATCTCGCCCTTCACGCCGGGGTTGAGGTACTGGTAGGGCCGGCCCCAGGGATCGTTCGGCAGCTTCTCCAGGTAGGGGCGCCAGTTGGGCGGCGCCGGCTGCGTGGCGGGCCGCGCGACCAGCGCCTGCAGCCCCTGTTCGGCCGTGGGGAAGCGCTGGTTGTCGAGCTTGTACAGCTTGAGGGCCTGCATCAGGTTGGCCACGTCGGTGCGGGCGGCCGTGGCGCGCGCGTCGTCGGCGCGGTCGAGCACGTTCGGCACGATCAGCGCCGCCAGCACGCCGATGATGACGAGCACCACCATGAGTTCGATCAGCGTGAAGCCGGCTTGCACCCAGCGGCGCGGCGTACGGAAGAGGGTTGCGGACATCGCTTCAATCATAATGGCCGCATGGTGAGTTCAGCGGCCGGCAGGTGGCGGGTTCGGGGCGTGACGTTCGTGCTCGGCTTTGCTGCTGCCGCCAGTGCGGTGTTCTGGGGCCTGCGTCTCGGCGGGCCCGAGTCCGGGCCGCCGGGTGCCGCCACGGCGGCCACCGCGCCATCCGCTGCGGCGGATCCCGCCGCGGTCGCCCGTTTCCTGGGCGGCGGGCCCGCCGCTGCCGTCGCCCCAGCCCCTGCGCTGGCGAGCCGGCTGGTGCTGGTGGGCGTCGTCGCCGGGGCCCGCTCGGGCGAGGGCGCGGCCGTGATCGCGGTCGATGGCAAGCCGGCCCGTCCGTTCCGCGTCGGCGCCGCGGTGGACGAGGGCCTGGTGCTGCAGTCGGTGCAGGGCCGCCGTGCGCTCGTGGGCCCGGCCCAGGGGGCGCCGGCTCTCACGCTGGAACTGCCCGCACCACGCAAGTAGCGGCGCGGCGGCGCCTCAGGCGCTGCGCAGGAAGAGGCGGTACACCGGGTTGTCGGTCTCTTCCACGTGCGGGTAGCCCAGGGTGTCGAGGAAGGCCGTGAAGGCGGCATCGTCGGACTGCGGGACCTGCAGGCCGACCAGGATGCGGCCGTAGTCGGCGCCCTGGTTGCGGTAGTGGAACAGCGAGATGTTCCAGGTCGGCCCCATGTGCGAGAGGAACTTCATCAGCGCGCCCGGCCGCTCCGGGAAGACGAAACGCAGCAGCCGCTCGTCCTGGGCGAGCGGCGAGTGTCCGCCCACCATGTGCCGGATGTGCTCCTTGGCCAGGTCGTCATGGGTGAGGTCGAGCGCCTGGAAGCCATGGCGGGTGAAGTTGGCGGCGATGCGGGCCGATTCGCCGCGGCCATGCGTGGTGAGACCGACGAACACATGGGCCTGGCGCTCGTCGCTGATGCGGTAGTTGAACTCGGTCACGTTGCGCGGGCCGCCGGGCAGGTTGCCGATCAGCTCGCAGAAGCGGCGGAAGCTGCCGCGCTCCTCAGGGATGGTGACGGCGAACAGCGCCTCGCGTTCCTCGCCCACTTCGGCGCGTTCGGCCACGAAGCGCAGGCGGTCGAAGTTCATGTTGGCGCCGCACAGGATGGCGGCGTACGTCTCGCCACGGGTCTTGTGCGTCGCCACGTACTGCTTGATCGCGGCCACGGCCATGGCGCCGGCCGGCTCGACGATGCTGCGCGTGTCCACGAACACGTCCTTGATGGCGGCGCACACGGCGTCGGTGTCCACGATCACGAACTCGTCGACCAGCTCGCGGGCCAGGCGGTAGGTTTCCTCGCCCACCAGCTTGACCGCGGTGCCGTCGGAGAACAGGCCGACGTCCGGCAGGGTCACCCGCTGGCCGCCTTGCACCGAGCGCGCCATGGCATCGGAGTCGGTCATCTGCACGCCGATCACCTTGACCTCGGGGCGCACCGCCTTGATGTAGCTGCCCACCCCCGAGACCAGGCCGCCGCCGCCGATGGCGACGAACACCGCGTCCAGCGGCCCCTGGTGCTGGCGCAGGATCTCCATCGCCACGGTGCCCTGGCCGGCGATCACGTCCGGGTCGTCGAAGGGGTGCACGAAGGTCAGGCCCTGCTCGCGCTCCAGTTCCAGGGCGCGGCCGTAGGCGTCGGAGTACGAGTCGCCGTGCAGCACGACCTCGCCGCCCAGGCCCTTGACGGCATCCACCTTGACCTGCGGCGTGGTCACCGGCATCACGATCAGCGCGCGCGCACCCAGCCGGTGCGCGGCCATCGCCACGCCCTGGGCGTGGTTGCCGGCCGAGGCGCAGATCACGCCGCGCTGCAGCTGCTCGGGCGTGAGGTGCGCCATCTTGTTGTAGGCGCCGCGCAGCTTGAAGCTGAACACGGCCTGCTGGTCCTCGCGCTTGAGCAGCACCTTGTTGTGCAGCCGCCGGCTCAGGTTGCGCGCAGGCTCCAGCGGGGACTCGACCGCGACGTCGTAGACGCGGGCGGTGAGGATCTTCTTCAGGTAGTCCGCCGGCTGCAGATGCTTTTTCATGACGGTCGAATCATACGGGCCGGTCGGGCAGGCCCCGCGGTGCGCGCCGGCGGCCAGAAAAAAGCCCCTGGACCTTGCGGTCCGGGGGCTGAATCCACCAAAGGAGGAGGTGGAGGAGACAATCGGTACGTTGCACTGCGGCACGCCGGAGCCCGGATTGCTGTCGAGCTGTCTGCTCAAGCGGGCCAAGCGATATCGCTATGCTGTGCAGCCAGTATAGCCATGGGCTTGCTGCGATGCACAACCGGCGTTCGCGGGCCTGCGCGCGCATAAGCAGAATTGATGGGCGGCCAGCGGCCGTGATGAAGGAGCAGTGATGGAATGCACAGTCACCTGGACCGGCGGCGCCGGCGCGCAATCACCCATGGGCTTCCTGGCGGAGACCGGCAGCGGCCACGTGCTGATGATGGATGGCGCCGTCGACGAGGCGCGACCCGAGAACGGGGGGCGCAACCTGGCGCCGCGCCCGATGGAGACGGTGCTGGCGGGCACGGGCGGTTGCACCGCCTATGACGTGGTGCTGATCCTGCGGCGTGGCCGGCACGACGTGCGCGGCTGCTCGGTGAAGCTGCAGGCGGAGCGCGCACCGGCCGACCCCAAGGTGTTCACCCGCATCCACATGCACTTCACCGTGCGCGGCCGGGGGCTGCCCCAGGCGGCGGTCGAGCGCGCGATCGCGATGAGCCACGAGAAGTACTGCTCGGCCAGCGCCATGCTGGCCCGCACCGCGGAGATCACGACCAGCTTCGACCTGATCGAAGACGCGGCCTGAGGCGGATGCCGGCGGAGGGCGACCGCCGGTTCAGATGTAGTGGGCCGTGGTCGTCATCACCTTGGCGGCCGCCCGCATGGCCAGCTTCACCGGCGGCGGCAGGTCCACGGCGCCGGCCTGCCGGGCCTGGTCTGCGTGTTCGGCTTCGTCCACCTTCATCTGGGCCACGATGGCGCGCGAGGCATGGTCGCCCGCGGGCAGCCGGTCGAGGTGGCTCTGCAGGTGGGCCTCGACCTGGCGCTCGGTCTCGACGACGAAGCCGAGGCTCACCCGGTCGCCGATGCGCCCGGCCAGAAGGCCCAGGCCGAAGGCGCCGGCATACCAGAGCGGATTGAGCAGCGACGTGCGGGACCCCAGTTCTTCCAGGCGCTCGCTCGTCCAGGCCAGGTGGTCCGTCTCCTCGCGCGAGGCACGCTGCAGATGAGCACGCAGTGCCGGATCCCGGGTGGCCAGGGCCTGGGCGGTGTAGAGCGCCTGCGCGCAGACCTCGCCCACGTGGTTCACCCGCATCAGCGCGGCTGCATGGCGCCGCTCATCCGCGCCGAGGTGGGTGTCGTCCTCCGCCACCGTCGGGCAGGCGCGCGCGGCGCGCGGCGTAGAAAAAAGAGTTCTCAGGGCGCTGTCGACCGTGCCTAGAATGCGATCCATGCGGGCAGTTTAGTCGGCCCGCGGTCTCGTGCTCTCGCGGCCCGACCGTTCGGTGATGCAGGTCAACAGTTTCACCATCCGGAACGCTCGCGTGGCTGTGGTTTGGCCTCCACTCGGCCTTTGGGAATTGTTGTCCAAGTGCAACGAAACCCTGAGTGGACGGTTAAATACTTTGCGAAAGAAAAGGCGGTCTGGTGCAATAGCGGCTAACTTCCCAAAAGGAGGTTGGCCCGGGGATCCGGTGGGAGCGCGAACGTGCCTGCATTTCGATTCCCATTCGTACCGGAGCCCTATGTTTAACCTTGGAGAAACTTGCATGAAAAAGTCCCTGATTGCGCTGGCCGTGATGGCTGCCGCCGGCGCGGCTTCCGCCCAGTCGTCGGTCACCCTGTTTGGTATCGTTGACGCCACCCTCGCCTGGGGCAAGGGCAGCACCGGTGACCGTTTCCAGGTCACGAACTCGGGCTACAACGGCTCGCGTCTGGGCTTCCGTGGCACGGAAGATCTGGGCGGCGGCATGTCCGCTTCCTTCTGGCTGGAAGCCGGTGTGACCAATGATGACGGCCGTGGCGCCGCCACCAACACCAACAACCAGGCCACCGGCGGCGCCGTGGCTGGCATCGGTGGTGGTCAAGGCCTGACGTTCAACCGTCGTTCCACGGTCAGCCTGGCTGGCGGTTTCGGCGAGATCCGCCTGGGCCGTGACTACACCCCGCAATTCTGGAACCTGACCGTGTTCGATCCGTTCGGCACGAACGGCGTGGGCACCACCCAGACCCTGAACTCCATCATCACCGGCGCCACCGCCGTCCGTGCTTCCAACAGCATCGGCTACTTCCTGCCCCGCATGGGCGGCCTGTACGGCCAGGTCCAGATGTACCTGGGCGAGAACCTGGACGCCTCCGTCAACCCGACGCCGAACACCGAGAAGGACGGCAACGGCTGGGGCCTGCGTCTGGGCTACGCTGCCGGTCCGCTGAACGTGGCCTTCGCCACCAGCAAGACCAAGTACGCTGCCGGCGACGTCAAGCAAACCAACCTGGGTGGCATGTACGACTTCGGCGTGGCCAAGCTGCAGGCGCACGTTTCTCGTGACGAGAACGGTGCCGTGGACGGCGACGGCTGGCTGATCGGTGGCCTGATCCCGGTGGGCGCTGGTGAAGTCCGCGTGGCCTTCTCCCAGTACCAGACCGACGCTGGCGCCGGTCCCGACCCCAAGAGCCGCAAGATCGCTCTGGGCTACGTGCACAACCTGTCCAAGCGCACCGCCGTGTACACCACGTACGCTCGCGTCCGCAACAGCAACGGCGCCGCTGCTGCTCTGAACGGCGCCACCACCGCCGCGAACAGCTCTTCGAGCGGTTTCGACATCGGTGTCCGCCACAGCTTCTGATCTTGAAGCCGGCCCTTGTGGCCGGTGCCGAGAACAAGAAACTTGAGAGCCGCCTTCGGGCGGCTTTTTCACGTTCTGGTGTCGTTCATGTCCTCTCGCCTGCCAGCCCTGCGCGCCCCGCGCGCCGCCGCCTTTGTCCTTGCCGCGTCGCTGCTGGTGGGGTGTGCCGTGCCGCCTCTGGGTGCGCCCGACGACGGGGCGCCGGCCGACGTGGGCCAGTCACCCTGGGCGCGTGAGTCACGCCTGCCTGCCAGCCAGGCGCCTGCACCGTGGGCGCACCACCCCCTGCCCGGCAAGGTGCCCACCCTGTTCAGCTACGTTCGCATCGACGGGCGAGACGCCTTGTCTGCCCGATCCGAATCGTCGGCCAGCATGGTGCGCCTGCCGGTTCAAGTGGCGGGCGACCGGCTGTCCCGATTGCAGTTCTCCTGGAAGGTGGCCCAGCTGATCGAAGAGGCCGACATGGCCGTGCGCAGCAAGGACGATTCGCCGGTGCGGGTGATCCTGGCCTTCGAAGGAGACCGCTCGCGCCTGTCCGCGCGCGACCTCGCCGTGTCGGAACTCGCGCGCGCCCTGACCGGCGAAGAGCTGCCCTACGCCACGCTCATGTACGTGTGGTGCAACCGGCGCCCGGTGGACACCGTCATTCACAACCCGCGCACCGACCGCATCCGCAAGCTGGTGGTGGAATCGGGGCCGCGCGCGCTGGGTCGATGGCAGGACTACGAGCGCGACAT
>NZ_JAYRZR010000105.1:0-12408 GCF_041916345.1 Ramlibacter sp.
GCCCACGCCGCGCTCGCCCGCGCCACCCCGGGGCGGGGGGGGGGGGGCGAGCAGCTCTACACGCAGGATGCGTTCGGCGAGTTCTTCCACCAGGGCGCCATCCACTGGGTGCAGCCGGACGTGACGCGCATGGCCGGCGTCACCGAGGTGTGGCGCGTGTGCGAGACGGCGCACGCGTATCGCCTGCCGGTGGCGCCGCATGCCGGCGACATGAGCCAGGTGCATGTGCACCTGAGCTATGCGCACCCGGCCTGCCAGGTGCTGGAGTACATCCCCTGGATCAAGGACTGCTTCACCGAGCCGGCCGAGGTGGTGGAGGGCTTCTTCCGCCGGCCCGCCGAGCCCGGCGCGGGCACCACGCCCACGCCCGAAGCCTGGGCGCGGTACCGGCAGCCCACCGCCTGAGGCGTGCATGGCCCTGGGCGGGGCAGGGCCAACGCCGCCATCCGGCGCGGCCTGCGCTACCGTAGCGGCCTCATCCACTCAAGGAGTCCGTCATGCGTGCACCGCTCATCCTCGCACTCGGCCTGGCCTTCGGCGCTTCGGCCTGGGCCCACAACTGCCCGAACGAGATGAAGGCCATCGACGCCAAGCTGGCGACCAAGCCGCAGATGTCGAAGGAGAACATGGACAAGGTGATGGCCCTGCGCAAGAGCGGCGAAGACCATCACAAGGCCGGCAAGCACACCGAGTCGATGAAGGACCTGGGCGAAGCGAAGAAGATGCTGGGGCTCTGAGGCGCCCGCTAGCCGGTGATCGCGGCCCCGCGCTGCGCAAGCAGGCCGCGCAGCAGGCTGCGATGGCAGCGTGACTCGTCCTCGCAATAGCAGCCCACCGAGAACGCGCCGTGATGCGACAGCGCCGCCAGCGTGTCCAGCAGGCGCGCGGCATCCGGTTGCGCCATTTCCGCGGCATAGCGGCGGCTGAAGGCGGCCCAGGCCTTGTCGTCCTGCGCCGCCTTGCCTTCGGCCATCAGCTCGGCGCTGGGGGCCAGGTTGGGCAGCCACACGTCGTAGTAGTCCAGCCGCGCGAAATCGACCTTGGGCACACCGCGCGGCGGCCTGCGCACCGTGCCAATGCGAAGCCCCTCGCCCGGGGCGCGAGGTGAACCGAGTCGGACGATTCGAACGGGCATGGTGGTTCTCCGTGGGGTGTGACTAGCGCGTGGGGGGCTGCGCACGCCCCGGTGCCACCACGCGCGCATAGCGGTCGAAGCTCCAGTACGCCCAGGCCCAGTCGATCAGCACCACCAGGCGGTTGCGAAAGCCGATCAGGAACCAGATGTGCGCGAACAGCCAGAACTGCCAGGCCAGCAGGCCGCTGAAGCGCACCGGCCCGGCCGGCGTGGCCAGGTCCACCACCGCCGAGTGGCGGCCGATGGTGGCGAGGTTGCCGTAGTCGCGGTAGCGGAAGGCCTGTGCCGGCTCGCCGCGCAGGCGCCGCAGGATGTTGGCGGCGGCCACGCGGCCCATCTGCTTGGCGCCCGGTGACACGCCGGGCACCGGCTTCGGCGGCTGGCCGGGCGCATGGCTCTGCGCGGCGGCCAGATCACCGATGACGCTGATCTCCGGGTGGCCGGGCAGGCTGAGGTCGGGCTGAACGATCACGCGCCCGGCACGGTCCACCTCGGCACCGGTCGCCGCCGCGAGCTGGCGGCCCAGCGGCGAGGCGGCCACCCCGGCGGCCCACACCACACAGCGGCTCGCCAGGCGATAGGCCTCGCCATCGGCCGGCTGCACATCCAGCCCTTGCGCGTCGATGGCCGTGACGCGCGCGCCGGTGCGCACCTCCACACCCAGCCGCTGCAACTGCGCCCGTGCGCTCTCGCTCAGCGTCTCCGGCATCGCCTGCAGCACGCGCGACGTGCCTTCCAGCAGCACGATGCGGGCGCTGGCCGGGTCGATGCGGCGGAACTCGCCGGGCAGCGTGTGCCGTGCGATCTCGGCCAGCGTGCCGGCCATCTCCACCCCGGTCGGCCCGCCGCCGATCACGACGAAGGTGAGCCAGGCCGCGCGACGCGCCTCGTCTTCCTCGCACTCCGCGGCCTCGAACGCGCCCAGGATGCGCCGGCGGATCTCGAAGGCGTCGTCCAGGGTCTTCAGGCCCGGCGCGTGCGCGGCCCACTCGTCCCGGCCGAAGTAGGAGTGCGTGGCGCCGGCTGCCACGATCAGGTGGTCGTAGGGCAGGCGGCCGCCATCGGCCAGCTGCGCCACGCGCTGGGCGGCATCGATGCCCGTCACCTCACCCATCAGGGTGGTGACGTTGCGCTGGCGGCGGAACAGGTAGCGCACTGGCGCGGCGATGGCCGGCGCCGAGAGGCCGGCGGTGGCCACCTGGTAGAGCAGGGGCTGGAACAGGTGGTGGTTGGCGCGGTCCACCAGGGTCACGTCCACCTCGGCGTGGCGCAGCGCGCGGGCGGCCTCCAGGCCGCCGAAGCCGCAGCCGACGATCAGCACGCGCGGCCTCGCGGCCTGGGCTTGGGGTTCGGGCATGGCGGCGATTATCCGCAGCCCGGCACGATGGGCCCGCGCGGGCCAGAATGCGGCCATGTCCTCCAAGCTGCGACTCTCGGTGCTGGACCAGTCGGTGGCCCGCGCCGGCCGTTCCCATGACGAATCCATCCGCGCCACCGTGGCGCTGGCCGAACACTGCGAGGCGCTCGGCTACCACCGGTTCTGGGTCAGCGAGCACCACAGCCTGCCCACCATCGTGGGCACCGCGCCCGAGGTGCTGATGGCCACCATCGCCGCGCGCACCCGCCGCATCCGCATCGGCAGTGCCGGCGTGATGCTGCCGCACTATTCGCCCTACAAGGTGGCCGAGCAGTTCCGTGTGCTCGATGCGCTGGCACCCGGCCGCATCGACCTGGGCGTGGGTCGCGCGCCGGGCAGTGACCAGCGTACGGCCCTGCTGCTGAACCCGGACCCGCGTTCCTCCGAGCGCTTTCCGCAGCAGGTGCTGGAGCTGCACGCCTGGGTCAACGGCCAGCCCTGGCCTGAGGATCATCCGGCGCGCGGCATCCAGGCGCTGCCGCAATCCGCCACCGCCCCGCAGCTGTGGATGCTGGGCAGCTCCGGCTATGGCGCGCAGCTGGCCGCGCACCTGGGCATGCCCTACGCCTTCGCGCACTTCATCACCGACGGCGAGGGCTGCGCGGAGGCGATCGATCTGTACCGGCACACCTTCCGGCCCGGCTGGGTCGCCGCGCCGGAGCCCGCGGTGTGCGTGTGGGCGCTGGCGGCCGACACGGAAGAGGAGGCCTGGCGCCTGTTCGCCAGCCGCGAGCGCGCCCGGCTGGACCGCAACCTGGGCCGCTTCGGCCCGTTGCTGCCGCCCGAGCAGGCCGCCCGGCCGCTGGCGCCGCATGAAGAGGCGCACCGCGAGGCGCTGCGACGCCGTGTGATGGTGGGCACCGGCGAACAGGTGATGCGCCGCCTGCGCGCCCTGGCGGAGGAGCTGCAGGTGAGCGAGGTGGTGGTCATCACCTGGACCTGGGATCCGGCGGCGCAGCGGCGCTCGTACGAACTGCTGGCCGCGGCGTCCTGACACCTCGCCGCGCCGGCCTACACTGGCGTGATGGGCAGGCGCATCCTCATCTGGCTGCTGGCGCTCGCGGGCATGCTGCTCGCGGGCTGCTCCGGCACGCCGGGCGGCCGCGGCGCGCCTGAGGCGAGGCAGGGCGTGTTGCGCCTGCCCGTGCTGCCGTCGGTGCCCGCGGAGCCGGTGGCCCTGGCCGGCGAATGGGCCTTCAGCTGGCAGCGATTCGAATCGCCTGAATGGGCGGGCGCGCCGCCCGGGCCCTACATCCGGGTCCCGCAGGACTGGAATGAACAGCCCGCCAGCGGCAAGCCGCCCGGCCCCGAGGGCTGGGGGACCTACCGGCTGCGGGTGGACTGCCCCGCCGGCCAGCGGCTGGCGCTGCTCGTGCCCTCGGAGCGCACGTCCCTGCGCCTGTACGCCAACGGGGAGCTGATCGCCTCGCAGGGCCGTCCTGGCGAGACGGCCGCTTCCACACGCGCCGCGGTGAACGACCGCAACGTCATCACGCGCCAGGTGGAGTGTCCGGCGCGGCTGACCGCCCACGTGGCGAACTACGACCACCGGGCCGGCGGCCTGGTGCGCCCCTTCCTGGTGGGCAGCACACCGAGCCTGGCGGCCTGGCGCGAGGCGCGCATCGTGCGCGAAACGCTGCTGCTGGGCGCCTATGGCCTCACCGGTTTCGTCACCTTCATCTTCTGGCTGGGCCGTCGCCGTGAGCTGCTGCCGCTGGCCTTCACGGCGCTGTGCCTCTGCCTGATCGTGTACACCGACATCTCGGGGGAGCGGCTGCTGCTGCGGCTGTGGACCTCCGAGCTCGGCTGGGCGCTGGCGGTGCGCATCGAGTACCTCTCGCGCATCGCGGCCCTGAGCCTGTTCGTGCTCACGCTCTACGGCCTGTACCCGGAGCGGCTGCCCCGCCGGCTGGTGGCGGCGGTGCTGGGGCTGTCCGGGCTGGCCGCCATCCTGGTGCTCACGACACCGGCCGGCGTCTACTCCGCCTACGCGGCAGCGGGGCAGGCCATCTCCATCGCGCTGGGGGCGGTGGCCGGGTGGTTCCTGTTCCGTCGCAGCCGTCGCGGCACCGAGGTGCGCATCCTGCTGCTGGGCCTGGTGGCGGTGCTCGTCTCGCTCGCGGTCGACCTGGTGATGCTGGACGCCGCCTCCACGCGCAGCCCCGTCACGCCGGTCGGCTTCGCCCTGTTCCTGCTGTCGCCCGCGTGGATCATGGGGCGCCGGCTCGGCCTGGCCGCCTACCATGCGGAGCGTTCACGCGCGCTGGAGGAGAGCGCCCGCCTGCGCGAGGACGTGGACCGCATCTCGCGCCATGACCTGCGCACGCCGCTGGCGGGCATCGTGGGGGCCACGCGGCTGATGGCGCAGGACCAGCGGCTGGCACCCGATCAGCAGGCGCAGGTGACCGCCGTGCGCGACGCCGCCTTGCGGGCACTGGAGATGGTGAACCTGTCGCTCGGCCTGTACCGAATGGAGGCCGGCACCTATGAGCTGCGGCCCGAGGTGGTCGACCTCGCGGGGGTGACCGAGCGCGTGCTGCGTGACCTCGGCGCACAGGCGGAATCGACCGGCGTCACGCTGCACATCGAGCCGGCGGCCGAGGGCGCCGCCATGCTGGCCTGGGCGGAAGAGACGCTGTGCTACTCGATCCTCGCCAACCTGGTCCGCAATGCCATCGAGGCCACGCCGGCGGGCGGGGAGGTGCGCGTGACGCTGCAGGCGGGTGATCCGCTGCGGGTGCTGGTGCACAACCCGACCGAGATTCCGCAGGGGATGGTCGGCCGCATGTTCCAGAAGTACGCCACCGCGGGCAAGGTCGGCGGCACCGGCCTGGGCACCTACTCCGCGCGGCTCATGGCGCGCGCGCAGGGCGGTGAAGTCGAGCTCGCTTCCCGCGCGGGCGCCGGCACCACGCTGGTGGTGAGCCTGCCACGCGCGGCCTCCTCGCCGGCGGCTGTCGAGGCCGTGCCCTTGCCGATGCCGGTGGCGACCTCGCCGGTGCAGGTGCTGGTGGCCGACGACGACCCCATGACGCGCATGATCGCCGAACGCGTGCTGGCCCAGGCCGGGCATGAGGTACGCACGGTGGCGGATGGCCGCGCCGCCCTGGCGGCGGCCGCGCAGCAGTGGCCGGATCTCGTGCTGATGGATGCGGAGATGCCGGTGATGGGCGGCCTCGAGGCGGTGCGTCTGCTGCGCGAGACGCAGGCCCAGGCGGGCCGCCCGGCCTGCCGCGTGCTGCTGATCTCGGCGCACGACGACGAGGCGCATGTGCGCAGCGCGATGGAGGCGGGTGCCGACGGGTGCCTGCCGAAGCCGCTGGAGGCGCGGGTGCTGCTGGCGGAGGCTGCCCTGTTGCGGCCGGCGGCGGCGCGGCCGGGCCGGTCGGTCGTGGGTTGAGCGCCTCTGCCGCTCAGTCGTGGGTTGAGCGCTTCTACCGCTCAGTCGCCAGGTGAGAGCCCCAGCGCCTGTTCCACCACCTGGCGCAGCTCGTCGGCGCTGGCGCCCTTGCTGATGGCGGTGTAGTCGCCGAACAGGCCGTCGAGTTCGGCTTCCTCGTTCGGGGCCACCAGCGAGCTGAGGTAGATGAGCGGGATGTCGGCCGTGCCGGGGTGCTCCGACAGGTTGAACGCGACCTCGTCGCCCTGCAGGCCGGGCATGTTGATGTCGCACAGGATCACGCCCGGGTTCTCGCGCAGGGCGGCTTCCACGGCCTGGGCCGGGTCCGTTTCGCCCACCACGTGGAAGTCGCGGCCCAGGCGGGCCGCGATGGCCATCGCCACGGCGTCGTCGTCGTCGATGACCAGCACGCAGGGCTTGGCCTTCTCGGGGTCGGGCAGGGCTCTGAGCTTCGGGGTCATGATGAGACTGGCATGATAGCCGCGAAGTCCGGCGCGGGTCTGACCCCGCCCCCTCCCAAGGAGACCGCACCATGTTCCCCACCTCCATCGCCGGCAGCCTGCCCAAGCCCGGCTGGCTCGCCGAAACCCACAAGCTGTGGCCGAAGTGGCGCGCCGAGGGCGACGCGCTGCTCGAAGCCAAGGCCGACGCCACGCTGCTGTGGATCAAGGCCCAGGAAGACGCCGGGCTGGACATCGTCACGGATGGCGAGCAGGCCCGCCAGCACTTCGTGCACGGCTTCCTGGAGCAGGTGGCCGGCATCGACTTCGAGCACAAGGTGGAGATGGGCATCCGCAACGACCGCTACAAGGCCATGGTGCCGCAGGTGGTGGCGCCGCTCGCGCTCAAGGGCCGGGTGCATGCCTTCGAGGCGCAACTGGCGCGCGCCCACACGAAGCGCAAGCTCAAGTTCACCTTGCCCGGGCCCATGACCATCGTGGACACGGTGGCCGACCGCTTCTACGGCGACCGGGTGAAGATGGCCTTCGCCTTCGCCGAACTGCTGAACCAGGAAGCGCTGGCGCTGCAGGCCGACGGCGTGGACATCATCCAGTTCGACGAGCCGGCCTTCAACGTCTACATGAAGGAGGCCGCCGAGTGGGGCGTGCGGGCGCTGGAGCGCGCCGCGCAGGGCCTCACCTGCACGACCGCCGTGCACATCTGCTACGGCTACGGCATCCAGGCCAACGTGGACTGGAAGAAGACGCTAGGCGAGGAGTGGCGCCAGTACGAGCAGGTCTTCCCCGCGCTTGCCGCCAGCCGCATCGACCAGGTGAGCCTGGAGTGCTACCACTCCCACGTGCCGCCGGACCTGATGGCGCTGCTCAAGGGCAAGGACGTGATGGTCGGTGTGATCGACGTCGCGAGCGACGTGGTGGAGACGCCGGAGGAAGTGGCCGAGACCATCGGCCGCGCGCTGCAGTTCGTGGCGCGCGAGCGCCTCTTCCCCTGCACCAACTGTGGGCTGGCGCCGATGGACCGCGAGGTGGCGATGAAGAAGCTGGAGGCGCTGGCACAGGGCGCGGCGCTGGCGCGGGCGCGCTACGCGGCGTAGCCGGCGGCGGGAGCCACAGGCCTCAGCCCCGCCGAGCCACCCAGTACGTGGCCCCCTCCGCCCCATACCGCTCGGCATGCTGCGTGCCGCGCGCGAGCACGAAGGTGTCCCCGGCCACCAGGCGCCGGGTGGCGCCGGCTTCCGTCAGCCACATCTCGCCCGCCACGACCAGCGCGTCGGCGTCGAACGGATGCGTATGGTCCGGCACCTCGGTGTCCGGCGCCCACACGCGCTCCAGTACTTCGTCGTGGCCCTCGGCCAGCTTGCGCTGGCGGAAGGCGTCGAAGCTCGGCAGGGCAGGGGTGGACATGGCAATGGCTCCGGTGAAGTCTCCACCGGACTCTAGCGCCTCCGTTCGTCCGCGGCCGGTCCGGGCCGGCATGCCCCCATGCTGTAATGAATCGGCCGGTTCGCCGACACCACTTCAGCAGCGGCGCACCGCGCCGAAGGGAGCCCTCCGCTTGACCGACCATTCCGAAGCCGCCCGGCTGGCCGATGCCGTTCCTGCCCAGCGGGACGCCTTGGCGCAGCGCTTCCGGCAGGTTCGCGCGCGCAGTGCCGAGCTGACCACATCCCTCTCCGCCGAAGACCAGGGCGTGCAGTCCATGCCCGATGCCAGCCCCACCAAGTGGCACCTGGCCCACACCGCGTGGTTCTTCGAGGCCGTGGTGCTGGTGCCGCATGCGACCGGCTACCGGCCGTTCGATGCACGCTTCTTCCACCTCTTCAATTCCTACTACGACGCGCTGGGCAGCCGCCACCCGCGACCGCAGCGCGGGCTGCTCACCCGGCCTTCGCTGGAGGAAGTGCATGCGTTCCGGCGGCATGTCGATGCGGCCGTGGCGCGGTTCATCGAGGACGCGTCGGCATCCGCCTGGACGGCGGCCGAACCCTTGCTCACCCTGAGCCTGCACCACGAGCAGCAGCATCAGGAACTGATGCTCACGGACCTCCTGCACGCCTTCAGCTGCAACCCGCTGCTGCCGGCCTATGCCTCGGCATCCGCGCCAGAGCGGCATCGGGCGGCCGAGCCCCTGGCCTGGGTGCCCGGGCCGGCCGGCGCCGTGGCCATCGGCCATGCCGGTGATGGCTTCGCCTTCGACAATGAGGGGCCGCGGCACACCGTGTGGCTGGCACCCTACGAACTCGGCCATCGGCTGGTCACCTGCGGCGAGTACGCGGACTTCATCGCCGACGGCGGCTACCGCACGCCCTCGCTCTGGTTGTCCGAAGGCTGGGCCACGGTGCAGGCGCAGGGCTGGCAGGCGCCGCTGTACTGGCTGGCACCGGGCGACCCCCGGGCTCCGGCGGATCACTGGCAGGTCTTCGGGCTACAGGGCGTGGGGCCGCTGGATCCGTCGGCGCCGGTGCGTCATCTCAGCTTCTACGAAGCGGCCGCCTATGCCGAGTGGGCCGGCGCACGCCTTCCAACCGAGGCCGAATGGGAGGCAGCCAGCAGCGATGCGCGCTTGACGCAACTCACCGGCCATGCCTGGCAATGGACGCGCAGCGCTTACGATCCCTACCCGGGCTATCGGCCCTGGTCGGGTGCCGTGGGTGAGTACAACGGCAAGTTCATGGTGGGGCAGATCGTGCTGCGCGGCGGCAGTCTCGCTACGCCCGAGGGCCACACGCGGCCGACCTATCGCAACTTCTTCCCGCCGGCGGCGCGCTGGCAGTTCACCGGGGTCCGCCTGGCCCGCGACCTGTGAGCCCGGCACCCTGTCCAAGGAGACCGCATGAAAGCCATCTGGAACAACACCGTCATCGCCGAGAGCGACGACACGGTCGTGGTGGAGGGCAACCACTACTTCCCCGCCGCTTCACTGAACCGGCAGTACGTGACCTTCAGCAATCACCGCACCACCTGCGCCTGGAAGGGGCAGGCCAGCTACTACTCGCTGCTGGTCAACGGCGAGCTCAACACGGATGCGGTCTGGTACTACGCCGACCCCAAGCCCGAGGCCGAGATGGTGCGGGACCGCGTGGCTTTCTGGAAGGGCGTGAAGGTCGAGGCCTGAGGCGCCGCGTCAGGCCGGCCCTGGCCGGATCAGGCCGCTGCTTCGGCCGCTTCCGCTGCCGCCTCGGTGGGCGAGCAGGTCGCACCGCCGCAGCCGTGGATCTGCGCGGCCGGCAGCGCATCGGGCCGGCGCACCTGGCCGGTGGCCGGGTCGTAGCCCACGCCGCGCAGGTGCAGCGCCAGGCCCGCGTCCATGCTCTGCGCGTGGTGCGGAAACCAGATGGCCAGCTCACGGATCATCTGCCGCGCTGGTGCCAGATTCCCGGCGTCGGCCAGCGTCTCGCCCTCGCGAAGCACCTGCAGCACCACCTTGTGCTGCACGCTGTGGCAGTTGCCGCTGGCGAAGCCGGTGTCGCGCATCCAGGCGTCCTCGGCCGCGAAGTGCTCCGCGGTGTGCGCGACCAGCTCGCGCCACAGGGCGGGCAGGTCGGTGTCGGCGGCGGCCTCGCAGCGCGCGAGCAAGTCCACGAATTCCTCATGGGTCTGGTCCATGAAGTCCAGCCCGAGCGCCAGTGCGTCGGACCACGGCAGGGAAGGGGCGGTCACGGTCATGGGCGAAGCCTAGGGCCGTGACGCGCAGGAATCTTTGATGCAGGTCAGCCAAGGCCCCTGGCGGCCGCTGCCGGCGCGCGGCGTTAAGCTCGGCGCCATGTCCCAGCCCACGGCCCCCTACACCTACCCCGAGCAACTGCCGACACTGATGCGCCAGCAGGGCTACGCCGTGCTCAGCCCGCGCGGCGTGGCGGAATGGTCGGGTGCGAGCCTGGACGCGCTGCACGCGCTGGACGAGACCTGGAACACGCTCCCGCCCGACGAGTACCTGAAGGACGGCGGCCGCTACCGGCGCCGCCGCCACGCCTGCTTCGTGGTGGAAGGCGCCGCGGTGCGCCAGGCGCCGCACCGCGCGCACTGGCAGCCGGTGGAGTACAACGCGCTGCACGGCGGCATGCAGCGCTGGTTCGCGCCGGTGGAACCCGAAGTGGTGGCCGCGCCGGGCTGGCAGGCGCTGCTGCGCGCGCTGGCGGCCACCAGCAGCGAGTTGCGCGGCGCGCGGCCCTGGTTCATCGAGGCGCACCAGTTCCGCATCGACACCGAGGGCGGCATCGGCCGGCCCACGCCCGAGGGCGCGCATCGGGATGGCGTGGATCTGGTGGCGGTGTTCCTGGTCGGGCGGCAAGGCATCAAGGGCGGCGAGACGCGCGTGTTCCAGGCCGATGGCCCGGCGGGCCAGCGCTTCACGCTGATGGAACCGTGGAGCCTGCTGCTGCTGGATGACGAGCGGGTGATCCACGAGTCCACGCCCATCCAGCCCGAGGGCTTGGCGGGCCATCGCGATACGCTGGTGCTGACCAGCCGCGCGGGGGGCTTCCAGGGCGATTGAGCGGCGGGCCGGCGCTCAGGCCACCGGCCGGCGCAGCCAGCGCATCAGCACCAGCAGTGCGATCACGAGGTGCGCGGCGAAGCCGGCCGCCGGCACCAGAGGGTGGATGGACCAACCGATGAAGGGCTGGACCAGCGTGATGGCAGCGTCCAGGCCCATGGCGCCCAGCAGGCCCGGCAGCAGCGTGCTGGCCAGGACGAGGTAGAAGGCGGCCATGCCCACGGGCCGGCGGGTTCGCGCCGCCAGGGTGAAGCAGGTCACGATGGCGGCGTCGCGCAGGAACATGGCGGCTGCGGCCAGGCTCACCGGTCCCAGCAGGCCGAAGCGCAGGCTGGCGCCCGGCGAGGCGGGCTCGCGTAGCGCAGCGATCAGCGTGGCCAGCGCCGCGACGACCACGGCCAGACCGCCGTGCAGCAGCCAGTGCGGCCACCGCCCATGCCACGGCGTCGCCGGGTCGGCGCGCAGCCGCGCCAGGCGAGCGCGCCGCACCGGGTCATAGGGATCCAGCAGCAGGCCCAGGTAGCCGGCGCCCACCAGCACCAGCGCGGCCAGGCCCAGGGCTTCCTCCAGCCGGCCGGCATGGAACGCCGAGGCGGGCAGGCGGATGCCCAGCAGCCACACGCCGGTGAACGCTGCAAACGCGGGCCAGGCCCACCACCAGGCGGGCTCGCGCAGTTCGCGTGCCATGGCGCGCCAGGCGCCCAGCACGGCCCACGCGGCGAACACCAGCAGTGACAGCAGCAGGAAGGGCCGCATGCCCATGGGCCCGATCAGCCACCAGCCGATGCCCGCGAAGTCCTTGTCGCCCGCGTTCAGCAGCACCAGGGCGGCCGGCACGAGGTACATCGCGAGGATGAGCAGCAGCAGGCCGCCCCAGCGGCCGGCGTTGCGCACGGTGCCGGCGCGTGCCAGCAAGGCGGACAGCGACACGCCCAGAGCGTGCAGCAGCAGCGCCAGCGCCACCGCCAGCAGGATATTGAGGGGCACATCCGGCAGGCCGGCCGCGGTGCCCGCCGCCCCGTACACCAGCAGTGCCCAGAAGCCGATGTACCAGTACAGCAGCGGCGCACCCAGCATCTTGCCCAGCGCCAGCTGCAGCGGCGGCACGGCCGCCATGCGCTGGAAGTCCCAGGTGCGCTCGCGCACCTCCTCGGTCACGCTGGCGATGGTGCGCAGGCTGCCCCACACGACGGTGGCCAGCATGAACAGGCCCAGCGCCGTGAAGGCGAGCGGCTCGGCGGGTTTCGTGGCGCCCAGCAGCAGCAGGGTGGCCAGCGCCGCGATCACCACCGGCACCACCACCAGGCGGTGCAGGTTCAGCTCCAGCCAGGCGTAGCGCCGCAGCTCGGGGTTCAGCTTCATGGCCGGTCCTCCCCTCGGGCCTGCGTGCTGCGCAGGTAGCTGTCGGCCAGGCTCTCGCGGTGGACGGTGAACTCGCACACGGGCGCGCCGGCGGCCACCAGGGCCTGCAGCAGCCGCGCGGCGCCCTCGTGCCGGCCC
>NZ_JAYRZR010000106.1:0-12046 GCF_041916345.1 Ramlibacter sp.
CCGTGCCGGGCGGGCTGACCCAGGGGTGATGCAGCGACCGGCTGGCCCGGACGCGAGCCAGGAATTCGATTTCGTCGTCGGGCCCGGGGGCCCGCAGCAGGATGCGGCGCGTCATGGCCGCCACTGTAGGCGACGCATGGGTCCGGCCGACGGCCTGGCGCATCCGGTGACGTTTCATCGCATGCCCGGTCGGCTCGTCGCATGCCGGCTGCCGGGCGGCGAGCGCCGGGCTACATTGCCGCGCACCGGCCGTGCAGCGCAGAATCCGGTCTGCCCCGCGCCGGGCCCCAGTCACCATGACCCCAGTTCCTGATCCTTCGACCCCGCGCGGCAACGCCGCGGTGGCCTGGCTGCGCGGCCTGCACGAGCAGGTGGTGAGCCGCGTGGCCAGCCTCAGCTGGTGGCGCCTGGGCCTGCTGATGCTGCTGCTCATCGTGGTGGGCTCGATCCTCTCCAAGATGCTGGACCTGGAGCACGACGTGCAGCGCGTCGCGACCGGTGCCCGCAAGCCGCCGGTGGTGGTGACGCTGGGCGGTGAGGAAGGCGTTCGCGTCACGAAGGGCGGCGAGGTGGTGCACCCGCCCAAGCCGCCGGCCCCGCCGGCGCCGCCGGAGGCCACGCCCGGAGCGCAGGGTGCGCCGGGCGCGGCGGGCGAGCCGAGCCTGGGCGAGGTGGTGCGTGAGGCCACGCGGGAAGTCACGCGCGAGGTGGCCCGCGAAGTGGCACGGGAGGCCGCCCGCGAGGCAGCGCGGGAAGAGGCGCGGGAAGGGGCGGCCAACCCGGGCGCTGGCGCCGAGGGGCAGCCGGCGGAGGAGCCCGCCAAGGGCAAGCGCCGGCTGATCCGCATCGAGGACGATGGCGTGCAGTACGACACGCAGCGGGTGTGGACGTTCCGCGGCCTGCTGGGCGACCTGGGGGCCACGCTGATGATCCTGCTGATCGCCTACCTGGCGGCCGCCAAGATCGTGGTGCGCAAGGTGGCGCAGGCGGATGCGAAGGTGCGCACGGCCGAGGACGCCGCCGGCCGCGCCGCGATGGAGCGGCAACTGGTGCAGGCGCAGCTGCAGGTGCTGCAGGCGCAGGTGGAGCCGCATTTCCTGTTCAACACGCTCGCTGCGGTGGACTACCTGATCGAGACCGATCCGCCGCGCGCCAGCCAGATGCAGAAGAAGCTCATCACCTACCTGCGCAGCGCGCTGCCGCAGATGCGCCAGGAGTCGTCGACCCTGGGGCGTGAGCTGCGGCTGGTCCGCAGCTACCTGGACCTGATCAAGATGCGCATCGAGGAACGGCTGGAGGTGGAGGTGGAGGTGGCCGACTTCCTGGAATCCGCCGAGTTTCCGCCCATGATGCTGCAGTCGCTCGTGGAGAACGCCATCAAGCACGGCATCGAGCCCAAGCCCGAGGGCGGCAAGGTCACCGTGTCGGCGAAGATCCAGCGCGGCATGCTGTGGGTGGAGGTGCGCGATACCGGCGTCGGCGTGGTCGATACCGAGCGGCTGGAGGCGCCCACCTCCGGCACCGGCATCGGCCTGCAGAACATCCGCGAGCGCCTGGCCATGCTGTACCCGGGCAAGGGTCGCCTGACGCTGATGTCCGACGACAGCAGCGGCACCGTCGTGCGCATCGGCGTGCCGTACAAGGACGCCGACGAGACCGAGCCAGCGGCCGAGCCGCAAGGGCAGGGTGCCTGATGACCGAAGCCGCGAAGCTGCGGGCCCTGGTGGCCGATGACGAACGCCTGCTGCGCGAGCAGCTCAAGGCCCGCCTGGCCACGGCCTGGCCTGATCTGGAGGTGGCGGCCGAGGCGCGCGACGGCGTGGAGGCGGTGGAGAAGGCCGATCAGCTGCGGCCGGACATCGTCTTCCTCGACATCCGCATGCCGGGCCTGACCGGCATCGAGGCCGCCGGCGAGATCGTCGCGTTGCCGGACTGGCGCGGCGAGATCGTCTTCGTCACGGCCTATGACGAGTACGCCATCCAGGCCTTCGAGCGCGGCGCGCTCGACTACCTGCTCAAGCCGGTGGAGGCCGAGCGGCTGGCCCAGACCGCGCAGCGCGTGCGCCAGCGGCTGGCCGCACGCCAGGGCGCCGCGGATGGCAAGCCGCCCGAGGAAGCCATCGACGCCCTGCTGGCCCGGCTGGCGAGCCTGCGCCAGGGCCTGGCCGCACAGGGCCCGAGCCTGCCGCCGCTGCGCTGGATCCGCTGCACCGCCGGCACGACCACCCGGCTGATCGACGTGAACGACGTGCTCTTCCTGCGCTCCGACGAGAAGTACACGCGGGTGCAGGCGCGCGACCAGGAGGGCTTCCTGCGCACGCCGATCCGCGAACTGCTGCCGCAGCTCGATGCCCAGCAGTTCGTGCAGGTGCACCGTTCCACGGTGGTGAACCTGGGTGCGATCGATCATGTGAGCCGGGATGACACGGGGCGCCAGCGCATCCATCTGCGCGGCTTCCCGGAAATCCTGGAGGTCAGCAGGACCTTTGCGCACCTGTTCCGCTCCAGCTGAGCCGAAACACGGGCAGAATCCGCGGCATGCGACGCGTGCTGTTCAGCGCTGCCCTGCTGTGGGCCAGCCTGGTGCAGGCCGCCCCGGGCTATTCGGTCTGGGGTGACTTCAAGTACCAGCCGGGCTTCAGCCACTTCGAGTACGTCAACCCTGCCGCGCCCAAGGGGGGCGAGCTGCGCATGGTGGCCGGCTCGCGCATCTCCACCTTCGACAAGTACAACCCGTTCACGCTCAAGGGCAACGCCCCGTCGTTCCTGGGCGACCTGCTGTTCGAGAGCCTGCTCACGAGCCCGATGGACGAGATCGGCGTGGCCTACGGCCTGCTGGCCGAAGACGTGGTCGTGCCGCCGGACCTGCAGTCCGCCACCTTCCGCATCCATCCCGCAGCCCGCTTCCACAACGGCGACCCGGTGCGCGCGGCCGACGTGAAGCACAGCTACGAGACGCTCATCTCCAAGTTCGCCCACCCCTCCTACGGCACCCTGCTGGCCGACGTGGCCGGCTGCGACGTGATCGACGAGCGCACGGTGCGCTTCCGCTTCAAGAAGCGCGACCGTCAGCTGCCCCTGGTGGTGGGCGGCATTCCGGTCTTCTCCGCCAAGTGGGGCCAGCAGGACGGCAAGGCCAAGCCCTTCGACCAGGTGGTGATGGACACGCCCATCGGCACCGGCCCGTACAAGATCGGCCCGGTGCGCTTCGGCCGCGACGTGACCTACGTGCGCGACCCGTCCTACTGGGCACGCGACCTGCCGGTCAGGCGGGGCATGGCCAACTTCGACCGCATCACGGTCAAGATCTACCGCGACAACACCGCCCAGCTGGAGGCGCTGAAGGCTGGCGAGTTCGACCTGATGCAGTTCTTCTCCGCCGGCGACTGGAAGCGGCGCCTCACCGGGCAGCGCATCGAGCGCGGCGAGCTGGTCAAGAACGAGTTCCAGCACAAGCTGCCCGATGGCTTCTACAGCTTCGTGCTGAACGTGCGGCTGCCCAAGTTCTCGGACCGGCGGGTGCGCATGGCGCTGGAGCTGGCGATGGACTACGAGTGGATGAACGTCCACCTGTTCCGTGGCAGCTACAAGCGGGTGAAGGGGGTATTCGGCAACACGCAGTGCGAGGCCGAGGGCCTGCCCTCCGCGGCCGAGGTGGCCCTGCTGGAGCCGCACCGCGCCACGTTGCCGGCGTCGGTGTTCGGCCCCATGGCCGTGCCGCCCCGCACCGATGGCCCGGGCGGCCTGCGCGCCAACCTGCTGACGGCGCGCGCCCTGCTGGCCGAGGCCGGCTGGACCTACCGCGACGGCGCGCTGCGCAACGCCAGGGGCGAAGCCCTCACCATCGAGTTCCTGGACAGCTCCGAGGCGCGTGGCGTCACCACCACCGCCGCCTGGAAGCGCGCGCTGGCCCAGCTGGGCATCGACTTCCAGGTGCGCGAGGTGGACTTCGCGCTCTGGCAGGAACGCCTGGAATCGAACAAGTTCGAGATGGTCGGCATCTCGCTGCCGGGCACGCATTTCCCCGGCGCGGACTACGCGGACCTGTTCGGCAGCAAGGCGGCCGACGTGCCCGGCTCCGGCAACTACGCCGGGATCAAGCATCCGGCGATCGACGCCCTGGTGGCGCGGCTGCCCGTGGCGGAATCGAAAGAGGAGTTCCTCGCCACCTGCCGCGCGCTGGACCGTGTGATCGCCCACGGGCATTACCTCATCCCCGCCTGGACGAGCCGCGGCCGCCGCATCGCCTACAGTGACTGGGCGCTGGCCCGGCCCGAGAAGGTGCCGGCCTATCCCCCCGAGGGCGTGCCCTACATGACCTGGTTCATGATGACCTGGTGGGCCCGCAATCCGCCGGGCCCCCGCTGAGCACCCATGTTCGCCTACATCCTCAAGCGCCTGCTGCTCATGGTGCCCACCTTGCTGGGGGTGCTGCTGCTGACCTTCGTGGTCACCCAGTTCGTGCCCGGCGGCCCGGTGGAACAGTACATGGCCGAGGCGCGGCGCACGGGCGTGGGCGGCGATGTGTCCAGCTACCGCGGCGGGCAGGGCGTGGACCCGCGGCGCCTGGCGCAGATCAAGGCCCTGTACGGCTTCGACAAGCCGCCCACCGAGCGCTTCGTGCTGATGCTCAAGCAATACGCCACCTTCGACCTGGGCCGCAGCTTCTTCCAGAACAAGCCGGTGTCACAGTTGATCGTGGAGAAGCTGCCGGTCTCCATCTCGCTCGGGCTGTGGACGTTCCTCATCAGCTACCTGGTGGCGGTGCCGCTCGGCGTGATGAAGGCGGTGCGCGCCGGGTCACGCTTCGATCTCGTCTCCACCATCCTGGTGCTGGTGGGCTATGCCATTCCTGGCTTCGTGCTGGGCGTGGTGCTGCTGGTGGTGTTCGGCGGCCAGCTCAACTGGTTCCCGCTGCGCGGGCTGACCTCGCCCAACTGGGCCGAGCTGAGCCTGGGCGCGAAGATCGTGGACTACGTCTGGCACATCACGCTGCCGGTCACGGCCATGGTGCTGGGCAGCTTTGCCGTGACCACCATGCTGACCAAGAACGCGTTCCTGGAAGAGATCCGCAAGCAGTACGTGGTGACGGCGCGGGCCAAGGGGCTGGGTGATCGGCGAGTGCTGGGCCGGCACATCTTCCGCAATGCGCTCATTCCCATCGTCACCGGCTTCCCGGCGGCCTTCATCGGCGCCTTCTTCACCGGCTCGCTGCTGATCGAGACGCTGTTCTCGCTCGACGGCCTCGGGCTGCTGAGCTACGAGAGCATCATCCGGCGCGACTACCCGGTGGTGATGGGCTCGCTCTTCGTCTTCACGCTCATCGGCCTGGTCACCAAGCTGATCAGCGACCTGTGCTACGTGTGGGTGGATCCCCGTGTCAAGTTCGACTGAGGCCCTGCAACCCTCGCAGAGCCCGGCCGCCCGGGCCTGGCGCCGCTTCCGCCGCAACCGGCTGGGCTACGGCAGCCTGATCGTCTTCGCCACACTGGTGGTGCTGAGCCTGTTCGCGGAACTGATCTCCAACGACAAGCCGCTCGTGGTGCGTTATGCGGGTGAATTCCACTTCCCGATGCTCAAGGCCTACCCCGAGACGACCTTCGGCGGCGACTTCCCGACCGAGGCCGACTACCTGGATCCGGACGTCCGCGCGCGGCTGCAGGCGGGCGACAACTGGGTGCTCTACACGCTCAACCCGTATGGCGCCAACACCATCGCCTACCACTCCAGCCTGCCGTTTCCCAGCCCGCCCTCGCGCGAGAACTGGCTGGGCACCGACGAGCGCGGCCGCGACCTGCTGGCCCAGCTGCTGTACGGCTTCCGCCTGAGCGTGCTGTTCGGGCTGGCGCTCATGGCCATCGGTGTGGTGATCGGCGTGGTCACGGGCGCGGTGCAGGGCTACTTCGGCGGGCGCACCGATCTTGCCTTCCAGCGCTTCATGGAGATCTGGTCCTCCATGCCCGAGCTCTACCTGCTGATCATCTTCAGCGCCATCTTCGCGCCCAGCGTGGGCCTGCTGCTGATCCTGCTCAGCCTGTTCGGCTGGATGGGCCTGTCGGACTACGTGCGCGCCGAGTTCCTGCGCAACCGCCAGCTGGACTACGTGAAGGCCGCGCGGGCCCTGGGCGTGGGCAACGGGCGGATCATGTGGCGGCACATCCTGCCCAACAGCATGACGCCGGTGGTGACCTTCCTGCCGTTCCGCATGAGCGCGGCGATCCTGGCGCTGACCTCCCTGGATTTCCTGGGCCTGGGGGTGCCGCCGGGGACGCCTTCGCTGGGTGAACTGCTCAGCCAGGGCAAGCAGAACATCGATGCCTGGTGGATCTCCCTCGCCACCTTCGGTGTGCTGGTGGGCACGCTGCTGCTGCTCACCTTCATGGGTGACGCGCTGCGCGACGCGCTGGACCCGCGAAAGGCCGATTCATGAGCCTTGCGAAGCGCCGTTTGCTCCCTCTCCCTCCGGGAGAGGGTTGGGGTGAGACTCCATGATGCTTGCGAAGCGCCGTTTGCTCCCTCTCCCTCCGGGAGAGGGTTGGGGTGAGACTCCATGATGCTTGCGAAGCGCCGTTTGCTCCCTCTCCCTCCGGGAGAGGGTTGGGGTGAGGGCTCATGAGCGCCTCCCCGCTGCTCGACATCCAGTCCCTCCGCATCACCTTCGGCGGCAAGGAGGTGGTGCACGGCGTCGACCTGCAGCTGGCCGCCGGCGAGCGGCTGGCGCTCGTGGGCGAATCCGGCTCGGGCAAGACCGTCACCGCGCTGTCGCTGCTGGGCCTGGCCCAGAACGCCCGCACCAGCGGCCGCGCGCTCTTCCACGGCACCCAGGGGGAGCCGCCACGCGATCTGCTGGCCTTGCCGGAGCAGGCCTTGCGCGGCGTGCGCGGACGCGAGGTGGCGATGATCTTCCAGGAGCCGATGACGGCCCTGAACCCGCTGTTCACGGTGGGCGACCAGGTCGCCGAAGTGCTGGAACTGCACGAAGGCCTGAGCCGCCGCGACGCCTGGGACGCCGCTGTGGAGGCCTTGGCCGCCACCGGCATCCCCGAGCCCGCCCGCCGCGCCCGCGCCTACCCGCACCAGCTGTCAGGCGGGCAGCGCCAGCGGGCCATGATCGCCATGGCGCTGGCCTGCAAGCCCCGCCTGCTGCTGGCCGACGAGCCCACCACGGCGCTGGACGTGACCTTGCGCCAGCAGATCCTGGACCTGCTGGCCGAGTTGCAGCAGCGCCACGGCATGGCGGTGCTGATGATCACCCACGACCTGAACCTGGTGCGCCGCTTCGCCCAGCGCGTGGCGGTGATGGAGGCGGGCCACCTGGTGGAGCAGGGCCCGGTGGAGGACGTGCTGCGCGCACCGGTCCACGCGTATACCCGCCGCCTGATCGACAGCCGCCCCCGGCGCGAGGTGCCGCAGCCCACGGGCGATGCGTCCCCGCTGCACGCCAGCGGGCTGCGGGTGAGCTATCCGGTGCGCAAGCCGGGCGTCGCGGGCTGGTTCAGCAAGGGGGCCTTCGTCGCCGTGCAGGACGCGGCCTTCCAGGTCCCGGCCGGCGGCACGCTGGGCGTGGTGGGGGAGTCCGGCTCCGGCAAGTCGACGCTGGCGCTGGCCGCCCTGGGCCTGTGGCCGCACCAGGGCGAGCTGCAGGTGGTGGGCCGCGCATGGACCGGTCGCGCCACCGATGACAGACCCTTGCGGCGCCAGGTGCAGGTCGTCTTCCAGGATCCGTTCTCGTCGCTGTCACCGCGCATGACGGTGGAAGAGATCGTGGGCGAGGGCCTGCTGGTGCACGAGCCGGCGCTCGATGCTGCGGGCCGGCGCGAGCGGGTGCGTGCCGCGCTGACCGATGTGAACCTGTCCGAAGAAGCCTTCCCCGGGCTGCTGAGCCGCTATCCGCATGAGTTCTCCGGCGGCCAGCGCCAGCGCCTGGCCATTGCCCGCGCGCTGATCGTGCAGCCGCGCCTGCTGGTGCTGGACGAGCCCACCAGTGCGCTCGATGTCACCATCCAGCAGCAGGTGCTGGGCCTGCTGCAGCGCCTGCAGCGCGAACGCGGCCTGAGCTACCTGCTGATCACCCATGACGTGGACGTCATCCGTGCCATGGCGCACCACGTGCTGGTCATGAAGGACGGCCGCGTGGTGGAGGCGGGGCCGGTGGACGAGGTGCTGGGCGCCCCGCGCGAGGCCTATACGCGCACGCTGGTGGCGGCGGCGGGCTGAGGGGCGCGCCGCACGGCGGTCCCGCCCGTGCCTACACGTGCAGGACGGCGGCCACGCCGATCCCCAGCCCCACGGCACCCACGCCGAACATCCCCCACTCCAGCCAGCGCTTGCGCGTGAGCAGGGCGATGGCCGCCAGGGCGATCGACACCTGCAGCGCCGTGGTGGCCTGGGCCCAGCGGTGGTGCAGGTGCATCTGCTCGTCGCTCTTCTTGTCCCAGGCGGCGGCGTCGGCCTCGATCTTCTCGGCGGCGGCCTGGATCTCCTTCTTCTCCTTCTCGTACCGATCCACCTTGGCCTGGTACTTGTCGCGGTCGGCGGCACTGGGCGCGAGGTCGCGGGAGAGCTCGGCCAGGGACTGCTTCGTGCTCTTGGCCTGGAAGTAGTTCCACTGGTTGGAGGCCTCCGTCTTGCGGATGGCCGCCGTGTTCTTGTACAGGCCGGCATTGGCCTGGGTGGCGCCGCCCATGTAGGCGAAGATGGCGCCGACGGTGGCGATCACCGCGGTGAACAGCGCGATCTGGTTGGTGAGGCTGCCGCCGCCGATGCCCTCGTGGCCGGCTTCGTCGCCGTGGCCGTGCGCGGCATGCTCGCGGGCGTGTTCGAGTTCGTGGTCGTGAGGGCCGTGGACGTGGAAGGATCCGCCTGACATGGTGCTCCGTGGTGTGTGTCTGTGCGTCGCGGGCCGGCTGATCATTGCGGTCCCGCTGACCGGGCGTTACAATACCCTCCTTTTCGACCAACCGGGCGGATACCAACCGCCCGTTTTTTTTGGCTGCCCCGGAAGTCGCATCACCCTTGGCCCTGCAGGACATCGTCGCCCAGACCGTAGCCGGACTCGGCTACGAACTGGTGGAACTGGAACGTTCCGCCGGGGGCACGCTGCGCGTCACGATCGATTTTCCGTGGCAGGCCGGCCAGGAAGTGCGCTTCGTCAACGTCGAGGACTGCGAGCGCGTCACGCGCCAGCTGCAGTACGCCCTGGAGGTCGAGGGCGCCGACTACAAGCGTCTCGAGGTTTCCTCGCCGGGCATCGACAGGCCGCTGCGCCAGCCGCGTGACTTCGAGCGCTTCGAGGGCGAGGTGATCGATCTCACCCTCAAGGCGCCCGTGGGCGCGGCGGTCGCTGGCGGCCAGGTGGCGGCCAACCGCCGCAAGTTCCGCGGCCGTCTGGAACGCGCCGGCGAAGGCTGGCAGATCGTCTGGAGCGACGAGCCGCCGCCGGAGCCGGGGCGTCGCGTGTCGCGCCGCCGGGAACCCGCGCCCTTGCAGGCGCTGGGCTTCTCGCTGGATGAGTTGAAGGAGGCGCGCTTGGCGCCGATCGTGGATTTCAAGGGGCGGCAGCGCCCCGGGGTGCAGGAGCAAGGGAAATGAATCGCGAATTGTTGATGCTGGTGGACGCCATCTCGCGCGAGAAGAACGTCGAACGTGACGTCGTCTTCGGCGCGGTGGAGGCGGCACTCGCCCAGGCCACCAAGAAGCTGTACCAGGGCGAGGTCGACATCCGCGTGGCGATCGACCGCGACTCGGGCGACTACGAGACCTTCCGCCGCTGGCTGGTGGTGCCCGACGAGCAGGGCCTGCAGAACCCCGACGCCGAAGAGCTGCTGATGGACGCCCGCGACCGCATCGCCGATGTGGAAGAGGGCGAGTACATCGAGGAAGCCGTGGAGTCGCTGCCCATCGGCCGCATCGGCGCCATGGCCGCCAAGCAGGTCATCCTGCAGAAGATCCGCGACGCCGAGCGCGAGATGCTGCTCAACGACTTCATGTCGCGCGGCGACAAGATCTTCGTGGGCACCGTCAAGCGCATGGACAAGGGCGACATCATCGTCGAGAGCGGCCGCGTCGAAGGCCGCCTGAGACGCAGCGAGATGATCCCCAAGGAGAACCTGCGCAATGGCGACCGCGTGCGCGCCATGATCATGGAGGTGGATCTCACCCTGCGCGGGGCGCCCATCATCCTGTCGCGCTCGGCGCCCGAGTTCATGATCGAGCTGTTCCGCCAGGAAGTGCCCGAGATCGAGCAAGGCCTGCTGGAGATCAAGAGTTGCGCGCGTGATCCGGGCAGCCGCGCCAAGATCGCCGTCGTGTCGCACGACAAGCGGGTGGATCCCATCGGCACCTGCGTGGGCGTGCGCGGCTCGCGCGTGAACGCCGTGACCAACGAGCTCGCGGGCGAGCGTGTCGACATCGTGCTGTGGTCCGACGACCCGGCGCAGTTCGTCATCGGCGCGCTGGCGCCGGCCAACGTCACCTCCATCGTCGTCGACGAGGAGAAGCACGCGATGGACGTGGTGGTCGACGAGGAGAACCTCGCCATCGCCATCGGCCGCGGTGGCCAGAACGTGCGGCTCGCCTCCGAGCTGACGGGCTGGAAGATCAACATCATGGACGCCAACGAGTCCGCCCAGAAGCAGGCCGAGGAACAGAGCGCGCTGCGCAAGCTGTTCATGGAGAAGCTGGACGTGGACGAGGAGATCGCCGACATCCTG
Organism: Ramlibacter sp.; assembly: GCF_041916345.1. Lineage (GTDB taxonomy): Bacteria > Pseudomonadota > Gammaproteobacteria > Burkholderiales > Burkholderiaceae_C > Ramlibacter. Next base: position 10,713 of record NZ_JAYRZR010000106.1, read on the forward strand.
ATCGCCGAGGGCTTTGCCAGCCTGGAGCAGGTGGCCTACGTGCCGATCGAGGAAATGCTGGAGATCGAGTCCTTCGACGAGGACACGGTGCACGAGCTGCGCTCGCGCGCCAAGGATGCGCTGCTCACGCTGGAGATCGCCCGCGAGGAGAGCGTGGAGGAGGTGTCGCAGGACCTGCGTGACCTCGACGGCCTCACGCCCGCGCTGATCGCGAAGCTGGCCGAATCGGGTGTGCACACCCGCGACGAGCTCGCCGACCTGGCGGTGGACGAACTCACCGACATCACCGGCCAGACGGCCGACGAAGCCCGGGCCCTGATCATGAAGGCGCGTGAGCACTGGTTCACCGCCGCCGGGGCCGCGGCCACGGTCCACGAGTGAGGGGAGGGCGAAAGAACACATGTCTAGCACCACCGTCGCCGAGTTCGCGAACGAACTCAAGAAATCCACCGAAACCCTGCTGGAGCAGCTGCGCAGCGCCGGGGTGGCGAAGTCGTCGCCGCAGGACGCCCTGAGCGAGGCCGACAAGCAGAAGCTGCTGGGCTACCTGCAGGCGAGCCACGGCACCGCCTCGGCGGAGCGCAAGAAGATCACGCTGGTCAAGAAGTCCTCCAGCGAGATCAAGCAGGCCGACGCCAGCGGCAAGACGCGCACCATCCCCGTGGAAGTGCGCAAGAAGCGCACGTTCATCAAGCGCGATGAAGGCTCCGACACCGCCGTGGTCGATGCGCCCGAGGCGCAGGCGCCCGCCGCGCCCCCGCCCGTCGACGACGCCGAACTCGCCCGCCGCGAGGAGGAAGCCCGCCGCCAGGCCGAGCTGATCCGCCGCCAGGAGGAAGAGCTCGCTGCCAAGCGCCGCGAGCGCGAGGCGCAGGAAGCCCTCGAACGCGAAGCCGCCGAGGCGGCGCGCCTGGAAGCCGAGCGCCAGGCGCGCGAGGCCGAGAAGGCCGCTGCCGCCCAGGCCGGTGCGCAGGCCGCCAAGGCCGCCGCCGACGAGGCCGCGCAGGCCGTGGCCAAGGCGCAGCAGGAAGCGCGCGAGAAGGCCGCCGCCGAGTCGAAGGCCCGCTCCGACGAGGAAGCCGCCCGCGCCCGCGATTTGGAAGAGCGCCGCCGCAAGGCCCTGGCCGAGGCCGAGGCCATCCGCGCGATGATGGCCGCGCCCAAGAAGGTGCTGGTCGCCAAGAAGCCCGAGGAGGCCAAGCCCGTCGCCAAGGCGCCGGAGCCCGGCAAGCCGGGCGTCAAGGGCACGCTGCACAAGCCGCCCGCGCAGGCCCGCCCCGGTGCGCCTTCCGCGGCGCCCGCGCCGGCCGGCAACAAGGAAGTCAAGTCGGCCA
>NZ_JAYRZR010000107.1:0-11994 GCF_041916345.1 Ramlibacter sp.
CGAGGCGGCGGTCGAAGGCCAGAAGGTGCAGCGCGCGGCCAACCGCACGCTGAACGAGAAGTCGCTCACCAGCCTCAAGACCAAGGGCATGCAGGTCAACGAGATCAGCGCCGCCGAGCAGCGCCGCATGTTCGAGAAGGTGAAGCCGGTCTATGACAAGAACGTGCCCACCATCGGTGCCGAGGCCGTGAACGTGGTGCTCGACGCGCTGAAGAAGGCGCGCGGCGGCTGATGCAGCTTGGCTGCTGCCGCGCCCGCGGCCCGGCAGCAGCCCCGAGGGCAGGACACTAGAATGACCGGAACCACTTGCCGGGGCCCTGGGCTCCGGGTTCCAGCCTCCCCCTGTGTCCGACCCTGGAGACGCCAGCCCGATCAGCGACCGCGAGGACGACCCGCGGCGCTGGCTCGGCTCGACCCCCCTGCTGGACCTGGAAGACCCCAAGCTGCGCCTGCGGGTGCGGGCGCTCACGCAGCTGTCCAAGACCGAACGCGAGAAGGCGCTCGCGCTCTACGCGTTCGTCAAGCGCATCCCCTTCGCCAAGCCCTTCAAGATGCGGCTGCACACCGGGCGCGAGGTGCTGGATGCCGGCCGCGGCGACGCGCCGGACAAGGTGACGCTGCTGGTGGCGATGCTGCGTCTGGCACGGCTGCCCGCGCGCATCCGCTATGTCTCGCTGCGCGGCGAGATCCTGCGCGGCCTGACCACCGGCGTGAGCCAGGCCGCCCGCCCCGTGCTGGAGGTGTGGGTGCACGGCCAGTGGCTGCGCACCGACACCTACATCTTCGACGCAGCCTACATGGCCGCCGCGCGGCAGCGCCTGAAGGACCAGGGCTGGGAGTGGGGCTACGGCATCCACGTAGGGGGCGCGATGCTCTGGGACGCACTGTCGTCTGCCTACGTCGGCGGTTTCCCGACCGAACAGGACCCGATGGTGGTGGAAGACCTGGGTCTGTATGCCGACCCGCTGGCCTTCGTCTCCTCCCGCGCGTACCGCGAGAACCATCCGCGCCTGGCCCGGGCCGTGCACTGGAACGTGCTGGCGCCCGGCATGGAGCGCGCCATCCGCGACCTGCGGCAGGACATGGAGCCGGGTGCACCGTCGCCTTCGCCCGCGCCCTCCCGCAAGCCCACCTGAGCCTCACCTGGCCTTCTGGAGGGCCGGCATGAAGATCCGCCAGCTCGAGACCCTGCGCCTGGGCGAATTCCCCAACATCCTGTGGGTGCGCATCCACACCGACGAGGGCCTGGTCGGCCTGGGCGAGACCTTCATGGGCGCCCAGGCGGTGGAGGCCTACCTGCACGAATGGGCGGCGCCGCGCCTGCTGGGGCAGGACCCGCTGGCCATCGAGGCGCGCGCGCGCGACCTGACGGGCTACCTGGGCTGGCGCGGCTCCGGCGTGGAGACGCGCGGCAACTCCGCCGTCGACATCGCCCTGTGGGACCTGTTCGGCCAAGCCGCCGGCATGCCGATCCACACCGCGCTGGGCGGCGCCTGCCGCGACCGCATCCGCATCTACAACACCTGCGCCGGCTACCAGTACGTGCGCAGCAATGCCAACCAGACCTCCTCCAACTGGGGGCTGGGCAATGCGCAGGGGCCGTATGAGGACCTGCAGGGCTTCCTGCATCACGCCGATGAACTCGCGCTGTCCCTGCGCGAGGAGGGCATCACCGCCATGAAGATCTGGCCGTTCGACCTGGCGGCCGAGCGCAGCCACGGCCAGTACATCAGCCCGGCGGAGCTGGACACGGCGCTGGAGCCCTTCCGCAAGATCCGCGGCGCGGTGGGCCGCGACATGGACATCATGGTGGAGTTCCACAGCCTGTGGCGCCTGCCCATGGCGCGCCGCATCTCGCGTGAGCTGCAGGCCTTCGACACCTTCTGGCACGAGGACCCGATCCGCATCGACAGCCTGGATCTGCTCAAGGCCTACGCCGAGGACTGCCGCGCGCTGGTGTGCGCGAGCGAGACGCTCAGCTACAAGTGGGGCTTCAAGGACTACCTGCAGACCGGCGTGGCCGGCGTGGCCATGCTGGATCTGTCGTGGTGCGGCGGCCTCACCGAGGCGCGCAAGATCGCCGCGATGGCTGATGCGTGGCAGCTGCCGGTGGCCCCGCATGACTGCACCGGCCCGGTGGTGTGGACGGCCTCCACGCACCTGTCGCTGCACGCGCCCAACGCGCTGGTGCAGGAGAGCGTGCGCGCCTTCTACAGCGGCTGGTACAAGGAGCTCGTGACCGAGCTGCCGAAAGTGGAGCAGGGCATGATCTCGCTGAACGACAAGCCCGGCCTGGGCATCGCGCTGCTGCCCGATCTGCATCGGCGTGCGGATGCGGTGGTGCGCGTCTCTTCGTAGGCTCCTCGTCGGCTGGGGTGGAGCGCTAGCGCAACCCCAGCGGTTGTTGGGTGGCCCGCCTGAACCGCTGGGGTTGCGCTGCCGCTCCACCCCAGCCTACGAAAATGCCCCTCCAACCCAGCCCACAAGACTTCCAACAAGACCCCCATGACCACGCCCTTCGACGAGCTGGAAGACAGCAACCCCTCCACCACCCCTCACATCCGCGCCGTGGCCCCCACGCGCCGCCAGGTGCTGGGCGTGCCGCTGGGCGCGGCGGCGGCCGCGCTGTTCGGCCCCTGGCTCGCCGGCTGCGCCGCGCCGGGCTTCCGCTCGCCGGGCGCCGACGCGCCAGCCGCCGCATCCGGATCGCCGGCTCCGACCGGCGCCCGCATGAAGCCCGGCTTCAAGGGCATTCCCATCGGCATGGGCGACCAGCTCGTCGTGCCGCCCGGCTACGTGGCCACGGCGCTCGCGGCCTGGGGCGAGCCGGTGGGCCTGCCGGGCCGCATGCCGGCCTTCAAGGCCGATGCCTCCAACACCGCCGAGGAGCAGGCCGCGCAGATGGGCATGCACCACGACGGCATGCACTTCTATCCGCTGGAAGGCTCGCGGCGTGGCCTGCTGGTGATGAACCACGAGTACGTGGACGACGGCCTGCTGCACCCCGGCGGCATGACGCCGTGGACGGCGGAGAAAGTGCGCAAGAGCCAGGCCGCGCATGGCATCTCGGTGATCGAGGTCGAGCAGGCCGAGGGCGGCGCGTGGCGCATGGTGCGGCCCTCCCGGTACGCGCGCCGCATCACCGCCACCACGCCGTTCAGCGTGGGCGGCCCGGCCGCGGGCCACGCGCTGATGCGCACCGCGGCAGACCCGGACGGCCGCACCGTGCTGGGCACCTTCAACAACTGCGCCGCGGGCCTCACGCCCTGGGGCACCTACCTGAGCGGGGAGGAGAATTTCCGCTTCTACTTCGCCGTCGGCGACAAGCCCGACGCGCACCAGCGCCGCTGGGGCCTGGTGCGCAACGCCTTCTTCCGCTGGCCCGAGCACGACGCGCGCTTCGACGCCGTGAAGAACCCGAACGAGCCGAACCGCTTCGGCTGGGTGGTGGAGGTGGACCCGATGGATCCGCAGTCCACGCCGGTCAAGCGCACCGCGCTCGGCCGCGCCGCGCACGAGGGCGCCTGGGTCGCGGTCACGCGCGATGGCCGCGCGGTCGTGTACAGCGGCGAGGACGCGCGCAACGAGTACATCTACAAGTTCGTCAGCCGCGACCGCATCCGCCCCGCCGGCAACGGGCTGACGGCGGCGCAGGCCAACCGCGAGCTGCTCGATCACGGCACGCTGTACGTGGCCCGCTTCGACGCCGACGGCACAGGCCGCTGGCTGCCCCTGGTGCATGGCCAGGGCCCGCTGACCGCGGCCAACGGCTTCGCGGACCAGGGGGAGGTGGTGATCAAGGCGCGGCAGGCGAGTGATGCGCTGGGCGCCACCCGCATGGACCGGCCCGAGTGGCTGGCGATCGACCCGATGGGGGGCACCGTGTACTGCACGCTCACCAACAATTCGGATCGCGGCAAGCCCGGGCAGCCCGGCGCCGATGCGGCCAATCCGCGCAACGGCAACACCCACGGCCACATCATCCGCTGGGACGAAGGCCCGGCGGCCGGCGGCGATTTCGACGCCACGCAGTTCCGCTGGAACCACCTGGTGCTGGCCGGCGACCCCGCGCAGGCTCGGCCCGAGGCACGCGGCAACATCCGCGGCGACATCTACGGTTGCCCGGACGGCCTGGCCTTCGACGCGCGCGGCCTGCTTTGGATCCAGACCGATGCCCATGCCACGCAGATGTACAAGGGCGAGTTCGCCCACATCGGCAACAACCAGATGCTGGCCTGCGACGTGACGACGGGCGAGACGCGGCGCTTCCTCACCGGACCGACGAACTGCGAGATCACGGGGCTCACGATGACGCCCGACGGCCGCACGATGTTCATCAACGTGCAACACCCCGGTGAGACACCCAGCGACCGCAGCGATCCGGCGGAGCCGGGCAAGTACTCGCGCTGGCCCGACTTCGCCCCCGGGGGGCGGCCACGGTCGGCGACGGTGGTGATCCGGCGGGTGGATGGCGGCGTGATCGGCGTGTGACGGGGGGCGTGGGGAAACGCTGGGGTTGCGCTGTCGCTCCACCCCAGCCTACGAACAGCCAGACACGCGGGTTCCCTGTAGGCTGGGGTGGAGCGACAGCGCAACCCCAGCGGTCCCCCTAAGCCCCCTGCATCGCCCCCGACAGCAGCACGACACGCCCGCTGGCCGTGGGCACCGCACGCAGCAACGCCGCCGCCACATCCTTCGCCTGGATCGACCGGTAGTTCGCGGGGATCAGCGGCCGCAGGGCCTGCGTGACCTTCAGGGCCAGCCGCTCGCCACCACGTACCGGCTGGCCCAGCGACTCGCGGTCACCGGCCAGCATGGAAGGCCGTGCGATCACCAGGCCTGCATAGCCCAGCGGCGCCAGCGCCTCTTCCAGTTCGCCCTTCACCCGGCTGTAGAACACGCCGGAGCGCGCATCCGCACCCATCGCGCTCACCAGGCCCAGCCGCTGCGCACCGACGGCGCGGGCTGCGCGGGCCACGGCCAGGTTGGCGTCGAAATCCACCGCCCGGAAGGCGGCCTGGCTGCCGGCCACCTTGATCGTGGTGCCCAGGGCCAGGTAGACCTCGTCCACCGGGGGCAGGCTCGGCAGCGCCGCGAAGTCCACCAGGCGCGGGTGCACCCGCGGATCCTCATGGTGGAAGGGCCGGCGCGTGAGCAGGTGGATGGCGCTCACGCCGGGGTCGGCCAGCAGGCCGGCGAAGATCTCGCGGCCGACCAGGCCGGTCACGCCGGCCAGCAGCACGGCCCGGCCATGCGAGGCGGGGGAGCGGGCGCTCGTCATCGCGCCCATGTTACGCCTGCGCGCCGGGGGCGCGCAGGACGCGCGGCTTCAGCGGTTGCCGTAGTTGCCGCGCAGCCCGGAGCCACCACCACCACCGCCGCCACCGCCACGCTGGCGGTTACCGCCCCCACGGCGGCCGGTGGCCCCCATGCTGTCGATGCTGGTGCGGGTGGGATCGGGCTGGCCGCCGGCCTGCACGCGGCGCACGCCGGTCATGTCGCGGCGGCTGGGCAGGCTGGTGCGCAGCGGGTCGATGTTGCGCGGCATGCGCTCGTCGTCCCGGTCGTCGAAGGCTTCGTCACGCGGGCGTTCCTGGCGGTCCGGCCGGGGCGGGCGCTGGGCCTGCTGCTGCGGCGGGCGTTGCTGGCCCTGGCCGTTGCGACCGCCGCCCTGGCCGCGGCCGCCACGCGCCTGCTGGCCCTTGCCCTGGCCGGCGCCCTGACCACCGCGGCCGCCCTGCGGCTTGGGGCCCTGGCCACGGCCTTCGCCCTGGCCTTCGCCGCCGCCGTTGCGCGGGCGAGCGCTGCGTTCGCCTTCCTTGGCCTTGTTCTCGCGGATGCGCTGCATCATCTCGCTGCGCGCGGCCTTGGCGGCGGCGTTCATCACCTCGCGGCTGGGCATGCGGCCCTTGCCGCCCCACAGCACCTGGCGGCCCATGGCGATGGGCTGGGCCTGCTCGCCCTCGTCCGGGCCGAAGCCTTCGACCACCTGCACCGGGATCTCCTGCTTGGTGAAGCGCTCGATCTCCTGCATGAAGCCTTCTTCGTCCAGGCACACCAGGCTGACCGCCTGGCCTTCCTTGCCGGCGCGGCCGGTGCGGCCGATGCGGTGCACGTAGTCTTCCGGCACGTTGGGGATCTCGTAGTTCACCACGTGCGGCAGGTCGTCGATGTCGATGCCGCGGGCGGCGATGTCGGTGGCCACCAGGGCGCGGATCTCGCCGCTCTTGAAACCGGCCAGCGCCTGGGTGCGGGCGGTCTGGCTCTTGTTGCCGTGCAGGGCCATGGCGGTGATGCCCTGCTTGTTCAGGTAGTCGGCCACGTGGTTGGCGCCGAACTTGGTGCGGGTGAACACCAGCACCTGGCTCCAGTCGTGCTCCTGGATCACGTGGGCCAGCAATGCCTTCTTCTTCTCGCGGCCGACCGGGTGGATCACCTGGGTGATGCGCTGCACCGTGGTGTTGCGCGGCGTCACCTGGATGCTCTGCGGGTCGCGCAGCAGCGTGTTGGCCAGGTCACGGATCTCGTCGCTGAAGGTGGCGGAGAACAGCAGGCTCTGCTTGTCCTTGGGCACCAGGGCCAGCACCTTCTTCACGTCGGGCAGGAAGCCCATGTCGAGCATGCGGTCGGCTTCGTCGAGCACCAGGATCTCCACCGTGGAGAGGTCCAGGTGGCCCTGCTGCTGCAGGTCGAGCAGGCGGCCGGGGGTGGCCACCAGGATGTCCACGCCGCGCTTGATGCGGTCGATCTGCGGGTTCATGCCCACGCCGCCGAAGATGACGGTGGAGGTGAGCGGCAGGTACTTGCCGTAGGTGCGCACGGACTCCTCGACCTGGGCGGCCAGCTCGCGCGTGGGCGTCAGCACCAGGGCGGCGATGCCATCCTGGCCGAACTTGTTGGTCTTGCCGTGGCCCTTGGAGAGCTTGTGCAGCAGCGGCAGGGTGAAGGCGGCCGTCTTGCCGGTGCCCGTCTGAGCGCCGGCGAGGAGGTCCTTGCCGGCCAGCACCGCGGGGATGGCCTGGGCCTGGATGGGGGTGGGGGTCTCGTAGCCTTCCTCGTGCACGGCCTTCAGGATGGCAGGGGCGAGGTTCAGTTCGTCAAAAGTCATGAATGATGTGGGTGCGCCTTCCCGGGCGCTGGGGCATCGGCCGATCCGGCGGGTGGCCGGGTCCAGTGGGGCTGATGGGTTTCCAGGGGGTTTGGGACGTGGCGGGCCTTGGAATGGGCCGCCGGGTCCCCAGCGTGTTTCGCTGAGCCTGCGGACGACTGGAGTCCGCGGGAGCCCGGATTGTCGCACGGATCCGGGGCGTGTGCCGGCGTGGCCGGGTGAGGCGCGCGTCAGGCGCCGGTCAGCGCGGCGTCAGGCCGTGGTGTCGAAGGCTGACTTTGCGCGTCTCGTTGCGCAGATGCCGCGCGAAATTCCACGGCTCAGTCCCATAATGCACGCAAAGCCTGCGCAATCTCCCCCCATGGCCAAGTTGTTGAAGCTCCGGTTGGGCGTCTCGGACGACCCGACTGCGTTGCAGCCGTCCCTGAACGACTGCCTGGAGACCATGCTCGCGCAGACCGAAGGCCTGGTCGCCGAGATGCTGCAGTCGCTGGTGGTGGGCGCCACGACCGATGGCCCGCGCCGCATCGCGGGCTTCCAGGTGGCGGGGGTCAAGATGGCCGTGCTCGGCCTGAGCGGCCAGGCCAAGGCCGTCACCGCCACCTTCCGCGATGAACTCTCGCGCCTGGTCTACCAGGGCGGCGGCAAGGACCAGGCGCACACCGAGGTGCTGCGCTTCGAGGACCTGCAGCTCTTCGCCGACGAGCAGCTCGATCAGAGCATCGAGGTGGCGCGCGCCCAGCAGGAGGTGGCCGCCGCGGTCGACAAGGCCCTGCCGCCGCTGGATGCCCTGCTGAGCACCATGCTGGGCTGGCGCACCATCCAGCCCGGCCTCAACCCCGTCCGGCCCGACGTGTACGTGCGCGCCCTGCAGCACACCCTGCAGGTGCACGTGCCCGAGGACCACGTGCGCGAGAAGCTCATCACGCCGGCGGCCGGCATCATGGGCGTGCAGCTCGCCAAGCTGTACCGCGAGCTGGCCGACTGGCTGCGCTCCACCGGTGTGGAGCCCGCCGTGCCCGTGGGCGGGCGCCTGCTCAAGGGCGCGGGGGCCTCGGCCGGCAACCCGGTGAACGACGCCGCCGCCAAGACCCTGCTCACGCTGGACCGGCTGCGCAAGCTGCTGGCCGGTGACTTCGACCAGCCGCGCGGCGGCCAGCGCGACTTCCTGCATACCGTGCCGGCCTCCATGGGCCTGCTGCAGGACATGCGCAAGGCCGACGAACTGATCGAGCGGCTGGAGCGCCGCCCCAAGCCCACCGCGGCGCCGGCCGCGCCGGTGAACATGCTGGAGGAAAAGCCCGCCAAGGAAACGCAGGCGCCGCGCATCGGCCAGCAGCTGGGCCACGAGGTCGTGCGGCTCATGTTCGACAACCTCGCGGTCGACGCCCGCCTGCTGCCCGCCTTCAAGCGCCAGCTGCGCGCGATGGAACCCGCCGTGCAGCGGCTCGCCCAGACCGACTCCCGCTTCTTCAGCGACCGCAACCATGCTGCGCGCCAGCTGCTGGACCGCATCACCCAGCGCAGCCTGGCCTTCAGCGCCGAGACGGACGCCGGCTGGGGCGAGTTCATGCGCTCCATCGAGGGCGCGGCCAAGTGGCTGGGCGGCAAGGTGGTGGATGCCGAGGCCTTTGCCGAGCTGCTGGATCACCTGCAGGCCGAATGGGCCGGCCAGGACAGCCAGGCCCGCCAGCGCCGCGAGGAGGCCGCCCGCGCGCTGCTGCATGCCGAGCAGCGCAACCTGCTGGCCCAGAAGCTGGGCGACGAGTTCGAGGCCCTGCTCGAAGGCCTGGACGTGGCGGACTTCCTGCGCGATTTCCTGCGCGGCTCGTGGGCGCAGGTGGTGGCCGAGGCGCAGCTGAGCTGTGAAGACGGCTCCACCGATCCGCACGGCTACCGCGCGCTGGTGGACGACCTGATCTGGAGCGTGCAGAAGACATCCGCCCAGCGCGGCCGCGTGCGCCGGCTGGTGCAGATGATCCCCGGGCTGCTGGCGCGGCTGCGCGAGGGCCTGGCACGCATCGGCTACCCGCCGGAGCTGACGCAACGCTTCTTCGACCACCTGATCACGCTGCACCGCGCCGCCGTGCTGGAGGGCCGCGACGCCGAGGCCGAGGCCGCCGCCGAGGCCGAGGCCGCCGCCGAGGCCGCCTGGGCCGAGGACTCGCAGTTCACGCCCGAGCCCGGCCGCGACGCGGTGCAGATGTGGCTGGACCAGAACGAGGCCAAGGAAGCCGGCTACGTGTCGGACGACGACATCGATCTCGATTTCATCGCCCCGCCGCCGACCGCGAAGGCACCAGCGCCTGCCGCGCGCGCGCCTGCGCCGGCCAAGCCGGCCAAGCCGGCCGCCGCCCCGCAGGCGCCGCCGATCAGTGAAGACGAGCGCCTGCAGGCCGAGTGGGACGACGCCGTGCGCCAGCAGGCCGAGGCCGAGGCCCAGGCCCGTGCGAAGCCAGCGGCGGACGCAGCCGTCGCACCGGCACCCCAGGCAGCGCCCCCGGCCGCGCCCGCCGGTGCGCCCCAGCGGCCTGCCCCGGCTGCGCCCGCCATGGCGCCGGTGGCGGCTGCCGCGCCGGCCCCGGTTGCGATGCCGGCCGCACCGCCGGCGGGCGCCCCGCCCGAGCCGCTGCGCCTGGACGAACTGCGCCTGGGCACCTGGGTGGAGCTGTACATCAAGGGCGAGTGGATCCGTGCCCAGCTCACCTGGAGCAGCCCGCACGCCACGCTGTTCATGTTCACCTCCCACGCCGGCGCCGCGCACTCCATGTCGCGCCGCACGCTCGACAAGCTGCGCGCCGCCGGCCACGTGCGCGTGGTGGCGGACCGCCCGGTGGTGGAGGAAGCGCTCGACCAGGTGGCGCAGGCGGCGCTGCGCAACTCGCTCGACAAGAAGTAGCCGCCCGCGGCCCTGCGCGGGCCTGTCATCGGGGGATGCGGGGCGTGGCCGATAATCGCGCTCATGGCTCAATACGTGTACACCATGAACCGCGTCGGCAAGATCGTGCCGCCGAAGCGGCAGATCCTGAAGGACATCTCGCTGTCCTTCTTCCCCGGCGCCAAGATCGGCGTGCTCGGCCTCAATGGCTCCGGCAAGTCCACCCTGCTGAAGATCATGGCCGGCATCGACACCGAGATCGAAGGCGAGGCCATGCCCATGCCGGGCCTGAAGATCGGATACCTCCCGCAGGAACCGCAGCTCGAACCCGAGCAGACCGTGCGTGAAGCGGTGGAAGGCGGCATGGGCGAGGTGCACGAGGCCAAGGCCCGGCTGGAGGAGATCTACGCCGCCTACGCCGAACCCGACGCCGATTTCGACAAGCTCTCCGAAGAGCAGCAGAAGCTGGAGGCGATCATCGCCGCCGCCGGCGCCGAGGGCGACTCCGAGCACCTGCTGGAGATCGCGGCCGACGCGCTGCGGCTGCCGCCCTGGGACGCGGTGATCAAGAACCTCTCGGGCGGCGAGAAGCGCCGCGTGGCGCTGTGCCGACTGCTGCTGTCCAAGCCCGACATGCTGCTGCTGGACGAACCCACCAACCACCTGGACGCCGAGTCCGTGGAATGGCTGGAGCAGTTCCTGGCGCGCTTCGGCGGCACCGTGGTGGCCATCACCCACGACCGCTACTTCCTGGACAACGCCGCCGAATGGATCCTGGAGCTGGACCGCGGCCGCGGCATCCCCTACAAGGGCAACTACTCCACCTGGCTGGAGCAGAAGGAGGCCCGGCTGGAGCAGGAGCAGCGCACCGAGGACGCCCGCACCAAGGCCATGAAGAAGGAACTGGAGTGGGCGCGCCAGAACCCCAAGGGCCGCCAGGCCAAGAGCAAGGCGCGTCTCGCCCGCTTCGAGGAGCTGTCGGACTACGAATACCAGAAGCGCAACGAGACGAACGAGATCTTCATCCCCGTGGGCGAGCGCCTGGGCCACGAGGTGATCGAGTTCGTGAACGTCACCAAGTCTTTCGGCGACCGCGTGCTGATCGACAACCTGAGCTTCAAGGTGCCCGCCGGCGCCATCGTGGGCATCATCGGCCCCAACGGCGCGGGCAAGTCCACGCTGTTCAAGATGATCGCCGGGCGCGAGAAGCCCGATTCGGGCGAGGTGAAGATCGGCAAGACGGTGCAGATGGCCTTTGTCGACCAGCATCGTGACGAACTGGCCAACGACAAGACGGTGTGGGAAGACGTGTCGGGCGGCCTCGACATGATCAACATCGGCAAGTTCACCATGGCCAGCCGCGCGTACTGCGGCCGCTTCAACTTCAACGGTGGCGACCAGCAGAAGAAGGTGGGCATGCTCTCCGGCGGCGAGCGCGGCCGCCTGCACCTGGCCAAGACGCTGCTGCAGGGCGGCAACGTGCTGCTGCTGGACGAACCGTCGAACGACCTCGACGTGGAAACCCTGCGCGCGCTGGAAGACGCGCTGCTGGAGTTCGCAGGCAGCGTGATGGTGATCAGCCACGACCGCTGGTTCCTGGACCGCATCGCCACCCACATCCTGGCAGCCGAGGACGAAGGCAAGTGGGTCTTCTTCGACGGCAACTACCAGGAATACGAAGCCGACAAGAAGAAGCGCCTGGGTGAAGAAGGCGCCCGGCCGCATCGTGTGCGGTTCAAGGCGCTGAAGTAGGGGCGGCATTCCCGCGCAGGCGGGAATCCCCTCCCGCGTAGGCGGGAATCCAGGAGGTGCCACGCCACCTCCCCCTCTCCACCATCTCCGCGGTTGTCCACGCCGGCGGGTGCCCGCCTGCGCGAATGTCCCCCGCTTGCCGCAAGCGGCAAGCTCCTCCGTAAGCGTCCAGGCATCCCACCTAGACGCGCCATCCCACCGTTGATCTCAGTTGCTCAGGCCGCTGGCGTCCAGCGATGCGGCAGCAACTCGTCGA
>NZ_JAYRZR010000108.1:0-11645 GCF_041916345.1 Ramlibacter sp.
GCCACCATGTGGCAGGGCTCCATGACCTTCGAGACGCCCATGCTGTTCTCGGTGGGCTTCATCTTCGTGTTCACCATGGGCGGCTTCACCGGCCTGATCTGCGCCATGGCGCCGATCGACCTGCTGATCCAGGACACCTACTACGTGGTGGCCCACTTCCACTACGTGCTGGTGGCCGGCTCGCTGTACGCGCTGTTCGCGGGCTTCTACTACTGGGTGCCCAAGTGGACCGGCGTGATGTACAACGAGACGCTGGGCAAGGTGCACTTCTGGTGGTCGCTGATCTCCTTCAACGTCACCTTCTTCCCGATGCACTTCCTGGGCCTGGCCGGCATGCCGCGACGCTACGCCGACTACGCCATGCAGTTCGCCGACTTCAACGCGCTCGCCTCCGTCGGTGCGTTCTTCTTCGGCTTCGCGCAGGTGTTCTTCTTCATCTTCATCGTCATCCCCTGCATGATGGGCAAGGGCAAGCCCGCGCCGCAGCGTCCGTGGAACGATCCCGACGGCAAGGGTGCCGAGGGCCTGGAATGGGAAGTGCCGTCGCCGGCGCCCTTCCACACCTTCGAGACCCCGCCCAAGCTGGACGCCACCGCCACCCGCGTGGTCGGCTGATCGCCAGAGGCCTGCCATGAACGACGATATCCGCAAGAAGAACCTGCGCACCGGCCTCATCCTGGCCACGGTGGCGGCGGTGTTCTTCCTCGGCTTCATGGCCCGCCTGGTGCTGCTGGGCGGTTGAAGCCGTGAACCTGCGCTCGCACAATGTCCGCATGCTGGGCAAGCTGGTCGTGGTCGCGGCCGGCATGTTCGGCTTCGGCTATGCCCTGGTGCCGCTGTACCAGCAGATCTGCGAGGCGCTGGGCATCAACATCCTGGCCGTGGGCGAGAAGCAGGTACCCGGCGGCTCGCGTGCGCCGGCCAACACCCAGGTGGACCGCACCCGCACCATCACGGTCGAGTTCGACGCCAATGCGCGCGGCCCGTGGGAGTTCAAGCCCGCGCAGGCCTCCATGAAGGTGCACCCGGGCGAGCTCGCCACGGTGATGTACGAGTTCCAGAACGTGCAGAACCGCCGCATGGCCGCGCAGGCCATCCCGAGCTACGCGCCCAAGCAGGCCACCGCGCACTTCAACAAGCTGGAGTGCTTCTGCTTCAACCAGTACACGCTGGAACCCGGCGAGAAGAAGCAGTGGCCGGTGGCCTTCGTGATCGATCCCAAGCTGCCCAAGGACGTGACCACCATCACGCTGTCCTACACCTTCTTCGAGGTGGGCGGCAAGACACCGCCGGCGCCCACGGCCGCCGCGCCCGCCACCACCGGGGGCGCGTCGTGAGCGTCGTCCGCACCGCCAAGGCGGTCGCCTGGGCCTTCCTGGGCATCCGCAAGCGCAGCGCCTACGAGGAGGACCTTGGTCGCCTCAACCCCTTCCACGTGATCGGCGTCGCCCTGGTGGCCGTCGCCCTGTTCGTGGGGGGGCTGATCGCCCTGGTCAACTGGGTCGTCCAGAAATAGAAACACAGACATCGAGGAAACGGAGTCCAAGTCCATGAGTTCCAGCGCACCGGGCCACACGCCCCATTACTTCGTGCCGCAGCCTTCGCGGCATCCGGCGTTCGCGGCCTTCGGCCTGTTCTTCGTCATCCTGGGCGCCGGTCAGTGGGTCAAAGGCGCCTCCAGGGGCAAGTATTCGCTGTTCTTCGGCCTGCTGTGGCTGTTCGGCGTGCTGTTCCAGTGGTTCCGCGACGCGGTGCACGAGAGCGAATCCGGCCAGTACGGCCGCAAGATCGACCTGTCCTACCGCTGGAGCATGAGCTGGTTCATCTTCTCGGAGGTGATGTTCTTCGGCGCCTTCTTCACCGCCCTGTGGTGGATGCGCTCGCATTCCGTGCCTGCGCTGGCCGGCATCGAGAACGCGCTGATCTGGCCTGACTTCAAGGCCGTCTGGCCCAGCCAGGCCGCGGGCGTGACGGCCTCGCCGGCCGGCATCATCGAGCCCTTCCAGACCATGGGCCCGTGGCCGCTGCCGACCATCAACACGGCGCTGCTGCTCACCTCGGGCGTCACGCTCACGATCGCGCACCACCTGCTGATCGCCGGCGACCGCGCCAAGACGATCATGTGGATGTGGATCACCGTGATCCTGGGCGCCACCTTCGTCTGCGTGCAGGGCTACGAGTACTACCACGCCTACGCCGACCTGAACCTCAAGCTCACCTCCGGCGCCTACGGGTCCACCTTCTTCATGCTGACCGGCTTCCACGGCTTCCACGTGCTGGTGGGCATGCTGATGCTGCTGTTCATCACCCTGCGCCTGATGAAGGGCCACTTCACGCCCGAGCGCCACTTCGGCTTCGAGGGAGCCGCCTGGTACTGGCACTTCGTGGACGTGGTGTGGCTGGGCCTGTACGTGCTGGTCTACTGGATGTAGCCAGGGCCTGCCCCACGCGAAAAGGGCCGCATCGCGGCCCTTTTTGCTGGCTGGCGGGGTGTGTGCGGCCCTACTGGCCCGCGCGGATGCCCGTCGGCTGGATGTAGCCCAGCTTCCAGGCCAGCAGCACGCACAGGAACAGCAGGATGGAGAATCCCACCCGGAAGGCCAGCGCGCGCGCCATGCGGCTGCGGCGTGCCGGGTTGTCCTCGCCACCCCCCCGCATCATGAAGAACAGCGCTGCGCCCAGACTCCCGAGAATGGCCACGAACGCCACGATGACGAGGATTTGCATGGCCCGCATTATCCCGGGGCGGGCGCAGCCGTGCTGAAGCGCGTGCTCATCGCGGTGGCGGCGCTCGTTGGCGTGGCGGTGACGCTGTCGCTCGGCGTGTGGCAGTGGGGCCGTGCCCAGCAGAAAATCGACCTGCACGAGGCCATCGTGCGCCGCGCCGCGCTGCCGCCGCTGGACAACGCCCAGCTCGCGCGGGCCCTGCGCGGCGACACCGGCGAGCTGCTGCACCGTCGCGTGGCGCTGCGCGGCGAGTGGGTGGCCCGGCACACCGTGTACCTCGACAACCGCCCGCTCAACGGCCGCGCCGGCTTCTACGTGGTGACCCCGCTGAAGCTGGCCGATGGCGGCCCCACGCTGCTGGTGACACGCGGCTGGGCGCCGCGCGACTTCGTGCAGCGCGATCGCCTGCCCGCGGTGGACATCCCGGCCGGCACGGTGGCGCTGGAAGGCCGGCTGGCCCTGACGCCGAGCAAGCTATATGACTTCCAGGGGGCCGAGACCGGCGCGATCCGGCAGAATCTCGACCTGGAGCGCTTCCGCGCCGAAACCGGGCTGGACCTGCCGGCACTGGCGGCGCTGCAGACCGGCGCTGCCTCCGAAGGCCTGCTGCGCGAATGGCCGCAGCCGGCCAGCGGCGCCGACAAGAACTACGGCTATGCCTTCCAGTGGTGGGCCCTCGCCGCGCTGATCGCCATCCTCTATGTCTGGTTCCAACTCATCGTCCCCCACCGCAAAGCCCGGCAGCCTGGATGAGCCGCTCGGCCTGACGGTGCACTCGCTGCCCCTGCCCCAGCAGGACGAGCTGGCGGCGCCGGGCCGCACGCGTTCCGGACGCCTGAAGATGCTGCTGGTGCTGGCGGTGTGCGCCGCGCCGGTGGTGGCCTCGTACCTCACCTACTACGTGATCCGCCCCGAGGGCCGACGCAACTACGGCGAGCTGATCGAGCCGCAGCGCCCGCTGCCGCCCCTCACGGCCACCACGCTCGAAGGCAAGCCGGTGGCCCTGCCATCGCTCAAGGGCCAGTGGCTGCTGATCAGCGTGGCCGGCGGCGCCTGTGATGCCGCCTGCGAGAAGCACCTGTACCTGCAGCGCCAGCTGCGCGAGGGCCTGGGCAAGGACAAGGACCGCGTGGAATGGGTGTGGCTGGTCAACGACCAGGCCCCCGTGCGCGCCGCGCTGCAGCCGGCGCTGCAGCAGGCCATCACGCAGCAGCAGGCCGCCGTACTGCGGGTGGACGGCGCGGCCCTGGCGGCCTGGCTGGCCCCGGCGGCTGGCCACCAGCTGGCCGAGCACCTCTACGTGGTGGACCCCATGGGCCACTGGATGATGCGTTTCCCCGCCGGGCAGGACACCGCGTCCGCGGCGCGTGTCCGCAAGGATCTGGAGCGGCTGATGCGCGGCTCCGTGCAATGGGACCAGGCCGGTCGCCAGCCCTGAGATGGACACGCAACCGCTGTACGACCTCGGGCCGACCCTGCGGCTCATGCTGCTGGGCATCGTGGTGGCCTTCGGGCCGCTGGCCTGGGTGTGGCTGCGCAATCGCCATGCCCAGCCGGCCCGACGCCTCGCGGCCCTGACCGCGATCACGCTCTTCCTCACCTTCGACCTGGTGCTCTTCGGCGCCTTCACCCGCCTCACCGACTCCGGCCTGGGCTGTCCGGATTGGCCTGGCTGCTACGGCCACGTGAGCCCGGTAGGGGCCAAGGCGCAGATCGCGCAGGAGCAGGCTCGCCTGCCCGACGGCCCCGTGACGCATGGCAAGGCCTGGGTCGAGATGGTCCATCGCTACCTGGCCACCGGCGTCGGCGTGCTGATCCTCACGCTCGCGGCGGCCACCTGGGCGCAGCGCCGCCGCGGCCTGCCCGTGAGCCCCTGGTGGCCGACGGCGACGCTGGTGTGGGTCTGCATCCAGGGCGCGTTCGGCGCCCTCACGGTGACGATGAAGCTGTTCCCGGCCATCGTCACGCTGCACCTGCTGGGCGGCCTGGTGCTGCTGGCGCTGCTGTGCCGGCAGGCGGTGGCCTATCGGCAGGCCGAGCGCGGCGTGGGCCCTGCCCCTGTCGCGCCGGGTCTGCGCGTGGCGCTGGCAGCCGTGATGGCGCTGGTGTGGCTGCAGGTCGCCCTGGGCGGCTGGGTCAGCACCAACTACGCGGTGCTCGCCTGCGAGGACTTCCCGGCCTGCCAGGGGAGCTGGTGGCCGGTGATGGACTTCGCGCACGGCTTCACGATCTGGCGGCCGCTGGGCCTGACGCCTGCGGGTGAGCCCGTGCCCTTTGCCGCGCTCACCGCCATCCACTACACCCATCGGCTGGCCGCCTACGTGGTGCTGACCGCGCTGGGCGTGCTGGCCTGGCGGCTGTGGGCCACGCCCCTGGCGCGCCAGGCGCGCTGGCTGGCCGGGCTGGCCACGCTGCAATTCGTGACCGGCCTGTCGAACGTGGTGCTCGACTGGCCGCTGGCCGCTGCCGTCCTGCACACGGGCGGCGCGGCGGCCATCGTCGTGGTGCTCACCTGGGCGTGGAGCGAGAGCCGTTCCCAGGCCACGGTGCGCATGGCCGTGGCGCAGGAGGTGGCCGCATGAACGCGCGCATGGCGCAGTTCTACGCGCTCACCAAGCCGCGCGTGGTGCAGCTCATCGTGTTCTGCGCGCTCATCGGCATGGTGCTGGCCGTGCCCGGCCTGCCGGACCTGCGTGCGCTGCAGCTGGCGCTGGTGGCCTGCGCGGGCATCTGGCTCGTGGCCGGCGCGGCCGCCGCCTTCAACTGCCTGGTGGAGAAGGGCATCGACGCGCGCATGCGCCGCACGGCCTGGCGGCCCACCGCCAAGGGCGAGCTGAGTGACACGCAGACACTGTTGTTCGCCACCGTCCTGTGCGCGGCCGGCTCGGCGCTGCTGTACGTGTGGGTGAACCCGCTGACCATGTGGCTCACCCTCGGCACCTTCGTGGGCTACGCGATCATCTACACGGTGATCCTGAAGCCGCTCACGCCGCAGAACATCGTGATCGGCGGCGCCTCGGGCGCCATGCCGCCGGTGCTGGGCTGGGCCGCGATGACGGGCGACGTGGGGCCGCAGGCGCTGATCCTGTTCCTCATCATCTTCCTGTGGACGCCGCCGCACTTCTGGGCGCTGGCGCTGTACCGGGTGGAGGACTACCGCAAGTCCGGCCTGCCCATGCTGCCGGTCACGCACGGCAACGAGTTCACCCGGCTGCAGATCTTCCTGTACACGCTGGTGCTGTTCGCGGCCTGCCTCATGCCCTTTGCCTATGGCATGAGCGGCTGGCTGTACCTGGCCGCGGCCGTGGTGCTGAGCGTGGGCTTCACCTGGCACGGCTTCCGCCTCTGGCGCGAGTACTCCGATGCGTACGCGCGCAAGACCTTCCGCTTCTCCCTGATCCACCTGAGCGTGCTGTTCGCCGCCCTGCTGGTGGACCACTACATGCCGTGAGCCCCGCCATGCACCGACGCCACGCCCTCAGCCTCCTGCTGGCCACCGCCGCGGCGGGCTGCATGGACAGCAAGCCCGCCTTCAAGGCGGTGGACATCACCGGCGCCGAGTACGCGCGCGATTTCCCGCTGCCGGACACCACGGGCCGCATGCGCAGCGTGAAGGATTTCCAGGGCAAGGCGGTGGTGGTGTTCTTCGGCTTCACCCAGTGCCCCGACGTGTGCCCCACCACGCTGACCGAGCTGAGCACGGCGCGCCAGCTGCTGGGCGCCGACGGCGCGCGGGTGCAGGGGATCTTCGTGACGGTGGACCCCGAGCGCGACACGCCTCAGGTGCTGCAGGCCTACCTCGCCAACTTCGGCCCCGACTACGTGGGCCTGCGCGGCACGCCCGAGCAGCTGGCCGCGGTGGCGAAGGACTTCAAGATCTACTACAAGAAGGTCGAAGGCAAGACGCCGGGCAGCTACACGATGGATCACTCCGCCGCCAGCTACGTGTACGACCCGCAGGGCCGCCTGCGCCTCTACACCCGCTATGGCAGCGGCGCGCAGGCCCTGGCCGATGATCTCCGGCTGCTGCTGAAGCAGGGATGACGCCCTTCGTCGCGCCGCCCGCGCCCGCCGTGCAGCATCTGGCGGGCCGCAAGGGCGCGGCGCGCATCGCGCTGATCCCGCCGCCGGTGCTGGCGGCGCTGAACGAAGGCCTGCTGCCCACCGTCAACCTCAACGAATTTCTCGCGCTGGATCTGCCACGGCTGGCCACCGCCGTGGCGGCGCATGTGGGCCTGGATCACAAGGCCGAACGCCTGGTCGACACGCTGGCCATGCTGCCCGCCTTCGCGCCCATGCGCCGCCATGCGCACGTGGCCCGCGCGCTCTACGACCTGGCGGCCGACCACCCCGCGCGTGACGCCGTGGCCCATGCGCTGGCCACGCATCCGAGCGACGTGGCACGTTGCTGGGCGGCGCAGTGGGTGGCGTTCTCCGGCCTGCCGCTGGCGGACCAGCTGCAGGCGGTGACCCGCTTCGCGGCCGACCCGCACTTCGGCGTGCGTGAGATCGCCTGGATGGCCGTGCGTGACGCGATCGCGACCGACGTCTCCGTTGCCATCGACCTGCTGGCCGGCTGGGTGCACGACGAAGACCCGAACCTGCGCCGCTTCGCGAGCGAGGCCACCCGCCCGCGCGGCGTGTGGTGCGCCCAGATCGAAGCCCTCAAGCGCGAGCCCTGGGAAGGCCTGCCGCTGCTGGAGCCGCTGCGCGCGGACCCAAGCCGCTATGTGCAGAACTCGGTGGCCAACTGGCTCAACGATGCGGCGAAGACGCAGCCGGAGTGGGTGGTGGCGGTGTGCGAGCGGTGGGCGCGCGAGAACGCTGGCGAGTCGACCCGGTACATCGTGCGCCGGGCACAGCGAAGCCTCCAGGGCCGCGCCGACTAGAAG
Source organism: Ramlibacter sp. (assembly GCF_041916345.1). Classification (GTDB taxonomy): domain Bacteria; phylum Pseudomonadota; class Gammaproteobacteria; order Burkholderiales; family Burkholderiaceae_C; genus Ramlibacter. Next base: position 7,620 of record NZ_JAYRZR010000108.1, read on the forward strand.
TTCATCGGCCGGATCGCCTTGCGCGCATCCGGCGCCATGTCAGCCGCGCCGTCCAGGGCCCAGGCGAGCGAGGCGGCGGCGTCGGCGTCCTGGTGCGGCAGCACCACGACCGAGACCAGGTAGCGCAAGGTCAGCGAGGCCGGCAGGGCGGGCGCGGGCCGCAGGCCCGAGGCCACCACCTGCTGGGCGCGTGACACGGCTTCCTCGGCGGTGACCGGGCCTTCCAGCAGCAGCGCGAACTGGTGCTCGCCCACGCGAGCAGCCACATCCAGCTCCGACACGGCCTGGCGCAACTGAGACGCGGCGACGACCAGGGCCTTGTCCAGGGCCTCGCGCCCGAATTCCTGCACGATGGCTTCGGCGTTGCCGATGCGCACGCCGAGCAGTGCGCAGGCCTGCTTCTGCTGGCGCAAGCGCTCCAGCGCGGCCTGCAGGCGCTGCAGCAGCGCGGGGCGATGCGCCAGGCCGGTCAGCGCGTCGGTGTGCGCCAGCGCGGCGGCCCGCACCGCGCTCTCGCGCCGGCGCTGGCCGCGGATGCGCAGCACGGTGTACAGCACCGGCATCTCCACCAGTGCGCCGACGAACAGGCCGTAGCGGGTGAGCACGCTGTCGCCCAGCAGGTTCATGGCACGCGCCACGGGGAACAGGGCGAACAGGATCAGGGGCACGAAACCGATGGCGACCCAGCGGATGTCGGGGTCGCGCCCATCGCGCCAGGCCCAGACCAGCAGCACCGTGCAGAGCAGCAGGATGAGGATGATGCCCGCCAGCACCAGCGCCAGGCTGGCGCGGCTGCCCAGCGTGGCGTCCAGCGCGATCGCCCCCAGCATGGCGGCCAGCAGGGCCCAGACCATGTGATCGAGCACGCGCGACAGGCGCGCAGGCTCGGTGACGACCTTCATGAACCAGAGCAGGGCCACGCTGGACAAGGTCGGCATCACGGCGGCCAGCGTCTCGTTCCAGCGCGTCGCCGCCGGCCACAGGTGCTGGGCCATCACGCCCAGGCGCGCGAGCAGGCCGCCGCCCAGCAGCGCGGCGTACAGGCCGTACGCGAGGAAGGCGCGGTCCCGGTACAGCAGGCCCTGCGCGAGCGAGGCCAGCACCACCAGCACCGCCACGCCGGCGTAGGCGCCCAGCAGGAACTGCTCGGATTCGCGCGTGGCCACGAGTGCGTCTTCCCGCACCAGTTTCAGGGGCGCCGCGAAGTCCACCCGCTCGTGCTCGATGCGCACCCAGTACCGCACGGTCCGGCCCGGCTCGCTCGACAAGGCAAAGGCGGGCACGCGCCCGGCCACGGGCCAGGCCCCGCGCGGCACCTGGTCGCCGGCCTGCTGGCGGATCAGCCGGCCACCGGCGTCGCGCCAGGCAAAGCCCACCTTGTCCACGCCGGCGGAATCGACGACCAGGAACCAGTCATCGCCGTTCGCATGGATGGCATCGAAGCGGATCCACAGGGCCTTGCCGGGAATGGCGTCGCGCTGGCCGGCTGCGCGCGGTTGCCAGGAGACGGTGTTGCCGGCGGCTTCCAGGCTTTCGAAGGTGGCGTCGCCGCGCTCGTCCACCCAGAACAGGCTCTGGCCCGCCAGGGTGATCCGGGTCTCATCGGCGCCCAGGCGCAGTGGCGTGCCGGCCTGGGCGCTCCAGGCCACCAGCAGCAGGGCGGCCAGCAGGCAGGCAGACAGGCACCCGCGCAGCCCGTCGACTCCTGCGTGCCATGCCCTGCGGTCCTTCATGCAGCGATTGTTGCAGCACAAAGGCGCTCAGGAAGCGCGCGCGGCACCGCCGCGCGCGGGGGGGCGGCCGCAGGCGGAGGCGGCCCGCACCGTGCGCGTCTTCTTCATGGCGGCCGCCTCGATCTGGCGGATGCGCTCGGCCGAGACGCCGTATTCGGCGGCCAGCTCGTGCAGCGTCATGCCGCCGGAGCCGTCATCGTTGACCTTCAGCCAGCGCTCTTCCACGATGCGGCGGCTGCGCGCATCCAGCTGGTCCAGCGCGGCGGTGATGCCGTCGGAGGCCATGGCGTCGCGCTGGCGCGACTCCAGCAGGGCGGTGGGTTCGTGCGTGGCGTCGGCGAGGTAGGCGATGGGGCCGTAGGCCTCTTCGCCATCGTCGGTGGGGCCGGGGTCCAGCACCACGTCACCGCCGGCCATGCGCGTCTCCATCTCCATGACTTCCTCGCGCTTCACGTTCAGCTCGCGCGCCATCACGTCGATCTGGGCGTCGGTCAGCGTCTCGCGGTGGGTCTCGGCGTCGGCGTCTTCCTTGAAGCCCTGCTTCATGGAGCGCAGGTTGAAGAACAGCTTGCGCTGCGCCTTGGTAGTGGCGACCTTCACCATGCGCCAGTTGCGCAGGATGTACTCGTGGATCTCTGCCTTGATCCAGTGCAGGGCATAGCTGACCAGGCGGACGCCCTGGTCGGGGTCGAAGCGCTTCACCGCCTTCATCAGGCCGATGTTGCCCTCCTGGATGAGGTCGCCATGCGGCAGGCCGTAGCCCAGGTACTTGCGCGAGACCGAGACCACCAGGCGCAGGTGCGACATCACCAACTGGCCGGCGGCCTCCAGGTCGTTGTGGTCACGCAGCCGGCGGGCCAGCGCGTGCTCTTCCTCGGGGGTGAGCATCGGCAGGCGGTTCACGGCCGTGATGTAGGCGTCCAGGTTGCCCAGCGAGGGCACCACGGACCACGGGTTGGCCAGGGCCACGGCCGTGCCGGCGGTTCCGATGGGTTGGTTCATGCCTTCATCTCCTTGGTGATGGTTCATATTAGCACTCTCTTTGAGTGAGTGCTAAAGCCGAAGTTCCCGCTTCTCCCCGCTCAACCAAGGGTTATCCCTGAGTCACCTTGGGTCATATTGCACAGGTGCCGGCAAGGGGGCCGGCTAGCATAGATACATACCGTTACGTGGGCGCGCCGCGCCTCGGGGAAGACAGGAAGTCAGGCAGATGAAGCGGATCTTCGATCGGGTCCTCGGTCGCACCGTGGACCCCGGCTTCAAGCCCGCCATGCACTCGGCGGTGTCCTCGGAGCTGACCCACAGCGACATCGAGAAGTACTACCTTCGAATCATCGCGGACATGATGCGCCGGATGATGGTGCCGGCCGACAGCGTGGAGATCGGCGTCAAGCGCAGCGGCACCGGCCCCACCGGGCTGACCGCCTTCGCGGGCTACGTGCGCATCCTGCGCTGGGACCCGATCATGCCGGTGCTGCTGCAGAACCTGCCGGTGATCGACGGGCGCATCCGCAAGGTGGTGTCGGCCTCGGTCATCCTGGAGCACACGCACTTCACCGGCCTGTGGTTCCAGGCCACCGCCACCGCCGAGGGCGCGCCGCAGGCCCTGGTGGGCATGCCGGCGGAGCTGATCCGCCAGCCGACCGGCAACTGAAGGACAGGACGCGCTGCCAGCGCACGCCCGGCACGCTGAGCATGATGAGCGGGGTGGCCATGAACATCGTGGTGATGACGACGACGGTCGGCTCGGAGGCCGACGCGGCACGGCTCGCGAGCGATCTGGTCGCACGCCGTCTGGCCGCCTGCGTGCAGGTCGATGCCGGCGTGCGCTCGTTCTACCGCTGGCAGGGGCGCGACTGCGAGGATCTTGAGTGGCGCCTGACCCTCAAGACGGTGCCGGAGCGGGCCGACGCGGTGGCGGCCTTCCTGAGCGAGCATCATCCCTACGAGCTGCCGCAGGTGGTGATGGTGCCGGCGCGTGCGAGCGCTGACTATGCGGCGTGGGTGCGGTCGGAGGTGGGCGAGGGGTGAGCCTGGTGCCCCTCACGCCAGCAGCGCCAGCGCGAATTCCCGGGCGCTGAAGGTCTCCAGATCCTCCAGCTTCTCGCCCACGCCGATGAAGTACACCGGGATCGGCCGCTCCTTGGCGATGGCAGCCAGCACGCCGCCCTTGGCGGTGCCGTCCAGCTTGGTGACCACCAGGCCCGTCAAGCCCAGCGCTTCGTCAAAAGCCTTCACCTGCGCCAGCGCGTTCTGCCCCGTGTTGCCGTCGATCACGAGCAGCACTTCATGC
>NZ_JAYRZR010000109.1:0-11350 GCF_041916345.1 Ramlibacter sp.
GCGGCGAGCTGACCTGGGACAAGATCAAGAACTGCTTCTATGCCACCGCCGCCGCCAGCGCGATGATCTTCATGATCTTCGCCGGCGCCGACATGATGAACACCGCGCTGGCGCTCACGCAGGTGCCCGCGCAACTGGCCGCGCTGATCCAGGGCTGGAGCATCCCGCCGCTGATGGTGGTCACCGGCATCCTGCTGTTCTACGTGATCCTGGGCGCGGTGATGGACGAGCTGTCCATGATCCTGCTGACCATCCCGATCTTCTTCCCGGTGGTGATGGGCCTGGACTTCGGCATGGAGAAGGACCTGGTCGCCATCTGGTTCGGCGTGCTGGTGCTGATGACCGTGGGCTTCGGCCTGCTGGCGCCGCCGGTGGGCCTGAACGTGTACGTCGTCAACGGCATGGCCAAGGACGTGCCCATCGGCGAGAGCTACCGCGGTGTGCTGCCCTTCCTGTGCAGCGACATCATCCGCACCACGCTGCTGATCCTGTTCCCGCCGATCTCGCTGTGGCTGGTTCAGTTCGTAGGCTGACGAAGGGGTGATCGTGAGCAGCTGGCACATCGGCCTGATCGGCCATGGCGAGGTGGGCGGCATCTTTGCCGCGGGCCTGCGTCCGCAGGTGGCGTCTGTCGCTGCCTGGGACCTGAAGTTCGCGCAGCCGGCCGTGCGTGAGGCTGAACAGGCGCGCGCGCGGGCCGCTCATGTGCGCGCGTGCGAAGGCATGCAGGCGCTGTGCGAGGGCAGCAACCTGGTGATCTCGGCCGTCACCGCCTCCAACACGCTGGCGGTCGCCGAGGAGGCGGCGCGCCACCTGCGTCCGGGCACGCTGTTCCTGGATCTGAACTCTGCCTCGCCCGGCACCAAGCAGCAGGCGGCGGCGCTGGTGGATGCGCGCGGCGCGCACTACGTGGAGGCGGGCGTGATGACCTCCGTGCCGCCCTACGGCATCCGCGTGCCCATGCTCCTGGGCGGCGCCAAGGCGGCGGAACTGGCCGCCGTGCTGGCCGGCTGGGGCATGGATGCGAAGGCCGTGAGCGACCGCCTGGGCGTGGCCAGCGCCATCAAGATGAGCCGCAGCGTGATGATCAAGGGCCTGGAGGCGCTGGTCATCGAAAGCTACGCCACCGCGCGGGCCTATGGCGTGGATGACCACGTGCTGCCCACGCTGCAGGAGACCTTTCCCTCCATCGACTGGTCGCGCCAGGGCGCCTACTTCTTCAGCCGCGTCGTGCAGCATGGCAAGCGCCGCGCCGAGGAGATGCGCGAGGCCGCGCGCACCGTGCAGGAGGCCGGCTTCGATCCGCTCATGACGGCCGCCATCGCCGCGAAGCAGCAGTGGGTGGCCGACCAGGCCGCGGCCGGCGTCTTCCAGGGCCTCGCGAAGGACGCCGACTGGCAGGCCTACGCGGATCGGCTGCTCGCGGCGCGTCCGCGCGACTGAGCGCGCCCGCCCCAACTGCCGGCCGTCGCGCCGCCACCGGCCATGCTTTCCGTCCTTGCCATCACCGTCCCCATCTACCTGCTGGTGGCCGCGGGCTTCCTGACCACGCGTGCCGGGCTGTTCCAGCGGGCGGAGATGCGCGTCTTCGGCAAGTACGTGATCAACCTGGCGCTGCCGGCGCTGCTGTTCAACGCGCTGTCACAGCGCAGCGTGGCCGAGGTGCTGAACCCCGTGTTCATCGCCGCCTATGCGCTGGGCGCGCTGGTGGTCATGCTGGGCGGGGTGCTGTGGGCCACGCGGCTGCAGGGCCGGCGGCTCTCGGTCGCGGCGATCATGGGCATGGGCATGTCCTGCCCCAACAGCGGCTTCATCGGTTTTCCGCTGGTGGCGCAGACCTTCGGCCCGCAGGTGGCGGGCGTGGGGCTGGCGCTGGCCATGGTGGTGGAGAACTTCCTGCTCTTGCCGCTGGCGATGGCCCTGGCGGATGCAGACGCCGATGGCGCCGCGGCCGGCGCCACGCGCAGTGAGCGCATGCGCGCGGCCTTGCGCCAGTCCGTGATCGGCGTGGTGCGCAACCCGATGATCTGGGGCATCGCGCTCGGGTTCCTGTTCTCGCTGCTGGGGTGGAAGCTGCCGCTGCCGGTGGCGAAGGCGGTGGACCTGCTGGCCATGTCCTGCGCGGCAATCTCGCTGTTCGTGATCGGTGGCTCGCTGGTGGGCATCCAGGTCCAGGGCATGGCGCGTGACGTGCTGGCGGTGGCCTTCGGCAAGCTGGTGGCGCATCCGCTGGCCGTGCTCTGCGCGGTGGTGCTGTTGCCGGACATGCCACGGGACCTGCAGCTCACCGTGGTGCTGATGGCTGCCGTGCCCATGCTCGGCATCTATCCCATCCTGGCCCAGCGCCATGGCCACGACGGCATGGCCGCCGCCGCGCAGCTTGGCACCACAGTGGCGTCGTTCTTCACGCTGACGTCGCTGCTGTGGGTGATGCAGCGGATGGGGAGCTGAGCGCTCAGCAGACCGCAGGGATCGCCAGCAGCGGCGCCGCCCACCCGCCCACCCGCAGCAGTTCGCGGCGGGCGAGGCGGCGCGAGCGGGCGAGGGCGATCACGCCGGCGATCACGGCCATCTGCAGGGCGAGGTACACCCCCAGCGTCGCGCCGGACGACCACCCGTTGGCGGCGGCCCAGTGATCGACGAACCACTCTTCCACGAACACCGCCGCCAGGTAGGCGGCCGCGAGCGAGGCCCAGGTCGCAACGGGCAGCGCCGGGCGGGCCGGCACTGCCTCGCCCAGCTCGGGGCCGTACAGGCGGTCCAGCAGCGCGCGGCCGTTCTCGCCCGGGCGCAGCTCGACCCACTCGGACACCGCTCCGGCGAGGCGCGACCCCGCACGCCGCCAGGGATGCGATGACAAGGCATGGGCCAGCGGTGTGTGCCCGGCCACGACGCCCGCCACGCGGGCATGGTTGCCTTCGATGGTTGCGGCGGGCATGGGATCCGCGGCATCGGCAGGCGCCAGCACCATCGTCAGGTTGCCGCCATCGGCCGAGAGGCGCGTGTCGCAGATCGACAGGCCGTTGCGTCGCGCCAGGCAACCGAGCGACGCCGCATTGAAGCTGTACAGATGCGCCTCATGGAAGCTGCTGCGGGGCGACTGGCAGATGGCCTCCACGTTCGGCACCTCCACCACCAGGCGGCCACCCGGCCGCAACGCGCCGGCCAGCAGGCGCAGGGTGGCGCCGGGGTCCTCGGTGTGCTCCAGAACGTGCCAGATGGTGATGAGGTCGAACTGCTCGCCCGGCGCCAGCCGGTCCGCGAGGAAGCCCAGGCGGATGTCCAGCCCGTAGGTTTCAGCGGCGTAGCGGCCGTAGCCATTGTTCGGCTCGATGCCGGTGATGACATGGCCCAGCCGCTGCAGGAGGTAGGCGAACTCGCCGCCGCCGCTGCCGACATCCAGCACGCGCGGCCGTCCGGCCAGCCAGGGGCGGATCTTGGCCAGCCGGTCCAGCGCCACGCGCCCGGCGCGCAGCACGTGCTTGGGACGGGGCGTGAAGCTGCCCTTGTAGGCCACGCGGTAGTCGTCGGTGTAGAAGCTGCGCGCCTCGTGCGGCCGCGGGTCCGACCAGGCGAGGCCGCAGGCCTTGCAGGCCACGGTGCGCAGGGCCGCGCCGCTGCGGCTGCGCCGGGACAGCACGGAGACGGCATGACCGCCGCACAGGTTGCAGGGGATCAGGGACTGCGTGTCGTCGAGTGCGGCGTTCATGAGGGGATAGGGGGTCAGGTGGGCGGCGGCGCCGCGCAGTTTAGTCGCGTCACGCACGACCTGCGATGCACCTGCACCGCGCGCGGTCTTGCCGGCCTGCGCCGGCGCTCAGGCGTGCGCCACCGTCCGCGGTGCCGTCTGGCGGATCAGGTCCAGCGCCGCCTTCTGCACCGGTGTGGCGGGCCGCTGCAGGCTGGTGGCCAGCGACAGGCGGATGGTGAGCGGCTGCTCGCCGATGCGCTGCACCACGTAGGCCGAGGGCCGCGGCGTGTGCAGCAGCGCGTTGCGCGAGAGGATGGCGCAGCCGGCGCCGTCGAGCACCAGGTCCAGGATCGCCGACACGCCGTCGATCTCCAGCACCACGTTCGGCCGGCACCCGATGTCGGCCATCTCCGCCTCCACGTACATGCGCACCGCGTTGCCGCGCGTGGGGATCACCAGCGGCAGCCGCGCCACCTCGGCCAGCGTCACCGGGCCTGCTGGCGGATCCTCATGCAGGCCGGGCGGGCGGGCGCGCACCAGCACCAGCTCCTCCTCCAGCAGCGGCATCAGGTCCAGCTCCCGCGAGGGCTGGGCGTTGTAGAGGACGACGATGTCGAGCCGGCCGCTGGTCAGGCCCTCCTGCAGCGCGCTGGACAGGCCCTCGCTGATGGACAGGCGGGCCTCTGGCAGGGCCTCACGGAACGCCCGCGTGAGCGGTACCGTCATCGCGCGGGCCACGCTGCTGGGCAGGCCCAGGGCGACGCGGCCGGCCAGCCCGCCGCGCAGTCGGCCCAGGTCTTCGCGGGCCCGCTCCACCTGGTGCAGGATGCCGCGGCCATGATCGAGCAGCAGCTTGCCCGCCTCGGTGGGCACGGCGCCGCGGCCGTTGCGCACCAGCAGGGTCTGGCGCAGCTCCACCTCCAGCAGGCGCACCTGCCGGCTCAGGGCGGGCTGGGCCACGTCCAGCTCGATCGCCGCGCGCGTGAAGCTGCCGAGTTCGGCCACGCGCACGAAATATTCGAGCTGCTTGAGATCCATGTGAATTGAATAGCTACAGCTTCATTATGCCGAAGCGATATAGCTGCTAGTGGGGTCGCTGCCTTCCTCTCCTCAGGGGGCTCACCCAGAATCCGGCCCATGACGCTCCGAGGCATCTCTTCCATGGCCACGCGCCTGTTGCTCGTGGATCTGTGCGAGGCCTGGCAGGCCCGCGGTGGCGCGGCCGTGGCGATGGAATCCGTGGGCGGCGTCGACGCCGCGAAGCGCGTGGCCGCCGGCGAGGCGCTCGACGTGGTCGTGCTGGCCTCGGACGCCATCGACAAGCTCGCGGCGGCCGGCCATGTGCTCGCGGGCAGCCGGGTCGACCTGGTGCGCTCCGACGTGGCCATCGCCGTGCGCGCGGGTGCGCCGGCGCCCGATGTCTCGACGGAGGCCGCCTTGCGCCAGGTGGTGCTCGCGGCTCCCTCCATCGGCTACTCCACCGGCCCCAGCGGCACCGCGCTGCTGAAGCTGTTCGAGCGCTGGGGCATCGCCAGCGAAGTGCAAGCGCGCGTGGTGCAGGCGCCGCCCGGCGTACCCGTGGGCAGCATGGTGGCACGCGGCGACGTTGCCATCGGCTTCCAGCAGCGCAGCGAGCTGATCCACCTGGAAGGCATCGCCATCGTGGGCGGCATGCCGCCCGGCGCCGAGATCACCACCGTCTTTTCTGGCGCCGTGTGCGCCACCTCGCAGCAGCCCGGCACCGTGCGCGAGCTGCTCGCCTTCATGGCCGACCCCGCCACCGCCGACGCCAAGCGCCGGCAGGGCATGGCGCCGGCCTGAGCCCCCGCACTTTCCAAGAGAGACAACGCATGAGCCTGATCATCGATTGCCACGGCCACTACACCACGGCGCCCAAGGCGCTGGAAACCTGGCGCAACCAGCAGATCGCCGGCATCCAGAACCCCGCCGTCATGCCCAAGGCGGCGGACCTGAAGATCAGCGACGACGACATCCGCGAGACCATCGAGGCCAACCAGCTGCGCCTGATGAAGGAGCGCGGCAACGACCTCACGCTGTTCTCGCCGCGCGCCAGCTTCATGGCGCACCACATCGGCGACTTCAACGTCTCCAGCACCTGGGCCGCGATCTGCAACGAGCTGTGCTACCGCGTGTCGCAGCTCTTCCCGCAGAACTTCGTGCCGGTGGCGATGCTGCCTCAGTCGCCTGGCGTGGCGCCCGAGACCTGCATCCCCGAGCTGGTGAAGTGCGTGGAGCAGTACGGCTGTGTGGGCATCAACCTCAACCCCGACCCCTCGGGCGGCCACTGGACGAGCCCGCCGCTCACTGACAAGGCCTGGTACCCCATCTACGAGAAGATGGTGGAGTACGACATCCCGGCGATGATCCACGTCTCCACCTCGTGCAACGCCTGCTTCCACACCACGGGCGCGCACTACCTGAACGCGGACACCACGGCTTTCATGCAGTGCGTGCAGGGCGACCTGTTCAAGGACTTCCCCACGCTGCGCTTCCTCATCCCGCACGGCGGCGGCGCGGTGCCCTACCACTGGGGCCGCTTCCGCGGACTGGCGCAGGAGATGAAGCGTCCGCTGCTCGAGCATCACGTGCTGAACAACATCTTCTTCGACACCTGCGTGTACCACCAGCCGGGCATCGACCTGCTGAACACGGTGATCCCGGTGAAGAACGTGCTGTTCGCCAGCGAGATGATCGGCGCGGTGCGCGGCATCGACCCCACCACCGGCCACTACTACGACGACACCAAGCGCTACATCGACGCGTCGAAGATCCTGAGCGCGGAAGACAAGCACCAGATCTTCGAGGCCAACACGCGCCGCGTGTTCCCGCGCCTCGATGCGCTGCTGAAGAAGCAGGGGCGCTGAAGGGACCCTGGATTCCCGCCTTCGCGGGAATGACGAAACAAGGAGAACCCCCATGTACGAACTCGGCGTCGTCTATCGCAACATCCAGCGCGCGGATGCGTCCGTCGCGTCGGAGCTCGGCCGCCTCGGCTCCGCCACCGTCCACGAGGCCATGGGCCGCGTGGGCCTGCTCAAGCCCTACATGCGGCCCATCTACGCGGGCGCGCAGGTCTCGGGCACGGCGGTCACCGTGCTGCTGCATCCCGGCGACAACTGGATGATGCACGTGGTGGCCGAGCAGATCCGCCCCGGCGACATCGTCGTGGCCGCCATCACCGCCGAATGCACCGACGGCTACTTCGGCGACCTGCTGGCCACCTCGTTCCAGGCGCGCGGCGCGGTGGCGCTTGTCATCGACGCTGGCGTGCGCGACGTGAAGACCCTCACCGAGATGAAGTTCCCGGTGTGGAGCAAGGCCATCAGCAGCAAGGGCACGATCAAGGCGACGCTCGGCTCCGTGAACATCCCGGTGGTCTGCGCCGGCATGCTGGTGACGCCCGGCGACGTGATCGTGGCCGACGACGACGGCGTGGTCTGCGTGCCCGCGGCGATGGCGAAGAAGACGCTGGAGGCCGCCGCCGCGCGCGAGGCCAACGAAGGCGAGAAGCGCGCCAAGCTGGCCAGCGGTGTGCTGGGCCTGGACATGTACAAGATGCGTGAGCCGCTGGAGAGGGCGGGCCTGAAGTACATCGACTGAACAGACGAAACCGCGGCCTGAAGGCCGCGTCCTTGTGATGACCAAACCCACCACTGGCCCCTTCACCAAGACCCCCGGCTGGCTCGACTGGTACGCGGGCCCCAGCAAGCCGCGCTTCGTGCTGCCGGCCAACGCGGTCGATGCGCACTGTCACGTGTTCGGCCCGGGCGCCGACTTCCCCTACGCGCCGGAGCGCAAGTACACGCCCTGCGACGCGAGCTGGCAGCAGCTCTTTGCCTTGCGCGACCACCTGGGCTTCCACAAGAACGTGATCGTGCAGGCCACCTGCCACGGCGCGGACAACCGCGCGCTGGTGGATGCGCTGCAGCGCGCCGAAGGGCGTGCGCGCGGCGTCGCGACCGTCAAGCGCAGCGTGACCGATGCCGAGCTGCAGGCGCTGCATGCCGCTGGCGTGCGTGGCGTGCGCTTCAACTTCGTCAAGCGGCTGGTGGACTTCACGCCCAAGGACGAACTGATGGAGATCGCCGCGCGCATCGCTCCGCTGGGCTGGCATGTGGTGATCTACTTCGAGGCGGTGGATCTGCCCGAGCTGTGGGACTTCTTCACCGCGCTGCCGACCACGGTGGTGGTGGACCACATGGGCCGGCCCGACGTGACCAAGCCGGTCGACGGCCCCGAGTTCGGCCTGTTCCTGAAGTTCATGCGCGAGCATGACAACGTGTGGAGCAAGGTGAGCTGCCCCGAGCGCCTGTCGGTCGCCGGCCCGCGTGCCCTGGATGGCGAGCAGGCGGCCTACCGCGATGTCGTGCCGTTCGCTCGCAAGGTGGTGGAGACGTTCCCGGACCGCGTGCTGTGGGGCACCGACTGGCCGCATCCGAACCTGAAGGACCACATGCCCGACGACGGCCTGCTGGTGAACTTCATCCCGCACATCGCCGTCACGGCGGAGCTGCAGCGCAAGCTGCTGGTGGACAACCCGAATCGGCTGTACTGGCCGGAAGAGAGCCGCTGATGAACCTGCCGCAAGCCGCCCGCCGCGCAAGCGCGCTCGTCCTGCTGGCCGTGCTGGCTGGCTGCGGCACGAGCCACAAGCTGTCGGCTTCCCCCGAGCCGGTGTGCGCCTCGCTCGCCGGCATGAGCGTCCCCACCTCCGCCATCGGCCTCGTCAGCGGGCCGGCGAAGATCGATTCGGCGGTGCTGGTACCTGCCTCGGACCTGAAGGTCGCCGAGCGCGGCCCCACGCCCGCGGCGCGCATCACGCCCGCGCTGCCGCCGCACTGCAAGGTGCTGGGCCGCATCGCGCCGTGGAACGGCGACGCGCCCGACATCCACTTCCAGATCAATCTGCCGGTGCACTGGAACGGCCGCTCGGTGCAGTATGGCGGTGGCGGCTTCAACGGCGTGCTGATCAGCGGCCAGTCGCTGCTGCCGGCGCAGCGTTTCGACCGGCCCGCGCCGCTGGCCATGGGCTACGTCACCTACGGCACCGACTCGGGCCACCAGAACAAGCCGGGCGTCCCGCCGCAGGCGTTTGCCCTGCATCCGGAGGCGCTGGAGAACTTCGCCCACGCCTCGTACAAGAAGGTGCGTGACGTGGCGCTGGCCGTCATGATCGCGGCCTATGGCGAGCGGCCGAAGAAGCTGTACTTCGCCGGCAGCTCGGAAGGCGGCCGTGAAGGCCTGGTGATGGCGCAGCGCTACCCGCGCGACTTCGACGGCATCTTCAGTCGCGTGCCCGTGATCCACTGGACCGGGCTGCAGCACGCCGGCCTGCGCGACGGCCTGGCGCTGGTGGGCGAGGGCTGGCTGCCGCCGGCGCAGGTGAAGCGCGTGCACGACTACGTGCTGCAGTCCTGCGACGCCTCCGATGGCGTGGCGGATGGCCTGGTGTCCGACCCCGTGCGCTGCAAGGCGCGCCTGAACTTCAACACGCTGGCCTGCGGCACGGCCACCGGCAGCGATTGCCTGAACGCCGCCCAGGTCAAGGCGGTGCAGACGCTGCACACGCCGCTGGTGTTCGACTTCGAGCTGGCGAACGGCATCACGCGCTACCCGGGCCGCGGCCCGAGCGGTGAGGCCCTGCCGGCCAACGGCCCCACCGGAGGCTGGCAGGCCTGGTGGACGGGCAGCGCGGCGCCGGCCTTCCCGCCGGTGCAGGCCAACGGCATCGCCTGGTACTACGGCGCGGGTGCCATCCAGTACTTCTACGCGCAGGACCCCAAGCTCGACGTGCGGCAGTACGACCCGAAGAAGCACCTCGCGCGCATCCGTCAGGTCTCGGAGCTGATGGACGGCACCAATCCGGACCTGACGGAGTTCCACCAGCGCGGCGGCAAGATCATCCTGCTGGAGAACCTGGCCGACTACGCGCAGAGCCCGTATGCCGGCATCGCCTATCACCAGTCGGTGGTGCAGCGCATGGGCGCTGCGCGCACGGCCAGCTTCTTCAAGCTCTATACCGCGCCCGGCGTGGATCACGTGGGTACCGGCGGGCCGGCGAACGCCGACTTCTTCCAGGCGCTGGTGGACTGGGTCGAGAATGACCGCGCCCCCGCCGGCCTGACGCTGGTGGAGCAGGAGCCGCAGGCCCCCTTCGCGGTGAAGCGCTCGCGCCCGCTGTGCGAATGGCCGCAGTGGCCGCGCTACCGGCAGGGCGATGTGAACGCCGCTGGCAGCTTCACCTGCACCGACTGACCCGCAAGCCCCAAGGAGGAAACCATGCCCCTGGACAAGCCGTACATCGGCATCCCCGGCACCACGATCTTCGACGCCGACCAGAGCCGCAAGGGCTACTGGCTCAACCAGTTCTGCATGTCGCTCATGAAGGCCGAGAACCGCGAGCGCTTCAAGCGTGACGAGCGCGCCTACCTCGACGAATGGGCGATGACCGAGGAGCAGAAGCAGGCTGTGCTGGCACGCGACCTGAACCGCTGCATCGCCGCCGGCGGCAACATCTACTTCCTCGCCAAGATCGGCGCCACCGACGGCAAGAGCTTCCAGCAGATGGCCGGCTCCATGACCGGCATGAGCGAGGAGGAATACCGCAACATGATGATCGCGGGCGGCCGCGATCCCCAATGGGGAAGGAGCTAGCCCGATGGCACGCATCACCGCATCCGTCTACACCTCGCATGTGCCCGCCATCGGCGCGGCCATGGACCTCGGCAAGACCGAGGAGCCGTACTGGCAGAAGGTCTTCGCCGGCTATGACTACTCGCGCGGCTGGCTGAAGGAGAACACGCCCGATGTCGTGTTCCTGGTCTTCAACGACCACGCCACCGCCTTCAGCCTGGAGATGATCCCCACCTTCGCCATCGGCACCGCCGGGCACTACAAGGTGGCCGACGAGGGCTGGGGCCCGCGCCCCGTGCCCGACGTCGAAGGCCATCCGGAGCTGGCCGCGCACATCGCGCAGTCGGTGATCCAGCAGGACTTCGACCTCACCATCGTCAACCGCCTGGACGTGGACCACGGCCTCACCGTGCCGCTGTCCCTGATGTGCGGGCAGCCCAAGGCCTGGCCGTTCAAGGTGATCCCGTTCGCGGTGAACGTGGTGCAGTACCCCGTGCCCAGCGGCCGGCGCTGCTTCCAGCTCGGCCAGGCGATCCGCAAGGCCGTGGAGAGCTTCGACGACGACCTGAACGTGCAGATCTGGGGCACGGGCGGCATGAGCCACCAGCTGCAGGGCCCGCGCGCGGGCCTGATCAACCGCGAGTGGGACAACCGCTTCCTGGACCGCCTGATCGCCGAGCCCGAGGCGCTGTCGCAGGTGCCGCACATCGAGTACGTGCAGGAGGCTGGCAGCGAAGGCATCGAACTCGTGATGTGGCTGATCGCGCGCGGCGCGATGGCCGACGTGGCGGGCGGCGCGAAGCCGACCGTCAAGCACCGCTTCTACCATGTGCCGGCGTCCAACACCGCCGTCGGCCACCTCGTGATGGAGAACAACCTGTGAGCACTCCCCTGCGTATCGCGCTGGCCGGCGCCGGCGCCTTTGGCCAGAAGCACCTGGACGCCCTGAAGCTGATCGACGGCGTGCAGGTCACCTCCGTCATCGGCCGCGAGCTGGACAAGACC
>NZ_JAYRZR010000110.1:0-10882 GCF_041916345.1 Ramlibacter sp.
AGGTAGCCGAGCTGGATGACCTGCTTGGTCACGCTGAAGGCGCCGGTGATGAGCGCCTGCGAGGCGATCACGGTG
Organism: Ramlibacter sp.; assembly: GCF_041916345.1. Classification (GTDB taxonomy): domain Bacteria; phylum Pseudomonadota; class Gammaproteobacteria; order Burkholderiales; family Burkholderiaceae_C; genus Ramlibacter. The sequence continues at coordinate 76 of NZ_JAYRZR010000110.1, forward strand.
GCGGCGGTGGCCAGCACCACCAGCGGCAGCAGCGCCCAGTCGGGCACCATCATGAAGAAGGGGTTCTTCACCGCCGCCGGCTCGGCCAGCAGGAGCGCGCCCTGGCCGAAGTAGTTGAGCGTGAGCGCCGGCATGACGATGGAGAACCAGGCCAGGCGGATCGGCTTGCGGCCGAAGTGCCCCAGGTCGGCGTACAGCGCCTCGGCGCCGGTGACGCACAGCACCACGGCCCCGAGGATGATGAAGGCCGTGCCCGGCTGCGCGACCATGAAGCGCAGCGCGTGGTGCGGGCTGAGCGCCTGCAGGATCTCCGGGTGGTCCAGGATCTGCACCACGCCCAGCAGGGCCAGCACCGCGAACCACAGCAGCGTGATGGGCCCGAAGAAGCGGCCGATGCCGGCGGTGCCGCGCTTCTGCACCGCGAACAGGGCCAGCAGGATCAGCAGGGTGAGCGGAATCACCCACTCCTTGAAGCGGGGCGACACCACCTCCAGGCCCTCGACCGCCGACAGCACGGAGATGGCCGGCGTGATGACGCCGTCGCCATAGAACAGCGAGGTGCCGAAGATGCCCACCGCGAGCAGCACGCCGCGCAGGCGCGGCTGGTCCTTCACGGCCTGCGAGGCCAGCGCCAGCATGGCGATGAGCCCGCCCTCGCCGTTGTTGTCGGCCCGCAGCACCAGGGCCACGTACTTGAGGGAGACGATGAAGGTGAGCGTCCAGAACAGGATGGACAGCACGCCATAGACGTTGGCATGGGTGAACGGCACGTGTCCGGAGCCGAACACCTCCTTCACTGCATAGAGGACGCTGGTGCCGATGTCGCCGTAGACGACACCGACGGCGCCGATCGTCAGCGCTGCGAGCGAGGATTTCGATTGCTGCACATCGCCCCCGCCGCGGTTCGGTCGCCGCCGGGGTCCTGGACCGAGAAGCGCTCTATTGTGCCGGGGGCGCCGTTACAGTCTGTTGCGTTGCAGCAACTGCACCCGTGTCAGGGTCTTGCGGCGCCTCCGCCAGCGCCGGAGCCAGCCCGGCGTGGCGCACCGCGAGGTCCAGTGCGTGCTCGAAGAGCGCGCGCGAGGAGCCCGCCACCGAGCGCAGGTAGGCGTGCAGCCGGGCGTCCTCGGCGGAATCGGCCAGGCACTCGGCGCTGTAGGCCTCGAAGCTGGCGAGCTGCTGCACCAGCTCGGCGATGTGGCGCGGGCACTCACACAGCACGCGGCTCGGGCTGGCAGCCACGCGGGCGAGCTGGGCGTCGGTGTAGCGCCGGCGCGGAATCAGCCCGCCGACGGCGGCCCCGCCGGCGGCGGCGGTGGCTTCCACCACCACCTCGGAACGCACCAGCTCGGCCAGCTCGGCGTCCGACACCGGCTCGCGGCGGACCTGGATGCCGGCCGCCCGCAGCGACTCGACCAGCGCCTCGGCACCGAAGTTGTACAGCACGATGACCCGCCCTGGGCCCAGGCGATCCACCGTCTCCAGCAGCTGCTCGTGGCTGCGCGGATGCAAGGCATTCAGGCGGGCCAGCAGCAAGGCGGGGGCCTCGTCGGGCGCTGGAGGCGCCGCCTCCTGCACCGCCTGCAGGTTCGCGAACACCCGCCGGACTTCAGGCGCGTCGCCCTGCCAGCGGGTCTGCCACGCCTCGCCCTGCAGCCGCAGGGCGAGGGCATGGTCGATCACCCAGGCCGACAGACGCGCGCGCGCGGACGATGCCGGCGCCGGCCCGGCCAGGCTGGCGGCAGCGGGCGCCAGCCCCTGCAGCGTGGCCAGGGGCAGGCCCGCGATGGCGCCGATCGCATGGCCGGCCGCCGAGAGCTGCCGCAGCAGCCGCGCCTTCAGCACATCGTGGTCGTCGTACAGGCGGTGCTGGCCGGCCGTCTTGGCCGGCCGAAAGGCGCTGTAGCGCGTCTCCCACACGCGCAGCGTCGTGACCGGCACCCCGCTGAGCCGGGAGAGTGCGCCGATCCGGTGGGCCGGCGGCGAATCGCTCACCAGGTCGTCGATTTGCATAGATTGTGCGTAGAAGTGTTCTGTGATGAAGCCATGAGATTCCATGAATTCGTGGCATTAATCGATTTGATCTGTTTGAATTCTACGCATTCCAGAGAAAGCTGCACGTCCTGAAGTCCACCACCATGCTGACCGCACCCGCCCCCATCGATCGGGCCGAACCGCCGGCCGAAGCCTCCCGCTGGCTGACCGCCTCGCGCCAGCTCGACCTGGAGCACCCCAAGGTCCGCATCACCGCCCTGAAGCTCACCCAGCGTCACCAGACGCTGGCGCATCGCGCCATGGCCCTGCACGACCACGTGCGCAGCCTGCCCTTCGCGGCCCACGCCGACAGCGCCAGCATCACGGCCTCCGAGGTGCTGCGCCGCGGCAGCGGTGACTGCCACTCCAAGGCACTGCTGTTCACGGCCCTCTGCCGCGCCGCCGGCCTGCCGGCACGCATGCTGTTCCTGGAGGTGCGCACGCGCTTCCTGGCCGGCCTGCTGGATGAGGCGCCGCGCGCCATGATCCACGCCGTCAGCCAGGTGCTGCTCGGCGACCGGTGGCTCAGCACCGACGCCTACGTGCTGGATCCGCTGCTGTTCGCCCAGGCCCGGCTGCAGGTGCTGGACAGCGGCCTCGACTGCGGCTGGGGCCTGGTGAGCGATGCGCGCGCGCGCTGGGACGGCCAGCGCGATTGCCTGCACCAGTTCCGCGCCGAGGACATCCGCCAGGTGGCCGGCATCTTTGACGATCCGGCCGACCTCTATGCCGCCCGCGCCGCCAGCGGCACCGGCCTGCGCCACCGCCTCGCCTACGCGCTGGGCGTGAGCCTGCTCAACCGACGCGTGGCCGAGCTGCGGCGCCTGCCGCCGCAACCGCTGCCCGCCCGGCCCCCCGTTTCCATCCTCTGACGAGTCCGCGCCCATGAATCCCCTTGCCCTGCCCTTCACCATGCCTTCCAGCTACTCGCCCTCGCTGGTCGCGCTGTCCTTCCTGATTTCCGCCGTCGGCGCCTTCGTGGCCCTCACCGCGGCCGCCGGCATCGTCGGCGCCGGCCGCCGCATCAGCGTCTTCAATGCCGTCGCCAGCGGCACCGCCCTGGGCGGCATCGGCGTCTGGGCCATGCACTTCGTCGGCATGCTGTCGCTGGAGGTGGACATGGCGGTCAGCTATTCCCTGCCCGAGACGCTGCTGTCGCTGGTGGCCGCCATTGCCGCCAGTGCAGGCGCCCTGCTGTGGGTGGCCCGCCAACCCACGCCCCAGCGCATCGTGCCGGCGGGCATCCTGCTGGGTCTGGGCGTCTGCGTGATGCACTACCTGGGCATGTACGGCATGCGTTTCGGCGGACTGCTGGAGTGGGCCACGCCGGTGGTCGTCGCCTCGGTGCTGATCGCCTTCGTCGCGGCCACCGCGGCGCTCTGGCTGGCGTTCGCCACCCGCGGCTTCATGGCGCGCGTGACCGCCTCGCTGGTGATGGCGGGCGCGGTGTGCGCGATGCACTACACCGGCATGGAGGCCGCGTCCTTCATCTGCACCACGCCGACGCCCATGGCCTCGCCCCCGGGCAACTGGCTGGTGAGCGCGCTGGACCTGCCGGCGCTGGTGAGCATCGCCGCCTTCGGCATGGCCTTCGTGATCTTCATCGACCAGATGTTCCAGCGCATGGCGCGCGCGACCACGCTGCGCCTGCAACCGGCGAGCTCCGGCGGCCGCCCTCAGGCGTAGGTCTCGGCCTCGGGGTCGGTCGCCTCCAGCTCGTAGCTGGCGGCCAGCATGGCCAGGCGGCCGACCACGCCGTACATGTAGAAGCGGTTGGGCGCGCTGGCCCCGGGCTTCTGCCCCGGCTGCGGCAGACGGGTGCTCTCGGCAAACGCCAGCGGCACGAAGCTGGCGCCCGGCGCGTTGAGGTTCTCGTCGATGCCGCGCTCGGCGTGGATGCGGTAGAAGCCGCCCACCACATAGCGGTCCATCAGGTAGACCACCGGTTCGGCCACCGCCTCGTTCATGCGCTCGGCGGTCTGCACGCCCTCCTGGATGATGACCTCGGTCACCTCCTGGCCGTCCTTGATGACCGACATCTTGTTCTTCGTGCGGCGGTTCAGGACATCGAGGTCCTTCACGTCGCGCACGGTCATGATGCCCATGCCGTAGGTGCCGTTGTCGGCCTTCACCACCACGAACGGCTTCTCGTGGATGCCGTATTCCTTGTACTTCTTGCGGATCTTGGTGAGCAGCGCGTCGACGTTCGTGCGCAGGCACTCCAGGCCCTGCTCCTGGGTGAAGTCGACCTCGCCGCAGCGGTTGAACATGGGGTTGACCAGCCACGGGTCGATGCCCAGCATCTTGCCGAAACGCTTGGCGACTTCCTCGTAGCTCTGGAAGTGCCGGCTCTTGCGGCGCACCGACCAGCCCGCGTGCAGCGGCGGCAGCAGGTACTGCTCGTGCAGGTCTTCCAGGATGCCCGGGGCGCCGGCCGACAGGTCGTTGTTCAGCAGGATCGTGCAGGGGTCAAAATCCTTCAGCCCCAGGCGGCGCTTGGTACGCACCACCGGCTCCAGCGTGATCGTCTCGCCGTCGGGCAGCACCACCGGCGTCGGCTTCTTGATCTCCGGGCTGATGGAGCCGATGCGCACGTTCAGCCCCGCCATGTGGAAGATGCGCTTCAGCTGCAGCACATTGGCCAGGTAGAACGTGTTGCGGGTGTGGTTCTCGGGAATCACCAGCAGGTTCTTGGCCTCGGGGCAGATCTTCTCGATCGCCGCCATCGCCGCCTGCACCGCCAGCGGCAGCATCTCGGGCGTGAGGTTGTTCCAGCCGCCGGGGAACAGGTTGGTGTCCACCGGGGCCAGCTTGAAGCCGGCGTTGCGGATGTCCACCGAGGTGTAGAAGGGCGGCGTGTGCTCCATCCATTCCAGCCGGAACCAGCGCTCGATGGCCGGCATGGAATCCAGCACGCGCTGCTCCAGCTCGTTGATGGGGCCGGTGAGGGCGGTGACGAGGTGCGGAACCATGGCGTGCCTGTCGCGGTTACTGCAGCGTCACTTCGACGCGGCGGGCCTCGGCCAGGTCGCCGCTGCCGGCGGTGACCTCGGGCTTCTTCAGCTCGATGCGGTCTTCGGTCACGCCTAGCGCCTTGAGCGCGTCACGCACCGCAAACGCGCGCTGCTTGGCCAGTTCCTCGTTCTTCGCCGGGTCGCCGGTGGTGTCGTGGAAGCCGCTCACCAGCGCCTTCTTGCCGCCCTGCACGCCCTTGACCGTCTCGGCCAGGGCCTCGTTGGCGCTGGCGGCCAGGTCGGCTTTGCCGGAGGCGAAGTAGAACTTCACCACGCCGCCCTCGACCTTCACACTGGGGCCATCGGCCGCGGCCGCAGCCACCGCCGGCGCGGCCGCCTTCGGCGCCTCGGCCGGGCCGTCGCTGGAAATGGCGATGCCGATCACCAGGGCCAGCACCGCGGCCACCACGCCGAACACCACGCCAATGGCCAGGCCGGTGTTGTCGTCGTCATTGGAAAACATCTGTGGAATCTCCGTTGAATGCAAATGGGGGAGGCCCGTGCCCGCGAGGCCACGGGCGCGTGACTCAGCCGCGCACCTCGCCCTGGCCCAGCACCACCCACTTGAGGGACGTCAGGCCCTCGATGCCCACCGGACCGCGGGCGTGGAACTTGTCGGTGCTGATGCCGATCTCGGCGCCCAGGCCGTACTCGAAGCCGTCGGCGAAGCGCGTGCTGGTGTTGACCATCACGCTGGCGGAATCGACCTCGCGCAGGAAGCGCTGGGCATGCACGTGGTTCGTGGTGAGGATGGCGTCGGTGTGGTGTGACGAATAGTGGTTGACGTGCGCGATGGCCTCGTCCACGCCGGCCACGACCTTGACGCTGATGACGGGGGCGAGGTATTCCTCGAACCAGTCCTGCTCGGTGGCATCGACCACGGTCGCGCCCGGCACGCCGGCCAGCAGCGCGCGGCTCTCCGGGCAGCAGCGCATCTCGACGCCCTTGGCCGCGAACACGGCGCCGATGCGCGGCAGGAACGCCGCCGCCACGCCGCGCGCCACCAGCAGGCTCTCGGTGGCGTTGCAGGGGCTGTACTTCTGCGTCTTGGCGTTCTCGGTGACCTTCACCGCGAGATCCAGATCACAGGGGTCGTCCACGTAGGTGTGGCAGTTGCCGTCCAGGTGCTTGATGACCGGTACCTTGGCCTCGCGGCTGATGCGCTCGATCAGGCCCTTGCCGCCGCGCGGGATGATCACGTCCACATGCTCCGGCATGGCGATCAGCCGGCCCACGGCCTCGCGGTCGGTGGTCTGCACCAGCTGCACCGCCTCGGCCGGCAGGCCGGCCTGTGCCAGCGCGCGCTGCACCAGCACCGCCAGCGCGCGGTTGGAGTCGATGGCCTCGGAGCCGCCACGCAGGATGCACGCGTTGCCGCTCTTGATGGAGAGGCTCGCGGCCTCGATGGTCACGTTCGGCCGGCTCTCGAAGATCATGCCGAACACGCCCAGCGGCACGCGCATCTGGCCCACGCGGATGCCGCTGGGCTGCTGGCGCAGGCCGCTCACCTCGCCGATCACGTCGGCCATGGCGGCGAGCTGCTCGCAGCCGACGGCCAGCGTCTCGATGATCTTCGGCGTGAGGCGCAGGCGGTCCACCATGGGCGGCGCGAGGCCCGCCTCGACAGCGCGCTGCAGGTCCTTGGCGTTCTCGACCTGGAGCGCGTCGGACTCGGTGCGCAGCAGCACCGCCAGCGCGCGCAGGGCGGCATTGCGCTCGGCCGCGCTCGCGGCCGCGATGCGGGCCGAGGCGGCACGCGCCTGGGCCCCCAGGTGCGCCATGTGCTCGGCGATGTTCAGCGCGTTCATGCCCCCGATTATCCCCTTGCGGCCGCGCGGCCGGCGCCGCCCTCGGCCGCGGCGGCCATGGCCAGCCGCAGGGCCAGGCGGTGCAGCGCCTGCCAGCCGTCGGTGGGCCAGCCTGGCGCCTTCAGGCCCTTGCAGATGCCGTCGACCACATGCGCGTCGCGCACCAGCTGCTGCAGCAGGGCCGGCGCCAGACGCGGCAGCACGCGCTCGAACAGGCGCTGCTTCGGACCCCACACGCGCTGCTCCTGCAGCGCCATCGGCAGCGGCCGGCCGGCGGCCATCGCGGCCGCCACGCGGGCCAGCGAGCGGATGTCCCCGGCGAGCAGGAACAGCACCCGCACCTCGGCCTCGCCTTCGGCCTGCAGGCCGTCCAGCATGCGCTGTACGCGCGCCGGCTGGCCAGCGAGCACGGCCTCCACCAGCCGGGTGGCGTCGTAGCGGGCCACGTTGAGCACGGCGCGTTCGACGTGCTCGAAGCTCAGCTCACCGGCAGGATGCAGCAAGCCCAGCTTCTGGATCTCCTGGTGGGCGGCCAGCAGGTTGCCCTCCACCTGGTCGGCAAAGAACTGCAGCGTGCGCTGGCCCTCCTCGCCCGCGGCGACGCGCTGGCCCTGGGCCGCCAGCCGCTGCGCGATCCACTGCGGCAGCGCCGAACGCTCCACCGGCTGCAGCTCGATCATCACGCCGGCCTGCTCCAGCGCCGCGAACCAGGCGCTCTTGCGGGTGGCGAAGTCCAGCCCGGGCAGCAGCACCAGCGTGAGCACGCCGTCGTTGCCGGGCGCCGTCTCGGCCAGCTGCTGCAGCGCCGTGCTGCCCTCCTTGCCGGGCTTGCCGGTGGGAATGCGCACCTCCACGATCTGCCGGTCGGCGAACAGGCTGAGCGAGCCGCCGGTGGCGAGCACCGCGCCCCAGTCGGGCCGCTGGCCGATCATCGTGTGCACGCTGCGCTCGGTGTAGCCCTGCGCGCGCGCGGCCGCGCGGATGGCATCCGCCGCCTCCTGCGCGAGCAGCGGCTCGTCGCCGTGCAGGGTGTACAGCGGGCGCAGGCCGCGCTGCAGGTGCGCGGCAAGCTGGGCGGCGGCGAGCTGCATGGCCTGTCGGGGGGCGTGGGCAGCCGGGAGCGCCCGGGCGGGCTAGAGGGACTTCAGCGCCGCCAGGCGGCGCATGAGCTGCTGCACGATGTCGGCCTGCATGTCGCGGTACAGAAGGCCTTCCTCGGCCTCCTTGGCGAGCACGGCCGATTCGTTGAAGCTGATGTCGCGTGTCTGCAGCAGCTCCGTCTCCTCGATCAGCTGCTTGCCCTTGGGCGTGGCCACGCGGAAGCGCACCCGCAGGCGCAACTGGAACTCGCGCACCTGGCCGCTGGCGTTGACGCCCACCACCACCTTCTCGCGCTGCTCCTGCGGCAGGAACAGCACGACGTCGGCACCCACCATCTTCTGCGGGTCCACCACCACCTCGACCTTGCCGCCGGCCGCCAGGCTGCGCCGCAGCTCGTTGCCCAGCGGCGAACTGGAGCCGGCGCCGATGACGATGGACTGGAAGGCGAAGTCGGGCGCCTGGCGCAGCTTGAAGCCGCACCCGGCCAGCAGCAGGGCGGCCGCCGGCGCGAGGAGCGCGCCGCGGCGCGCGGCCTGGATGCCCGCCTGCGCGGGCCGGGCGGGCTGGTCGGTCATACCACCACGTTGACGAGGCGGCCGGGCACCACGATCACCTTCTTCGGCGAGGCGCCGGCGGCGAACTTCACGAAGGCCTCGCTGGCGACGGCGATGCGTTCGATGGTGGCGCGGTCGGCGTCCGCCGGCACCTGCACCGAGCCGCGCAGCTTGCCGTTGACCTGCAGCATCAGCTCGATCTCCGTCTGCACCAGGGCGGCCTCGTCCACGCGCGGCCACGGCGCATCCAGCAGATCGCCGTGCGCCTGCGCATAGCCCAGCGCCTGCCAGAGGCCGTGCGTGACGTGCGGCGTGACCGGATAGAGCGCACGCAGCAGGATGCCGAAGCCCTCGCGCAGGGCCGCGACCGCGCCGGCCTCGGCCGTCGCCTTGAAGTCCTCCAGCGCATTGAGCATCTTCATCGCGCCGGAGACCACGGTGTTGTACTGCATGCGCTGGTAGTCGTAGTCCACCTGGCGCAGCACCGTGTGGATCTCGCGGCGCAGCGCCTGCACCGCCTGGGACGGCGCGCCTTCCGCGGAAGCTGGCAGCGCCTGCAGCTTGACGCCGAAGTGCCACACGCGCCGCAGGAAGCGGTAGCTGCCCTCCAGCGCGTCGTCGTTCCACTCCAGCGTGGCCTCGGGCGGCGCGGTGAACATGGTGTACAGGCGCGCCGTGTCGGCGCCGTACTTCTCGATCAGGTCCTGCGGATCCACGCCGTTGTTCTTGGACTTGGACATCGTGGTCCAGCCCTCGTACGTGACCGGCTGGCCGTCGGCCTTGCTCGTGGCCGAGATCACCTTGTGGTGCTCGTCGCGCACGATGTCCAGCTCGCTCGCCCAGTAGTACTGCTTGCCGGTGGTGGTGCGCGAGAACGCCTCGTTGAGCACCATGCCCTGTGTCAGCAGCTTGGTGAAGGGCTCGTCGATCTTCACCAGCCCCAGGTCGCGCATGACCTTGGTCCAGAAGCGCGCGTACAGCAGGTGCAGGATGGCGTGCTCGATGCCGCCGATGTACTGGTCCATCGGCATCCAGTACTGCGTGCCGCCGGCCACCATGGCCTGGTCGTTGGTCGGGTCGCAGTAGCGCATGAAGTACCAGGACGAATCCACGAAGGTGTCCATGGTGTCCGTCTCGCGCCGCGCGGGCTGGCCGCACACCGGGCAGGTGCAGGCGAGGAAGTCCTCGCGCTTGTTCAGCGGGTTGCCGCTGCCGTCGGGCACGCAATCCTGCGGCAGCACGACCGGCAGGTCCTTCTCGGGCACCGGCACCGCGCCGTGCTCGGGGCAGTGGATGATGGGGATGGGCGTGCCCCAGTAGCGCTGACGGCTCACGCCCCAGTCGCGCAGGCGCCAGGTGGTCTTCTTCTCGCCCAGGCCCTTCTGCTGCAGCGCGTGCGCCACCGCGTCCACAGCGTCGCGGTAGCTGAAGCCGCTGAAGCTGTCGGAGTTGATCGTCACGCCGCGCGTCTTGTCGGCGTACCAGTCGTTCCAGCGCTGGTAGTCGTAGTGCTCGCCGTCCACGTGCACCACCTGCAGGATGGGCAGGCCGTACTTGAGGGCGAAGGCGAAGTCGCGCTCGTCGTGGCCGGGCACGCCCATCACGGCGCCGTCGCCATAGCTCATGAGCACGTAGTTGCCCACCCACACGTCCACGGGCTCGCCGGTGAGCGGATGCGTCACCTGCAGGCCGGTGCGCATGCCTTCCTTCTCCTTCAGCGCGAGTTCGGCCTCGGTGGTGCCGCCCTTCTTGCACTCCTCGATGAAAGCGGCCAGCTTCGGGTCGCGCTTCGCGGCGTGGGCCGCCAGCGGGTGCTCCGGCGCCACGGCGCAGAAGGTCACGCCCATGATGGTGTCGGCGCGCGTGGTGAAGACGTACATCTTCCCGTCGCCGATCAGCGCGCCGTCGTCGCCACGGATGTCGTGCGGGAAGGCGAAGCGCACGCCCTCGCTGCGGCCGATCCAGTTCTCCTGCATCAGCTTCACGCGCTCGGGCCAGCCGGGCAGGTGGTGCTGCACGTGCTCCAGCAGTTCCGCCGCGTAGTCGGTGATCTTCAGGTAGTAGCCCGGGATCTCGCGCTTCTCCACCACCGCGCCGGTGCGCCAGCCCTTGCCGTCGATCACCTGCTCGTTGGCCAGCACGGTCTGGTCCACCGGGTCCCAGTTCACCACCTGGGTCTTGCGGTAGGCGATGCCCTTCTCCAGCATCTTCAGGAACAGCCACTGGTTCCACTTGTAGTAGCTGGGGTCGCAGGTGGCGACCTCGCGCGACCAGTCGATGGCCAGGCCCATGGCCT
>NZ_JAYRZR010000111.1:0-10626 GCF_041916345.1 Ramlibacter sp.
CAGGACGCGGACGCGGCCTGAGGCGCGCGAACGCCCGGCCGCTCAGGCCGGGTCGCTCTTGGTCAACAGCGTGAAGTGCTCCACCACGGGTGGCTGCGCGAAGAACGGGCCGACGATGGCGCGCCATTCGGCGAACAGCGGGCCTTGCCGGAACTTGACCGTGTGGTCCTCCAGCGTGTCCCAGAAGATCTGCAGCACGTAGCGCTCGGGCGACTCGATGCCCTTGTTCACCTTGAAGCCGCGCATGCCTTCGGCGCGCGAGATCACGGTGCGCAGTCCGCGGTCGATGGCCTCGTCGAAGGCCGCCTGCTGGCCATGGGCGATGCGGATGTCGGCGAGTTCCAGGATCATGGTGCGTTCCGTCAGGGATCAGTGCTGCGAGGCTGGCAAGTCTACCGTCAGGCCCTCCAGCGCCTCGCCCAGGGCGATCTGGCAGCTCAGCCGGCTGTTCGGCTGGCAGGGCGAGGCGGTGAACTCCAGCATCGCGCGCTCGTCCGCCTCAGCCGGCGGCAGTTGCGAGGCGAAGGGCTCGCGCACGTAGACATGGCAGGTGGCGCAGGTGAGCAGGCCGCCACAGTCGGCCTCGATGCCGGTGGCGTTGGCGGCCACGGCGGCCTGCATCAGGCTTTCGCCGGGACGGGCGCTGATGGTCGTGGTGGTGCCGTCCGCATGGACGAGATGGCAGGTGATGGACATGGTCAGAAGCGGCCGAAGTACTCGCGCCGGTGGAACTCGTCCTTGTCCTCCGCCGCATCGTAGCGTTGCTGCTCCGGCTGCTTGAGGCGGACGTAGTAGTCGATGAAGTCGGGGCCGAAGGCCTGGCGCAGCGCCTCGTCGGCCTGCAGGTGCTGCAAAGCCTCGCCCAGGGTGGTGGGCAGCAGCTCGCCGCCGCCGGCGTAGGGGGCATCGGTGGCCGGCGGCGCGCGCAGGCCGCGTTCGATGCCGTCCAGCCCGGCGTGGATCTGCGAGGCGAAGTACAGGTAGGGGTTGGCCGAAGGCTCGCCGACGCGGTTCTCGATGCGGGTGCCTTCGTCACCGCACTGACCCACCACGCGCAGCATCGCGCCGCGGTTGTCACGCCCCCACAGCACCGCCTGCGGCGCCAGGGCATTGGGGCGGAAGCGGCCGAAGCCGTTCACCGTGGGCGTGCAGAAGACGGCCATGGCCCGCGCGTGCGCCAGCAGGCCGGCCAGGTACTGCTCACCGACCGCCGACAAGGTGTGGCCCGCGTCGATGGGCGTGCTGCCGGCGGCCGGCGCCTCGCGGCGAAAGACGTTGCGGCCCGTCTTCGCATCCACCAGTGACTGATGCAGGTGCCAGCCGCTGGACATGATGTTCGGGAAGGGCGGGCGGCACATGAAGGTGGCGTGGTAGCCCGCGCGGCGCAGCGCCATGCGCACGGCATTGCGGAACAGCACCATGTTGTCGGCCGCCGTCAGCGCGTCGGTGGCGTCGAACACTGCCTCCACCTGGCTCGGGCCGAGTTCCACCTCCAGCGACAGCAGCGGCAGGCCCAGCGCCTGCGCGGTGCGCTGCACGATGCGCAGCGGCTCCTCGGCGAGGTCGTACCAGGCCTCGGTGAGCAGGTTGTAGCCCGGGTGCACCAGTCGCACCTGCGGCGCCGGCGGCGGCCAGGCGGACTGCGCCGGATCGAGCATGGGTTGCTCGCCCTCCAGCCGGTAGATGTGGAACTCGACCTCCAGCCCGCAGCGCATGCCGAAGCCCGCCGCCTCCAGCCGCTGCAGCGCGCGCTGCAGCACGCGGCGCGTGTCCAGCTCCACCGGCTGGCCGTCCTGGAACCAGGGCTGCGCGCGCAACCAGCCGGTCCCGGGCGTCCACGGCAGCACGCGGAAGCTGGCCGGATCCGCCAGCAGCATCAGGTTGTTGGCGAAGCCGAAACCGGGCAGGGTGGATGTGCCACCGGGCTCGAACACCTTGTAGGCGGTGCGGTCGGAGGTGTCCTTCAGCATCAGGGTGCTGACCAGCCCCACGCCCTCGCGCAGCGCGCCCTCCGCAGCTGAAGCGACGAGCGTCTTGCCGCGCAGCACGCCGTGCGGGTCGCACCAGGCGAAGCGCACGAGCTCCAGCCGCTCGGCCTCGATGCGCTGCGCGACCTGGCGCACCGCCTGCTCGCGCGCGGCATCCTGCAGGCCGCAACGGGCCGCGAAGCTCGTCATGCGGGTTGCGTGGTGGCCGAGCCGGCGGCCGGGGCCGCGGCGCCGGGGGTGCCGGCCTGCCAGGGCGAGCCCGCCCGCTTGGCGGCCACGCGCTCCTGCCACCAGGTGGCCCAGGTGCCGGCGGGCGCGATGCCGTCGACCGTGTCCGGCCCCTGCGCGGCGGCCGCGACCGCCGCCTCTGCCACGCCGGGCGCCGTGCCGCCTGCCTGCACGGTCTCGATGGCCTTCAGCAGCATGCGCCGGTTGGCCATGATCACCTTGTCACTGGTGCCCAGGTGCTCGCGCGTGCGGTCCTGGATGGCGCCCATGCTTTCCACCGCCCACTGGTCGTGCACGTTGATGTCTTCCTCGCCCATGCCCAGGTAGGTGGTGCTGCGCTGCTCGTCGGCGTTGAAGCCCCAGTTGTTGTGGCGGCCCGCCTTGGGGATGTAGTCGGGCAGGCTGATGAACTGCTGCCGCTGCTGGCGCATGGCCTCCTTGTCCACCGGGCCGGCGAAGCTGGTGAACACCGAGTACCAGTAGGTGCGCTCGTCATCCACCGGCACGTGCATCTGCGTGATGGTGAGCGTCTCCGACAGCGGGATCACGAAGGTGTGCGGGAAGATGGCGTTGGTGATGCGCACATGGGTCAGCTCCTCCGTCATGGGGCGCAGGGCGGTGAGCCGCAGGCCCCAGGGCTGGCTCTCGAAGCTGATCTCGGGCTGGCAGAACTCGCGCATGATGCGCGTCATCGGCCAGCGCTCGCCGCCCTGGAATTCCCCCGCGCTGGCGCTGCGGAACTGCTTGCCGGCCGGGTTGTCGCCGATCGAATCGAGCGGGGCATCCTGCAGGAAGCGGTGCAGGAAGGAGGGGTGCGCCGGGTCGATGCCGACCTCGAAGGCCTGCAGCCAGTTGCAATGCCACAGGCCCTTGAATGCGAAGGTGTGGGTGCCCGGCGCCGTGAAGCAGTCGAAGGCGGGGAAGGGCGGCGGCTCGCGGCCTGCATCGCCGAACCAGCCAAACAGCACGCCGCTGCGCTCGATCACCGGGTAGCTGCGCTGCTGCACGCGATCGCAGAGGCGGCTGCCCGTGGGCTCGGCCGGTGTGTCGAGGCAGCGGCCGGTGGCGTCGAACTTCCAGCCGTGGAAGGGGCAGCGCAGGCCGTCGCCCTCGTGCCGGCCGAACGAGAGATCGGCATTGCGATGAGGGCAATCCCGATCCAGCAGACCCCATCGGCCCTGGTCGTCCTTGAACAGCACCAGGTCCTGGCCCAGCACGCGCACCGCCTTCAGCGGGCGGCCGGCCATGCGGGGGTCCAGCCGGGGATCGAACTCGTCGACCAGGGCCACTGGCTGCCAGTATTGGCGCATCACGGCGCCACAGGCGGTGCCCGGGCCGATGCGGGTGATGAGCTCGTTCTGATCTGCCTTCATGGGGTGGCTTTCGGTGAGGGGGTGAAAACGGTATACCGAATTGGTGATGCAGTGTACAGTTCACGCCATGAGCCTGCAAGAAACCGTTCTGATGCAGTTGCGCGACCTGATCCTGCGTGGCGAGTTCGAGCCGGGCCGCCGCCTGGCGGAGCAGCAGCTGGCCGAGCGCCTGGGCGCCTCACGGACGCCGGTGCGCGCCGCGCTCGTCACGCTGGAGCAGGAAGGCCTGGTCGAAGCCAACGACACCGTCGGCTATGTCGTGCGGCAGTTCACCGCGCAGGAAGTGGCGGATGCCATCGCCGTGCGCGGCCATCTGGAAGGCATGGCCGCGCGACTGGTGGCCGAGCACGGCGTCTCGCGCCAGCTGGAGGGCGGCCTGCGCGCCTGTCTGGCGGAGTGCGACGCGGCACTGGCCGCGAACCCGCTCACGATGGAAAGCTATGCGCGCTACGCGGAGGCCAACGACCGCTTCCACGCGCTGATCCTGGAGGCATCGGGCAACCGCGCGCTGCAGCGGGCCATTGCCCTGAACGACAAGCTGCCCTTCGCACCGGCCTCGGGCATGCTGCCCATGCAGTCCACGCTGGAAGCGGACCGCGACTGGATGCACTACGCGCACCGGCAGCATCACATGCTGTTCGATGCGCTCAAGCGCGGCGAAGGCGCCCGGGCGCAGGCGCTGGCGGTGGAGCACACCGAGGTGGCGCAGATGAACCTGCGCCTGGCGCTGGAGCGCCGCAGCGAGACCGAGCGCGTGCTGCCCGCGATCCGGCTGGTGGTCGGCCGCTGATCACGGCCTCGCGCGTGTCCGGTCAGGCGCGGGGCGCAGTGGCCGCCTGCAGCATCGCCGCGCACAGCCGCACGGCGTCATTCGCCTCGTCGAGGACCTTGCCCATGGTGATGAAGCCGTGGATCTGCCGCTCGAAGTTCACCAGCGTGGCGCGCGTGCCGGCGCTGGACAGGGCGTGCGCGTACTGCAGGCCTTCATCGCGCAGCGGGTCATAGCCGGCCGTCAGCACCAGCGCAGGCGGCAGGCCCGCCAGATCGGCGTGCAGCAGCGGCGAGGCGCGCCAGTCGAGGTTCTGCGCGGGGTCCGGCAGGTAATGGTCATGGAAGTAGTCCATGGTGTCGCGCGTGAGCAGGTAGCCCTCGCCATTCGTGGTGTGCGAGGGCGCGCCGCGCCGCTGGTCGGTGGCCGGATAGATGAGGAGTTGATAGACCGGCTGCGGTTCGCCGGCGTCTCGCAGGGCCAGTGCCACGACCGCCGCCAGGTTGCCGCCAGCGCTGTCGCCGCCCACGGCCAGGCGCGAGGCATCGACGCGCAGGGTGTCGGCGTTGTCGCGCACCCAGCGCGTGGCCGCCAGCGCATCCTCCATCGCGGCCGGGAACGGATGCTCGGGCGCCAGCCGGTAGTCCACGGCGACCACGGCGCAGCCGGAAAGGTTGCACAGCTCGCGGCACAGCGTGTCATGCGTGTCCAGGTCGCCGATCACCCAGCCGCCGCCGTGGTAGTACACCAGCACCGGCAGCCGGTCCGCCGCGGCCGAGCCGAGCGGGCGGTAGCTGCGCAGCGGGATGGCACCCGCCGGGCCGCTGGCGGCGAGATCCACGACTTCGGCCACCTCGGGGGGCGCGGGCTGGGTGAAGGTGCGCCGCTCGCGGTAGAAGCGCCGGGCCTCGGCGGGGGAGAGCGTGTGGGTGGGCGGCAGGCCGCGCTCGTCGATGAGGTTCAGCAGGGCTCGGGCCTGGGGGTGCAGCATGAATGAATCCTCCGGTGTGGCGGGCAGTGTAGGGCGATGCCGGGCGCAGCGCAGCGCGATTGTGTTTATGCTTCCCGCATGAAGCTGCACAACTACTTCCGCTCCTCGGCCTCGTTCCGGGTGCGCATCGCGCTGGCGCTCAAGGGCCTCTCCTATGACTACGTGCCGGTCCATCTGGTCAAGGGCGAGCACCGCCAGGAGAAATACACCGCCGTCTCTGCCTCGGCCCTGGTGCCCACGCTGGAGACGGACGCGGGCGACCAGCTCGGCCAGTCCATGGCGATCATCGAATACCTGGAGGAGACCCACCCGCAGCCGCCGCTGCTGCCTTCGGATCCCGTGGCCCGTGCGCGCGTGCGCGCGCTCGCCCAGCTCATCGCCTGCGAGATCCACCCGCTGAACAACCTGCGCGTGCTGAAGTACCTCACCCATCAGCTCAAGGTGGACGAGGCGACCAAGAACACCTGGTACCGCCACTGGGTGCGCAACGGCCTGGAACTGTTCGAGGCGGAACTGGCCCGGCTGCCGGCCGGCCGCTACTGCTTCGGCGACACGCCCATGCTGGCGGACTGCTGCCTGGTGCCGCAGATCTTCAACGGCCGCCGATTCGACGTCGACTTCAGCGGCCTCACCCGCACGATGTCGGCCTTCGACGCCTGCATGGCCCACCCGGCCTTCCAGCAGGCCCAGCCGTCGAACTGTCCGGACTTCGAGGGGTAGGAAACGTGGACCGCTGGGGTTTCGCTTCGCTGCACCGCCAGCCTACAGGGGCGGGCTTCGTACCTGTGTCTTCGTAGGCTGGGGTGCAACCCCAGCGGTTGACATCGCACCCGCCCCAGGCCGTCAGGAACGTCATGCTCATCGCGCCCCAGTGGCCCGCCCCCTCACGCGTGCGGGCGGCCTGCACGGAACGCGCAGGCGGTGTCTCGCTGCCGCCCTATGACAGCCTGAACCTCGGGGACCACGTGGGCGACGTGCCCGCCGCCGTGGCGCGCAACCGCGCGCTTCACGCCCAGGCGCTGGGGGTGCGGCCGGTGTACCTGAAGCAGGTCCATGGGTGCGGGGTGGTGCACGTCACGGCGGAAACGCCCGATGGCACCGAGGCTGACGCCTGCTGGACGGCCGAGCCAGGCGTGGCCTGCACGATCATGGTGGCGGATTGCCTGCCGCTGCTGCTGGCGGATCGGGATGGGCGCGTGGTCGCCGCGGCGCACTGCGGCTGGCGCGGCTTGGCCGGTGACGCCGGGCAGGGCGTGCTGGAGACGCTGTGGGCCACCGTGTGGCCTCAACTGGCCGCAAGCAGCGAGGCCGCCGCACCCGGCATGCTGGCGTGGCTGGGGCCCTGCATCGGGCCGGACGCGTTCGAAGTCGGGCCCGAGGTGCGTGCGGCCTTCATGGCCACGGACCCCGGCGCGGACCGCTGCTTTCGCCCGCTGCGTGAGGGCAAGGACTTGGCGGACCTGCCGGCGCTGGCGCGCAGGCGGCTGCACGCGCTGGGCATCACCGCCATCAGCGGCAACGACGGCAGCACCGCGTGGTGCACCGTGAGCCAGCCCTCAAGGTTCTTTTCGCACCGGCGCGACCGCGTGAGCGGCCGCCTCGCCGCCGCCATCTGGCTGGGCTGAGGCGGCGTCTGCTGCCGCGGCCGCGGCCTGCGCCTCGCGCGCCTGCCGCGCGCGCCGACGACCGGGGTGTCCCATCAGGTAAACCACCAGCGCGACGGGGCCGACACCGTACATCAGAAAGGTGAGAATGGCACCCAGGACGCTGCCATTGGCATGGGTGGCCTCGGCCACGGCCATCATCAGGGCGACATAAATCCAGGCGATGACGATCAGGTACATGTCAGCACGGCGGAAAAGAATGGCGATGTTGCGCCGCAGCAAAAATGATGTGATACTTCGGGTTAACCCGAATAAGTACAGCAGGAGACAGCATGAATTCTGATGCCAACTGGTTTGCCCAGGCCCAGCAGTTCCAGCAAGGCCTCACGTCGCAGTGGGGCCAGGCCCTGCAGGCCTTCCAGCGTGCCGGCGGCGAGGCGGGTGCGGTGCCGCACCTGCAGTTCGATCCCGGCAAGCTGCAGGCCCTGCAGCAGGACTATGTGCGCGAGGCCACCGAGATCTGGAACCAGGCGCTCACCGGCGGCTTCCATCCGGCCGACAAGCGCTTCGCCAGCGAAGCCTGGTCGCGCAATCCGATGGCGGCCTTCTCGGCGGCGGTGTACCTGCTGAACGCCCGCACCCTGATGGGCCTGGCGGATGCCGCCGACGCCGATCCCAAGACCAAGGCGCGGCTGCGCTTCGGGGTGGAACAGTGGCTTGCCGCCTCGGCGCCCAGCAACTTCCTCGCGCTCAACGCCGACGCCCAGCAGAAGGCGATCGAGACGCAGGGCGAGAGCATCGCGCGCGGCATGCAGAACCTGCTGTCGGACATCCGCCAGGGCCATGTGTCGATGACTGACGAGAGCGCCTTCGAGGTCGGCCGCAACGTGGCCACGACCGAGGGCGCGGTGGTGTTCGAGAACGAGCTGTTCCAGCTGATCGAGTACAAGCCGCTCACCGCGAAGGTGCATGAGCGGCCGTTCCTCGTCATCCCGCCCTGCATCAACAAGTTCTACATCCTCGACCTGCAGCCGGACAACTCGCTGATCCGCTACCTGGTGGAGCAGGGCCACCGCACCTTCGTGGTGAGCTGGCGCAACCCCGATGAATCCCTGGCGCAGAAGACCTGGGACGACTACATCGGCGACGCGGCCATCAAGGCCATCGGCGTTGTGCAGGAGATCTCCGGCGCGAAGCAGATCAACGCGCTCGGCTTCTGCGTGGGCGGCACCATCCTCGGCACGGCGCTCGCCGTGCTGGCGGCGCGCGGCGAGAAGCCGGTGGCCAGCGCGACCTTCCTCACCACCTTCCTCGACTTCTCCGACACGGGCGTGCTGGACATCTTCGTCGACGAGCCGATGGTCAAGTTCCGCGAGATGCAGCTGGGCCAGGGCGGCCTGATGAAGGGCCAGGACCTGGCGTCCACGTTCAGCTTCCTGCGGCCGAACGACCTGGTGTGGAACTACGTGGTCGGCAACTACCTGAAGGGCGAGACGCCCCCTCCCTTCGACCTGCTGTACTGGAACAGCGACTCCACCAACCTGCCGGGGCCCATGTACACCTGGTACCTGCGCAACACCTACCTGGAGAACAACCTCGTGAAGCCGGGCCATTGCACGGTCTGCGGCGAGAAGGTGGACCTCTCCAGCGTCGACATCCCGGTGTTCATCTACGGCTCGCGCGAGGACCACATCGTGCCCATCGGGGGCGCCTACGCCAGCGTGAAGCACCTGCCGGGCAAGAAGCGCTTCGTCATGGGTGCCTCGGGCCACATCGCCGGCGTGATCAACCCGCCCTCCAAGAACAAGCGGTCCTATTGGACCAACGACAAGCTGCCCGCCACCTTCGACGCCTGGCAGAAGGGCGCGACCGAGCACGCCGGCAGCTGGTGGCCCGACTGGGCCGCGTGGCTCAAGGCCCACGCCGGCAAGCAGATCCCCGCGCCCAAGTCGTACGGCAAGGGCACGAAGTACAAGGCCATCGAGGCGGCGCCCGGCCGCTACGTCAAGGACAAGGCCTGAGGGCGCGCCGCCCCGGCCTGAACCCCCCATTCAGACAATCACACAGGAGACCGTCATGGAAGACATCGTCATCGTTTCCGCCGCACGCACTGCCGTGGGCAAGTTCGGCGGCTCGCTCGCCAAGTTGGCCGCGCCCGAGCTGGGTGCCATCGTGGTGCGCGAGGCCCTGGCCCGCGCCAAGGTCGACCCCGCCCTGGTGGGCGAGGTGATCATGGGCCAGGTGCTGGCCGCGGGCTCCGGCCAGAACCCGGCGCGGCAGGCCGCGCTGAAGGCCGGCCTGCCCAAGGAAGTGCCGGCCCTGACGATCAACGCGGTGTGCGGCTCCGGCCTGAAGGCCGTGATGCTGGCGGCGCAGGCGGTGGCCTGGGGCGACAGCGAGATCGTGGTCGCCGGCGGCCAGGAGAACATGAGCGCGTCGCCGCACGTCCTGATGGGCTCGCGCGACGGCCAGCGCATGGGCGACTGGAAGATGGTCGACTCCATGATCGTCGACGGCCTGTGGGACGTGTACAACCAGTACCACATGGGCATCACCGCCGAGAACGTGGCCAAGGCCTACAGCATCGACCGCGCCGCGCAGGACGCCCTGGCGCTCGCCAGCCAGCAGAAGGCTGCCGCCGCGCAGGAGGCGGGCCGCTTCAAGGACGAGATCGTCGACGTCGTCATCCCGCAGAGGAAGGGCGACCCGCTGGTGTTCAACACCGACGAGTTCATCAACAAGAAGACCAGCGCCGAAGCATTGGCCGGCCTGCGCCCGGCCTTCGACAAGGCGGGTTCGGTCACGGCCGGCAATGCCTCGGGCATCAACGACGGCGCCGCCGCCGTGGTGGTGATGTCCGCGAAGAAGGCCGCCGCGCTCGGCCTGAAGCCGCTGGCGCGCATCGCCGCCTTCGGCACCTCCGGCCTGGACCCCGCCACCATGGGCATGGGCCCGGTGCCGGCTTCGCGCAAGGCGCTGCAGCGCGCCGGCTGGAACGCGCAGGACGTGGACCTGTTCGAGCTGAACGAGGCCTTCGCCGCCCAGGCATGCGCCGTCAACAAGGAGCTGGGCCTGGACCCGGCCAAGGTCAACGTGAACGGCGGCGCCATCGCCATCGGCCACCCGATCGGCGCCTCCGGCTGCCGCATCCTGGTGACGCTGCTGCACGAAATGCAGCGCCGCGACGCGAAGAAGGGCCTGGCCGCGCTGTGCATCGGCGGCGGCATGGGGGTTTCCCTCGCGGTCGAGCGGGCCTGATCGGGTTACAACACCAACGACGACCACACAGGAGAACGATTCATGAGTCAGAAAGTCGCTTACGTCACCGGCGGCATGGGTGGCATCGGCACCGCCATCTGCCAGCGCCTGCACCAGGAAGGCTTCAAGGTCATCGCCGGCTGCGGCCCCACGCGTGACTTCAACAAGTGGCTGGGTGAGCAGGCCGCGCTGGGCTTCACCTTCTACGCGTCCGTCGGCAATGTGGCCGACTGGGATTCCACCGTCCAGGCCTTCAGCAAGGCGAAGGCCGAGCACGGCCCCATCGACGTGCTGGTCAACAACGCCGGCATCACGCGGGACCGCATGTTCCTGAAGATGACCCGCGAAGACTGGGACGCGGTGATCGAGACCAACCTCAACTCCATGTTCAACGTCACCAAGCAGGTGGTGCCCG
>NZ_JAYRZR010000112.1:0-10293 GCF_041916345.1 Ramlibacter sp.
CGCCGACCTGTTCCGCGACAACGTGATGTTCGAGGGCGAACGCCTCACCGGCTTCTTCGACTTCTACTTCGCGGGCGTGGACACCTGGCTGTTCGACGTCGCGGTGTGCCTGAACGACTGGTGCATCGACCTGCCCACCGGCGCGCATGATGCGGCGCGGGCCAGTGCCTTCCTGCGTGCCTACGCCGCGGTGCGCCCGCTGGCCGCGGCCGAGCGCCAGTTGCTGCCCGCGATGCTGCGCGCGGGCGCCCTGCGCTTCTGGGTGTCGCGCCTGTGGGACTTCCACCTCCCGCGTGAGGCCTCGCTGCTCAAGCCGCATGACCCGACCCATTTCGAGCGCGTGCTGCGCCAGCGCATCGCCGAGCCCGTGACGGCGGCGGCGCTGGGGTGACACCACGCCCCCAAGGGCACGACGCGGTGAGCCCTTGCGTTAAATTTGTCACGTGCCATCCCGGCGCACCCTTCCAAGGCTGTCAGAAGCCGCATCCAATCCCGACTGCTGCACCGTAAGCCCCCGTGAAACTGAACATCGTCCCCGCGCGCACCGGCATCCAATGGGTCAAGCTCGGCATCGTCACCTTCCTGCGGCAGCCGCTGGCGCTGGCCGGACTGTTCTTCATGTACATGGCCGCCGTGCTGGTCGTGGCCATGGTGCCGGTGGTGGGCATGGTGGTCGGCAGCATGCTGGTGCCGGCGGCCACGCTGGGCCTGATGGCGGCCACGGCCGAGGCGAGCAAGGGCCGCTTTCCCATGCCTTCGGTGCTGCTCAGCGCCTTCCGGGCCGGGCGCCAGCGGGGCGCGGCGATGCTGCAGCTGGGCTTGATGTACACCGCGGGCTCGTTCGCGGCCACGCTGCTGGGCGAGCTGCTGGTCGGCGGCGCGCCAACCCCTGCGCCGGCCGCCGGGGCGGAGGCCGCCATGCAGCAGATCGATCCGCGCATGCTGGCCGTGATGGCGCTGCACGCACCGCTGGCGCTGCTGTTCTGGCATGCGCCGGCGCTGGTGCACTGGCACGGCATCTCGCCGGCCAAGAGCCTGTTCTTCAGCGGGGTGGCCTGCCTGCGCAACTTCGGGGCCATGCTGGTCTACGGCCTGGCCTGGATGGGGGTGTTCCTGCTGGCCGGCTTCGCGCTCAGCGCGATCGGCGCGGCCCTCGGGGGCGCCTCGGCCGTGCGCGCCGTGCTCATGCCGGCGGTGCTGCTGATGGCCTCCATGTTCACCACCTCGCTGTACTTCACCTTCCGCGACAGCTTCCTGGCCGACACCCCTGAAGCGACCGAGCCCACCGAGCCCCACCAGCCCCCACCAGGAGGAGACACCCCGTCATGACCCACCACATCCTGCTCGATCGCACCGAGGACGAACTGCTCTGGTTCCGTCGCCGCAGCTTCCTGCGCGGCGCGGCCGCCTTCACCGCCATGGGCGGCTTTGCCGCGGCCTTCGCGCAGCAGCGCACCAACGTGGTGGAGCTGACGGGTGACGCACTCGTCAACGGCTCCGCCCTGCGCCCCGACACGGTGATCCAGACCGGCGACCGCGTGGAGACCGGGCCGGGCTCCAACCTGGTGTTCGTGATCGGCACCGCGTCGTTCCAGGTGCGGCAGAACTCGCGCGTGACGGTCGATCGCGGCCAGACGCTCAACACCGTGAGCGTGCTGCGCATCGTCACCGGCGCCGTGGTCAGCGTATGGGGCAAGGGCTTCAGCCGCCAGATCGTGACGCCCACGCTCACCGCCGGCATCCGCGGCACCGGTGTCTACACCGAGGTGTTCCCGCAGCAGGACTCGCGCACCTACTTCTGCAACTGCTACGGCACGGTGGACCTGTCCGCCGGCCGCGACCGCGGCACCAGCGTGGCGGAGTACCACGAGTCCTTCTGGGGCGAGCCCGTGCCCAAGGACGGCAAGCTCATCACCCCCGCCAAGGCGATGAACCACACCGACGAGGAAGTGGAGGCCCTGGCCAAGCTGGTGGAACAGCGCACCGCCTGGCAGATCACCGGCCGCAAGGGGCAGAAGGCGGATGGGGGTGGGTATGGCGGCGGCGCGTATGGCGGTGCGGCGCCGGCGGCGGGTGGTTCACCTGCGAGCGGTGGCGCCAGTCCGTATGGGAGCAGCGGGTATCGGTAAGGCGGCGCAAACGCTGCTGGGGTTGCGCTGCGCTCCACCCCAGCCTACGGGAATCCCATCCAGGCAGAGGACTGGGCGGTTCGTAGGCTGGCGGTGACCGAAGGGAACCCCAGCGTTCCCCTCGCCAGGGCCTAGTTCGCCGTCTTGCGGAACGCCGTGATCGCGCGCGAGAGCTCCTGGTACTCCTCGCAGGCCTGACTCCCGCAGATCTTCTCCAGCTCCGCCAGGTGCTGCTCGGCCTGCAGGGGCCGCTTCTCCATCAGGTAGGCCTGGCCGATGTACTCGTGCGCGCCCTTGTGACGGGGATCCAGCCGCAGCGCGATGTAGTAGTGCTCGAAGGCCTTGGTCACGTCCGGATTGGCGCGCTTGCGGTAGCTCAGGCCCATGAGGTTGTGCGCGTCGGCGTTGCGCGGCTCTTCGCGCACCACCACCTGCAGTTCGCGCAGGGCGCCATTGAAGTCGCTTGCCGCGATGGCCTTGCGCGCGGCGGCCATGCGGTCGGCCACCACGTTGGTGGCACGCGGGATGTTGGGGTCGGTGCCCGGGGTGTCGGCGGCGCCGGCCGCAGCCGAGAGCGAGACAAGGACAGCGGCTAGGGTGATGCGCGGCATGAAGGCTTCTCCTGGAGCGTGTGCGATGCTCGTCCAATGCGACCCGGCGCGCAACCGACGGTTCCCCATCACCACCGCCGCGGCCGTGCAATGCGTCACGACAGGGCCATCGGCTTGACGGCACCCAGCTGCTGAAGCCGCTCCCCCATGGTCACCAGCAGGGGCCGCACCTCGCGCAGCAGGTACTCGGGCGCGAGCTGGAAGGCCGGCCCGCCGCAGTTGATGCCCATGATGCCCCGGCCGGCCAGCGGCCGGAAGGCGATGGCCAGCGCGTTCACGTCACCCTGCCACTCGCCGAAAGAGGCGCAGCAGCCCATGCGGCGGTACTCCTCCAGCCCGCGAAGGATGCCTGCCTCCACCACGGGCCAGCGCTCTGGGTCGCGCTCGCGCATCTGCTCCATCAGCGCGCGCCGCTCCACCTCGCTGCACACCGCCAGGTAGGCGCGCCCCATGGCGGTGGTGCCCAGCGGAATGCGCGATCCCACCTCCAGGCTGAGCGTGAGCGCCGATTCGCTGCGGCAGGTCTCCACGTAGATCATCGACAGGCGGTCGCGCGTGCCCAGGGCCACCATGGCCTGCGAGTGGTCCGCCAGCTCCTGCATCAGCGGGCGCGCCACGGCCCGCAGGTCCATGCGCGAGAGCATGGTGCTGCCCAGCGCCAGGACGGCGCTGCCCAGGCGGTAGCCCACGTTGCCGCGCTCGTCCTGCGCGTGCTCCAGGTAGCCGAGCTTGGTGAGCGTGTAGGTCAGCCGCGAGATGGTGGACTTGGGCAGGCCGCTGCGGCGCGCCAGCTCCTGGTTGCCCAGCAGGTGGTCCCGGGCGCGGAACACGCTCAGCACCTCGAGCCCGCGGGCGAGCGCGGTGACGAAGTGGCGATCCGGCTTGGCCTGCGCCGGCCGCCGCCCGCCGCCGTGAGGGGATGCATGGGTACTCATGTATTCATTCTGCACCGCGGCCCGCGTGAGGCCTGTCACCCATGCGTTTGGAGGGCACCACATTCCGCCCGGCAGAATGGCCCGCCGGTTGCCGGACGTCGCCGGTCTGACTACATTGCTTCGATTGACGTCCCGCCAACGAATGGCCAACAGTCCCCCCCAGCCCAAGAAGCGACCGCCGCATGCCGCGCCGGACTCGATCTACGGCATGGCCGACCCCATCCCCACGCCGGACGCCGTGGAGCACGACCCCGATTCCGGCTGGGCGCTGTGGAACCGGGTGGCCGAGTCGCAGGACAAGCCCTTCC
This sequence comes from Ramlibacter sp., assembly GCF_041916345.1. Classification (GTDB taxonomy): domain Bacteria; phylum Pseudomonadota; class Gammaproteobacteria; order Burkholderiales; family Burkholderiaceae_C; genus Ramlibacter. Next base: position 3,984 of record NZ_JAYRZR010000112.1, read on the forward strand.
AGGCCACCGTGCCGGCCACGCTCAGCGGGCGGCTGAACCCCGGCGAGTTCCCGCCCACCGCCAATGACAAGCTGCCCACCATGGGCATGCCCGCCACGTCGATCGAGACCGTGGACATCCTCGACCAGGCCCTGCAGGAGGTGCGCTGGCACAACCGCGTGTGCCTGCGGCCCGAGCGCTGGAAGCAGCTGTACGAGCTGCTGCCCGGCAAGATCCAGGAGCCGGGCCACTGGCGCCCGCCGCCGCCGGTGATCGGCCAGGCGTGGTTCGCCACCTCGTCCATCCCCAAGCGCCTGTGCTTCCAGGAGCACATCCTGTGGGCGCACAAGCACGGCGCACTGGAAGTGGTGGTCGCCTTCTACCGCGGCCTGCCCGAGACGGACTGGCTGCACATGGGCGACGAGGAGTAGCTCGCCCGCGAGCCCGCAGCGGCGCCCCCGCGGGGCCCTCAGCGGCGCCCCCGCGGGTCCCTCAGCGGCGCCTCCGCGCCGCCGCCGGCACGGCATGGCCTTCGCTCACCGCCACCTGCAGACGGCGCCACAGCGTGGCCCGGCTGATGCCCAGCAGGCTCGCCGCCTGTGCGCGGTTGCCCCCGCAGCGAGCCAGCGCCTCCACCGCCGAGAGGCCCGCCGCCTGCGGCGCCTCCGTTGCCCCCAGGGTAGGCGCCAGCTCCGGGCAATCCACCGCCAGCCGCGCCAGCGGTGCCGATGCGACGTCGGCCTGCGCCGCGAAGAACAGCGCGATGCGCTCGGCCACGTTCTCCAGCTCGCGCACGTTGCCCGGCCAGCGGTGCGCGCGCAGCGCGGACCGCACGCGGGCCAGCACGTCACGCGCCGGCAGGCCGCACTGCAGGCGCGCCAGGCTGCGATGCAGGGCGTCCAGGGCCAGCCGTTCCAGATCGGCGCCGCGCTCACGCAGCGGCGGCAGCGCGACGCGCAGCAGGTTGAGCCGGTAGTACAGGTCCGCGCGGAAGGCGCGCCGCGCGATCAGCGCCTCCAGCGGCTGGTGCGTGGCGGCGATCACCCGCACGTCCACTGGCACCGGCACGGTGGCACCCAGGCGCGTCACCTCCCGCTCCTGCAGCACGCGCAGCAGGCGCGTCTGCAGCAGCGGCGGCATGTCACCGATCTCGTCGAGGAACACGGTGCCCGTGTGCGCGGATTCGAACAGACCGGCGCGGCCGCCCCGGCGCGAGCCGGTGAAGGCACCTTCCTCGTAGCCGAACAGCTCGCTCTCCAGCAGGGACTCAGGCAGGGCCGAGCAATTCAGCGCGATGAAGGGCCGGCCGGCCCGCGGGCTGGCCTGGTGGATGGCCTGCGCCACCAGTTCCTTGCCGGTGCCGCTCTCGCCGGTGATGAGCACGGTGAGGTCCGTGGGCGCGAAGCGGCGCGCGGCATCCAGCGCATGGCGGAACGCAGGGCTCTCGCCCACGAGATCGTCGAATCGATGCCGCGCCGCCGCCGGCCCCCGGCGCCGCCGCTGCGTGCGCAGGCTGGAATCGGCCTGCTGGATCGTCGCCGCGTCGTACAGCGCGATCACCGCGCCTGTCACCGCGCCGCCCTCGCGCAGGGGCGTGCGGTTGACGATCCACTCGCGGCGGGCGAACTGCAGCACCTCGCCTTGGGCGCCTTCGCCCGTCTCCAGCGTCTCGCCCAGACCCAGCGCCGGCTCCACCGCGGCCAGATCCCGCCCCACGCGCGCGGCCGGCCCCAGCAGCTGCTGCATCGCGGAGTTGACGGCAATGATGCGGTGCCGCCGGTCCACGGCGAGCACCGCCTCCTGCAGGTTGTGCAGCACCGAGCGCACCTGCTCATGGCGGCTGGCTTCGAGCCGTGCCACGCGCCCCATCTCGATGGCGTCTTCCAGCGCCTGCCGCACCGACGCGGCCGAATAGGCCAGGATGCCGTGCAGGCCCTGCTGCTGCGCCATCTCCACGACGATGCTGGATCCGACGATCACCCCGCAGCCTTCGGCCGCCAGCGCCCGGAAGCAGGCCCGGGCCTCTTCCACCGTGCGGTAGGCGCGCTGCGCGACGTCCACATTGAGCAGCGCCTTCACGCGGTCCAGCTCGGCGATGGTGTCGCCGAAGGTCACCACGCCCACGCGGTCACCGAGCTGCCGCGCGCGCAGCAGGGCCAGCAGCAGGTCGTAGCCGTTCACGCCCACGCTCGCCACCGGGGAAGCGACCGCCTGCCGCAGCAGCGCCGCGTTGGAGCCGGCGCTCACGAACACGTCCACCTCGCCCGCCTCTTCGCGCGCCAGCGCGGCGGCCAGGGCCGAGTCGAAGCTGGCCTCGATCACCTCGATGCGCGCGCGGCCAGCGAAATCGGGCATGACGGTCAGCGCCAGCTCGCTCAGGTGCCGGTAGCTCAGGAAGCACAGGCGAAGCGGCGCAGCGGGCGACGCCGCCCCGGCGGGATCGATCTGTTTCATGAAACACTCTCTTTGTTTCCCGAGACATTATGAGACATGGGGTTCCGTCGGTCAGGATGGAAAATGCCTATTCAAATCAATCACTTGCATGAACAGCGCGAGCCGGGCACACGCTTTGCACCCAACCCCCTGCAGACCCGCCCGACCCCATGACCCCACTCGCCGGCCTGACCGTGCTCGACCTGACCCACATGCTGTCAGGCCCCTACGCCACCCAGCTGCTGGCGGACCTGGGCGCACGCACGATCAAGGTGGAGCCGCCGGGCCGCGGCGAAGCCACGCGCGAGCTGCTGCGCGACGATCCGCTGCATTCGCGCGATGGCATGGGCGCCTACTTCCTCACCCTCAACCGCAACAAGCAAAGCGTGGCCATCGACCTGAAGCACGCCGACGGTCGGGGCGTGTTCCTCGACCTGGTGGCGCGCGCGGACGTGGTGGTGGACAACTTCGCCGCCGGCGTGACCACGCGGCTGGGCATCGACCACGCGGCGCTGGCGGCCGTGAACCCGCGCATCGTCACCTGCTCCATCACCGGCTTCGGCGCCACCGGCCCCGGGCACGACCGGCCCGCCTTCGACCAGGTGGTGCAGGCCATGGGCGGCGGCATGTCCATCACGGGTGAGCCGGGCGGGCCGCCGCTGCGCGCGGGCATCCCCATTGGCGACCTGGGCGGCGGCCTCTTCGCCGCCATCGGCGTGCTGGCGGCCGTGCAGGAGCGGCATGTCACCGGGCGCGGACGGCACGTGGACATCTCGATGCTCGACGCGCAGATCTCGATGCTGAACTACATGGCCACGATGTACCTGCTCTCGGGCATCGTGCCAGGGCCGATGGGCAACGGGCACTTCGTCCATGTGCCCTACAACTGCTATCCCACCGCGGACGGCCACCTCATCGTGGCCTGCCTGGGCGATGCCATCTACGAGCGCCTGCTGACCGTGCTGGATGCGCCCGAGCTGCACGAGCCGCCGCTGCGCCGGCAGCCGGCGCGGCTGGCGGACAAGGCGCGCATCGATGCGGTGATGACGCGCGAGTTACAGCGCGCGCCCACGGCCGACTGGCTGCGCCGCCTGGGCGAGGCGCGCGTGCCTTGCGGGCCGGTGCAGGACTTTGCGCAGGCCTTGTCCGACCCGCAGGTGCTGGCCCGCGACATGGTGGTGCCCGTCACGCTGCCCACCGGCGAGACCATCCGCATGCCAGGCAACCCGGTGCGGCTGGACCCGCTGCCGGGCGAGACACCGCAGCCGCCCCCGTTCACCGCGCCGCCCGCCCTGGGTGCGCAGACCGACGACGTGCTGGGCGACTGGCTGGGCTACACGCCCGAGCGCATCGCGCGCCTGCGCGCGGCGGCGGCCATCGCCTGAGCTTCCATCCGATCCAAGGAGAACCGCATGACCACCGACAAGGGCACCCGCCTCGACCTCACCATGGTGGGGGACTGGGGCACCGCCAACTTCCACACCATCTGGGGCTGGGTCTCGGCGCACCTTCGCTGGCGCTCGGCACCGCTCTCGCGCTTCACCATCCGCACCGGCAGCGCGTACCGCGACAGCATCGACCTGGTGGGCATGGGCGAGGCGGATCTGTCGGTGACCACGCCCACGCACATCGGCGTGCGCTGGGCGCGCGAGGGCTTGCACTTCTACGCCGGCCGCGCCTACCCCAACCTGCGGACGCTGGGCCACCTGCCGCAGGACGACCGCCTCACCTTCGCCGTGCGGGCGGATGCGGGTGTGCGCAGCTTCGCCGACATCCGCGAGAAGAAACCGAAGCTGCACATCGCCATGCCGCCGCGGCAGGACGACTGCCTGTGCAGCTACGTGATCGACCTGATCTGGCGTGCGCACGGCATCGACCCGATGGACATCGTGGCCTGGGGCGGCAGCTACTACGAGCACGAGAACCCGCGTGCCACGCTGAAGGCGGCGCAGGCCGGCGTGTGCAACGCGGTCTTCAACGAGGCCATCATGGTGTCGAACTGGACGGATCTGGTGGAGCAGCAGGACATGGTGTTCCTGCCCATCGAGCCCGAGGCGATGAAGACCCTGGTGGAGGTGTATGGCCTGCGCCCCGCCGTGCTGGAGAAGGGCCGCCACCGCAACCCGGTGGATGTGCCGTGCCTCGACTGGTCGAACTGGGCGATCCTCTGCCGCGACGACATGCCCGAGGAAGTGGCCTATCGCGTGACGGCGGTGATGGTGGAGGAGCGCGCGGAGTTCGAGGGACGCTTCCGCCACATGCCGGTGCACCAGAGCCCGCTGACCTACCCGATCGACCCGAAGCGCATGCCGCACGGGGTGGATCTTCCGCTGCACCCTGGCGCCGAGCGCTACTACCGCGAACACGGCTACCTGGCCTGAACGCCTGCAAGACACCCAAGGAGACCGCGATGAACCACCCTACCCGCCGCCTGCTGCTGGCCGGGGCCGCCAGCGCGCTGGCCCCCGCGCTGCCCACGTGGGCGCAGACCCCTGCAACGGCCTACCCCTCGCGCGTGGTCAGCATCGTCGTGCCCTTCGGCGGCGGCAATGCGTATGACCTGATGGTGCGCTACCTCGCCGACCGGCTGAAGGAAGCGACAGGCCAGCCCTTCATCGTGGAGGCCAAGCAGGGGGCGCTGGGCGGCGTGGCCGCCTCGTACGTGGCGCGCGCGGCGCCCGATGGGCACACCATCCTGTTCGGCGCCAACTCCACGCACGCGGCCAACATCCACCTGTTCAAGAAGCTGCCCTACGACCCGGTAGCCGACTTCGCGCCAGTGACCACGCTGGCCACCATTCCGCAGGTGCTGGTGGTGGCACCCTCGTTGGGCGTGAACACGCTGCAGGAGCTGATCACCCTGGCGCGCAGCCAGCCGGGCAAATTCAACTACGGCAGCTCCAGCGCCACCGGCCGGGTGGCCTCGGAGTCGTTCCGGCAGATGGCCGGCATCGAGGCCGTGCACGTGCCCTACAAGACCTCGGCCCAGGCCATCACCGATCTGATCGGCGGCCAGCTGCACTTCCTGATCACCGACGCCGGCCTCGGCATCGCGCAGGCGCAGGGCGGCAAGCTCAAGGCGCTGGGCATCACGTCACCGCGCCGCGTGCCCTCCGCGCCCGACCTGCCCACGCTGGCCGAAGCCGGGCTGCCCGGCTTCGAATTCACCGCCTGGCTCGCCCTCTTCGTGCCCGCGAAGACGCCGCAGCCGGTGGTGCAGCGCCTGTCGGATCTGGTCAACGTGGTGGTGCGCAGCCCCGGCATGCTGGAGTACCTGGCGAAGATCCACGCGCTGCCCTTCCCCGGCGACCCCGAGTCGCTGCGCCGCCTGGCCGAACGCGACACCGAGCGCTGGGGGAAGATGATCAAGGCGGCGGGGATCGAGCCGGAGTAGCCGCGCAGGCGTGCGGGGACCACGCGGCCATGACCTCCCACGTCATCGCTGGCCAGCCGGTGGCTGCCGAGAATCCGCCGCACACTCTGGAGGTTTCGATGCAGCGAGCGATTCTGATGGGCGTACTGGCCGTCTTCTCGGCCCTCACGGCAGCGGCCGTCTGGCAGCATGGCTACTGGGGCCTCTTCGCGCACCAGTTCCAGAACACCGCGGGCCTGCAGGTCCTGGCGGACCTGGGCCTCGCCCTGGCCCTGGTGCTCACCTGGCTCTGGCGCGACGCGCGGGCCGCCGGCCGCAACCCGGTGCCGTGGGTGGTGCTCACGCTGGCGGCGGGCTCGTTCGGGCCCCTCCTCTATCTGCTGACGCGGCGCAAGGGGTGATGGCACGCGAGAGGGAAACGCTGATAGGGGTAGGAAAGGGCCAAGGCCCTCCCCTCCCTCCGAACCGTACGTGCAGTTCTCCCGCATACGGCTCTCCGGTCGAGAGTTGATCCTCATCGGGATT
>NZ_JAYRZR010000113.1:0-9787 GCF_041916345.1 Ramlibacter sp.
CCAGCGGCTGTCGATCACCGCCACCTTGGCATGCAGGAAGCTGGGCTCGTACTCGTGGATCTGCACGCCGGCGGCCAGCATGGCGCCGAACACCGGCCGCGCGGCGTAGAACTGCATGAAGTACTCGTAGCGCCCTTGCAGCAGCAGACACACCCGCACGCCGCGCCGCGCGGCCTGCACCAGCGCACGCCGCATGCGCCCGCCCGGTACGAAGTAGGCGTTGGCGATGATGATCTCGTGGCGTGCGCGGCCGATGGCGCGCAGGTAGGCGCGCTCGATGTCGGCGCGATGCCGCAGGTTGTCGCGCAGCAGCAGGGTGGCCCGCGCGCGGGGCACGCCGTGGCGCGGCGTGCGATGCGCGGGCTGGCGCTCCTGCGTTTCCGCGCGCCACGTTTCCAGCGCGCCCGTCAGCTCGGCGCGACGCAGGTGGCTCACGGTGTCGGTGCGCTTCCACAGGTTGCGCATCGCCTCGCGCATGTCCTCCACCAGCGCGCCCTGCACACGCAGCGAGAAATCCAGCCGGGGTGACTGCAGCGCGCCATGGTTGGGATCGTGGAAGTCGTCCAGGATGTTGATGCCGCCGCAGAAGCCGACCTCCCCGTCCACCACACACAGCTTGCGGTGCAGCCGGCGCCACTGCCCCGGCCACAGCAGGCCCAGCGCGCCCACCGGCGAGTACACCAGCCAGTGCACGCCGGCCTGCGAGAGGCGGGCCTCCCAGCCATCGGGCAGGCTGGGGCAGCCCACGCCATCGACCAGCACGCGCACCAGCACGCCGCGCCGCGCCGCGCGTTCGAGGGCATAGGCCACCTCGGCGCCGTCGCCGGTGACGTCGAAGATGTAGGTCTCCAGCAGCACCTCGGCGTGCGCGGCGTCGATGGCCGTGACGAGCGCGGGAAAGAACGCGAGGCTGCCTTCCAGCAGCTCGATGTGATGGCCGGGCTTGAGGGCGGGCGCCGGGCGGGGCATGGAGGGCCTGCTCAGGTGAGCCGGAACTCGGCGATCAGCGGCAGGTGATCGGACATGCGCCACCAGATGCGGCCGCGCGGGATGAGCATGCCTGTGGGCTCCAGGCCGCGGGCGTACACGTAGTCGAGCTGGGTGATGGGCAGGCGCGAGGGATAGGTATGGGCGCGCTCGCCGGTGAAGTCGCGCAGGCCCAGCGCGTTCATGGCCGGGCGCAGCTTGGCGCCCCAGTCGTTGAAGTCGCCCGCCACGATCAGCGGCGCGCGACGCGGGATCTCGCGCTCGATGTAGCGGCCGAGCTGCTGCACCTGCCGGTCCCGGCTGCCCGCGATCAGGCCCAGGTGCAGCACGATCACGTGCACCAGGCGCCGCTCGACCTTCACCTCCACGTGCAGCAGGCCGCGCTGCTCGAAGCGGTGGTCGGACATGTCCTCATGTCCTTGCGAGACCACCGGCCAGCGCGAGAGCAGCGCATTGCCATGCTCGCCATGGCGCGTCTTCGCGTTGGTCTGGTAGACAGGGTAGTAGCCCTCGGGCGCCAGGAACTCCGCCTGCGGCAGCTCGGGCCAGCGGGTGAAGTAGCGCTCCTCGCGGCGGTGCAGCTTGCGCACCTCCTGCAGGCACACCAGGTCGGCATCGAGCTGCTCCACTGCGTGGCCCAGGTTGTGGATCTCCAGCCGGCGCACCGGCCCCAAGCCCTGCACGCCCTTGTGGATGTTGTAGGTGGCCACGCGCAGGAGGTTCATGGCAGGGTGTCCGGACGCCGGAATCAGACGCCTGCGATCACGGCGTCCAGCGCATCGACAAAGACCGCTGACTCATGTCGCAGCGACGCCACAGGCGTCCGCAGCAACTTCGCCGGAAACGGTGCGCAGAGGTGCGCCGCCGGGTAGAGCCTCTCCCCCTTCACGTGCACCGGCTGCGCCAGCCGGTGGGGCCATCCCTGCGGGTCGCGGGGTAGACGCGCCAGCGGCATGACGAGCCGCGTGGAGTGGTGATCGAGCTGGTCGCTCTGAAGAACGACTAGGAAGGGGAAGCCTTCCCGTTGTGCGGCGGCCGGGTTCTCGTAGGCGTCGAACTGCGCCATGGTCACCAGGGCCGATACTCTTCGCCTGGAATGCCGTGCTTCTCGACCAGTTCGTTCTGCATGTCCACCCAGTCCTTGTACTGCTCGTAGAACGCCTTGCCCGTACTGGCGCCCTTGCGTCGCGCGCCGCTGGCGGCCTTGAGTGCCTGGTAGGCATCGAAGCCGATAAGGACGGTGTCGGGCCGCCCGTCCTTGTCGACGATGACCGGCTCGGTCTTGGCACGGCTGCAGTAATAGCCGAATCGGTTCTTGGCTTCCGTGGCGCTGATGGACATGAGGGACCTCCACGCGGCCATTTTAGCCATCGAGCTTTCGTGCGCATGGCATCCTCACGCTCAACTCACGTCACCCCGGTCAGCCGGCCAGGCGCGGCAACTGCAGAATGGCCTCGGCATTGGACGGCGAGAAGCACGCGTCCGCCGCCTCGCGCCAGGGGAGCCAGCGCCACTCGGTGTGCTCGCGCGGGTTCAGCGTGACGGGGGTGCCAGCCGGCACGCACAGGCCGAACACGCGCTCACGGTTGCGCGTCACGCCCGGCGGGTAGCGGTGCAGATAGCGCGGCCAGATGTCGTAGACGTTCTCCATGCCCCAGTCGGACAGGCGACCGATGGCCGCGCCGATGCCCGTTTCCTCGTGCACCTCGCGACGCGCGGTCTCGTCGAAGGGCTCGTCCTCGCTGTCCTTGGAGCCGGTGACGGACTGCCAGTGCTGCAAGGCATCCGCGCGACGGATCAGCAGCACCTCGAGCGCCGGCGTGTGGATCACCACCAGCACGGACAGCGGGATCTTGTAGGGCCGGGTCATGGCAGCCCCGATTCTGCGTCACGGCGGGGGCACCGCCGTGACGCCCCCGCGGCTCACTGGACTACCCTACGTCCTGAAGGACTGCGGGATTCGCCTTGGGGCGGCCCGGCGGCTCAGGCCGCCTGCACGTTGCGCAGGCGGATGTGCAGCTCGCGCAACTGCTTCTCGTCCACCGGCCCGGGCGCGCCGGTCAGCAGGCACTGGGCGCGCTGCGTCTTGGGGAAGGCGATCACGTCGCGCAGGCTCTCGGCGCCCGTCATCAGCATGACGAAGCGGTCCAGGCCGATGGCGATGCCGCCGTGCGGCGGCGCGCCGTACTGCAGCGCGTCTAGCAGGAAGCCGAACTTGAGCTGGGCTTCCTCGGCGTCGATCTTGAGCGCGCGGAACACCTTGCTCTGCACTTCCTCGCGGTGGATCCGGACGGAACCGCCGCCGAGCTCGATGCCGTTGAGCACCGCGTCGTAGGCCCTGGCCAGGCATCGGCCCGGGTCCGTCTCCAGCCAGTCCTCGTGCCCGTCCTTGGGCGAGGTGAAGGGGTGATGCACCGCGTTCCAGCGCTGGCCGTCCTCGTCGAACTCGAACATCGGGAAGTCCACCACCCACAGCGGCCGCCACTGGCCCTCGACCAGGCCGCGGGCCTTGCCGAACTCGCTGTGGCCGATCTTCACGCGCAGCGCGCCGATGGCGTCGTTCACCACCTTGGCCTTGTCGGCGCCGAAGAAGATCAGGTCGCCGTCCTGCGCACCCGTGCGCTTGATGATCTCGGCCAGCGCCGCATCATGGATGTTCTTGACGATGGGCGACTGCAGGCCCTCGCGGCCCTTGGCGGCCTCGTTCACCTTGATGTAGGCCAGGCCCTTGGCGCCATAGATCTTGACGAACTCGGTGTAGCCGTCGATCTCGCCACGGGTCATCTCACCGCCGCCCGGCACGCGCAGGCCGACCACGCGGCCATCCGCGGCGTTCGCGGGCCCGGAGAAGACCTTGAAGTCCACGTCCTTCATCACGTCGGTGAGCTCGGTGAACTGCAGCTTCACGCGCAGATCCGGCTTGTCGGAGCCGTACAGCGCCATGGCGTCCGCGTGCTTCATGACCGGGAAGGCGCCGATGTCGATGCCCAGCACGTTCTGGAAGGTGCTGCGGATCATGCCCTCGAACATGGTGCGGATCTCCTCCTCGGTGAGGAAGGATGTCTCCACGTCGATCTGCGTGAACTCGGGCTGGCGGTCGGCGCGCAGGTCCTCGTCGCGGAAGCACTTGGTGATCTGGTAGTAGCGGTCGAAGCCGGACACCATGAGCAGCTGCTTGAAGAGCTGGGGCGACTGCGGCAGCGCGAAGAACAGGCCGTCGTGCACGCGGCTGGGCACGAGGTAGTCGCGTGCGCCCTCAGGCGTGCTCTTGGTGAGCATGGGCGTCTCGATGTCGATGAAGCCGTTGGCGTCAAGGAACTTGCGCACCTCCATCGTCACCTTGTAGCGCAGCATCAGGTTGTTCTGCATGTACGGGCGGCGCAGGTCCAGCACGCGGTGCAGCAGGCGCGTGGTCTCCGACAGGTTCTCGTCGTCCAGCTGGAACGGCGGCGTGACGGAGGCGTTGAGCACGATCAGCTCATGGCACAGCACCTCGATCTTGCCGCTCTTGAGGTTGTCGTTGGTCGTGCCTTCCGGCCGCGCGCGCACCAGGCCGCGCACCTGCACGCAGAATTCGTTGCGCAGGCTCTCGGCGGTGGCGAACATCTCCGGGCGGTCCGGGTCGCACACGACTTGCACGTAGCCCTCGCGGTCACGCAGGTCGACGAAGATCACGCCGCCGTGGTCGCGCCGCCGATTGACCCAGCCGCAAAGCGTGACGGTCTGGCCGAGCAGGGCCTCGGTCACCTGGCCGCAATAGGTCGTGCGCATTTGTTGGGACATGGGAATACCTTCAGGCAGGGGAAACTGGCAATGGAGAGAGCGGCCCGCGCGGGCCGGATCAGCGGTTCTTGGCGGCGCCGGGCGTGACCACGCCCATGGACACCACGTACTTCAGCGCCTCGTCCACGCTCATCTTCAGCTCCACGCAATCGGTCTTGCGCAGCATCATGAAGTACCCGCTTGTGGGGTTGGGCGTGGTGGGCACGTACACGGAAACGTAGTCGCTGTCGTGCAGCGCGTCCTTCAGTTCGCCGCCGGGCGCGCCGGTGACGAAGGCGATCGTCCAGGTACCCTGGCGGGGCCACTCGATCAGCACGGCGGTGCGGAACGCGTTGCCGCTCTCGGAAAACAGCGTGTCGGAGACCTGCTTGACACTGGAATAGATGGACCGCACCACCGGGATGCGATGCACGATGGCATCGCCCAGGGCGACGAGCTTGCGGCCGATGATGTTGCTGGCGGCGGCGCCCACGACCAGCAGGATGGCCAGGGTGAGCAGCACGCCGAAGCCAGGGATGTGGATGCCCAGCAGCTTGTCGGGGTGCCAGTGCGCCGGCAGGATCTGCAGCGTCTGGTCCAGCAGGCCGATGACCCATTGCAGCACCGAGACCGTGATGGCCACCGGCACCACGACGAGCAGGCCCGCCAGCAGCCACTTGCGAAGGGCGTGCATGCCGCCGGCCCGTCAGTGGCAGGCGCAGGAGCTGCCGCAGCCCCCGGCGGAGGCGGAGGGCGCATCGCTCTTGGCGGGCGCCGAGGCGCCCTCGGAGGCGCCACCGGTGGAGGGCTTGTCGACGGGCTTGTCGGCGGCCTTCTCGCCGGTCTTGTCCGCCGCGGGCGCGGCTGCGGAGGAGCCGCCGCGGAAGTCGGTCACGTACCAGCCGGAACCCTTGAGCTGGAAGCCGGCCGCGGTGACCTGCTTGCTGAAAGCTTCGGCGCCGCAGGCGGGGCACACGGTGAGCGGGTCGTCGGAGATTTTCTGCAGCACGTCCTTGGCATGGCCACAGGAGCCGCATCGGTAGGCGTAAATGGGCATGGCGCGCGAGGAGGTGGAAGGATGCAAAGCCTTCAATTATAGGCGGGCCCCCGGCTTTCAACCGGGGGGCCGGCAGGCCGCCGCGCGCGGGCGCAGGGGCCTCAGGCGGCGCCGGCTGCCTTGCCCGTGCCTTCGAAGTGGTGCACGTGGCCCTTGTGGTCGGGCAGCCACTGGGGTGCGAGCGAGCCGAAGATCATGCCGGCGAAGGCCGCGATCAGGCCCGCGAGCTGCTGCGGGAAGGCCTCGGACAGGCCGGTGGCGATGAAGAACAGCCAGGTGCCGAGACCCATCACCACCGACAGCAGGGCGCCCTGGGTGGTGGCGCGCGACCAGTACAGGCCCAGCACCAGCGGCACGAAGGCGCCCACCAGCGGCACCTGATAGGCGCCGGAGACCAGGTCATAGATGGTCGTGCCCTGCATGATGATGGCGTAGGCCAGCACGATGCCGGTGAACACCAGCACCGAGATGCGCATCGCCTTCAGCGTGGCCTGGTCGCTCATGCCGGGCTTGAGGTTGCGCAGGATGTTCTCCACGAAGGTGGTGCTGGGCGCCAGCAGCGTGGCCGAGGCGGTGGACATGATGGCCGACAGCAGCGCGCCGAAGAAGGCCACCTGCAGGATCACCGGCATCTTCTCCATCACCAGCGTGGGCAGCACCTTCTGCGGGTCGTCAGCCAGCAGCTTGGTGCCGGCCTCGCCCATCACGATCACGGCCGCGGTGACGATGAACATCGGGATCAGCGCGAACAGGAAGTACAGGGTGCCGCCAATGATGGGGCCGCGCTGGGCCGTCTTCGCGTCCTTGGAGGACATGACGCGCTGGAACACGTCCTGCTGGGGAATGGAGCCCAGCATCATGGTGATGGCCGCCGCGAAGAAGAAGATCCAGTCCTTGGTCTCGCCCGTGGTGGGGAAGAACTCGAACTTGCCGTTGGTCGCCGCGTAGTCGATCACCTTGCCCGCGCCCCCGGCGAGATCGGCCGCGAACCACGCGATGGCCAGCAGGCCGATCGCGATGACGATCATCTGCACGAAATCGGTGAGGGCCACGGACCACATGCCGCCGTACAGGGTGTAGACCAGCACCACGGCCGTACCGATGACCATGCCCATCGTCACGCTGATGGTGTCGGGCGCGAGCAGGTGGAACACCAGGCCCAGGGCGGTGACCTGCGCCGCCACCCAGCCCAGGTAGCTGAAGATGATCATGACCGAGCAGCTCACCTCCACCGCGCGACCGTAGCGCTGGCGGTAGTAGTCGCCCAGGGTGATCAGGTTGCGCTGGTAGAGCTTGTAGGCGAAGAACAGGCCCACGAGGATCAGGCACATGGAGGCGCCGAAGGGGTCTTCCACCACCGCGCCCAGGTTGCCCGAGACGAACCGGGCCGAGACGCCGAGCACGGTCTCCGAGCCGAACCAGGTGGCGAACGTGGTCGCGATCACCACCGCCAGCGGCAGGCTGCGGCCGGCCACCGCGTAGTCGGCCGTGTTGTGCACGTTCCGGGCGGCATACAGGCCGATGGCGATGGACGCCACGAGGTAAAGCACGATGAAGCTGATGAGCATCAGGGACTCCTCTTGAGTGACGGTGGCGCGGATTATGGGCGAACTGGCTGCACGGCTGCAGTGTCCCTTCGGACCGCGGGCCCAGGGATCTCCCTAGAAAAGCCGCACCCGGATGACGATCTGCATGACGATCAGACCCAAAGCAAAACCCACGCCGCCCCACACGAGGCCCTGAAGCAGCCGGTTGGTGCGCTTCTGCTCGGCCAGCAGTTCCCGCAGGTCGGCGCGGTCCTGGTCGGGTCGCTGCTTCAGGAAGCGCTGCACCAGCAGGGGCAGCTCCGGCAGCAGCTTGGCGTAGCGCGGCGCCTGGTCGCGCAGCTCGTCCAGCAGGCGCTGCGGTCCGACCTGGTCGACCATCCAGCGCTCGAGGAAGGGCTTGGCCGTGCTCCACAGGTCGAGATCGGGGTCGAGCTGGCGGCCCAGGCCCTCGATGTTGAGCAGGGTCTTCTGCAGCAGCACGAGCTGCGGCTGGATCTCCACCTGGAAGCGGCGCGAGGTCTGGAACAGGCGCATCAGCACCATGCCGAGCGACAGCTCCTTCAGCGGGCGGTCGAAATACGGCTCGCACACGGTGCGCACCGCGGCCTCCAGTTCGTCGACGCGCGTGCCCGGCGGCACCCAGCCGGACTCGATGTGCAGTTCCGCCACGCGCTTGTAGTCGCGCCGGAAGAAGGCGGTGAAGTTCTGCGCCAGGTATTCCTTGTCGTACTCGGTCAGCGTGCCGATGATGCCGAAGTCGAGCGAGATGTAGCGGCCGAACGTCTCGGGCGCGATGCTCACCTGGATGTTGCCCGGGTGCATGTCGGCATGGAAGAAGCCGTCGCGGAACACCTGGGTGAAGAAGATGGTGACGCCGTCGCGCGCGAGCTGCTTGAGGTCCACGCCCGCGGTCTTCAGGCGTTCCACCTGGCTGATGGGCACGCCTTCCATGCGCTCCATCACGATGACCTCGTCGTGGCAGTAGTCCCAGAACATCTCCGGGATCAGCACGAGGTTGAGCCCCGCCATGTTGCGGCGCAGCTGCGCGGCGTTGGCGGCCTCGCGCACCAGATCCAGCTCGTCGTGGAGGTACTTGTCGAACTCGGCCACCACCTCGCGCGGCTTCAGGCGGCGCGCGTCGTACGAGGCGCGCTCCATCCAACCGGCCATCATGCGCATGAGGTCCAGGTCCTTCTCGATCACCGGCAGCATGCCGGGCCGCAGCACCTTCACCGCCACCTCGCGCACCTCGCCGCTGCGCAGGCGCAGCGTGGCGAAGTGGACCTGCGCGATGGACGCGCTGGCCACCGGCTCGTGCTCGAAGGTCTCGAAGATCTCGGCCAGCGGCCGGCGGAAGGCACGCTCGATGGTGGCCACGGCCACCTGCGGGGGGAACGGGGGCACCCGGTCCTGCAGCAGCGCGAGCTCGTCGGCCACGTCGGCCGGCAGCAGGTCACGCCGGGTGGAGAGCACCTGGCCGAACTTGACGAAGATGGGTCCCAGGTGCTCCAGGGCCATGCGCAGCCGGCGGCCGCGTGGCGCGTCGAGCTTGCGGCCGAAGGTGACCACGCGGGCCAGGCCGCGCAGCCGGAAGCCGGACAGCACGAGCTCGTCCAGCCCGTAGCGCAGGACGATCCAGACGATGAAGGCGGCGCGCAGGTAGCGCGTCATCCCGGTGCCTGCGCAGGCCCAGGGGGCGGGGTCGGCGCGGTGGCGGCCGCAGCGTCCGGCGTCGGCGCCGTGCGCGGCGGCTCGGCAGATGCAGCCGGTGCCGGTGCGGGCGCCGGGGGCATGCCCACCGAGGCGGCCGCGCCGACGAAACGCCGCATGGCCTCGGCCATGCCGCGCGCCATGCGGCCCATCGCATGCGCGGGCGCGTCGCCGACGATGCGGGCGAGGTCTTCCTCGATGTCCCAGCGCACGTGATCCACCAGCCACTGCACCTCGGCGGCGAGCTGCACGTCACCCTCGATGCGCACCGCCGGCTTGTCGCCGCGCAGCGCCGCCTGCGCGAGCGTCCAGGGGGACTCGTCGGTCACGGTCACGTTGAGGTCCGGCGCGGGGCCGGCAGGGGCCAGGTCGAGCAGGCCGGCGGGCGTGGCCTGCAGGCGCAGGGTGAAGGCGCGCCAGCGGGCCTCCAGCACGCGGCCGGACTGCCGCTGCAGACGAGCCTGCGCCTGGGGCTCCTGCTGGAGCACGTGATTGAGCAGCAGCACCAGCCGCCGCTGCATCTCATCCACCAGCCAGGGTGGCGGCTGCAGGGCCTGCCCGACACGTTGGAGCAGGTCTTCGAGGAAAGGGGGCGGCAGCGAGGAGGCCATTGGTAGACGTTGGTTCCTAAATTGAATAAATCCAGGAGCGAACGCCCCCTTCCAAACCGTGCATGCGGATTTCCCGCACACGGCTTACCAGTGGTCTGTCGGCTCGCAGCATT
>NZ_JAYRZR010000114.1:0-9582 GCF_041916345.1 Ramlibacter sp.
GAGAAGGTGCGGCTCACCGTCTCCAGCTTCAGGCCCAGGTAGCTGCCGATCTCCTGCCGCGTCATGCGCAGCACCAGCTCGGACTTCGAGAAGCCGCGCGCCTGCAGGCGCTGCACCAGGTTCAGCAGGAAGGCGGCCAGGCGCTCCTCGGCGCGCATGGTGCCCAGCAGCAGCATGACGCCGTGCTCGCGCACGATCTCGCGGCTCATGATGCGGTGCAGGTGGTGCTGCAGCGCGCCCACCTCGCGCGAAAGCTCGCCGATGCGGTCGAACGGCAGCACGCAGACCTCGGAGTCCTCCAGCGCGATGGCATCGCAGGTGTGGTGGTCGCCCACGATGCCGTCGAGCCCCACGATCTCGCCGGCCATCTGGAAGCCGGTCACCTGGTCGCGGCCGTCCTCGGCCGTCACGCTGGTCTTGAAGACGCCGGTGCGGATGGCATAGAGGGCGTGGAACTTCTCGCCGTTGCGGAACAGCGGCGTCTTGCGGCGCACCTTGCGGCGGGTGGAGATCACCTCGTCGATGCGGGCCATCTCTTCCGGATTCAGGCCAACCGGCATGCACAGTTCGCGCAGGTTGCAGTTGGAGCAGGCCACCTTCATCGCGGACGGGGTGACTTTCGCCGTCTCGATGACGGGCAGGGGCATGGCGGCTCGGGTATCCACGGAGGGCATGGGTTGGGGGGGTCTGACCTGAGTCAAATTGTCGGTGCCGGGGGGCTGGCACGCTTGACCTGGATCAATCGCACCCGGCATGGCCCGGCGCACAGTCCGAATCACAGTATGAAAACCGCCATGGAATCCCCGATCACCCCCGATCTGCTTCGGCGCTTCGACGTGCCCGGGCCTCGCTACACCTCCTACCCCACCGCGGACCGTTTCGTCGAGGCGTTCACGGATGCCGACTACGGCCAGGCGCTCGCCCAGCGGCGCGAAGGCCCCTCGGCGCTGGCGATGCCGCTGTCGCTGTACGTGCACATCCCGTTCTGCGAGTCGCTGTGCTACTACTGCGCCTGCAACAAGATCATCACCCGCCACAAGAGCCGCTCGGCCGAGTACCTGGGCTGGCTCGAGAAAGAGGTGGATCTGCACGCCGGCATCCTGGGCCCGGGCCAGCCGGTGAGCCAGGTCCACCTGGGCGGTGGCACCCCCACCTTCTTCAATGACGACGAGCTGCGCCAGCTGATGCAGATGCTGCGCTCGCGCTTCGCGGTCGCCCCGGGCGCGGAGTGCTCGATCGAGGTGGATCCACGCACGGTCGATGCCACGCGGCTGCAGACCCTGGCCGACCTGGGCTTCAACCGCATCAGCTTCGGCGTGCAGGACTTCGACCCCGAGGTGCAGAAGGCCGTGCACCGCATCCAGCCGTATGAGCAGGTGGCGGCGCTGATGGCCGAGGCACGGCGCATCGGCTTCGACTCCATCAACGTGGACCTGATCTACGGGCTGCCGAAGCAGACCCCCGAGTCGTTCGCGCGCACGCTGGGCCAGGTGGCGCAGCTGCGGCCGGACCGCATCGCGCTGTATGCCTACGCGCACCTGCCCGAGCGCTTCAAGCCGCAGCGCCGCATCGACGCGGCGGAGCTGCCCGAAGCGGCCGGCAAGATCGCCATGCTGTCGCAGGCGCTCGCCGCGTTCCTCTCGGCCGGCTACGTGTACATCGGCATGGACCACTTCGCGCTGCCGGGCGACGCGCTCGCGGTGGCCAAGCGCCAGGGCCGGCTGCACCGCAACTTCCAGGGCTACAGCACGCAGCCCGACTGCGACCTGATCGGTCTGGGTGTCTCCGCCATCGGCAAGGTCGGCGCCACCTACAGCCAGAACGCGAAGACGCTGGAGGAGTACTGCGACGCGCTGCGCCAGGGCCGGCTGCCGGTGGTGCGCGGCCTCGCGCTCTCGCGCGACGATCTCGCCCGCCGCGCGGTCATCATGGCGCTGATGTGCCAGGGCCAGGTGGTGTTCGAGTCGATCGAGCTCGCCTGGCTGCTGGACTTCAAGAACTACTTCGCCCCCGAACTGGAGGAGATGCGCGAGCTGCAGCGCCAGGGCCTCGTGGTCATGGACGACGCCGGCATCCAGGTCACCGCCTCGGGCTGGTTCTTCGTGCGTGGCGTGGCGATGAAGTTCGACCGCTACCTGCAGGCGGACCGCAACCGCGCCCGGTTCTCGCGCATCATCTGAGGATGCTCACCCCCACGCTCGCGCTCACGGCCCTCGTGATGGGCCTGGCCGGCGGCCCGCACTGCATCGGCATGTGCGGCGCGGCCTGCGGCGGCGTGATCCACGGGGCCGGTGCGCCCCCGATGCGGGGCATGGCCTCGTTCCAGCTGGGCCGGCTGCTGGGCTACTCGGCTGCCGGTGCCGTGGCCGGTGCCACCGTGCAGTCGCTGGCGTGGCTCACCGCGCAGACGGCCGCGCTCAGGCCGGTCTGGACCTTCTTTCACCTCGCCGTGCTCGCCTGGGGCCTGATGCTGCTGGCGCAAGCGCGGCAGCCCGCCTGGGTGGAGTCGGTGGGCCGCGGCGTCTGGTCGCGCGTGCGGCCGCTGGCCCAGGCGCGCGGCGGTCTCATCGCCACGGGCGCCCTGTGGACCTTCATGCCCTGCGGGCTGCTGTGGTCGGCGCTGCTCGTCGCCTCGCTCGCCGGCGGCGCGGTGGAGGGGGCGATGGCGATGGCGCTCTTCGCGCTCGGCAGCGGCGTGTCGCTGGGCCTCGCGCCCTCGGCGCTGCGGTGGCTGCAGCAGTGGGGCAATCGCCTGCGCAAGGACTGGGGCACGCGCATCGCGGGCGGGCTGCTCGCCCTCACGGCCGCGTGGGCGCTGTGGATGGATGCGTTCCACCGGTTCGCGGCGTGGTGCGGGCTCGCCTGACGGGCTGAGCGCTAATCCAGCGTCACCGTCTGCAGATAGTCCGGCACATCCGCACGCCAGCGCAGCTGGCGCTCGATGCGCTGGCGCATGGCGTCAGCGGCAGAGGGCTCACCGTGGGTCACGAAAGCGCGTCGGGGCGGCTGCGGCATGGTGCGCAACCAGGCCTCCAGCTCCGCGGCATCCGCATGCGCCGACAGCGCGTCGATGCGCGCCACCTCGCAGCGCACCGGGACATCCTCCCCATGGATGCGGACCGAAGGCGCGCCGTCGGCCAGTGCCGCCCCGCGCGTGCCGCCGGCCTGGAAGCCGGCCAGCAGGATGGTGTTCTGGCGCTTGGGCGCGAAGGCCTTGATGTGGTGCACCACACGCCCGCCAGTGGCCATGCCGCTGCCGGCGATGATCACCATCGGGCCCTTGCGCGCGTTCAGCTCACGGGATTCCTCCGGCGTGCGCACGATGGTGGCGGCATTGCAAAGCGCCTCCAGCTCGTGCGAGGGCAGGCGCAGCTCGGCCGGGTGCCGGTGGTACACCTGCAGTGCATCCGCCGCCATCGGGCTGTTCAGGAACACCGGCAGGTGATGGATGGCGCCGCGCTGCTTGAGCAGGTGGATGCAGTACATCAGCGTCTGCGCCCGTCCCACGGCGAACGCCGGGATCACCAGCGTGCCGCCGCGCGCGGAGGTGCGGTTGATGACCTCGGCCAGTTGCTCCAGCACGTCGCTGTCCGGGTGCTCGCGATCCCCGTAGGTGGACTCGGTCACCAGGTAGTCGGCCGCCATCGGGGCATCGGGCGCGCGCAGCACCAGATCGGCCGGCCGTCCCACGTCGCCGGTGAACAGGATGGACCGCCGGCCGTCGTCCAGCCGCACCTGCGCGGCCCCCGGCATGTGGCCGGCGCGGGCCAGCAGCGCGTGCAGGCCCGGCACTGGCTCGAAGCGCTCGCCCCAGGGCACGGCGTGGAACTGCTTCAGGCTGCGTACCGCGTCGTCGCGGGTGTACAGGGGCAGGGCGGGACTGTGCTTGCTGAAGTGGTGGCGGTTGGCGTAGTCGGCCTCTTCCTCCTGCAGGCCGCCGCTGTCGGGCAGCAGGATGCGACAGAGGTCGCGCGCGGGCGCGCTGCACCAGACCTTGCCGCGAAAGCCCTGCTTCGCCAGCAGGGGGATGTAGCCGCTGTGGTCGATGTGGGCATGCGTGAGCACCACGGCGTCGATCTGCGCGGCGTCCACCGGCAGCGCTGACCAGTTGCGCAGGCGAAGCTGCTTGTAGCCCTGGAACAGCCCGCAGTCGACCAGCACGTGGTGGTCACCATGGCGCACCAGGTACTTGGAGCCGGTGACGGTGCCGGTGGCACCGAGGAACTGGATTTGCATGCTGCGCAGTCTAAGCGCTGGCACGGCGTGGGCACAGGCCATCACGCGGTGCCGCGCGGCCGTGCATCGACGCGTGGCGTTACCCGACTTTCACGCTGCAAATCATGGATTGGCGGTTGCCGGCCTGCCGGATCCCGATTAGATTCAGATGCATGGCAGATGCCTCCTCCAAAACGCCGAAGCCGGCGAAAGGTAAGAAGAACTACCTCGACTCGACCTACATGCCGGGCGACACCATTCCCGCGCCTGAGGTCGTCGAAGGCAGCGGTGAATCCGCCTGGGCCGAATGGTCCGAGGCCTCGCAGGCGCATGAGCGCAAGTTCGCCGACACCGAGCCGGCCTCCGCGCCCATGGTGCTCTCCCCCGAGGAGCGCAGCTGGGCCAACACCCAGCCGGCCGATGCGATCGACCCGATGGCCAAGCCGGTGCGTCGCCCGAAGGTGGCCGCGCCCGAGCCGCCGGCGCTGACGGTGGACCTTGCCATGGTGGTGGCGCGGCGCAACAACCGCGTCTGCCCGCGCCCGCTGCAGTGGGACGAATTCACCTACCTGCTGTCCACCGCCGGTCAACGGGCCAAGGTGCGGACCCCGCCGCCGATGCCCGCCACCGGCGCCTCCTGGTCCGCCACGCCGCCGCTGACCAAGCGCCTGTGCTTCCGCGAGCAGATCGAGTGGGCCGGCGAGCACGGCGTGCTGGCCGATGTCATGCGCTTCATCGAGGAACTGCCCGAGAACGCCTGGCTGCACATGGGCGACGAGAAGTAGGGCCGCTGGCCCTGCGACCGCCTCAGGTCGGCATCGGCTGCGCCGGCGCCTCGGGTGGCCGTGCAGTCGCCGCGGCCGCGGCCTCCGCCCGCCGTGCCTCCGGCACATCCAGCCACCGATCCGTGAGCCCGGCGCCGACCCACATCGCCGCCAGGGCGATCCAGGCCGTGAGCGCGAAGACCGCGCCCCCGGTCACGCCAGCGCCCACGGCGCAGCCGCCGGCCAGCATCGAGCCGAAGCCCATGAAGATGGCACCGGCGATGTAGCGGCGCATGCTGTAGCCGTCCTTGAAGCCTTCCAGCTTCAGGTCGCCGCCGATCAGGCCGCCGAGGAAGGCGCCGGCGAACACGCCCGGCAGCAGGCCGGAGTCGAAGCCCCAGTGGGGCGCCGGCAAGGCCAGCACGCGCATCAGCCACTCGGCCGAGGGCCCGCTGAAGGTGAGGCCCTGCACCGGCACCACATTGAACGAGCTGGCGGCCACGCGGGCCGTCCAGGTCCAGCCGGCCGCCACCGCGAGGCCGGCGCCGATGCCGCCCACCCACTTCCACACGCTGCGGCGGCTGCGCAGGGCATACCAGAGCGCGGCGGCCAGCCACAGCGCGCCGAAGGCCAAGCCACCCCAGTGGCCGGCACCGGTGATCGCGAGCAGGTCGCGCGAGGCGCCGCCTTCCACCGTCCACCAGGCGCTGATGGTCTGCCGCAGCGGCGAGAGCGCGCCGCCCAGCGCCGCCTGCGCGGTGACGGCGAAGATCAGGCCCGACAGCAGCGCACGCAGGTTGCCCGTGGCCGACAGCACCAGCAGCCGGCTGGCGCAGCCGCGCGTCATGATCATGCCGGCGCCGAAGAGCAGGCCGCCCACGATGGCGCCCGACAGGCTCCCGCGCGAGGCGAGCTGCCGCGCATTGCCCACGTCGATCCAGCCGGCCAGCACCAGCGCCTGCACGCTCACCACCGCGGCCGAGAAGGTGAGCAGCCAGATCGCGAGCTTCTCGCCCGCCTGACGCCGCCAGAACTCGATCACGGCCGCGCGCAGGCAGAAGCTGGAACGCTGGGCGAAGAAGCCGAAGGCCAGGCCCACGACGGCGCCGCCGGCGGCCAGCAGCGGGGCCTCGCCGAGGCGCTCAACAAGGGAGGACAGGTCCATGGGCGGCCTTTAATTCAGCAATGACTGATATTCTGCCGGGTGACTGGCTGACGCGTTGATGCATGTCAGACGAACCGCAGGCGGGCGTGCGCTTTCGGCGCGCCGCTCCATATTCGTCCAGGCTGATCTAGTGATTGACCCGGATGCGACCGCCCGACGCGCCGTGTATGCTCACCCCGGGGCGTGTAGTGCCCCACTCCCAGGAGCTTTCATGCGCTCAATGCCCATCGCACTATCCCGTCTGGCCGCGCCACTGGTGCTGGCGGCCGCCTGCCTGCCGGCGTTCGCGCAGGACAAGGTCATCTATCACATCGACGACGCCGCCGCGCAGGCCACCAAGGGGCTGCGCAACATCCGCAACCACCTCGACGTGGCGCCCGACACGAAGATCACCGTCGTCACCCACGCCAACGGCGTGGACATGCTGTTCGAGGGCGCGAAGGACCCGAAGAACCCCGACATCGACTACGGCGCCCTGATCAGCGCGCTCAAGGCGCGCGGCGTGCGCTTCGAGGTGTGCGAGATCACCCTGCGCAACCGCAACCTCAAGAAGGAGCAGTTCAGCATGGATGCCGAGTTCACGCCGTCCGGCGTGGCGCGCATCGGTGCGCTGCAGTTCCGTGAGCGCTACGCCTACATCAAGCCCTGAGCGCGCAGGCGCGCGCCGCACCATGGCCCGCAGACCCGCCGCCCAGGCCGACCGCGCCATCGCCGAATCCGACGAGGTGTTCGAGATGGCCGCCGAGGTGTTCCGCGTGATGTCGGCGCCGATGCGGCTGAAGATCATCAGCAGCCTGTGCAACGGCGAGAAGAACGTGAGCCAGCTGCTGGAGGACATCCAGACGACGCAGCCCAACATGTCGCAGCACCTCAACACGCTCTACCAGGCGGGGGTGCTCGGCCGCCGGCGCGAGGGCGTGCAGATCTACTACCGCATCATCAACGACCGCGTGGTCACGCTGTGCCGCGCCGTGTGCACGCAGATCGCGATCGAGTCCGACATGGCCTCGTGATCCGGCTTCGTTGAACTGACAAGGCCCTGACTCGGGCCGCCCGCGGGCCACGGGGTTTTCACCATGTGGCGCCCTGGGGCTCCAGGTCCTAATATAAGAGCCAGTTGATATATATTGTTCCCGGCGCCCGCGCCACTGTCCCCCACCCTCGAAGGAGACACGACCATGAAGAACCCGATTCCGGCGCTCGCCACCGCGGCGCTGGTCCTGGCCAGTGCCGGGCCCGCCTTTGCGCAGGATGCCGCCCAGGTGCGCTCCTGGGCCGCCTCGTGCGCCAACTGCCACGGCACCAACGGCGTAGCCCAGCCCGGCAATGAATCCCTGGCCGGCATGAAGCGCGAGGACATCGTGACCAAGATGCTCGACTTCAAGAACGGCCGCAAGCCCGCCACCGTCATGCACCAGCTCGCCAAGGGCTACAGCGACGAGCAGATCAACGCCATCGCCGGCTACTTCGCCGCGCAGAAGAAGTGAAGGAGGGCCCCGTCATGCAACGTCGCCAGTTCGTCCAGCTCACCGGCGCGGTCGCCGCCACCGGTGCCGCCTCGTTCCTCTCCGGCTGCGCCACCGTGGGTGGCGGCGCCGGCCCCAAGGTGGTGGTCATCGGGGGCGGCTTCGGCGGCGCCACGGCCGCCAAGTACATTCGCATGTGGTCCGACCAGGGCATCCAGGTCACCCTGGTCGAGCCGAACGCGGCCTTCGTCTCCTGCCCCATCTCCAACCTGGTGCTGGGCGGCAGCAAGACCATGGCCGACATCACCACGCCCTACGACAACCTGGCCAAGCGCCATGGCGTGAAGGTGGTGCGTGACACCGCCGCCGGCATCGATGTCGAGAAGCGCATCGTCAAGCTCGGCAGCGGCGGCGAGCTGCCCTACGACCGCGTGATCGTCTCTCCCGGTGTCGACTTCATGTGGGAGACGCTGCCCGGCATGAACCGCCCCGGCGCCCAGGATGCCGTGCTGCACGCCTGGAAGGCCGGCCCGCAGACGGCCGCGCTGCGCCAGCGCCTGGAAGCCATGCCCAACGGCGGCGTCTACGTGCTGTCGATCCCGGAGGCCCCGTACCGCTGCCCGCCCGGCCCGTACGAGCGCGCCTGCCAGGTGGCGCACTACTTCAGCAAGGCCAAGCCGCGCAGCAAGGTCATCATCGTCGACGGCAACGACGACGTCACCTCCAAGGGCCCGCTGTTCAAGAAGGCCTGGGCGGACCGCTACAAGGGCATCATCGAGTACCGCCCGAAGCACAAGCTGACCGATGTCGACGTGGCCGGCAGCACGCTGAAGTTCGAGTTCAGCGACGACGTGAAGGGCAACGTGCTGAACGTCGTGCCTTCGATGCGCGCCGGTGACATCGCCGTGCGCACCGGCCTGGCCACCGCCAACCGCCGCTGGTGCGAGGTGGACTGGCTCACCTTCGAGTCCAAGGCGGCGAAGAACGTGCACGTGCTCGGCGACGCCATCCAGATCGCGCCGGCCATGCCGAAGTCGGGCCACATGGCGAACCAGCATGCCAAGACCTGCGCCGCCGCCGTGGTGGCGCTGCTCACGGGCAAGCCGGTGAACCCGCTGCCGATCTACAACAACACCTGCTACAGCTTCGTCAGCGACGAGGACGTGGTGCACGTCGCCAGCGTGCACCGCTACGACGCCGGCCAGAAGACCATGCTCACGGTGCCCGGCTCGGGCGGCGTCTCCAGCGCCGCGAACGAGCTGGAAGGCCGCTACGCCATGGCCTGGGCGCGCAACATCTGGGCCGACTCCCTAGCCTGAGCCCCATGCTGCAACCGGCTGGCGCCGCCCGGCGCGGCGCCAGCCTGCCTGTGAAGAGAACGAAGATGCGTCATTCCGGATTGAATCGATGGGCCGTCGCCGCGGTGGCGGCGCTGCTGGCCGGCACGGCCTGGAGCCAGGCCGACGAGGCGCGTGCGAAGAAGATCGTCTCCGGCGTGTGCTTCGTCTGTCACGGTGCCGAAGGGGAGTCGTCCAGCGAGCTGTTCCCGCGCCTGGCGGGCCAGCACTGGGAGTACACGCTCAAGCAGCTGGAGAACTTCAAGAACGGCAAGCGCAAGAGCACCGCCATGGCCGGCATGGTGGCACCGCTCAAGCCCGACGAGATGGAGGCGGTAGCGAAGTACTTCGAGAAGATGAAGCACACGCCCGAGCCGCCGAAGGATCCCGCCCTGGCCGCGGTGGGCCAGTACATCTACCACCAGGGCAACAAGTACAGCGGCGTGCCCGCCTGCGTGGGCTGCCATGGCCCGCAGGCGGCGGGGGCCGCCGGGCTGCCGCGGCTGGCCGGCCAGTACGCGAGCTACACCGAGACGCAGCTCAAGCTGTTCAACAAGCGCGAGCGCACCAACGACAACGCCGTCATGCACACCGTGGCCGAGAAGATGACGCCGCTGGAGATGGCGGCGGTGGCC
>NZ_JAYRZR010000115.1:0-9580 GCF_041916345.1 Ramlibacter sp.
CGTGCGGCATAACGTTGGCGGTAACCGGCACGCTGCGGCAGCGCAGACCGGGCAAAGAATGAAATGACTGCCCGGTCTGCGCTGCCGCAGCGTGTCCGGTTGACCAACGTGTTATGCCGGGCGTGCGGCGCGACCTGCACCCTGAACCGCTGGCTGATGCCTAAGCAGCCCTGCGCCAAGCGCCTCGTGGACAAGTTGCCTACCGACGGTGCTGCTGCCGTAGGCGAACCCGAGACCGCCGAACTGTTTGTGCCGAAGTTCAAGCCACATCCCCGAAGAGCCGCCGTTTCACCACCCACTCGCAGGCGGACTAAGCGCCCCCGAACTCTCGCGTGATTTTCCTTCGCGCGCAAGCCCTGGTCGAACTGGACGAACCGCTCTCATAGCCTCTTCAAGCCCTCCGCGTCAGCGGCATGCTCTTCGACCTTCGAGGTCATGGTGCGGCCTGAGCCGCGAGGCTGTCTTCACGGACAGTGGCACGACGAGCCGGTCCATCTGCGCGGCATAACTTGATCTGGCCCGCACACCCGCGCCGTAACCTCGATTGCCGTCCATCGCCATCCCTCCATCTGCTTTCTGCAACTGCCAGATTTATATCAGCAATCCGCTCCCGAGTACCACTTGTGTACTCATGTAATTCACGCTGAAATCCGTCGCCGCCGCCGGGTTTCGTCGCCAATTTGTGGGACCCAGCCGCTTTGCCATCGCCCGAAAGGCTTGCCAGTCAATGCAAAAGGCGGAATACTGTTTGCATGAACAGTGATAACAGCTCCGCGAAAGTCCGCAAGCTGTCCCCGCGGCCGCCCTTGCAGGCCACGCGCCTGATGGCGCAGTTGCGTGAGCGTCTTCGCTACCTGCACTACAGCCTGCGCACCGAGCAGGCCTACGTGTCGTGGGTGCGGCACTTCTTGCACTTCCACAGCTTGCGGCATCCGCGCGAGATGGGGCAGGCAGAGGTGGAGGCCTTCCTCACCATGCTGGCGACCGAGCGCAAGGTGTCGGTCTCCACGCATCGCCAGGCCTTGAGCGCGCTGCTGTTTCTCTACAAGGAGGTGCTGGGCGAGTCCCTGCCCTGGCTGGACGAGATCGGCCGCCCCACCCGCAAGCCGCGCATTCCGACTGTGCTCACGCATGTCGAGATCGAGCGCATCCTCGGCTTCATGCAGGGGGAGACGGGCCTTCTCGCGCGGCTGCTCTACGGCACCGGCATGCGCCTGCAGGAGGGGCTGAGCATGCGCGTGAAGGACATCGATTTCGACCGCCACGCCATCGTCATCCGCGAGGGCAAGGGCGGCAAGGACCGCGTGGTGATGCTGCCCGCCGCGCTGGTCGAACCCTTGCACCAGCAGCTGGGGATGTCGCGCCGCTACTGGGAGGCCGACCGCGCCGCCCGGCGCGCCGGCGTGCAGGTGCCTTTCGCGCTCGATCGCAAGTACCCGCGCGTGGGTGAAACCTGGTCCTGGCACTGGGTGTTTCCGTCGCCGCGCCTCTCGGTGGATCCGCGCAGCGGCGTCGAGCGGCGGCACCACCTGTTCGAGGAGCGGCTCTCGCGTGCGCTGCGCCGTGCCGTGCACATGGCGGGCGTGCAGAAGCATGTGTCCGCGCACACGCTGCGCCACTCGTTCGCCACCCATCTGCTGCAGGCCGGCACGGACATCCGCACCGTGCAGGAGCTGCTGGGTCACAGCGATGTGAGCACCACCATGATCTACACGCACGTGCTCAAGGTGGCGGCTGGTGGCACTACCAGCCCGCTGGATCGCCTGATGCTGGACGCGCCGGCCACGCGCTTCCATGACAACCCCGTGGCAGATGAGCCGCTGCCGCCCCTGCCCGGCACAGGCCCTGGCCGCGGCCGCGGCCCGCGCGCGCGGGAGCCGCTGGCGCCTTACCGCGTCTCGGCTGGCGCCTCACCCTCCGCGCTCTGCTGCAGCGCCCACATGCGCGCATAGCGCCCGCCCCGGGCCAGCAGCTCGGCATGCGTGCCGCGCTCGGCGATGCGCCCTGCCTCCATCACCAGGATCTCGTGCGCATCCACCACGGTGGAGAGGCGATGCGCGATCACCAGTGTGGTCTTTCCCTGCGCGGCGCTGCGCAGCTCCGCCTGGATCGCGCGCTCGTTGGCGCTGTCCAGCGCGCTGGTGGCCTCGTCGAAGATCAGGATGGGCGGGTCCTTCAGCAGCGTGCGCGCGATGGCCACGCGCTGCTTCTCGCCACCGGAGAGCTTGAGTCCCCGCTCGCCCACCATGGTGTGGTAGCCGCGCGGCGTGGCGGTGATGAAGTCATGGATGCGCGCGGCCAGGGCCGCCGCTTCCACCTCTGCGCGGCTGGCCCCGGGCCGGCCGTAGGCGATGTTGTATTCCACGGTGTCGTTGAACAACACCGTGTCCTGCGGCACGATGCCGATGGCGCGGCGCAGGCTGGCCTGGCTCACCTGGCGGATGTCGCGCCCGCCGATGGTGATGCGCCCGCCCGCATCCGCCGTCGCGCCGGGCAGCCCCACGTCATAGAAGCGGTACAGCAGCCGCGCCAGCGTGCTCTTGCCGCTGCCTGAAGGGCCCACCACCGCCACCGTGCGGCCGGCCGGGATCTCGAAGCTCACGTCATGCAGGATCTCCCGGCCCGCCTCATAGGCGAACTGCACGTGCTCGAAGCGCACGGTCCAGTCCGCCGGCGCCTGCGCCACCGCCGCTGATGCATCGCCGGCCCCGGGCCGCGGCAGCGGCAGGTCCACCGCGTCCGGCGCATCCGCCACCTCGCGCTCGCGCGCCATCAGCGCGAACAGCCGGTCCAGGTCGGTCAGGCTCTGCTTGATCTCGCGGTACAGCACGCCCAGGAAGTTGAGCGGGATGTACAGCTGGATCATGAAGGCATTGATCATCACCAGGTCGCCCAGCGTCATGCGGCCGTCCACCACGCCCTGCGTGGCCCGCCACAGCATCGCCACCAGCGCGCAGGCGATGATGAGCTGCTGCCCGGCGTTCAGCAGGCTCAGCGTGGTCTGTGCCTTCAGCCGCGCGCGGCGCAGGCGCTCCAGGCTCTCGTCGTAG
Organism: Ramlibacter sp.; assembly: GCF_041916345.1. GTDB lineage: Bacteria > Pseudomonadota > Gammaproteobacteria > Burkholderiales > Burkholderiaceae_C > Ramlibacter. Next base: position 3,051 of record NZ_JAYRZR010000115.1, read on the forward strand.
CGGCGCGCCTCGAAATCCTCGTTGTTGAAGTACTTGACCGTCTCGTAGTTCAGCAGCGAGTCGATGGCCTTGGTGTGCGCCGCGGAGTCGAACTCGTTGGCCTCGCGGCGGAAGCGCGTGCGCCACTCGGTCACCGTCACGGTGAACACGATGTACAGCGCCAGCGCCGCCACCGTGATCACCGCGAACCACGGGTCGAAGCGCATCGAGAGGATGGCCAGCACCAGCGCCACCTCGATCAGCGTGGGCACCACGCTGTACAGCGAGTACGAGATCAGCGATTCGATGCCGCGCACGCCACGCTCGATGTCGCGCGTCATGCCACCGGTCTGCCGCTCCAGGTGGAACCGCAGCGAGAGCGAATGCAGGTGGCGGAAGGTCTCCAGCGCGATGCTGCGTGCGGCGCCCTGCGTGGCCTTGGCGAACACCAGTTCGCGCAGCTCGGTGAAGACCGAGGTCGCCAGCCGCAGCAGACCGTAGCCCAGCAGCAGGCCGGCCGGCACCACCAGCACGGCGCGCGCGTCCCCGGGCTTCAGGTCCATGGCGTCCACCAGTTCCTTCAGCAGCAGCGGCACGCCCACGTTGGCGAGCTTGGCCGCCACCATGAAGGCGAGGGCGGCTGCTACCCGCCAGCGGTAGCGCCACAGGTAAGGCAGCAGCCGGCGCAGCGTGGCCCAGTCGCCGCGGGGCGGCGCACTGGCGCCCGGCACGGCCGGGCCCGCGGGCAGGGGAAGGGAGGCACTGCGTTCGCCACCGTGGCGCATGAGGGAGAATCCGGGACAGCCAGAACCTGCAGATTGTGCCCATGTCCGCGATTCCAAGCCCCACCGGGGAACGTGCCGCTTCCGCCCCGCTGCCCACGCTGGGCGACAAGGAGCTGGTGCTCAAGGTCATTCCCATGCCGGCGGATACCAACGGCAACGGCGACATCTTCGGCGGCTGGGTCATGGCCCAGGTGGACCTGGCGGGCTCCGTGCTGCCGGCCCGCCACATCAAGGGGCGCATGGCCACGGTGGCCGTGAACGAGTTCATCTTCAAGCAGCCGGTCCGCGTGGGCGACATCCTCAGCTTCTTCGCCCGCGTGCAGCGCATCGGCCGCACCTCGATCACGGTGCAGGTGGAGGTGTTCGCGGAAACCTTCCGCGCCCAGGGCGAGTTCGTGAAGGTGACCGAGGCCACCCTCACCTACGTGGCCATCGACGACGCCGGCCGCCCGCGCGAGATTCCGCGCTGAAGGCCCGCCCGGGGCCGTCCGGGCCGTCGCTCAGGCCCTTTGGCGGTCGTCAGAACCGCCCGTGGCGCCCCTCGCCCGCCGCAAAGCGGCCCGCGCCCTCGAGCGCGTCGCCGATGCGATCGCGGCCGCGCTGCCACTCGCCATGCAGCGCCTCGGGCAGCGGGTGGCCCCACTGCTCGTAGGCGCTCATGCGGTCCGCGCGCATCGTGGCCTGCGGGAACCGGCACAGGTCCTGCGCGAGCGCGATGGCGGCTGCGCGTGACTGCCCGCGCGGCACCACGCGATTGGCCAGGCCCATGGCCAGCGCCTCGGCAGCCTGCACCTGGCGGCCGGTGAGGATCAGGTCCATCGCGTGGCCCATGCCGATGAGCCGCGGCAGGCGCACGGTTCCCCCATCGATCAGGGGCACGCCGAAGCGGCGGCAGTAGACGCCGAAGTAGGCGTCCTCCTCCATCACCCGCAGGTCGCACCACAGGGCGAGCTCCATGCCACCCGCCACTGCGGCACCCGCCACCGCCGCGATCACCGGCTTGGACAGCAGCAGCCGGCTCGGACCCATCGGCCCCAGGGGTCGCTCGTCGCCGGGCGAGAAATCCAGGTGCGATAGCGGTCCTTCGCCCCGCGCCTCGCGCGCCAGTTTCGCCCCCGCCTGCAGATCCCAGCCGGCGCAGAAGTGACCGTGGTCCCCATGGAAGACGGCCACGTGCGCATCGGGGTCATCGTCGAAGGCGATGAAGGCCTCGTGCAGGGCACGCGCCGTGTCCGCATCCACCGCGTTGCGCACGGCCGCGCGGGCCAGCGTGACCACGGTCACGGGGCCCAGTCTCTCCACTCGGACAGCATCGCTCATTCCGAGGATTGGAACGCAGAAGCGGCGCGTCGACTAGGCGACAGGCCCCCGGGCCAACCCTGTACATGATGCGCGGCCCGCACGGCTATAACAGTGCGCCATCCAGAAACCGACCGGAGACAAGCACGGTGCAATTCCTGCAACTGGTGATCAGCGGCGTAGCGCAAGGCTGTATCTACGGCCTCATCGCGCTGGGCTTCGTGCTGATCTACAAGGCCACCGAGACGGTGAGCTTCGCCCAGGGCGAGCTGATGATGCTCGGCGCCTTCGGCGGCCTGGCCGCCATGACGATGATGGGCTTTCCCTTCTGGCTCTCGGTGATCTGCGCCATCGCCGCCATGGCCCTGTTCGGCCTGGTGCTGGAGACGGTGGTCATCCGCCCCATCCTGGGGCAGCCCGCCTTCTCCATCGTCATGCTCACCATCGGCATCGGCTACGTGGCGCGCGGCCTGATCACGATGATCCCCAACATCGGCACCGAGACGCACACCCTGCCCGTGCCCTACAAGGACCAGGTCTGGAACGTGGGTGGCCTGGTGCTCAACGTGGAGCAGATGGTCGTGATCGCGGCCACCGCCGTGCTGTGCGCGCTGCTGTACACGGTGTTCAAGTACAGCAAGATCGGCATCGCCATGCAGGCCGCCTCGCAGAACCAGCTGGCCGCCTACTACATGGGCATCCCGGTCAAGCGGCTCAACAGCCTGGTGTGGGGCCTCGCCGCGGCGGTGGCGGCCGTCGCCGGCCTTCTGCTGGCGCCCATCACCTTCGTGCACGCCAACATGGGCTTCATCGGCCTGAAGGCCTTCCCCGCCGCGGTGGTGGGCGGCTTCGGCAGCCTGCCCGGCGCCATCGTGGGCGGGCTCATCATCGGCGTGGTGGAGTCGCTCTCGGGCTTCTACCTGCCCGAGGGCTTCAAGGACATCGCCGCCTACATCGTGGTGCTCATCATGCTGGTCGTCATGCCCAACGGGCTGTTCGGCGAGAAGCTCCGCAAGAAGGTCTGACGCGCCATGAGATTCATCTTCAAGACGGACTACAACCAGGACGTCAACCTCGCCAAGCATGGCGGCCACGTCTTCTGGTACGGGCTGCTGTGCGCGGCCCTGGTGCTGGCGCCCTGGCTGCTGTCGGAATACCTGCTGGCCCAGGTCACGTTCATCCTGATCTACGGCATCGTGGGCCTGGGCCTCATGATGCTCGCGGGCTTCACCGGTCTGTTCTCCATCGGCCACGCGGCGTTCTTCGGCGTCGGCGCCTACACGCAGGCCGTGCTCACCGGCATGGGCTGGCCCTTCCCGCTCGCGCTGGCGGTCGGCGCCCTGCTGTCGGCCGCGGTCGGCGTCGTGGTCGGCCTGCCGGCGCTGCGCGTCAAGGGCATCTACCTGGGCATCGCCACGCTGTCCTTCGGCTTCATCGTCGAGGAGGTGTTCGCCCGCTGGGAAAGCGTCACCGGCGGCAATGCCGGCAAGACGGTCGGCTCGGTCAAGATGTTCGGCTGGACGGCCGACACCGGCACCTCGTTCTACTTCGTCTGCCTGGTGGTGGCGGTGCTGTGCACGCTGGCCTGCCTGAACCTGCTGCGCTCGCCCACCGGGCGCGCCTTCGTGGCCATCCGCGACTCGGAGATCTCCGCGCAGAGCATGGGCATCCACCTCGCCCGCTACAAGACACTGTCGTTCGCTCTGTCGGCCGCGCTGGCGGGCATCGGCGGCGCGCTCTACGCGCACCAGATCCGGTTTCTCTCGCCCGACCAGTTCAACATCATCCAGTCGATCGACCTGCTGCTGATGGTGGTGATCGGCGGGCTGGGCTCCATCCACGGCGCCTTCCTGGGGGCCATCTTCCTCATCGGCCTACCCCAGGCCATCAGCGCGGTGAAGGACTTCCTGCCCGCGGCCATCGGCCAGGCGCCGGGCCTGAAGGCGGTGGTCTACGGCGCGGTGCTGATCGGCTTCGTGCTGTTCGAGCCGCTGGGCCTGTACGGCCGCTGGCTGAAGATCCGCACCTACCTGCAGCTGTTCCCGTTCTATCGCAAGGGCCTCTTCAAGCGGCAGAAGTCCTTCCAGAAGTCGGATCGTCTGAAGTGAGCACGCCAAGACCATGAGCGAAACCCTCCTCTCGGCCGAGAACATCAGCGTGCGCTTCGGCGGCGTGCTGGCCGTCAACAACGTCAGCTTCGACGTGCGGCGCGGCGAGGTGTTCACCCTCATCGGCCCCAACGGCGCCGGCAAGACGACGGTGTTCAACCTCATCAGCCGCATCTACAACCCCACCACCGGCCGCATCGTCTTCGAGGGCGAGGAACTCACGCGCCAGCCGCCCCACCGCATCGCCAGCCTGGGCATCGCGCGGACGTTCCAGAACATCGAGCTGTTCGAGCACGCCTCGGTGCTGCACAACCTGCTGATCGGCCGGCACACCCACCACAAGAGCAACCTCTTCAGCGAGATGTTCTTCACCGGCAAGGTGCGCGCCGCCGAGGTGGAGGCCCGCGAGAAGGTGGAGCGCGTGATCGAGCTGCTCGATCTGCAGCACCACCGCGACTCCATGGTCGCCGGCCTGCCCTACGGCGTGCGCAAGGTGGTGGAACTCGCCCGCGCCCTGTGCACCGAGCCCAAGCTGCTGCTGCTGGACGAGCCTTCCTCCGGCCTGAACGTGGAGGAAACCGACGACATGGCGTTCTGGATCCAGGACATCAAGCACGAGCTGGGCATCACGGTGCTGATGGTCGAGCACGACATGAGCCTCGTGTCCAAGGTGAGTGACCGCGTGCTGGCCATGAACCAGGGCGAGGTGCTCGCCACCGGCTCGCCGCGCGAGGTGCAGACGCACCCCGGCGTGATCGAGGCCTACCTGGGCTCGGTCGACGACATGAGCTCCCTGCGCAGGGAGGCCGCGTGACCGCCATGAGCGCCAATCCCCCGCCCGTGAGCGACCAGCCGGTGCTGAAGCTGCTCAACGTCGAATCCGCCTACGGCCCCATCAAGGCCATCCGCGGCGTCAGCCTGCAGGTGCGCCGCGGCGAGATCGCCACCGTGCTCGGCTCCAACGGCGCCGGCAAGACGACCATCCTCAAGACCATCTCCGGCATCATCGACCCGCGCAAGGGCAGCGTGGAGTTCAAGGGCGAGAACATCACCGCCAACGACCCTGCCCGCATCGTGCAGATGGGGCTGTCGCACGTGCCCGAGGGCCGCGAGGTGTTCCCGCTGCTGTCGGTGCACGACAACCTGGTGATGGGCGCCTACACCCGCGCCGACAAGGACGGCATCGCGCGCGACATGGAGGCCGTCTACCGCTACTTCCCCATCCTGAAGGAGCGCGCCGCGCAGGATGCCGGCCTGCTCTCCGGCGGCCAGCAGCAGATGCTGGCCATCAGCCGCGCCATCATGGCCGCGCCTGACCTGATCCTGCTCGACGAGCCCAGCCTGGGCCTGTCGCCCAAGCTCACCAAGGAGATCTTCGAGATCGTCGTGCGCGTCAACCGCGAGCGCGGCACCACCATCCTGCTGGTGGAGCAGAACGCCAACATGGCGCTCAACGCCTCCGACTACGGCTACGTGCTGGAGAACGGCCGCATCGTGATGGAAGACACCTGCGCCCGCCTGCGCGAGAAGGAAGACATCAAGGAGTTCTATCTCGGCATGAAGGAAGCCGGCGTGCGCGGCGAGCGGCGCTGGAAGAAGAAGAAAAATTGGCGGTGACGACATGAGCAATCTCTGGGATCTGTCCCATATCCAGCCCGAGACCCGCGTGGTCCTCGAAGGCGACACCATCCCCGCGATGTTCTGGAACGCGGTCGACAAGCGCGCCGCCAACGTCTGGATGCGCCAGAAGGAGCTGGGCATCTGGCGCAGCTGGACCTGGTCGCGCACCGGCGAGGCCGTGCGCGAGATCGCGGGCGGGCTCATGAGCCTCGGCTTCGCGCCGCGGCACACCGCCTCCATCCTCTCCAACACCGTCATCGAATGGGTGCTGGCCGACATCGCCATTCTTTCCTGCGGCGGCGTGTCCAACGGCATCTACCCCACCGATGCAGCCGCTCAGGTGCAGTACCTCTGCGAGGACTCGGGCACCAGCATCCTGTTCGTGGAAGACGATGAACAGCTCGACAAGGCGCTGGAGGTGCGCGAGCAGATCCCCAGCCTGAAGAAGATCGTGGTCTTCGACATGGAAGGCCTGCGCGATCTGGACGACCCGGGCGTCATCAGCCTCGATGAACTGCGCCGGCTCGGTCGCGAGTACAACGCCGCCCATGCAGACGAACTGATGCAGCGCGTGCGCGCCGTCAAGCCCGAGGATCTGGCGATCCTGGTCTACACCTCCGGCACCACCGGCAAGCCCAAGGGCGCGATGCACGCGCACAAGGGCCTGGTCTACACCGTGCGCGGCTACAACACGCTCATCGCCCGCACCGACGCGGATGAGTGCATGTGCTTCCTGCCG
>NZ_JAYRZR010000116.1:0-9553 GCF_041916345.1 Ramlibacter sp.
GCCTGAACCTGATGAACAAGCCGGGGGTGAACATCTCCACGGCCGAGGACCCGGCCGAAATCAACCTGCCCGGGGTGAACCAGGTCAACGTGAACGACAAGGCGGGCCTGTCCTTCGCGGTGGCCCTCAAGTCCTTCCTGCGCCAGGACCCGGATGTCATCATGGTCGGCGAAATCCGCGACCTGGAAACCGCCGACATCGCGATCAAGGCCGCCCAGACCGGCCACCTGGTGCTGTCCACCCTGCACACGAATGACGCGCCGACCACGCTCACGCGCATGCGCAACATGGGCATCGCGCCATTCAACATCGCCTCCGCCGTGATCCTGATCACCGCGCAGCGCCTGGCGCGGCGCCTCTGCGCGTCCTGCAAGAAGCCGCTCGACATCCCCTACGAGGCCCTGCTCGACGCGGGCTTCAAGGAGGAAGACGTCGACGGCAGCTGGACACCCTACGGGCCGGTGGGCTGCAGCGCCTGCAACAACGGCTACAAGGGCCGGGTCGGCATCTACCAGGTGATGCCCGTCAGCGAGGACATGCAGCGCATCATCCTGGCCGACGGCAGCGCACTGGAAATCGCCGCGCAGGCCCGCAAGGAAGGCGTCAGGAGCCTGCGCGAATCCGGCCTGTGGAAAGTCCGGCAGGGCCTCACTTCCCTCGAGGAAGTGCTGGCCTGCACCAACGAATAACGCATCACAGAGGAGTCCCGCTATGGCAACCGCAGCAGCAGCCAAGGTCACCGAAGTCGTCTGGGAATGGGAAGGCAAGGACCGCAACGGCAAGGTCGTGCGGGGCGAGACGCGCGCCGCGGGCGAGAACCAGGTCATGGCGGCGCTGCGGCGCCAGGGCGTCACGCCCACCAAGATCAAGAAGCGCAAGATGCGCTCGGGCTCGAAGATCCGCGCCAAGGACATCGCCATCTTCACCCGCCAGCTCGCCACCATGATGAAGGCCGGCGTGCCGCTGCTGCAGGCCTTCGACATCGTCGGCCGCGGCAACGCCAACGTGAGCGTGACCAAGCTCCTCAACGACATCCGCACCGACGTGGAGACCGGCACCTCGCTGTCGGCGGCGTTCCGCAAGTACCCGCTCTACTTCGACAGCCTGTACTGCAACCTGGTCGAGGCCGGCGAGGCCGCCGGTATTCTGGAAAGCCTGCTGGACCGTCTGGCCACCTACATGGAGAAGACCGAGGCGATCAAGTCCAAGATCAAGGCGGCGCTGATGTACCCCATCGCCGTGGTCGTGGTGGCCTTCATCGTGGTGACGGTGATCATGATCTTCGTGATTCCGGCCTTCAAGGAGGTGTTCACCTCCTTCGGCGCCGACCTGCCCGCGCCCACGCTGTTCGTGATCGCGATGAGCGAGTTCTTCGTCAAGTTCTGGTGGCTCATCTTCGGCGGCCTGGGCGGCGGCTTCTACTTCTTCATGCAGGCCTGGAAGCGCAGCGAGAAGGTGCAGATGTTCATGGACCGGCTGATGCTCAAGCTGCCGGTGTTCGGCGACCTGGTCTACAAGTCCACCATCGCCCGCTGGACGCGCACGCTGGCCACCATGTTCGCCGCCGGCGTGCCGCTGGTGGAAGCGCTCGACTCCGTGGGTGGCGCCTCCGGCAATTCGGTCTACGTGGCGGCCACCGAGAAGATCCAGCAGGAAGTCTCCACCGGCACCAGCCTCACGGCGGCCATGACCAACGCCAACGTCTTCCCCTCCATGGTGCTGCAGATGTGCGCCATCGGCGAGGAATCCGGCTCCATCGACCACATGCTGGGCAAGGCGGCCGACTTCTACGAGGCCGAGGTCGATGACATGGTGGCCGGCCTGTCCAGCCTGATGGAGCCGATCATCATCGTGTTCCTGGGCGGCCTGATCGGCGGCATCGTGGTCTCGATGTACCTGCCCATCTTCAAGCTGGGGTCCGTGGTCTGATGCTGTTTTCGCCCGCACTGGACGCCGCGCTGGCCGGCGTCCTGGGCCTGCTCGTCGGCAGCTTCCTGAACGTGGTGGTCTACCGCCTGCCCCGGGTGCTGGGGCGGCAGTGGTACGACGAGGCCCAGGGCATGCTGTCGGACGAGGAAGCGCACCAGATGGTGTTCGGCCGGCCGCCCGGCAAGGAGATCATGGCCGCCGACAAGGGCCTGCGCGCCGCGCTGGATGCGCTGCCGCCCTTCTCGCTGGCACGCCCGCGGTCGCGCTGCCCGCATTGCGGCCACCCGATCGGCGCCATCGAGAACGTGCCGGTGCTCAGCTGGCTGGCCCTGCGTGGCAAGTGCTCGGCCTGCAAGGCGCCGATCTCCATGCGCTACCCCATCGTCGAGATCGTCACCGGCGCGTTCTTCGCGCTGTGCGCGGCCCGCTGGGGTATCACGCCCCAGGCCGCCGCCTGGGCGGGCTGCGCGGCGCTGCTGATCAGCCTGTTCCTGATCGACATGGACACCTTCCTGCTGCCCGACGACCTGAACTACGTGCTGCTCTGGGGCGGCCTGCTCGCCTCGGTGGCGGGCTGGACGGTGCCGCTGCAGTCCGCCGTGCTCGGCGCGGCCGCCGGCTACCTGTCGCTCTGGCTCGTGTATCACGGCTTCCGCCTGCTGACCGGCAAGGAGGGCATGGGCTACGGCGACTTCAAGCTGCTCGCTGCCCTGGGCGCGTGGTTCGGCGCCCACTACCTGCTGGCGATCATCCTGGTCTCTTCGTTGGTCGGCGCGGTCATCGGCATCGTGCTCATCATCGTGGGCAAGCTCGCCAACAAGGAAGTGCCGATGCCCTTTGGCCCCTACCTCGCGGGCGCGGGCCTTGTCTGCCTGGCCATCGGCCCCGCCGCGGTGCCGGCGATCCTGCCCATCGCGTTCCCGTTCGGCATGCCCTGAGGGCGCCCATGGCCTGGCGCATCGGCCTCACCGGCGGCATCGGCAGCGGCAAGAGCACGGTGCTGGCCATGCTGCAGGCGCTGGGCGCGAGCGGCATCGACGCCGACGCGATCTCGCGCAGCCTCACGGCCCCCGGCGGTGCCGCCCTGCCCGCGATCGCGCGGCAGTTCGGCGCCGAGTTCATCGGTGCGGACGGCGCATTGGACCGCGCCCGCATGCGCGAGCTGGCCTACGCGCAGCCCGAATCGCGCCGCCAGCTGGAAGCCATCATCCACCCGCTGGTGGGCGCGGAGATCGCGCGCCAGGTCGACGCGGCGCAAGCCGCCGGCGCCCGCTGCGTGGTGTTCGACATCCCGCTGCTCGTCGAGTCGGGCCGCTGGCGTGCCGGCCTTGATCGCGTACTGGTGGTGGACTGCTCGCCGGCCACGCAGGTGGAGCGTGTCCGGGCCCGCAGCGGCCTGGCACCCGAGGAGGTGCAGCGCATCATCGACGCGCAGGCGCCGCGTGCGCTGCGACTGGCCGCCGCCGACCTTGTGGTCTGCAACGACGGTCTCACACTGGAAGCATTGCGTCACGAAGTCACCGAGGCGGCCCGGGCCTTCGGGCTATGATCCCGGCTTGAGCCAGCCTGCCCCGGATCGACGTCGCGCGTGATTCTCTACGAGTACCCCTTCAATGAACGCATCCGGACCTACCTGCGGCTGGAGCACCTGTTCCGGCGACTCGGCGAGCTGATTCCCCGGGCGCACCCGCTGGACCACCATTTCGCGCTGACGACGATCTTCGAGGTGATGGAGGTCGCCTCCCGCGCCGACCTGAAGTCCGACCTGATGAAGGATCTGGACCGGCACCGCCAGGTGCTCGCCGGCTATCGCGGCAACCCCGCCATCTCCGAGGCAGCCCTCACGGCCGTGATCACCCAGGTCGACGACTGCTTCCAGGGCCTGAATCGCATGAACGGCAAGGCAGGCCAGCCGCTCACCGAGAACGAGTGGCTCATGGGCATCCGAAGCCGCGCTGGCATTCCGGCCGGCACCTGCGAGTTCGACCTGCCCGCCTACTTCGCGTGGCAGCACCAGCCCCCCGAGCGCCGCCGCGCCGACCTCGAGCGCTGGGCCTCGACATTGGGCGCGCTGGCTGAATCGGTGGTGCTGCTGCTGAAGCTGCTGCGCGACTCCGGCACCCCGCAGAAGGTGGTGGCCCAGGGGGGGCAGTTCCAGCAGCCGCTGCCCTCGGGTCGCACCTTCCAGCTGGCCCGCCTGCGCATCAACCCGGCGCTGGCCCATGTCCCCGAGATCAGCGGCAACCGCCTGATCGTGTCCGTGCGACTGATGCGCCAGGATGGCGAACGGCTGCAGCCCAGCCTGGACAACGTGCCCTTCGAGCTGACGCTCTGCGCCTGAGCGGCGCGCCATCGCAGCCATGGCCGACGCGCCCGAGAGCCCCCTGCCATCCGCGCGCACCGTGCGTTGCCCCACCTGTGGCGGGGCCAGCCTGTACCACTCGCGCAATCCGTACCGCCCGTTCTGCAGCGGGCGCTGCAAGGGCATCGATCTCGGCGCCTGGGCCAACGAGGATTTCCGCGTGCCCGACCCCACGCCGCCGGACGATCTGCCGTTCGGTGACCCCAAGGCCTGAGGACGCGGCGGCCGCGCCGATCAGCCGGCGTGGGTCGGGCCGGCGTGGCCCCGTTCCTCGGCGAACCACGCCAGCACCGGCACCGTGCCCGGCAGCACGGGCGTCACGGCCACGGGCAGCTGCTGCCAGGCGAAGGACTGCCCTTCGTGCATGTGCAGCTCACCCTGCCAGTCGAACACCTTGCAGAAGTGCAGCCGCACCAGGGCGTGCGGGTAGTCCACGCGTTCGATGCGCCACGGATGGACGTCGCCGATGGTGACGCCGATCTCCTCGATCAGCTCGCGGCGCAGCGCCTGCTCCACCGACTCGCCGGGCTCGATCTTGCCGCCCGGGAACTCCCAGTAGCCTGCATACACCTTGCCCGCCGGCCGCGAGGTGAGCAGGAAGGCGCCATCGGGGCGCACGAGCACGCCGACGGCCACCGCGACCTCCTTGCGGTCGGGGCCGCCCTCGCGCGGGCGGTCGCCGTCAGCCACCAGGGGCGCGGTCATCCGTGGTGGCGGCCGGCCCAGTCACGCGCGAACTGGTAGGCGACGCGCCCGCTGCGCGAACCCCGCTCCAGCGCCCACACCAGCGCCTCGGGGCGGGCCGACTCGATCTCGGATGCGGGCACCTGGAAGTGCGCGAGCCACTGCGCGGTGATGGCCAGGTATTCGTCCTGGCTGAAGGGATAGAAACTGACCCACAGGCCGAAGCGTTCGGACAGCGAGATCTTCTCCTCCACGACCTCGCCGGGATGCACCTCGCCGTCGTCGGTGTGCGTGTACGTGAGGTTTTCCTTCATGTACTCGGGCAGCAGGTGCCGGCGGTTGCTGGTCGCGTAGATCAGCACATTGGGCGTGGCGGCGGCCACCGAGCCATCGAGGATGGATTTCAGCGCCTTGTAGCCCGGCTCGCCGTCCTCGAAGCTCAGGTCATCGCAGAAGACGATGAACTTCTCCGGCCGCCCCGCGACCACGTCCACGATGTCCGGCAGGTCGGTCAGGTCAGCCTTGTCCACCTCGATCAGGCGCAAGCCGTCAGCCGCATGCGCGTTCAGGCAGGCCTTGATCAGCGATGACTTGCCCGTCCCGCGGGCGCCGGTGAGCAGCACGTTGTTGGCCGGATGCCCCTGCACGAACTGCAGCGTGTTGCGCTCGATCTTCTCCTTCTGCGTCTCGATCTCCTTCAGGTCGTCCAGGCGGATCGCGGCCACGTGGCGCACAGGCTCCAGCACGCCGTGGCCACTGGAGCGCTTGCGGTAGCGCCAGGCAATGGCGGCCTGCCAGTCGGGCGCCGACAGCGGCTGCGGCAGGACGGACTCGATGCGCGCGAGCAGGCTCTCCGCGCGCACCAGCAGTTGCTCGAACTTCTCGTTCATGCGTTCACGACCGGTAGTCGGCGTTGATGCTCACGTAGTCGTGGCTGAAGTCGCAGGTCCAGACCTGGTCCGCCGCATCGCCGCGGCCCAGCTGCACGCGCACGGTGATCTCGGACTGCTTCATCACCCGCTGGCCATCCGCCTCCTGGTAGGCGGGGTGGCGGCCGCCGCGCGTGGCCACGTGCACATCGTCGAGGTAGAGCTCGATGCCGCCCTGGTCCAGGTCGTCGATGCCCGCATAGCCGACCGCGGCGAGGATGCGGCCGAGGTTGGGATCACTGGCGAAGAACGCCGTCTTCACCAGCGGCGAATGCGCGATCGCGTAGGCGGCCTTCAGGCACTCGCCGCGATCACGACCGCCCTCCACCCGCACGGTGATGAACTTGGTGGCGCCCTCACCATCGCGCACGATCGCCTGCGCCAGCAGGCGTGCCACCTCCATCATCGCCTCGCGCAGCGCGCGGCCGCCAGGCGTTGCCCAATCGGTCACGGGCGCATGGCCGGCCTGCTGCGTGGCGATGACCACGAACGAGTCGTTGGTGGAGGTATCGCCATCGACGGTGACCCGGTTGAACGAGCCTTCCGCGAGATCGAAGGCGAGCGACTGCAGCAGCGACGGATCGATGCGGGCGTCCGTGGCCATGAAGCCCAGCATCGTGGCCATGTTCGGCCGGATCATGCCAGCGCCCTTGCTGATGCCGGTGACGGTGACGGTGACGCCCTCCACCTGCACCTGCCGGCTGAACGCCTTGGGCACGGTGTCGGTCGTCATGATGCCCTCGGCGGCGCGGCCCCAATGACCGGCCCGCGCGTCGGCGATCGCCGCCGGCAGACCCGCCTCGATGCGATCCACCGGCAGCGGCTCCATGATCACGCCGGTGGAGAACGGCAGCACCTGGGTCGGCTGCAGCCCCAGCAGGCGCGCCGTGGCCGCGCTCATGGCGCGTGCCCGTGCCAGGCCATCGGCACCCGTGCCTGCATTGGCATTGCCGGTGTTGATGACCAGCGCGCGGATCGGCCCGCCCGCCAGGTGCTCGCGGCACACCTGCACCGGCGCGGCACAGAAGCGGTTGCGCGTGAACACGCCGGCCACGGCAGCGCCTTCATCGAGCAGGAAGACCGTGAGGTCCTTGCGGCCGGCCTTGCGGACGCCGGCTTCGGCGACGCCGATGCGCACGCCGGGCACCGGGAACAGGTCTTCCGCGCGCGGCGCGGTGAGATTGACGGGCATGGAATGAGGTCCTCTCGTTGCGACAGGCGGCGCGGTGGCCGCCTCGTGATTCAGTTCTGGCGCCAGGGCAGGCCACGCAGGCGCCAGCCGCCGCGCCGGCCGCGATGCCCCTGCTCGTCGGCATCGCCCTCGAAGCCTTCCAGGATGTTGTAGGCCTCGATGCCCAGCTCGGCGGCGCGGCGCGCGGCCGCGATCGAGCGCACACCGCTGCGACACAGCAGCACGGCCTTGCCGCCCGGCGGCACCGCAGCCCGGATACCCGCGTCGAAACCAGGGTTGGCAGCCATGCCCGGCCATTGCTTCCAGGCCAGGGGCACGGCCCCCGGCACGAAGCCCACCCACTCGCGCTCGGCGTCGCTGCGCACATCCACGAGCACGGCCTCGCCGGATTGCCACCACTGGCATGCGAGTTCGGGGGTCACATCACCAGCGTAGCCCTCGGCGGGGCGGGGAAAGGCGGGGGCGTTCATGCGGGGGAATTGTGCCACCGCGACCGCACGGCGGGCCGCGCACAGCCGCGCTGTCGCCTTAGCCGAAAGTGCATCGACAGGTATGCGTCGATCGGCACCACCGTACATCGATCAGGGCCTTGCGAGCACCTTAGTTCGCGGCACGAAGCGTGATCGGTGAAAACCCTCTTAACGGGGCGGCGCACGCCCTTCAAAGATAGCTTGCTAACACCGCGAACCGCAACAAACCCAAGGAGACCACCCCGTGACCCAGTCCCCCAAGACCCCTCGCCGCCGCAGCCTGCTCAAGGGCGCGGCCGTCGCCGCCGGCGCCATGTCGGCACCGATGGTGGCGGTGGCGCAGACCACGTCGATGCGCTTCCAGAGCACGTGGCCCGCCAAGGACATCTTCCACGAGTACGCCAATGACTTCGCCAAGAAGGTGAACGACATGGCGGGCGGCCGGCTGAAGATCGAGGTGCTGCCTGCCGGCGCCGTGGTGCCCGCCTTCCAGCTGCTGGAGGCCGTGAACAAGGGCACGCTCGATGGCGGCCACGGCGTGGTGGCCTATCACTACGGCAAGAACTCGGCGCTGGCCCTGTGGGGCTCCGGCCCCGCCTATGGCATGGATCCCAACATGGTCCTGGCCTGGCACAACTACGGCGGCGGCAAGGCCCTGCTGGAGGAGATCTACAAGTCCATCAACATGGACGTGGTCTCCTACCTGTACGGCCCCATGCCCACGCAGCCGCTCGGCTGGTTCAAGAAGCCGATCGCCAACGTCGCGCAGATGAAGGGCCTGAAGTTCCGTACCGTGGGCCTGGCGGTGGACGTGTTCACCGAGCTGGGCGCTGCGGTCAACCCGCTGCCCGGCGGCGAGATCGTGCCCGCGCTCGACCGCGGCCTGATCGACGCGGCCGAGTTCAACAACGCCTCGTCCGACCGCGTGCTGGGCTTCCCCGACGTCGCCAAGAACTGCATGCTGCAGAGCTTCCACCAGTCCGGCGAACAGTTCGAGATCCTCTTCAACAAGGGCAAGTACAACGCCCTGCCGCAGGAGCTGAAGTCCATCATCGACTACGCCGTCCAGGCGTCCAGCGCCGACATGAGCTGGAAGGCCATCGATCGCAACTCGCAGGACTACATCGAGCTGAAGACCAAGGACAAGGTCAACTTCTACAAGACGCCGGATGCCATCCTGCGCGCCCAGCTCGACGCCTGGGACAAGGTCATCGCCAAGAAGGCCGCCGAGAACCCGATGTTCAAGAAGGTGCTCGACTCGCAGAAGGCCTTCGCGCAACGGGCCGGCCAGTGGCAGAACGACTACATGGTCGACTTCAAGATGGCCTACAACCGCTACTTCGGCCGCAGCACGAAGAAGTCCTGAGACAGCCCGCAGCGAGAAGGGGGCGGCTGCGCACAGCCGCCCCTTTTCGCGCCTGGAGACCTACAACATGCAGAAACTCCTGCTCGCGGTGGACCGCCTCTCGACCTGGATCGGCCAGGCCTTCGCGTGGGCGATCGTCGCACTGACGGCGCTCATCTCCTGGGAGGTCTTCTCCCGCTACGTGCTGGGCCGCCCGCACGCCTGGATGCTCGACGTGCAGATCATGCTGTACGGCGTGCTGTTCATGATGGCCGGTGCCTACACGCTGTCGAAGAACGGCCACGTGCGTGGCGATGTGCTCTACGGCTTCTTCCGGCCGCGCACCCAGGCCACGCTCGACCTGATCCTCTACGTCCTGTTCTTCCTGCCCGGTGTGGTCGCCCTCACGTGGGCCGGCTGGCGCTACTTCCAGGACTCGCTCGCGATCCGCGAGCACACCTTCAACGCTGATCCGATCCCCGTGTATCCGTTCAAGTTCTTCATCCCCCTGGCGGGCGGCATACTGCTGCTGCAGGGCCTGGTGGAGATCGCCCGCTGCATCATCTGCATCCGTGAAGGCGAGTGGCCCTCGCGCGAGCAGGACGTCGAGGAGGTCGACGTCGACAAGCTCAAGGCCATGGT
>NZ_JAYRZR010000117.1:0-9322 GCF_041916345.1 Ramlibacter sp.
CCGTCTGTACGCCCCGGGCTTTTTGCCTACAATGAAGCTCCAACTATCGCAGTTGCCATAGATTGTTGGTTTAGGGCGCGTCACCTTGAGGGCGCGCCCTTTTTTCTTTGTGCGCGCCAGTTGAATCAATCACTTAGTCGTTCCCGTTGATGAATCACATCAGAAACTTCTCGATCATCGCGCACATCGATCACGGCAAGTCGACGCTTGCCGACCGGCTCATCCAGCGCTGCGGCGGCCTCTCTGATCGCGAGATGGAGGAGCAGGTGCTGGACTCGATGGAGCTCGAAAGAGAGCGTGGGATAACCATCAAGGCGCAGACCGCCGCACTGACCTACAAGGCCCGCGATGGCCAGGTCTACAACCTCAACCTGATCGACACGCCGGGCCACGTGGACTTCTCGTACGAGGTGAGCCGCTCGCTGTCCGCCTGCGAGGGCGCGCTGCTCGTCGTCGATGCGAGCCAGGGCGTGGAGGCGCAGACCGTGGCCAACTGCTACACGGCGCTCGACCTCGGCGTCGAGGTGGTGCCGGTGCTGAACAAGATGGACCTGCCGCAGGCCGACCCCGAGAACGCGAAGGCCGAGATCGAGGACGTCATCGGCATCGACGCCAGCCAGGCGATCCCGTGCTCGGCCAAGACCGGGCTGGGCATCGAGGAGATTCTCGAGGCCATCGTGCACCGCATCCCGGCGCCGCGCGGCAACCCGCAGGGGCCGCTGCGCGCGATGATCATCGACAGCTGGTTCGACAGCTACGTCGGCGTGGTCATGCTGGTGCGCGTGGTCGACGGCCGGCTGGCGCGCGGCGAGCGGATCAAGCTGATGGCCACCGACGCCACCTACGAGACCAACCAGCTGGGCGTCTTCACGCCGGCCAATGCCCCGCGCGACGCGCTGGAGGCAGGCGAGGTGGGCTACGTGATCGCCGGCATCAAGGAGCTGCAGGCCGCCAAGGTGGGCGACACCATCACCCTGGTGAAGGCCGGCACCGGCGGCGCTGCCTTCACCGCCACCGAGCCGCTGCCGGGCTTCAAGGAAGTGCAGCCGCAGGTCTTCGCGGGGCTCTACCCGGTGGAGGCCAACCAGTACGACTCGCTGCGCGACAGCCTGGAGAAGCTGAAGCTGAACGACGCCTCGCTGCACTACGAGCCCGAGGTGAGCCAGGCGCTCGGCTTCGGCTTCCGCTGCGGCTTCCTGGGCCTGCTGCACATGGAGATCGTGCAGGAGCGCCTGGAGCGCGAGTTCGACCAGGACCTGATCACAACCGCGCCCAGCGTCGTCTACCAGGTCGTCAAGGGCGACGGCGAGGTGATCATGGTGGAGAACCCCGCCAAGATGCCGGAGCAGGGGCGCATCCAGGAGATCCGCGAGCCCATCGTCACCGTGCACCTGTACATGCCGCAGGAGTACGTGGGCCCGGTCATGACGCTCGCCAACCAGAAGCGGGGCGTCCAGATCAACATGGCCTACCACGGCCGCCAGGTCATGCTGACCTACGAGCTGCCGCTGGGCGAGATCGTGCTGGACTTCTTCGACAAGCTCAAGTCCGTGAGCCGCGGCTACGCATCCATGGACTACGAGTTCAAGGAGTACCGGGCCTCCGACGTGGTGAAGGTCGACATCCTGCTCAACGGCGACAAGGTGGACGCGCTGTCCATCATCGTGCACCGCACCCAGGCCCAGTACCGCGGGCGTGCCGTGGTGGCCAAGATGCGCGAGATCATCAGCCGCCAGATGTTCGACGTGGCCATCCAGGCCGCCATCGGCGCGAACATCATCGCCCGCGAGACCGTCAAGGCGCTGCGCAAGAACGTGCTGGCAAAATGCTACGGCGGCGACATCACCCGCAAGCGCAAGCTGCTCGAGAAGCAGAAGGCCGGCAAGAAGCGCATGAAGCAGATCGGCTCGGTCGAGGTGCCCCAGGAGGCCTTCCTGGCCATCCTGCAGGTCGAGGAATGACACCGCGCGCCGCGCATCCCGAGGATTGAACATGCCCGTGCTCACCGCTGCCGTGCTGGCGGCTTTCGTCGGCTATGCCGCCGCCTGGTACCTGGACTACGTGGAGGGCAACTTCGCGCTGCTGCTGTTCCTGGCCACGGTGGTGACCGGCGTCTACTGGATCGCCGAGCGCGCCTGGTTCCTGCCGCGCCGCCGCGCCGCCGCGGCCGCGCTGGAGGCGGAGGCCGCCGAACGTCAGGCCAGGCTGGCGGCCCAGGGCCTCGCCACGACCCCGGTCGACCTGACCGAGGCGAAGCAGAACATCCTGGCCCAGCCCTGGTGGCTGGACTGGACGGCCGGGCTGTTCCCGGTCATCGTGGCCGTGTTCGTGCTGCGCTCGTTCGTGGTCGAGCCGTTCAAGATCCCCTCCGGCTCCATGATCCCCACGCTGCTGGTGGGCGACCTGATCCTGGTGAACAAGTTCACCTATGGCATCCGCCTGCCGGTGATCCACACCCGCGTGACCCAGGGCAACGCCCCGGCACGCGGCGACGTGGTCGTGTTCCGCTATCCGCCCAAGCCCACGCTGGACTACATCAAGCGCATCGTCGGCGTGCCCGGCGACGAGGTGGCCTACCTGAACAAGCGGCTCACCATCAACGGCCAGCCGGTGCCCACGAACGTGCTGCCCGACTACTTCGACGGCGACGCCATGCGCTACTTCCGGCAACTCGACGAGCGCCTGGGTGAGCGGCCCCACCGCCTGCTGGTGGACGAGGAGCGCCCGGCGTTCGTGCAGGCGGCCGAGCCGTTTCCCTTCAGGGGCAATTGCCGCTACAGTGTCGAGGGCGTCGCCTGCAAGGTGCCGGAAGGGCACTACTTCGTCATGGGCGACAACCGTGACAATTCGCTCGATTCGCGCTTCTGGGGTTTCGTGCCTGACCGCAACATCGTCGGCAAGGCCTTCCTGATCTGGATGAACTTCGGCAACCTCAAGCGCATCGGCGGTTTCGATTGAGAAGCACTGTGAGAAGAGGGTTGGAAATGGCAGGCAAGAGCAAGCAGCGCGGCATGTCCATCTGGGTCCTGATCTACATCCTGGCCACGCTGGGTGGGGTGGGCGCAATGGCGATGCAGGCGTTCCCGTCGTTCGTCGAGTACCAGGCGGTGAAGAAGGCCATCAAGAAGGCCTCGGATGGCAGCACCGTGGCCGAAGTCCGGGCCGCGTTCGACCGCGCCGCCGAGGTCGACGACATCAAGAGCATCACCGGCAAGGACCTGGAAGTGACCAAGCAGGGTGACCGGGTCGTGGTGGCCTTCTCCTACCAGAAGGAGTACCAGATGTTCGGCCCCGCCTGGCTGACGCTGAAGTACGCTGGCAACTCCAACGAGAAGTAGCCGCCCCGTGGAGGAGCCGCTCACGGCGCTGCAGCAGCGGCTGCAGCACCGGTTTCGCGAGCCCCGGCTGCTGCAGCGCGCGCTCACGCACCGCAGCTTCGGTGCCGACCACAACGAGCGGCTCGAATTCCTGGGCGACTCCGTGCTCAACCTGGCCGTCGCCGCGCTGCTCTACCAGCGCCTGGCCGACCAGCCCGAGGGCGATCTCTCGCGCATCCGGGCCAACCTGGTCAAGCAGGACACCCTGCATCGCCTGGCGCTCGATCTCGGGCTGCCGGCGCTCTTGCGCCTGGGCGAGGGCGAGTCGCGCTCCGGCGGCCACAAGCGCCCTTCCATCCTGGCGGATGCACTGGAGGCCGTGATCGGTGCCGTCTACCTCGATGCGGGGTTCGGTGAGGCCGAAGCGCTGGTTCGACGGCTCTTCCAGGCCGTGGACATCAAGCCCGAGATGTCCGCCGCCGCCAAGGACCCCAAGACCGAACTGCAGGAATGGCTGCAGGGGCGCCGCAAGCAGCTGCCGGTGTACCGTGTGGTCGCCACACTGGGCGCCGCACACCGCCAGACCTTCGACGTCGAGTGCGAGGTGCCCGAGTACGGCCTGGTCGAACGCGGCATCGGCGCATCACGCCGGGCGGGCGAGCAGGCCGCCGCCGCCGCGATGCTCATCACCCTGAAGAGCCAGCCCACCCGATGAACCCCACCACCGATCCGCCCGCTCCCGCGGCCCCTCTGCCCCCGGCCGGCGAGGCGACGCCCCGCTGCGGCCTGATCGCCATCGTGGGCAAGCCCAACGTGGGCAAGTCCACGCTGCTCAATGCCCTGGTCGGCCAGAAGATCAGCATCACCTCGCGCAAGGCCCAGACCACCCGGCACCGCATCACCGGCGTGCGCACCGAGGGGGCCGCGCAGTACGTGTTCGTCGACACGCCCGGCTTCCAGACACGCCACGGCACCGCGCTCAATCGCGCTCTGAACAAGACCGTGACCGGCGCGGTGGGGGATGTCGACCTGGTCCTGTTCGTCGTCGAGGCGGGCCGGTTCACGCTGGAAGATGCCAAGGTGCTCACCCTGCTGAAGCCGGGCATCCCCGCCATCCTGGTGGCCAACAAGCTGGATCAGGTGCATCGCCGCGGCGAACTCGCGCCCTGGCTGCGCGACATGCAGCAGCGCCATGATTTCGCCGAACTGGTGCCCCTGTCGGCCAAGGCGCCCAAGGACATCGAGCGCCTGCTCGCCATCTGCGCCGGCTACCTGCCAGAGCAGCCCTGGTGGTACGGCGCCGACGAGCTCACGGACCGCTCCGAGCGCTTCATGGCCGGCGAGATGATCCGCGAGAAGCTCTTCCGCCTCACCGGCGACGAGCTGCCCTACACCTCGACGGTGGTGGTGGAGAAGTTCGAGGAGGAACCGAGCCCGAAGCACAAGCGCATGGTGCGCATTGCCGCCACCATCGTGGTGGAGCGCGATGGCCACAAGGCCATGGTCATCGGCGAGGGCGGCGAGCGGCTCAAGCGCATCGGCACCGAGGCCCGCACCGAGCTGGAGAAGCTGTTCGACGCCAAGGTCTTCCTGCAGCTGTGGGTGAAGGTCCGCGCCGGCTGGGCCGACGACGAAGCCCGGGTGCGCTCCTTCGGCTACGAGTGAGGCCCTGCGCGGGCCTGGCTGCGGCACCATGAGACGCGTCGCCGACGAACCGGCCTTCGTGCTGCATCGCTACGACTGGAGCGAGTCCAGCCTGATCCTGGAGCTGTTCACCCGCCGCCACGGGCGCATTGCCGTCGTTGCCAAGGGGGCCAAGCGGCCCAGCTCGAACTTCCGGCCCGTGCTGCTGCCGCTGCAGCCGCTGCACGTGGCGTTTTCCGGTGATGCCGAGATCCGAACGCTCAAGTCCGCCGAGTGGCTGGGCGGTCAGGCCATGCCCGCTGGCGAGGCGCTGCTGGTGGGCTACCACCTGAACGAGCTGCTGCTGCGCCTGCTGGCGCGCGACGACGCACACCCGGCCCTGTTCGATGCCTATGCCGCGACGGTGGGCGTGATCGCCGCGCGTGCCGCCGACGCGACCGAGCCCGCCTTGCGGGCCTTCGAGCTGCTGCTGCTGCGCGAGATCGGCCTGCTGCCCTCGCTGGCAGCGCAGACCGGCACGCTCGCACCGCTGGCGGACGACCAGGCCTATGCGCTCAAGCCCGAGGCCGGTCTGCTGGAGGCCGCCGATGACGAGCCGCGCGGGAGCCTGTCAGGGCGACAGTGGCGGGCGTTGCAGCACGCGCTGGACGATGACGCGCCGTTCACCGCGCTGCTGCCACAGACCGCCGCCGCGCCCGACCTCAAGCCGCAGCTGCGGGCCCTGCTGCACTACCATTGCGGCGTCGCATCGCTGCGCACCCGCCAGATGATGCTGGACCTCCAGGCCCTATGAACCACCCCCGCACGGCCCTTTCCGTCAACCTCAACAAGGTCGCCCTGGTGCGCAACACGCGTCACCTGGGCATTCCCAGCGTCACCCGCGCGGCCACCCTGTGCCTGCAGGCCGGCGCCCAGGGCATCACCGTGCATCCGCGGCCGGACGCCCGCCACATCCGGGCCGACGACGTGCACGAGCTGTCCGCGCTGGTGAAGGCCTGGCCGGGTGCCGAGTACAACATCGAGGGCAACCCGTTCCACAACCTGATGGACTTCGTGCGGGCGCTGCGGCCGCATCAGTGCACCTTCGTGCCCGACAGCGAGGGTCAGTTCACCAGCGACCACGGCTGGGATCTCGCACGGGATGCCGAGCGTGTGCGCCCGCTGATCGCCGAGGCGCGCGCGTTGGGTGTGCGGGTGAGCCTGTTCATGGATGCCGACGCAGCCGCCATGCCGCTGGCCCGCGCCGTGGGCGCCGACCGGGTGGAGCTGTACACGGAACCCTATGCCGCGGCCCACGGCGGCCCCGACCAGGCCGTCCAGATCGCCCGCTTCGCCGCCGCCGCGCAAGCCGCGCTCGATGCCGGCCTGGGCGTGAATGCCGGCCATGACCTGAATCAGGCCAACCTGGCTGATTTCCTGCGCGCCGTGCCGGGTGTGCAGGAGGTGTCCATCGGCCACGCCTTGATCTCTGACGCGCTGGAGCAGGGCTACGAGCGCACGGTGCAGGCCTACCTGCGGGCCATCGCCAGCGCCGCGTCGGCGCAGTCGTGATCTACGGCATCGGCACCGACATCTGCGACGTGCGGCGCATCCGCGACTCGCTGGATCGCCATGGCGAGCGCTTCGCCCGCAAGATCCTCTGCGAGGCGGAGCTGCGCACCTGGCAGGCCCGCTCGGCCCGCTGGCCGGAGCGCGGCGTGCGCTACCTCGCCACCCGCTTCTCCGCCAAGGAGGCCTTCAGCAAGGCCGTGGGCCTGGGCATGCGCATGCCCATGACCTGGCGCCTGTGCGAGATCGGCAAGCTGCCCAGCGGCCAGCCGGTCGTCGTGCTGCACGGTGTGCTGAAGGACTGGTTCGAGGCGCAGGGCCTGCGTGCCCACGTCACCGTGACCGACGAAACCGACTACGCCGCCAGCTTCGTGGTGGTGGAGCACCAGGAACCCCACCCATGACCGAACATGCCCCCATCGTCCTCGACATCGCCGGCCTCAGTCTCACGGCCGACGACCGCCGACGCATCGCCCATCCGCTGGCTGGCGGCCTGATCCTGTTCGCGCGCAACTGGGCGGATCGTGCCCAGCTCGCCTCGCTGTGCGCCGAGATCAAGTCGCTGCGGCCCGACCTGCTGATCTGCGTGGACCACGAGGGCGGCCGCGTGCAGCGCTTCCGCACCGACGGCTTCACCCACCTGCCGGCCATGCGTGCCTTCGGTGAGTTGTGGATGCGCGATGCCATGGGCGCCACCGATGCCGCCACTGCGGCGGGCTACGTGCTGGGCGCCGAGCTGCGCGCCTGCGGTGTCGACCTGAGCTTCACGCCCGTGCTCGATCTGGACTGGCAGGAAGAGATGGGCGCCTCGCGCAGCACCGTCATCGGCGACCGCGCCTTCCATCGCGATCCTCGCGTCACCGCCTTGCTGGCCAAGAGCCTGATGCATGGCCTGCTGCAGGCCGGCATGGCCAACTGCGGCAAGCATTTTCCGGGGCATGGCTTCGTGGCGGCCGACTCGCACGTGGACATCCCCGTCGACCGGCGCAGCCGCAAGGCGATCCTGGCGGACGACGCCGCGCCCTATGGGTGGCTCAGCAGCTCGCTGGCCAGCGTGATGCCCGCGCACGTGGTCTACCCCAAGGTGGACAGCGTGCCGGCCGGCTTCTCGCGCATCTGGCTGGAGGACATCCTCCGTGGCCGCCTCGGCTTCCAGGGCGCGGTGTTCTCGGACGACCTCAGCATGGCCGGCGCGCGGCAGATCGAAGGCCGCACCGTCACCTACGTGGCGGCCGCGCAGGCGGCCCTGGGCGCGGGCTGCGACATGGTGCTGCTGTGCAACCAGTCCGAGCCCGAGGGCGGCCGCATCCTCGACGATCTGCTCGATGGCCTGTTGGCCGCGCGCGACGCGGGCCAGTGGCGCCCCTCTGACGCCAGCGAGCAGCGGCGGCTGGCGCTGCTGCCGCTGGCACCGCCGCCCTCCTGGGATGCGCTGATGACCGAGGCGCGCTACCTGCGCGCGCTCGATCTGCTGCCCTGAGCCTCAGCCCTCGCGGCGCAGCGCGGGGAACAGGATCACGTCGCGGATGCTGGGGCTGTCGGTCAGCAGCATCATCAGCCGGTCGATGCCGATGCCGCAGCCGCCCGTGGGCGGCATGCCGTATTCCAGCGCGCGCACGAAGTCATGGTCGAAGAACATGGCTTCGTCGTCGCCGGCATCCTTGGCATTCACCTGCGCAGCGAAGCGGGCCGCCTGGTCCTCGGCGTCATTCAGCTCCGAGAAGCCGTTGCCGAACTCGCGGCCGGTGATGTAGAGCTCGAAGCGCTCGGTCACCTCGGGCCGCTCGTCGTTGGCGCGTGCCAGCGGCGAGATCTCGGTCGGGTGTTCCATGATGAAGGTGGGTTGCCACAGCTTCTCTTCCACCGTCTCCTCGAAGAAGAGCACCTGCAGGCTGGCCAGCGACCGCGTGGACAGGCGGTCCTTCTCCTCGGAGTGGCCCAGCTTCTTGAGGGCGGCGATCAGCCACTCTCGGTCGTCGGCGCCCGCGCCGGCGCTGGTGTGCTTCGCGATGGCCTCGCGGATGGTGAGGCGCTCGAAGGGGGCCGCCAGGTCCACCGGTTGGCCGCCATAGGTGAGGGCGAGCGTGCCCACGGCCTTCTGGGCCGCATCGCGGATCAGCGCTTCGGTGAAGTCCATCAGGTCGCGGTAGTTCCAGTACGCCGCGTAGAACTCCATCATCGTGAACTCGGGGTTGTGGCGCACCGAGATGCCTTCGTTGCGGAAGTTCCGGTTGATCTCGAAGACGCGCTCGAAGCCGCCCACGATCAGCCGCTTGAGGTACAGCTCCGGCGCGATGCGCAGGTACATCTCCTGGTCGAGCGCGTTGTGGTGCGTGATGAAGGGCTTGGCGTTGGCGCCGCCGGGAATGGGGTGGAGCATGGGCGTCTCCACCTCCAGGAAGCCGTGCGCCACCATGAACTCGCGAATGCCCGAGACGGCCTTGCTGCGCGCGGTGAAGCGGCGGCGGGCGTCCTCGTCGGTCATCAGGTCCACGTAGCGCTGGCGGTACTTCACCTCCTGGTCGGCCACGCCATGGAACTTGTCCGGCATGGGCCGCAGGCTCTTGGTGAGCAGGCGGATCGAGGTGGCGTGCAGGGACAGCTCGCCCGTGCGCGTCTTGAACACCTTGCCCTCGGCGCCCACGATGTCGCCCAGGTCCCAGTGCTTGAAGGCGGCATAGGCCTCCTCGCCCACGGCATCGCGCGTCACGTAGACCTGGATGCGGCCGCTGCCGTCCTGCAGCGTCGCGAAACTGGCCTTGCCCATCACGCGCTTGAGCATCATGCGGCCGCCGACGCGGGCCACCGTGCCT
>NZ_JAYRZR010000118.1:0-9251 GCF_041916345.1 Ramlibacter sp.
TGCTGGCCGCCTCGACCTGGTTCTGCTCGAAGAGGTCGAGCCGATCGGCCCAGTCCTGCATCATGCGGCGACGCTGCTCCACGTACTCGGCATGGTTGTAGGTCGCGCTGACCTTGTTGGGATCGACGTGCGAGAGCTGTGCATCCACCCAGACCTTCGGGTAGCCGATCTCGTTGAGCGCGGTGGACATCGTGCCGCGAATCCCGTGTCCGGTCAGGCGTTCCTGATAGCCCATGCGCTTGAGCGCACCATTGAGCGTGTTCTCGCTGATGCGCTTCTTCAAGTCGCTGTCGTGCCGGAACAGGTGGCGCTGGGCCGGCTTGAACTCATCCAGCAGGTGCCGGACGATCTCCATGGCCTGAATCGACAGCGGCACGATGTAGGGCGGGATGTCCTTTGGCTGCTGCCGCTTCTTGCGCATATCCAACTGGAGTTGCTTCACGACGTCGGGCGGGATGATCCACAGCCCACGGTCCAGATCGAATTGATCCGGCGTCGCCTGTCGCAGCTCGCCGGTTCGCACGCCGGTCAGCAGCAATAGCCGCAGCCCGAGCTGGGTCTGCCGCCTGCCGCGATAGCTGCGCAGCCGCTGCAACAGCTTCGGCAGCTCGGCCATGCGCAGGAACGGGTTGTGGTTGACGGGTGGCAGCGGCAGCGCCACCACATCGAGATCGGCGGCAGGGTTCTGCTCCAGGCCCGGCACGATCACCAGCGCGTAGCGAAACAGCTGGTTGAACCACGTCCTGACTTTCTCGGCGACGGAGAGTGCCCTGCGCTTCTCGATCTTGGCGATCACCTCCAAGAGGTCGGGACGCTTGATCTCATAGATCGACCGCTTGCCCAAGGCGGGCAGCACATCCTTGTCGAAGATGCGCGGAAGGATCGAGAGGGTCGTCTGCCGGCCTTCCTTGAGGCTGAGCCCGCGATGCTTGAGCCACTTGCGATACACCGCCTCGAAGGTGTTTTCGTCGGCGAGCCGGACAGCGGTGCGCTTCTGCTTGCGGTGAACGCGAGGATTGGTGCCTTTGGCCAGCAGGGCGCGCGCTTCGTCGCGCAGGCTGCGGGCCTCGCGAAGCGTCACCTCCGGGTAGGTGCCGAGCGACATCCGCTTCTGCTTGCCCGCCCAGTAGTAGCGGAAGTGCCAAGTCCTGCCCCCTGCAGCCGTGACGGCCAGGGAGAGGCCATCCAAGTCAGGGAGGGTGTATGCCTTGCCAGTTGCCTTGGCCTGCCGAACGGCCAGGTCTGAGAGTGCCATGCTCTTGCTCCTGAACATGAGTCAGGAACCAGATGCTGGTCACGTCGACCTCGCCCCTCCATCAACAATCCGGAATCAGCCGCGCCCGCAAAAATGGACTTGTTTGTGGACTTAAAAGTCCCGGCTGTAGGCGGATCGCAGTGGACTGCGGCAGAACGTCAAAGAGAGGAAAAGTCCTTGTGTGGCAACGACTTGCAGACTCTCTTGGACTTCTGCGGAAGTCCGCAGAATGATGCAGTGGAGCGGGCGATGGGAATCGAACCCACGTCTTGAGCTTGGGAAGCTCAGGTCCTGCCATTGAACGACGCCCGCGGTTCAGGGCCGGATTCTACGTGGCCGCGAAGGCATCGCCCCACCCGGTGGACGCACAGGATGTAATTCTTATGATTAAATCGCCGGCGTTCCGAGGCCCACCCCATGTCCTTTCTCGCCCGGCTGTTCCGCCGCCGCCCCACCGAAGCCGAATCCGCGCAGGCCCTGATCGAGCGCATGCGCGCGCTGCGGCCGGACCTGAGCTTCGACTACCGGCCGAAGGAAGGCGTGATCCGCACCGGCGACGGCATGGTGTCGCTGGCCAACTTCCACTTCGAGTACGCGCGGGCCGGCGCCGCGGACCGGGAGCAGATCCTGCACGTGTTCGCCCAGGGCATCGCGCCGCCGCGCATGCCGGACACCCTGGCCGAGGCGCGGCCGCGCCTGCTGCCGGCCATGCGGCACCTGGTCACGCTGGACCTGGCGCGCATCGCCTCCGGCCGGCTGGACGACGCGTCCATCGGCAGCGGCCTGCAGCCCTTCTCCGACGAGCTGGCGGTGGAGGTGGTCTACGACACCGAGCACACGATGGCCTCCGTCGGTGCCGACCAGCTGGCCGCGTGGGGCCTGGACACCCCGGCCGCGATGCAGCTGGCCATCGACAACCTGCGCGACAAGCTGCCGAGCCGCTTCGAGGCCCTGGCCCCCGGCCTGTGGCGCTCGGACTATGGCGACTTCTACGACGCCGCGCGGGCCCTGCTGCCGGACCACATCCACCAGATCGGCGTGGCGGGCCGGCCGGTGGCGATGATCGTCAACCGGGCCTGCCTGCTGGTGGCCGGCGAAGGCGACGAACAGGCGCTGGCGGCCATGCTGAAGGTCGCGCGGCACATGCTGCAGCAGGAGGCGCGGCCGCTGTCGGCCGAGATGCTGCGCCTGGACGTGGGCCGCTGGCTGCCCTGGCGGCCGCCGCAGCCCGCGATCGCCCAGGCGCTGCGCCGCCTGCAGCAGGAGCAGCTCGCCGGCGACTACGACGCGCAGCAGCGGGCGCTGGAGCAGCATGCGCTGGAGAAGCAGGTCGAGATCTTCGTGGCCTCGCATCAGCTCATGCAAAGCCCCGGCGGCCAGCTGCAGAGCTACTGCGTCGTCACGCGCGGCGTGCCCACCTGGCTGCCGCGCGCCGACCTCGTGATGCTGGTGGATCCCGCGGCCGGCGAAGCGCGGCCGAACCCGGTGCGCTGGGAGGTGTTCGAGCGCGAGGCCGGCCCGCTGCTGCGCCGTCTGCCCTGCCGGCTGCCGCGCTTCGAGATCCGCGACTACCCCGACGCGGCCACGCTGGCACGCATGGAGCCCGCCGCGCTGTAGCCGCCGCCTGGTCGCCGCCTACTCGCCGCCGCCGGCCGGATGCAGCTTGATGCGCAGGCCGAGGTCCGTGCGGGAGTCGGCGTGGGCCAGGGCCTCGTCCGCGGTGATGTCGCCCGCCGCGTACAGGTCATACAGCGCCTGGTCGAAGGTCTGCATGCCGTCCTCGGCCTCCTTCACCATCGCGGCCTTGATCTGGTCGATCTGGCCCTTGAGGATCAGCTCGCTGATGTAGGCGGACTGCAGCATCACCTCCACCGCGGGCACGCGCTTGCCGTTGCGGCCGCGCACCAGGCGCTGGCCCACCACCCCCTTGAGGTTGAGCGACAGGTCCAGCAGGGCCTGCTTGCGCGCCTCGTCCGGGAACAGGTTGAGGATGCGGTCGATGGCCTGGTTGGCGTTGTTGGAGTGCAGGGTCGACACGCACAGGTGGCCGGTCTCGGCGTAGGACAGCGCGTGCTGGATCGTCTCGCGGTCGCGGATCTCGCCGATCATGATGACGTCGGGCGCCTCGCGCATGGCATGGCGCAGCGCGTCGCCGAAGCTGCGCGTGTCCAGCCCCACCTCGCGCTGGTCCACCAGCGACATCTTGTGCACGTGGGTGAACTCGATCGGGTCTTCCACGGTGAGGATGTGGCAGGCGCTGTTGGCGTTGCGGTAGTCCAGCATCGAGGCCAGCGTGGTGGACTTGCCCGAGCCGGCCGCGCCCACCACCAGCACCAGTCCGCGCTTGAGCATCGCCAGGTCCTTCAGGATGGGCGGCAGGCGCAGGGACTCCATCGTGGGGATGGTCGAGGAGATGTGCCGCGCGACCATGGCGATGTCGCCGCGCTGCATGTACACATTGACGCGGAAGCGCCCCAGGCCCTCCACCGCGATGGCCAGGTCGCACTCCATGTCGGTCTCGAAGGCCTTGCGCTGCGACTCGCGCAGCACCGAGTAGGCGAGCGCGCGCACCTCGTTGCTGTCCAGCGGCTTGGTGTCGAGCCGGCGCATGGTGCCCTCCACCTTCAGCGTGGGCGGTGCCTGCACCGTGAGGAACAGGTCCGAGGCGCGCATGCGCACCATCAGCTGCAGGTAGGGCCGCAGGTCCGAAGGCGCGTTGTAGGGGGTCTGGTCCATGGCGTCACGCTCCGTTTGCTGCAGTCTATCCCGGTGCGGGGCCGGTTCAGCCGGCGGGATCCGGTGGCGCCACCTGCAGCGCCACCAGCGCGGGCAGCCGCTGCCGCGCGAACTCGCTCGCCTGGCGCAGCAGCTCGGCCTGCAGGTCCGCCGGCGAGGCGAGCGGCCGGCCGTCGCGCAGCACCTGCTCGCGGTTGGCCTGCAGGATCTCGGCCACGAAGGCCGCCCAGTCGGCCGGCTCGCGACGGCACTGCTCCCGCGCGAGCAGGAAGAGCTGCTGGAAGCGCGACACCGGCACCGCCGCACCGGTGACCGGGCTGGCGAGCGCCTGCGCCTCCTCCAGGCTGCGCGAGCGGCGCATGAGATGCGCGTTCAGCCGCCCGCAAGGCGCTGCCGCGGCGGCGCGTGCGGGCTCGTCCTGCACCAGCGCCAGATCGCCCTTGGCATGCAGCATGCGAACGGCCTGCAGGATGCGCGGCAGCACCAGGCCATGCGGCGCGAGCTGCTGCTCCAGATCGGCGATGGACCGGATGCCGTGGTCGGCCAGGGCCGCAATCACGGGCGCGTACAGCTCGGGCTGCAGCGCGACCTCACCCAGCGTGCCCTTGGTGCGCAGCGCGATGTCGGCGCCCGGCGTGACCAGCAGCACGCGCAGCGCGCGCCAGGCGTCCAGCTGCTCCTGCACGCCCATGCGGCGAAGACCGCGCACCCAGTAGTCGCGGCGGAACTGCGTGTCCAGCAGGAAGTCGCGGGCGGTCTGGCGCAGGCCGGTGTGCGGCACGTTGCGCAGGAAGGCCTGCTGCGCGGCGGTGAGATGGATCTCGTCGAGGTGGTCGGTGAGGGCGGCGCTGCAGGCGAACTCCACCTTCGCGGGCTCCAGTGCCTCGGCCACGTGGGCGAAGGGCATGGGGTGCCAGTCGCGGTTGAAGAACTCGTGCGCGAGGTAGGCGCGGTCCTTGCCCTTGAGGTTGGCGAAGCGGCCCTTCACCTCGGGATTGCGGCTGGCATACAGCGGGTCCAGCGCCATGAGCTGCTCGCCGAACTGCATGGCCCCGCCGATGCGGCCCGCGCTGCCCTGGCCGGTGGCACCCATCACGCGCGCATGCTCCACCAGTAGGTGGCGCATCGGCATCATGTTGGCCCAGCCGGGCTGGGTGTTGTAGCTGATGTAGAGCACGCCGCCGACCTTGAGCTTGCGGCGGATGAAGTCCACCAGGATGCGCCGGTTGTCCTCGTTCACCCAGCTCCAGGTGCCGTGCAGGCCGATGAAGTCGAAGTCGGGCAGGTCGGTGCGCGCACAGTAGTCGGCGAAGGCCTCGTCCAGGAAGCGGGCGCCGCGCCCGGCGGCGGCGGCGAGCTCCTGCGCGTGGGCGGCCTGCGCCGGCAGGAAATCGGTGCCGTGCCACTGCACGTCGGTGGCGGCCGCGCAGACGTTGGCGCTCAGGCCCTGGCCGTAGCCCAGCTCGCAGGCGGTGGTGATCGCCGGCAGCACCAGACCGGCGCTGAGGAAGGCCATGCGCAGCCGCTCCAGGCTGAACTCGGGATAGCAGCCATGGGTGTAGCCGAGATCAGCCACGTAGCCGGAGGTCCAGTCGCTCATTGGAGTCACCGATGAAGGTTGCCTGCCGTGATTATCCGCAGGCAGGGCGCGGTCCTGCTGCGTATAGTCAAGACAGATCCCGATCTGACGACACCAGGAGACACGATGGAACCCACCGCGGCCCTGCCCGCCCCGCCACTCACCTTCTTTGCCCATGTCACCGTGCAGGTGGGCGCACCGCAGGAGGTGGGCATCACGCCGGCCGGACGCCGGCGCGTCATCCCCATCCTGGGCGGCACCGTGCGGGGCGACGGCTGGTCCGGCCAGGTGCTGCCAGGCGGCGCCGATTTCCAGCGGGTGATCGGCGACACGCTGGCGGATCTGGATGCCCGCTACGTGCTGGAGACCGACGAGGGCGAGCGCATCTACGTGGCCAACCGCGCGCTGCGGGCGGCCTCGGCCGAGGTGACGGCGAAGCTGGTGCGCGGCGAGCCGGTGGACCCGGCGCTGGTGTACTTCCGCTGCACCCCGCGCTTCGAGACGGCCAGCCCGCGGCTGGCGTGGATCCATGAGCGGCTGTTCATCGGCACCGGCATCCGCCGGCCGGACGCGGTGGAGATCAGCTTCTACGCGGTCGGGTGAGGCGCCCGCCTCACCGGAAATCCCGGCTCATCTCCAGCTCGCGCAGGCGGCCCAGCAGCGGCGTCAGGTCTTCCAGGTGCTCGGCGACGAGATGCACCACCTGGCCGCCGCTGGCGGCATCACGCTGCCAGACGCCGCGCACCGCCAGCAGGCGCGCGTGCAGCAGCGCCTCGCGGTAGCGCTCGCGCACGTCCTTCCAGACGATCACGTTCACCGGGCCGGTCTCGTCCTCGAGGGTGACGAAGACGGTGCCCTTGGCCGTCTGCGGCTGCTGGCGCACGGTGACCAGGCCGCAGGCCGCCGCGCGGCGGCCGTTCGGCAGCGCCTGCAGGTCGGTGGCGCAGCGCAGGCGCAGGCGCGCCAGCCGCGGCCGCAGCAGCGCCACCGGATGCCGGCGCAGCGTGAAGCCGGTGGCGGCGTAGTCGAAGAAGATCTCCTCGCCCTCCGGCGCCGGCGGCAGCGCCAGCGGCGCCTCGTGCAGGGGCGCCTGATGCAGCAGCCCGCCCGCCGTCTTGTGCAGCGCCGAGGCCTGCCACACCTGCTGCCGCCGGTGCCCCGCCAGCGACTGCAGCGCCCCCGCCGCCGCCAGCGCGTTCATCTCCGCCTGCGTCAGCCCGGCGCGCAGCGACAGATCCTCCGCGTCGGCGAACGGCCGCTCACCGCGCACCCGCACGATGCGCTTCGCCGCCGCCTCGCCCAGCCCGCCCACCATGCGCAACCCCAACCTCACCGAATGGGGGTCAGATTCCAATTTCCCCGCACCGCCGACAGGCGGCGGGAAATTGGAATCTGACCCCAATTGATTGTCCCAGTCGCTCACGCTCACGTCGACGGGCAGCACGGTCACGCCGTGGCGGCGCGCGTCCTGGATCAGCTGCGAGGGGGCGTAGAAGCCCATGGGCTGCGAGTTCAGCAGGCCGGCGAGGAAGGCCGCGGGCTCGTGGCACTTGAGCCAGCTGCTGTCGTAGGCCAGCAGCGCGAAACTGTAGGCGTGGCTTTCGGGGAAGCCGTATTCGCCGAAGCCGAGGATCTGGCGGAAGATGGCCTCGGCGAACTCGCGGCGGTAGCCGCGCGCCAGCATGCCGTCGATGAGCGGGCGCTCGAACTTGTGCACGCCGCCGGATCGCTTCCAGGCCGCCATGGAACGCCGCAGCGCGTCGGCCATGCCGGGGCTGAAGCCGGCGGCGATCATCGCGATCTGCATCACCTGCTCCTGGAAGATGGGCACGCCCAGCGTGCGCTCCAGCGCGGGCCGCAGGGCCTCTTTCTCGTAGACGATGGGCTGGCCCTGGCGCACGCGCTCGCGCGCCTTCAGATAGGGGTGCACCATGCCGCCCACGATGGGCCCGGGCCGCACGATGGCGACCTCGATCACCAGGTCGTAGAAGCGCCGCGGCCGCAGGCGCGGCAGCATGGACATCTGCGCCCGGCTCTCGATCTGGAACACGCCCACGGTGTCGGCGCGGCAGATC
The DNA here is from genome assembly GCF_041916345.1 of Ramlibacter sp. Classification (GTDB taxonomy): domain Bacteria; phylum Pseudomonadota; class Gammaproteobacteria; order Burkholderiales; family Burkholderiaceae_C; genus Ramlibacter. The sequence continues at coordinate 7,646 of NZ_JAYRZR010000118.1, forward strand.
ATGTCGTAGGTGGCGGTGTCCTTGTCGGGGATGTCGTGCAGGCCGAAGGGCACGCCGCGCCGCCGGCTGACGAGATCGAGCGTGCGGCGGATGGCGGTGAGCATGCCCAGCGCCAGCACGTCCACCTTCAGCAGGCCCATCTCCTCCAGGTCGTCCTTGTCCCACTGGATGACGCTGCGCTCGGGCATGGCCGCGTTCTCCACCGGCACCAGCCGCGTGAGCGGGCCCTGCGTGAGCACGAAGCCGCCCACGTGCTGGCTCAGGTGGCGCGGGAAGCCGGTGAGATCCCACGCGATCTCGGTCCACAGCGCGATCTGCCGCGGCGGCACCGCCAGCCCCAGCGTCTGCGCCGCTTCCAGCAGCTTGTTCACGCGCAGGCCGCGGTCGTCGAACCAGAAGTGGTCTTTCGCGAAGGCGTCGATCAGGGGCTGCGGCATGCCCAGCGCGCCCCCGGCGTCGCGGATGGCGCTGCGGGCACGGTAGGTGATGACCACCGCGGCGATGGCGGCGCGCTCGCGGCCGTACTTGGCGTAGATGTACTGGATCACCTCCTCGCGGCGCTCGTGCTCGAAATCGACGTCGATGTCGGGCGGCTCGCTGCGCTCGCGGCTGATGAAGCGCTCGAACAGCAGGTGCGAGCGCTCCGGGTCCACCGCGGTGATGCCCAGGCAGTAGCACACGGCGGAGTTGGCCGCCGAGCCGCGGCCCTGGCACAGGATGCCCTGCCCGCGCGCGAAACGCACGATGTCGTGCACGGTGAGAAAGAACATCTCGTAGCCGCAGTCGGCCACCAGCCGCAGTTCGCGCACCAGCTGGCGGCGCACCCGCCACGGCACGCCGCGCGGGTAGCGCTGGCGCGCGCCCTCGATGGTGTGGCGGCGCAGCGCCTGCGTGGCCGTCAGGCCCGGCGGCACCGTCTCGCGCGGGTACTGGTAGCGGATCTCGTCCAGGCTGAAGCGGCAGCGCGCGGCCACCTCCAGCGTGCGCGCCAGCAGCTCGGGCGGGTACAGCGCGGCCAGCCGCATGCGATGGCGCAGGTGCCGCTCGGCGTTGCCCTGCAGCGCGAAGCCGCACTCGGCCACCGGACAGCCCAGGCGCACGGCGGTGATCACGTCCTGCAGGGGCTTGCGCGAGCGCGCATGCATGTGCACGTCACCGGCGGCCACCAGCGGCACGCCCGCGGCCTCGCCGGCGCGCTGCAGCGTGTCGAGCCACAGCTCGTCGTCGCCTTCCAGCAGCAGCTCCGCCGCCAGCCAGGCATGGTCTGGCGCCAGCGCCTGTGCCCAGGCGGCGCGTTCGGTGATGGCAGTGACGGCATCGGGCGTGATGGGCGCCGGGCCCGCTGCGTCCGGCCGCTGCGGGGCCTCGGTGTGCGGCGGGCGCATCGGGCACACCAGCAGCTCGCAGCCGGCCAGCAAATCCCAGCGGCCCTCGCCCCGACGACAGCGGTACTCGCCCTTGGGCGCGGCCATGCGGCAAGCGGAGATGAACTCGCACAGGTCGCCCCAGCTCGCCACGTCGCGCGCCAGCGCCACCAGGCGGAAGCCGTCCAGCGCGAACTCGGCGCCGGGCAGCAGCCGCAGGCCGAGCGTCTTCGCCTCGGCAT
>NZ_JAYRZR010000119.1:0-9134 GCF_041916345.1 Ramlibacter sp.
GATTTGCCGGTCCTTTCAGCACTGGTCTAAGCACCCTGAAAAGTCGCGCAGCGACTTTTCAGGGTGAAGTGCCTTAGATCTTCCCCACCAGATCCAGCGAGGGCTTCAGCGTCTCGGCGCCTTCGCTCCACTTGGCCGGGCACACCTCGCCCGGGTGGGCGGCGATGTACTGGGCGGCCTTCACGCGGCGCAGGGTTTCCTTGGCGTCACGGCCGATGCCGTTGTCGTGCACCTCGATGGTCTTGATGCGGCCCTCGGGGTCGATCACGAAGGTGCCGCGCAGGGCCAGGCCGGTGTCCTCGCCCTCGGTGATCAGCACCTGGAAGAAGCGGGCCAGCTGGTGGCTGGGGTCGCCCACCAGCGGGTACTGCACCTTGCGGATGGTGTCCGACGTGTCGTGCCAGGCCTTGTGGGTGAAGTGGGTGTCGGTGGACACGCCGTAGATCTCCACGCCCAGCTTCTGGAACTCGGCGTAGTGATCTGCCAGGTCGCCCAGCTCGGTCGGGCACACGAAGGTGAAGTCGGCCGGGTAGAACACGACCACGGACCACTTGCCCTTGAAGCTGTCCTGCGTTACCGGGACGAACTTGCCCTGGTGGTAGGCGGTGGCGGAGAAGGCGGGGATCTGCTGATTGATCAGGGACATGATGATTCCTCTATCGAGTGGTTGATGATGATTGCTTTGACCTATCGAATGGTACAGAAGATCAGGGTCTTCCCTGATGGAAAGAAGCAATCAGCCACTTTGTCCGCGCCTATCGGAACCGCAACCTCGATCACCGGCACCACCTCGGCGCGCCATGGCCCGCGCAGCGCGGCCACTTTCGTGAGACACCATGGAACCGGCTTTGCCGGGCCATTGGTGTCGCCCCCTTGAGGGGGGATCGGCCGCAGGCCGAACGGGGGTGGGCTAGTACTCCAGCCGCTCCGGCCGGATCTCCTGCAGGATGGTGGTGGCGATCTCCTCGATCGACTTGGTGGTCGTCGAGAGCCAGCGGATGCCTTCGCGGCGCATCATCGCCTCGGCGTCGGCCACCTCGGCCCGGCACGATTCGAGCGCGGCATAGCGCGAGTTCGGCCGCCGCTCATTGCGGATCTCCGACAGGCGCTCGGGGTGGATGGTCAGGCCGAAGATCTTCTTGCGGTGCGGCACCAGCGCGGGCGGCAGCTGGCGGCGCTCGAAATCCTCGGGGATCAGCGGGTAGTTGGCCGCCTTCAGCCCATGCTGCATGGCGAGGTACAGCGAGGTCGGCGTCTTGCCGCTGCGGCTCACGCCCACGAGGATGACGTCGGCCTGCTCCAAGTCGCGGTTGCTCTGGCCGTCGTCGTGCGCCAGGCTGAAGTTGATCGCCTCGATGCGGTCGTGGTACTCCTTGCTCTTGCTCACGTCCGAGAAGCGGCCCACGCGGTGGCTGGACTTCATGCCCAGCTCGATTTCCAGCGGGCGCACGAAGGTGCCGAACATGTCGAGCATCATGGCCTTGCACCCTTCCTCGATCACCTTCAGCACCTCCACGTTGACCAGCGTGGTGAAGACGATCGGGCGCTTGCCCTCCAGCTCCGCGGTGTGGTTGATCTGCCGCACCACCTGGTGGGCCTTGTCCACGGTGTCGATGAACGGCAGCCGCACGTGGCGGGGCTTGAACTCGAACTGGGCCAGGATCGCATTGCCGAAGGTCTCGGCCGTGATGCCGGTGCCGTCGGAGACGAAGAACACGGTGCGCGAATGCATGTAATGCTTTCAGTCTGGTGCAAGGCCCGCAGCCGGCTGGCGCGCCTACAATGAAGCGATTATCCGAATTCCCGCGACCATGCCCGCCCGCCGCCCATTCGAACAATCACAAAGCCCGCTGGCGGGGCATCGCGCGATGCGCTGGAGCGCAGACCCGGTTTCAACTTCTGGAGTCTTCCCATGTCTGCCCTTTTCAGCCCGACCGCCCTGGTCGTACCGTTTGAGAACCTGAGGAATACCGACGTCGAGGCGGTCGGCGGCAAGAACGCCAGCCTCGGCGAGATGATCTCGCAGTTGCCGCATGGCGTGCGGGTGCCCACCGGCTTCGCCACCACGGCGCACGCGTTCCGCGCCTTCCTGGCCGAAGGGGGCCTGGCCCAGCGCATCCACGACCGCCTGGACGCGCTGGATACCGACGACGTTCGCGCGCTCGCCGCCGCCGGCGCGGAGATCCGCCAGTGGGTGGAAGAGCAGCCTTTCCCCGCCGACCTCGAGCAGGCGATCCGCGCCGAGTTGGAGCGCCTGGTCGCGGGCAACCCGCAGGCGAGCTTCGCCGTGCGTTCCTCGGCCACGGCGGAAGACCTGCCTGACGCGTCCTTCGCCGGCCAGCAGGAGACCTTCCTCAACGTGGTCGGCATCGAAGCCGTGCTGCACAAGATGAAGGAGGTGTTCGCCTCCCTCTACAACGACCGCGCCATCAGCTACCGCGTGCACAAGGGCTTCCGCCATGCCGACGTGGCGCTCTCGGCCGGTGTGCAGCGCATGGTCCGCTCCGATCTGGGTGCCGCCGGCGTGATGTTCACGATCGACACCGAGTCCGGTTTCGAGGACGTGGTCTTCATCACCGCCAGCTACGGCCTGGGTGAGACGGTGGTGCAGGGCGCGGTGAACCCCGACGAGTTCTACGTGCACAAGCCCATGCTGCAGGCCGGCAAGCGCGCGGTGATCCGCCGCAACCTCGGCTCCAAGCTGGTCCAGATGGTGTTCGCCTCCGACGAGGAGAAGCGCTCGGGCGGCAAGCTGGTGAAGACGATCGACGTGCCGCTGGAGCAGCGCAACCGCTATTCGCTGACCGAGGACGAGGTCCAGGCGCTCGCCCGCTACGCGCTGGTGATCGAGCAGCACTACGGCCGCCCGATGGACATCGAGTGGGGCAAGGACGGCATCGACGGCCAGCTCTACATCCTGCAGGCACGGCCCGAGACGGTGAAGAGCCAGGCGCAGGGCAAGGCGGAGCTGCGCTACAAGCTCAAGGGCCGCGGCACCGTGCTCGCCGAGGGCCGGGCCATCGGCCAGAAGGTGGGCACAGGCCCCGTGCGTCTGGTGCACAGCACCGCCGAGATGGACAAGGTGCAGCCGGGCGACGTGCTCGTCACCGACATGACCGATCCCAACTGGGAGCCGGTGATGAAGCGCGCCAGCGCCATCGTCACCAACCGCGGCGGGCGTACCTGCCACGCGGCCATCATCGCGCGCGAGCTGGGCATTCCCGCCGTGGTCGGCTGCGGCGACGCCACCGAGACCCTGAAGGACGGCACCCTGGTCACGGTGAGCTGCGCCGAGGGCGACACCGGCTTCATCTACGACGGCCTGCTGGAGACCGAGGTGACCGAGGTCCAGCGCGGCGCCATGCCGCCGATCAAGACCAAGATCATGATGAACGTGGGCAACCCGCAGCTCGCCTTCGACTTCGCCCAGCTCCCCAACGAGGGCGTGGGCCTGGCGCGGCTGGAGTTCATCATCAACAACAACATCGGCGTGCACCCCAAGGCGATCCTGGAGTACCCGAACATCGATACCGACCTGAAGAAGGCGGTGGAGTCGGTCGCCCGCGGCCATGCCTCGCCGCGCGCCTTCTACGTCGACAAGGTCGCCGAGGGCGTGGCCACCATCGCCGCGGCCTTCTGGCCCAAGCCGGTGATCGTGCGCCTGTCGGACTTCAAGAGCAACGAGTACCGCAAGCTGATCGGCGGCAGCCGCTACGAGCCCGAGGAAGAGAACCCCATGCTGGGCTTTCGCGGTGCCGCGCGCTACATCAGCAAGGACTTCGGCGAGGCCTTCGCCATGGAATGCGAGGCCATGCGCCGCGTGCGCAACGAGATGGGCCTGACCAACGTGCAGGTCATGGTGCCCTTCGTGCGCACCCTGGGCGAGGCCGAGAAGGTCACCAGCCTGCTGGCCGCGCAAGGCCTGCAGCGCGGCGTGAACGAGCTCAAGGTCATCATGATGTGCGAGATCCCCAGCAACGCCATCCTGGCCGATCAGTTCCTGCAGTATTTCGACGGCTTCTCCATCGGCTCGAACGACCTGACCCAGCTCACGCTCGGCCTCGATCGCGACTCGGGCCTGGAGCTGCTGGCCGCGGAGTTCGACGAGCGCGACCCGGCCGTCAAGGCCCTGCTGTCCAAGGCCATCGCGGCCTGCCGCGCGCAGGGCAAGTACGTGGGCATCTGCGGCCAGGGCCCCAGCGACCACCCCGATTTCGCCCTGTGGCTGGCCGACGAGGGCATTGCCTCCATCTCGCTGAACCCGGACAGCGTGATCGCCACCTGGCAGCAGCTCGCGCAGCATTGAGGCCGCGGCGGCCGCGCCCCCCCGCGGCCGGGGTGCGATGATCGGGGCCGGGCACGCCGCCCCCTGATCCGAATCGCATGGCCATCCCGCCGGACTACGCCGCCTACAAGGCGCGGCTCGCACGCATCCTCATCGCCTACGTGGTGGGGCTGTGCGCGGTGCTGGGCGTGCTCACCTGGGCAGAGCGTCACGGCCTGTCGCGCTACTGGCTGGGGCCGATCTTCCTGTTCTCCACGGTGATGATCTATGCGGCCATCGGCATCTGGGGCCGCACCACCTACGCCGAGGAGTATTACGTGGCCGGCCGCCGCATCCCGCCGTTCTACAACGGCATGGCGACGGCGGCCGACTGGATGAGCGCGGCCTCGTTCATCAGCCTGGCCGGCGGCCTGTACCTGCAGGGCTTCACCGGCCACGGCGACCAGCCCGGCGGCCTGGCCTTCGTGCTGGGCTGGACCGGCGGCTTCTGCCTGGTGGCGCTGCTGGTGGCGCCCTACCTGCGCGGGCTGAACCTCTACACCGTGCCGGACTACTTCCAGCATCGCTACGGCGGCCACTGGCCCCGGCTGCTGGGGGCGGTGGCCGCCATCCTGTGCTCCTTCACCTACGTGGTGGCGCAGATCTACGGCATCGGCCTCATCGCCGCGCGGCTGACCGGCGTGCAGTTCGAGATCGGCATCCTGCTGGGGCTCGGCGGCGTGCTGCTGTGCTCGTTCCTGGGCGGCATGCGCGCCATCACCTGGACGCAGGTGGCCCAGTACGTGATCCTGCTGCTGGCCTTCCTGATCCCGGTGTCGTGGCTGGCGTACAAGCAGATGGGCAATCCGCTCGCGCCCGTGGTCTATGGCGAGCAGATGCGCAAGATCAGCGAGATCGAGCGGCGGCTGATCGACTCGCCGGCCGAGAAGCTGGTGCAGGAGGAGTTCCTGCGCCGGGCGGAGCGCTACCGCGAATGGCTGGCCGATCCCCTGCCGGCCCTGCAGCGTGAACGCACGGTGATCCAGGAGCGCATCCGCCAGCTCAAGGCGCAGAACGCGGATTCGGCGCTCATCGTCGCGGCGCACCGCGAGCTGTCGGCGCTGCCGCGCGACGTGGACGCCGCCCGCGAGCTGTGGACGCGCCAGATGCAGGAGAGCCTGGAGCGCGCGCGCCCGCTCGGCGGCCTGTCGCCGCATGGCCAGGCCTTCGCCGGTGACCCGCAAGGCACGCCCCTGGAGCGCGAGACCTTCTCCGCCTCGCGCCTGAACTTCCTGGCGCTGGTGTTCTGCCTCATGGTCGGCACGGCGGGCCTGCCCCACCTGCTGACGCGCTTCTACACCACGCCCACGGTTGCCGAGTCGCGCTACTCGGTGGCCTGGGCGCTGTTCTTCATCGTGCTGCTGTACCTCAGCGTGCCGGCGCTGGCGGTGCTGGTCAAGCTGGAGGTGATGCAGCAGCTCGTGGGCACCGGCTTCGACCAGCTGCCCAACTGGATCCTGCAGTGGTCCAAGGTGGAGCCCTCGCTCATCTCGGTGAGCGACGTCAACGGCGACGGCCGCCTGCAGTTCGGCGAGATCCGCCTGGGCGCCGACATCATCATGCTCGCCACGCCGGAGATCGGCGGCATGCCCTACGTGGTGTCCGGCCTGGTGGCCGCGGGCGGCCTGGCCGCAGCACTCTCCACCGCCGACGGCCTGCTGCTCACCATCAGCAACGCGCTGGTGCGCGACATCTACAGCCACGAGGCCGGCCACCCCGCCACGCCGGAGCAGCGGGTGATCCTGTCGAAGTTCGCGCTGCTGGGCGTGGCGCTGATGGCCGCGCTCGTCGCCTCGCTGCGGCCGGCGGACATCCTGCCGCTGGTGGCCGCTTCGTTCTCGCTCGCCGCGGCGGCCTTCGTACCCGCGATGGTGACAGGCATCTTCTGGCGCGGTGCCACGCGCGGCGGGGCCGTCGCCGCGATGCTGGCCGGGCTGGGCGTGACGATCTACTACATGCTGCTGAATGCCGAGAGCGTGCGCCGGCTGTTCGGCCTGTCAGGCCGCTACTCGCTCTGGTTCGACATCCTGCCGGCCTCGGCGGGTGTGTTCGGGGTGGCGGCCGGCGTCGTGGTGCTGGTCGTCGTGAGCCTGGCCGAGCGGCGGCTGGCGGCCCGCCGCTGAGGCCTCACTGCGGCCGGCGGCTCGCCATCTCGGCGGCGAAGCGCTCTGCCTTCTGCGCGCTTCCGATCTGCCGCAGCATCGACTCGGCCTTCTGGATGGCGGCCATGAACTCCTGGGCGTTGCGCGTGTCCTCGATCCGGATGCAGATCGCCTCGCCGGTCGGCCCCAGCATGTCGGTCAGCAGGCGCACGGCGAAGCGCTTGGCGTCGGCCAGCGACACCGGTGCCGCCGCAGGCGTGGCGCCCGGTGTGGACGCGGCCGGCGTGGCGGGCGCGGCAGCACCCGTCGCGCGGGGCTGGGCCCCGGCCTGCGGCTCGATGAAGCCGAGGTCGGCCAGCTGGGTCAGGACCTGGTCGTAGTCACCCAGCAGCTGGCCGAGCTCGGCCAGCTCCGCGTAGGTGCGCTTGCCATCGACCAGAATCAGCATGGATCGCAGCCTGGGCGTGAGCGCCGCGTTGCGCGTGGCCATGGCTTCCGTTCCCCTGGCCGACTTGTGATAGGTAAGGCTCTTGTCGAACATGGGATCTCCTCAACCGACGTCCTGCTGTCAGTTCCGAGTAAGTATGCGCCCGTTTGGCTCCCCTGTCTTGCCGCAGGCCTCTGAAGCGCCGGGTAATCCCTATGGGGGTTTGCCGAGGATCAAATCCACGTTGTAAGAGAGTCGTAAGGCCCCCTGCAAACCATGCGTCGCAGGAGACAACACCTCGGAAAGAGGAGACCGCCTTGCTGCTGTTGCTGGTGAACATCCTGAAGCTGCTGGCCGAGATCGCGCTGCTGGCCCTCGCGGGCCAGTGGGTGCTGGGCCTGCTCGCGGGCGCCAAGCGGGACACCAATCTCTTCTACCAGATCTTCCAGATCGTCACGCGGCCCGTGGTGACGGGGGTGCGCAAGATCACCCCCCGCGTCGTGATCGACCAGCACGTGCCGCTGGTGGCATTCCTGATGCTGTTCTTCGTGTGGCTGATCGCCACCCTCACCAAGATCGACATCTGCGTGCGGATCGGAGTCCAACAATGTCAATGATGGAACGCCTGCGCTGGCGTGGGTTCAAGTGGCGGGCCATGGTGCTGCTCGTGCTGGGACGGCGCGACGACGCCCATGCGCTGTTTCGAGAGATGCTGGCCGAGTTCCCCGGCGACGCCTATGCGCTGGCCAGCCTGGCCCACCTGGAGGCCTCCGCCGGCCGCCGCACCGAGGCGCTGCACTGGTTGCAGGCGCTGATCGAGCGGCACCCGGATTCGGGCACGCACTGGTTCAACTACGGCTTCGTGCTCGAGGAGGCGGGTGACTACCCGGCCGCCGAGCAGGCCTTCCGCCGGGCGACCGAGCTGTCGCCCGAGCTGGACCGCGCCTGGTACGGCCTGGGCCTGGTCCTGATCCGCCTCGGCCGCCACGACGAAGCGGTCGTGGCGCTGAAGCGCAACACGAAATTGCAGCCCATGAGCCCCTACGGCTGGTACCAGCTGGCCCGGGTGCATGTGGATCGGCAAGAGCCGGAAGAGGCGCGGAAGATCATCCGCCACCTCAAGCGGTTCGAGCCCAAGGTGGCCGCCCAGCTGGAGCGCGAGACGGGCTTGCTCGTCGAGAGCACCAGCTGAGGGGCTTCCTTCGAGGGAGCGGCCTGGTTGCAGGCCGCGGCGCAGGCCGCGGCGGGCCGCATGGCATGGCGACGGCGATGGAAAGGGCCCCACAGGCCCGTACAGGAGACAAGGCATGGAATTGACACAGAAGCACCAGGAATACTGGAGCAAGAACCTCAGGGTCACGGCAATCCTGCTGGCGATCTGGTTCGTGGTGACCTTCGTCGTGAGCTATTTCGCTCGCGACCTCAGCTTCAACTTCTTCGGCTGGCCGTTCAGTTTCTGGATGGGCGCGCAGGGGGCGTTGGTGGTGTACGTGGGCATCATCTGGTTCTACGCGAGCTACATGAACAAGCTCGACCAGGAATACGGCGTCGCCGAGGAGGAATGACACCATGGCTGGACTGAATCCCACGGGTGCCGCCGCTGGTGGCGGCGGGGCCGCGAATGCGGCCTTCCGCAAGCAGCTGAACAAGGTCTACGGTTTCTACACCGGCGGCTTCCTGGCCTTCGTGATCGTGCTCGCGATCCTGGAGCAGATGGGCCTGAACCGCGACTGGATCGGCTTCATCTTCCTGCTGGCCACCATCGGCCTGTATGCCGGCATCGGCATCATGAGCCGCACGACCGACGCCGCCGAGTACTACGTGGCCGGCCGACGCGTGCCGGCCATCTACAACGGCATGGCGACCGGCGCCGACTGGATGTCGGCCGCCTCGTTCATCGGCATGGCGGGTACGCTGTACCTCACCGGCTACAGCGGCCTCGCCTTCATCATGGGCTGGACGGGGGGCTACTGCCTGGTGGCGCTTTTCCTCGCGCCCTACCTGCGCAAGTTCGGGCAGTTCACCATTCCCGACTTCCTGGGTGAGCGCTACGGCGGCAACATCCCCCGGTTCATCGGCATCTGCGCGGCCATCCTCTGCTCGTTCACCTACGTGGTGGCGCAGATCTACGGCGTGGGTCTGATCACCACCCGCCTGACAGGCGTGGCGTTCGAGATCGGCATCTTCCTGGGCCTGGGCGGCATTCTGGTCTGCTCGTTCCTGGGTGGCATGCGCGCGGTCACGTGGACGCAGGTGGCGCAGTACATCATCCTGATCATTG
>NZ_JAYRZR010000120.1:0-8972 GCF_041916345.1 Ramlibacter sp.
CGATCTTGGCCGGCTTGAGCACCTTGCCGGAGGTGTCGCCCTTGACGGCGGGCTCGGTCCAGGTGATCTCGCGCTCCACGCTGGTGGGCAGTTCGACCGAGATGGCCTTGCCTTCGTAGAACACCACCTCGGAGGGCATGCCGTCCTCCAGGTAGTTCAGGGCGTCGCCCATGTTCTCGGCTTCCACCTCGTACTGGTTGTACTCGGCGTCCATCCACACATACATCGGGTCGGCGAAGTAGGAGTAGGTGCACTCCTTCTTGTCCAGCACGATCTGGTCCATCTTGTCGTCGGCCTTGAAGACGACTTCCGTGCCCTGGTTGTTGAGCAGGGACTTGAGCTTCATGCGCACGGTGGCGGCGTTGCGGCCGCCGCGGGAGTATTCGGTCTTCAGCACGACCCAGGGCTGGCCGTTCTGCATGATCACGTTGCCGGCGCGGATTTCTTGGGCGATTTTCATGGGCGGGTTCTCGATGGGGGCCGCGGTCAGGGGCGAGGGCGGCTGCTGCTGCGATGGCGCGAAAGGCCGGGGCCCATGCGCAAAGCCCTATATTCTAGCCGCCCCCGCCGCGAAGGCCCGCAAACCGGCCGCGAGTTCGGGCAGGGCCCAGGCCTGTTCGCGGGCGCGGGCCGCGGCGGGCGCCCATGCAGCCACGTCGATCGCGGGCAGTTCGCAGGGGTCGGGCGCGTTCCACGCGCGATGGAACGCCGCCCAGTCCGCCGGCGGCTGCAGCCAGCCCAGGAAGGCCTCCAGCTTGGGCAGATGGGCGCCGTCGGCTTGCGGGTAGAGCTGCCAGACGAACGGCCGGCCGGCCAGCAGGGCGCGCACCGCCGAATCCTCGCCGCGCACGAAGTTGAGGTCACAGGCCCAGAGCAGCTCGTCGTAGCCCGCCTGGGTGAGCAGCGGCAGCGGGTGCAGGCGCAGCTGGCCGCGCGCATTCCAGCCTGGCTGTTCGCGGTCGAACGCTTGCACGGCGGCGCGCGTGGCGACGGCGGCGCGCCCGGCCGTGACCAGCAGCGTGGTGGGGGCTGCTGAAGCCGCCAGTTGCGCCAGTGCCAGCGCCAGCGCGGGCGGCTCGTAGCAGAACAGGCTGACGAGCCGACGGCCATCGGCCTCGATGCCCTGCGCACGACGCCAGGCCGCGGCGTCGAAGGCCGCCTGGCGATCGGCCAGCCCGCTCTCGCGCAGCAGCCCGCCCGTGCGCGCGCTGAAGCCGGGATAGAAGAAGTGCCGCTGCAGGCCGGCCGCTGGCCCCACGCTCACGGGGGAGGGCAGGCCATGGCAGCGCGCCACGTAGAGCTCGGCCGAGAGGTACTCCAGGTTCAGCCAGGCGGGCTGCCGGCCGCGATCAGCGGTGGCGCGCGCCAGGGCGGCCAGGTAGCTGTCGGGCGGGTTGCAGCCGAAGGCCTCGATCACCGCGTCCCCTGGCGTGACCTCCGGGAAGTCGGCGTGCCAGGGGTGGACCGCGACGCCCGGGTGGCCCGCGGGCGCCATCCAGGCCAGTGGCGCCGGGTCGTCGATCCACAGCCTGACCGTGTCGCCGCGCTCTGCGAGTTCGCGGGCCAGCCGCCAGCAGACCCCGGCGTCACCGTGGTTGTCGATCACCTGGCAGAACAGATCCCATCGCATTCGGCCCGGATAATAGGCGCATGGCGCAAGCGCACTCCGAGGCGCTCCTGGCGCAGGTGGCCGCCCTGCCGGCCCTGCCGGGGGTGTACCGCTACTACGATGCCGAGGGCGGCGTGCTCTACGTGGGCAAGGCCCGCAACCTGAAGAAGCGGGTCGCGAGCTACTTCCAGAAGAACCACGGCGGCACGCGCATCGGCCACATGATCGGCAAGATCGACCGGCTGGAGACCACGGTGGTGCGCTCCGAGGCCGAGGCGCTGCTGCTCGAGAACAACCTGATCAAGACGCTCGCGCCGCGCTACAACATCCTGTTCCGCGACGACAAGAGCTACCCCTACCTCAAGATCACCGGCGCGCCCGACAAGGCCGCGCCGGCCGAGGGCGCGCAGGCCTTTCCGCGGGTGGCCTACTACCGCGGCGCGGTGGACCGGCGGCACCGCTACTTCGGCCCGTACCCCAGCGCCTGGGCGGTGAAGGAGTCGATCCAGCTGCTGCAGAAGGTGTTCCGCCTGCGCACTTGCGAGGACACGGTCTTCGCCAACCGCACGCGGCCCTGCCTGCTGTACCAGATCCGCCGCTGCAGCGGCCCCTGCGTGAACCTGGTGACGCCCGAGGACTATCTGGGCGACGTGCGGGACGCCGAGGCCTTCCTGCGCGGCGAGGCGCAATCGGTGCTGCAGGCGCTGGAGGCCCGCATGATGGCGCACGCCGAGCGGCTGGAGTTCGAGCGCGCCGCCGAACTGCGCAACCAGATGTCGGCGCTGGCCAAGGTGCTGCACCAGCAGACGGTGGACACCGGCTCCGACAAGGACGTGGACATCCTCGCGGTGCAGGTACAGGGCGGCAAGGCCTGCGTCAACCTGGCGATGGTGCGCGGCGGCCGGCACCTGGGGGACCGCGCGTATTTCCCCAGCCATGTGGAGGATGCGACGCTGCTCGACGACCTGGAGGGCGCGGAGGGTGCGGTGAAGCCGGTCGCGGTGGAAGAGCGGGTGCTGGAAGCCTTCATCGCCCAGCACTACCTGGGCGTGCCGGTGCCGCCGGCGCTGATCACCAGCCATCCGGTGGCGGCTGACCTGGTCGAAGCCCTGTCGCAGCAGGCGGGGGTGCGCGTGGCGGCCGTACACAACCCGCGCGGCCAGCGCCGGCTGTGGCTGGAGATGGCGCAGAAGAACGCCGGCCTGCAGCTGGCGCGGCTGCTGGCGGAAGAAGGGTCGCAGCAGGCCCGCACGCGGGCGCTGGTGGAGGCGCTGGATCTCGCCCCCGACGCGCTGGAGGACTTTCGCGTGGAATGCTTCGACATCTCGCACACGGCCGGTGAGGCCACGCAAGCCTCCTGCGTGGTGTTCCACCATCACCAGATGCGCAACAGCGAGTACCGCCGCTACAACATCGACGGCATCACACCGGGTGACGACTATGCGGCCATGCGGCAGGTGCTGATGCGCCGCTATGCCGCGCTCGCCGAGGCGGCGCGCAGCGGCGAGGCGCCGGCCGGTGGCAGCGCGCCGCGCCTGCCGGACCTGGTGCTCGTGGATGGCGGCCGCGGCCAGGTGAGCATGGCGCGCGAGGTGTTCGCCGAGCTGGGGCTGGACCTCTCGGTCATCGTCGGCGTGGAGAAGGGCGAGGGCCGCAAGGTCGGCCTGGAAGAGCTGGTGTTCGCCGACGGCCGCGAGAAGGTCTACCTGGGCCGCGACTCGGCGGCGCTGATGCTGGTGGCGCAGATCCGCGACGAGGCGCACCGCTTCGCCATCACCGGCATGCGCGCGCGGCGGGCCCGCGTGCGCGTGGGCGGCAGCCAGCTGGAAGAAATCCCCGGCGTGGGCGCCAAGAAGCGCGCCCGCCTGCTGCAGCGCTTCGGCGGCGTGCGCGGCGTGGCCGCCGCGAGCGTGGAGGACATCGCCTCGGTGGAGGGCATCTCGCACGAACTGGCGGAGGCGATCTACCGGGCGCTGCACTGAGTGCGCCGTGCCCGGGCGCGCCCACCTCGTCAGACCGACTCGTCCAGGTACCGGTTCCAGGTGAACGTGGTCGCGGCGGGATCCAGGCGGAAGCCGTCGATGCCTCGATAGAAGTGCTCGAACAGCGAGGCCTGCATCGCCGCTGGCGCCGAGCATTCGAGCAGTTTCGGCGAGTGGATGGCGAAACCCTCTGAACTGCTGGCGTTCCGGTAGGGGCAGGCGATGACGAGCGACAGCGGCTTGCGTCGTGAGAGCAGGCCACCGCCATAGCAGCGGAGCTCGATCGTGATGGCATCCGTGCGCCCGGTCGGCAGGTTGGCGTAACCATCGGTGCTGCGCACCTGCCAGGGGCACCCGTCGGGGTTGTACGCCAGCTTCCGGGCGGACTGCTCGTAGGCGGCCTCGTCCGCATTCAAGCCAAATGCCGTGAACAGGCGCTTGTCCCCGCGTGGCGCGAGCACCAGTGGCGCCAGTGTCTGGCCGCCCTCGACCATGAACAGGCTGTGGGCCGCGCAGTGCCCCGCGGCACCCACCGCCTCTTCCCAGGCGAGCGGAATCGCCGCGTCCTGCGAGCCGGCTCGGACCCCGCGGCGGATCGAGATCATCCGGTTCGTCGCCTGTGCCAGGACCCCCGACGACCAGCCGGCGACCGTGCGCTGGGGCGAGGGCTGCAACAGGATTTCCGTGATCAGGCCGAGCGGAAAGAACAGACGGTTGTCCAGCAGGCAGGCGCAGGTGGTCTCGAACTGGAACTCGATGTCTGGCACCTGCGCCGTCAGCTCCTGGAAGTTCAGCCACTTGATCGGCAGCTGGCCCACGCGCGCCGTGCACATGGCCACGTAGTACGCCAGCATGCGGATCAGGTTCTGCGACGCGGGCGTGTTCACCCAGGCTGCGTAGTCCGGCCGGTCACGCTGACGGATCTCGCGCAGCAGGGCATCGATGCGCTGCAGGCTCTGGCTGGTGAAGTCCGGCCGGGTCTCTCGCAAAGCGTTGAAGTGCGTCAGGCCCCCCGGCGGCTCGATGCCTGCCGCCAGCGCACCCAGGAACTCGCGGCAGCGGGCGTTCCAGTCGATGCGTTCCACTTCCGTCCGTGCCACGCCTTGTGCGCGCTGGATCCACCGCTCGGCATAGGCCGCACAGGTCATCGAGCGATCGCCCTCGAAGAGCGCCGCCTCGATCAGACCCAATGGCGCGAGCGAGGAGTTGGCGAAGATGCCGACCAGCCGGGCCCAGCGCTCGCGCGGCAGCGGGTGATCGGGCGGGTGGCGCGGTGCGGCGTTCTCCCAGTCGAGCCACTCGATCTCGAGGTTCGTGGCGCGCTCGATGGCGAGCCCGAGGGCGACCGCCAGCAGGATGACCAGGGTCTCGCCACCCGGCGTCGCGTCAAGGCTCTCCGCAGTCGGGGCGTAGCGGAGGTGTAGGCGTTCCAGCAGGGCGTCGATGCGCTCGACGCTGTCCATCGAGCCGTCGAGGACGACCCCGGCGAGCTCGTTGCCGTAGGCGACAGGCTGCGGTGGCGGACCGCCGTTGACCAATGACGCACGACACAGGTGCGCTTGTCTCATGAGATCCATCTGGAGGTCCTCCTGGTGTTCGAGTGGTCGGGCGCCGGCGACGAACAGGTCGCTGAAGGCACCGCGTGTGGACTGCAGGCTCCGGCCAACGTGGCCCGGCGCCGTCCTGTTCATTGGACTACCTTTGTAACACATTTGGGAGAAAAAATGAGTTCCAAAATACTCAATAAAGGAAGGTCTCCTGGACTCGTGTCCATGCGCGAGGGGGCTTCACGAACGGAATGCGCAGCCGCAGGCCCGTTGCCGAGGGGCTGCACACCGGGCAAGTGATAATCGACCGATGTTCTTCACGGTGCCCACCCTGCTCACCTGGACGCGCATCGTCGCGATTCCGCTGATCGTGGGCGTGTTCTACGTCGAGGGCATGAGCCTGCAGATGAAGAACCTGCTGGCCACGGTGATGTTCGTCGTCTTCGCGCTCACCGACTGGCTCGACGGCTACCTGGCGCGCAAGCTGAACCAGACGTCGTCCTTCGGTGCCTTCCTGGACCCGGTGGCCGACAAGTTCCTGGTCTGCGCCTCGCTGCTGGTGCTGGTGCACCTGCAGCGCGCGGATGTGTTCGTGGGGCTGATCATCATCGGCCGCGAGATCGCCATCTCCGCCCTGCGCGAGTGGATGGCGCAGATCGGGGCCTCGCGCAGCGTGGCCGTGCACATGCTGGGCAAGGTCAAGACCACGGTGCAGATGGTCGCCATTCCGTTCCTGCTGTTCGACGGCGTGCTGTTCGGGCTGATCGACACCGGCATCTGGGGGCACTGGCTGATCTGGATCGCGGCCTTCCTCACCGTGTGGTCCATGGTCTATTACCTGCAGAAGGCCGTGCCCGAGATCCGGCTGCGGGTGAAGAAGTAGCCCGATGAACGCTGCCACGCGGCCCGACCCGCTGCTGCGGGCCATGCCGGCCATCTTCGTGCTGATCTGGAGCACCGGGTTCATCGTCGCGCGCTACGGCATGCCGCATGCGCCGCCCATGAAGTTCCTGGCGTGGCGCTACCTGCTGTCGGTGCTGTGCTTCGTCGCCTGGGCGCTGGCCGCGCGCGCCGTCTGGCCGCGCGACCGCCGGCAGCTCGCGCACCTCGCCGTGACCGGCGTGCTGATGCACGCCGGCTACCTGGGTGGCGTGTGGGCGGCCGTCAAGGCGGGCATGGGTGCCGGCCTGGCGGCGCTGCTGGTCGGCCTGCAGCCGGTGCTGACGGCGGTGTGGGTGTCCTCGCGTGGCGGCACGGTGGCGCCGCGCCAGTGGGCCGGCCTGGCACTGGGCCTGGCGGGCCTGTTGCTGGTGGTCTGGCAGAAGCTGGGCCTGGGCGAGGTGGGGCTGCTGAACCTGACGTTCGCGGTCATCGCGCTGCTGGCCATCACCACCGGCACGCTGTACCAGAAGCGCTTCGTGTCCCCCTGCGACGTGCGCACCGCCAACCTGGTGCAGCTCGCCGCCGCGCTGGCGGTGACGCTGCCGCTGGCCCTGCTGGAATCCGAATCCATGCGCTGGACGCTGCCCGGCGGCGCGATCAATGGCGAGCTGGCCGGGGCCATGGCCTGGTCGGTGCTGGGCCTCACGCTCGGCGGTAGCTCGCTGCTCTACCTGCTGATCCAGCGCGGCGCGGCGACCACAGTCACCAGCCTGATGTACCTGGTGCCGCCATCCACGGCCTGCATGGCCTGGGTGCTGTTCAACGAGCCGATCACGCTGCTGATCATGACCGGCATGGCCCTCACCGCCGTGGGCGTGAGCCTGGTCGTGCGCTCGCCGCGCTGACGCGCCAGGGTTCGGCGCGAAAGCGCTCCGCCAGGAAGTCCACCAGCAGGCGCAGCCGTCGCGGCACGGTGCCGGTCTGCGGCGCGAGCCAGTGGATGTCGGCGTCGGCCATCGTGTGGCCCGGCAGCACGCGCACCAGGCGCCCTTCGGCCAGCGCGCCCGCGATGTCCCACAGGCTGCGCAGCATGATGCCGTGACCGGCGAGGCACCAGTCGCGCACCAGCTCGCCAGAGTTGCTGGACAGCGGGCCGCGCACGCGCACCCGCGTCTCGGTGCCGTCCCGCTCGCGGCGCAGGCGCCAGACATCGAAGCCCTCATGTTCGCGCACCACCAGGCAGTCGTGCGTCGTCAGTTCCTCCACGGTCCGCGGCGCGCCGCGCCGCTGCAGGTAGGCCGGTGCCGCGACCAGCACGCGCTGGTTGCGCGCGAGTCGCCGGGCGGTCCAGGCGCCAGCGCGGGCACCCGACAGCGACCAGAGCCAGACCGCGCCATCGAAGCCCTCGGCGGCCAGATCGGGCAGGCGTTCGGTCAGCTGAACCTGGATTTCCACCTGCGGATGCAGGGCCTGGAATTCCGCCAGCGCCGGCCCCAGCCAGGCGCGGCCGAAGCCGAAGGTGGCCGCCAGGCGGATGCGGCCCACCGGCTCGTGGTGGCGCTCGCGCAGCTCCGCCTCCAGCGATTCGAAGCCTGCCAGCAGGCCGCGAGCCCTCTCGCACAGCAGCTCGCACTCGGCTGTGGGGGACATGCGGCGCGTGGTCCGCTGGAAGAGCTTCACGCCGAGGCGTGCTTCCAGGCTGGCCAGCTTGCGTGTGACCACCGAGGGCACCACATCGGTGGCAAGCGCCGTGGCGGCCAGGCTGCCGTGCTCGCGCAGCGCCAGCAGCAGGGCGAGATCCGCTCGGTCGATGGGGTGGCTGGATTGCTGCTGCATCGCGAACAATGAATTGCCGCATTATTGCTTGATCGGCCGATCGCGCACCTGCCAGAATGGCCGCCATGTTGGAAGCCTTCCAGTCCCTGCAGATCGAGCGAGATGGTGTGCCTCTGGCGGTGCGCGTGGCGGGCGAGGGCGCGCCCCTGCTGCTGCTGCACGGGCACCCGCAGACGCAGGCGATGTGGCATCGCGTGGCCCCGGCGCTGGCACGGCATTTCCGCGTGGTGCTGATGGATCTGCGCGGCTACGGTGACTCTGGCCGGCCGCCCGCGGGCGAGGGTAGTGCCGCGTATGCCAAGCGCGAGATGGCCCTGGACGCCGTGCATGTGATGCGCACGCTGGGCCACGAGCACTTCCAGGTGCTGGCGCATGACCGCGGCGCGCGCGTGGCCCATCGGCTCGCGCTGGATCATCCGCAAGCGGTGCAACGTCTCCTGCTCCTCGACATCGCCCCCACGCTCGCCATGTACCGCGGCACGACCGAGGCTTTCGCCCGTGCCTACTGGCACTGGTTCTTTCTCATCCAGCCGCCGCCCTTGCCGGAGGCGCTGATCGCCGCCGACCCTGCGCGCTACGTGCGCAGCGTGATGGGCGGCCGCCACGCGGGCCTGACCCCCTTCGCGCCGGAGGCTTTGGCCGAGTACGAGCGCTGCGCCGCGCGGCCCGGCACGGCCGAGAGCATCTGCGCCGACTATCGCGCCAGCGCCGGCATCGACCTCGCGCACGACCAGGCCGACATGGATGCCGGCCGCCGCCTCACCCAGCCGCTGCGCGTGCTGTGGGGCGAGCACGGCGCCGTGCACCGATCCTTCGACGTGGCCGCGCTGTGGCAGGCGGCCGCCCTCGATTTCACCGGCCGCAGCGTGCCGTGCGGCCACTACATCGCGGAAGAGGCCCCGGCCCTTCTGCTGGATGAAGCCCTCTCATTCTTCAAAGGAACCCCATGAGCAAGAAGCGCATCGCAGTCATCGCCGGCGACGGCATCGGCAAGGAGGTCATGCCCGAGGGCGTGCGGGTGGTGGACGCCGCCGCGCGCAAGTTCGGCATCGACCTGCACTTCGACCACTTCGACTTCTCCAGCTGGGACTACTGCGAGAAGCACGGCAAGTACCT
>NZ_JAYRZR010000121.1:0-8793 GCF_041916345.1 Ramlibacter sp.
CGTGCCCGCCGAGCAGGCGGCGGCCCGGGCGGCGCGCCTGCTGGTGCTGCTGCATCCGGTGCAGTGGTATTCCATGCCGGCGCTGCTGAAGCTCTGGCTGGACGAGGTGCTGACCCATGGCTGGGCCTACGGCCAGGGCGGCGACGCCCTGCGCGGGCGCGACCTGTGGCTGGTGGCCACCACCGGCGGGCCTGAAAGCAGCTACCACCCGCAGGGCTACAACCGCTACTTCTTCGACGCCTTCCTGCCGCCCTACGAGCAGACGGCCGCGCTGTGCGGCCTGCGCTTCCTGCCGCCGATGGTGCTGCATGGCGCGCACCGCGCGAGCGACGACGAGGTGGCGGCGCATGCGGCGATGTTCGCCGAGCGGCTGCGCAGCTACCCCGACTGGCCCGAGCTGGAGGACCTGCCGGCCTGCGTGGCCTGCGAGGTGCCCGAAGGCGACCGCCCGGCCGACGACGCGGAGCCCGCCTGATGGAACACACCCCCGCCTGGCTGACCTACAGCCTGATCTACCTCGGCGCGGCGGTGATCGCCGTGCCCCTGTCGCGCGCGCTCGGCCTGGGCGCCATCCTGGGCTACCTGGGCGCCGGCATCGCCATCGGCCCCTGGGGCCTGGGCCTGATCGCGCAGGTGGAGGACGTGCTGCACTTCGCCGAGTTCGGCGTGGTGCTGATGCTGTTCCTGGTCGGCCTGGAGCTGGAGCCCCGGCGGCTGTGGGCCCTGCGCCGGCCCATCTTCGGCTGGGGCAGCGCGCAAGTGCTGGGCTGCGCGGCACTGCTGGCCGCGGTGGCCATGGCAGCCGGCGTGCCCTGGCGCACCGCGGTGGTGGCCGCGCTGGGCCTGGCGCTCTCGTCCACCGCCATCGCGCTGCAGGTGATGGCCGAGCGCAACCTGCTGCCCACGCCCAGCGGGCAGGCGGGCTTCTCCATCCTGCTGTTCCAGGACGTGGCGGCCATCCCGATCCTGGCGCTGCTGCCGCTGCTCGGTGGCAGCAACGAGACGCAGGCCGCGAGCGGCGGCGACCGGGCGCTGGAGGCGCTGAAGATCGTGGGCGTGATCGGCGGCATCGTGCTCGGCGGGCGGCTGGCCCTGCGGCCGCTGCTGCGCTGGATCGCCAAGAGCGACACGCCAGAGATCTTCACCGCCGCCTCGCTGCTGCTGGTGGTGGCCATCGCGGCGCTGATGCAGCAGGTGGGCCTGTCGATGGCGCTGGGCGCCTTCCTGGCCGGCGTGCTGCTGGCCGAGAGTGAATACCGGCGCGAGCTGGAGACCGACATCGAGCCGTTCAAGGGCCTGCTGCTCGGCCTGTTCTTCATCGCGGTGGGCATGAGCATCGACTTCGGCGTGCTGGCCCGCCAGCCAGGCGCCATGCTGCTGATCGTGCTGGCGCTGCTGGTGTGCAAGGCGGTGGTGATCTGGGGCATCGCGGCGCCGATGGGCATTCCGCTCGCGGAGCGGCCGGTGTTCACCCTGCTGCTGGCGCAAGGCGGCGAGTTCGCCTTCGTCGTGTTCCAGGCGGCGGCCGGCGCGCGCGTGTTCCCGGCCGAGACCGCCTCGCTGCTCGTCGGCGCGGTGGCCGTGTCGATGCTGGTGAGCCCCCTGCTGCTGGTGGCGGTGGACCGCTGGGTGCTGCCGCGCTTCGCGGGCGCCCGCCGCACGCTGGACGAGATCAGCGAGCCGCAGGCCACGCCGGTCATCATCGCCGGCTTCGGCCGCTACGGGCAGATCGTCGGCCGCCTGCTCACCGCGCAGGGTATCCCTTCCACCGTGCTGGACCACGACGCGGACATGGTGGAGGCCGCGCGCGCCTTCGGCTACCACGTGTTCTACGGCGACGCCTCGCGGCTGGACCTGCTGCGCGTGGCCGGCGCCGGGCAGGCGCGTGTGCTGGTCGTGGCGGTGGATGACCGCGACCAGTCGCTCGCCATCGTTCGGCTGGCACGCGAGCATTTCCCGCATCTCACGCTGGTGGCCCGGGCGCGCGACGTGACCCACTGGAACGCGCTGCGCGACCACGACGTGGTGCATGTCGAGCGCGAGCTGTTCGAGTCCAGCCTGCGCAGCGGCCGCACCGTGCTGGAGGTGCTGGGCCATGAGCCGGCCGAGGCGCGGCGGCTGACGATGCGCTTCCGCCGTCACAACATCGAGCTGTTCGAGCAGATGTACCTGCACCAGCAGGACCGCACCCGCCTGATCGCCGTGGCCAAGCAGGGGCGGCTGCAGTTCGAGGAGCAGATGGCGCGCGAGCGCGCCGAGGCTCAGGCGCGGCGCGCCCGGGGCGAGACACGCGAGAAGGAGTGGGACGAGGGGCGGTCGCAGGCGCCACCCAGCGCTGGGGTTGCACCCCAGCCTGCGGAACAGCCCCACTCGGGGCCCTCGTAAATCCCCTACCGGAACCCATCCCACACCAGCTTGCACCCGGTGAGGAACATGCCGAGGTAGATGAGCCGGTAGAACAGCTGCGGCTGGATGCGGTGCGCGAGGCGCACGCCCACCATCACGCCGATGGGCGCGAAGGGCAGCAGGGCCACCGAGGTCGCCATGTTGCGCAGGTCCAGCAGGCCCAGCCACGCGTAGGGCACCCACTTGCTGAGGTTGATGACGAAGAAGAACACCGACATGGTGGCGGTGAACACCAGCGGCGGCAGCCGCATGGGGATGACGTAGGCGTTGATGGGCGGCCCGCCCGCATGCGCCACGAAGCTGGTGAAGCCCGAGGTGGCGGTGAGGATCGCGCCCAGCCACTTCGGCGGCGGCGGGCTGTCCGCGCGGGGCGGAAACAGCAGCCGCTGCGCCAGGAACAGCAGCGTGAACACGCCCACGATGGCCGCCACCACCCGCGCGTCGAGCAGCTTGAACAGCAGGGTGCCCACCAGCGTGCCCACCAGGCCCATCGGCACCAGGAAGCGCACCAGCTTCCAGTCGAAGTGGCGGCGGAAGGCCGCGATGCCCATCACGTCCATCACGAACAGGATGGGCATGAGGATCGCCGCGGCCTGCGGCACGGTGACCGTGAGCGCCATCATCGGCACCGCGAGCGAGCCGAAGCCGGCGCCGAAGCCGCTCTTGCTCACGCCCAGCAGCAGCACCGCCGGGATGGCGACGGCGTAGAACGCCCAGTCGGTGATCAGGGGCAGCGACGACAAGGGCGGCGCGCCGGTCAGCGGCCGGCCAGCAGCCCGGCCAGCGCGCGCAGCTGCGGCTGCGTGATGGGGTCGTTCGCGGCGCTCGCGGCAATGGGGTGCGAGGCGAAGCGCGCCACCACGAGATCCGCGGCAGGCGCGATGTACAGCCGCTGGCCGTGAATGCCACGGCCCTCGAAGCCGCCGAACGCGTCGTGCGTGACCCACCACATGCTGCGGTACGAGTAGCCGGGCAGCAGCGTGTAGCCGGCCTTGGCGAAGCGCGCGGGATCGGCGCCGCGGCGGATGTCGGCCACCACCGCGGCCGGCACCACCTGGCGGCCGTTGCAGTCCCCCTCGCGCCGCATCAGTTCGCCGAAGCGGGCCAGGTCGCGCAGCGTGGCCGAGAGCCCGCCGCCGCCCATGGGCACGCCGAGCGCGTCCACCGTGAGGTAGCCGTCCTCCTGGCAGGCCATCGGCTGCCACAGGCGATCCGACAGCATGCGTGCCAGCGGCACGCCGGTGGCGCGGTGCATCACCCAGGCCAGCACTTCGGTGTTGACCGTCTTGTAGGCAAAGGCCTCGCCATGCGCGCCCTCGGGCCGCAGCGTGGGCAGGTAGGCATGGAAGCCCTCGGGCAGGTCACTGCCCGGCGGGCGGGGCCGCAGCCCGCCGGCGCGCGCGTACGCCCAGATGTGTGCCTGCGGATCGGCGTAGGCCTCGGAGTAGGCCACGCCGATCTGCATGTCCATCACCTGCCGCAGCGTGGCGTTGTCGTAGGCCGTGCCCTGCATCTCGGGCAGCCAGTGCGGGATGCGCGCCTGAGCGTCCAGCACGCCCTCGTGCACCAGGCAGGCCGCGAGCGTGCCCACGTAGCTCTTGGTGATGGAGAAGCAGGCATGCGGCAGGTGCGGCTGCAGGGCGCCGAAGTAGCGCTCATACAGCACGCGGCCGCGATGCAGCACGAGGATGCCGTCGGTGTAGGTGTCGAGCAGCGCCTGCTCCCATCCCATCGGCTGGCCGTCGAGGGTCTGGAACTTCAGCGCCTCGATGGCCACGCCGTCGGCGATCTGCGGATCACCCAGCAACTGCGACGGCCCGCGCCCGCGCCAGACGTTGACCGTGGGCACCAGCTCCCGCGTGTGCGAGAGGGTCCAGCGGATCTGCGGAAACTCGTAGAAGCGGTCGGCCGCGAAGGTGACGCGGCGATCCGGCGGCGGCGGCGCGCCCTCCATCCAGCCGAAACGGCGCGGATCGGAGGCGCGGCCGTCGGGGTAGTCGCGGCCGTCGAAGCGCAGGGTGCGGTCGCCGCCGGTGGCCATGTCAGACCCGCTCCAACACCACCGCGATGCCCTGCCCGACGCCGATGCACATGGTGCACAGCGCGTAGCGGCCGCCGGTGCGGTGCAGCTGGTTCACCGCCGTGGTGGCCAGCCGCGCACCGGAGGCGCCCAGCGGATGCCCCAGCGCGATGGCGCCGCCGTTCGGGTTGACGCGCGGGTCATCGTCCGGCAGGCCCAGCAGGCGCAGCACGGCCAGGCCCTGCGCGGCGAAGGCTTCGTTCAGCTCGATCACGTCGAGCTGCGCCAGCGTGAGGCCGGTCAACGCCAGCACCTTCTGCGTGGCCGGCGCCGGGCCGATGCCCATGACGCGCGGCGCCACGCCGGCCGTGGCCATGCCCACGATGCGCGCGCGGGGCGTGAGGCCGTTCTTCGCGGCGGTGGCCTCGTCGGCCAGCAGGAGCGCGCAGGAACCGTCGTTGACACCGCTGGCGTTGCCGGCGGTCACGGTGCCGTCGGGCCGCACCACGCCCTTGAGGCGGCCCAGCGCCTCCATCGAGGTCTCGCGCGGGTGCTCGTCCTGCTTCACCACGATGGGGTCGCCCTTGCGCTGTGGCAGCGTCACCGGCGTGATCTCGGCATCGAAGAAGCCGGCCTTCTGCGCGGCCACCGCCTTCTGCTGCGAGGCGAGCGCCATGCGGTCCTGCGCTTCGCGCTCGATGCCGTGGTCGGTGGCCACGTTCTCGGCCGTCTCGGGCATGGAGTCCACGCCATGCAGCTCCTTCATGCGGCGGTTCACGAAGCGCCAGCCGATGGTGGTGTCGTAGACCGCGTTGGTGCGCGAGAACGCGCTCTCGGCCTTGGGCATGACGAAGGGCGCGCGGCTCATGCTTTCCACGCCGCCGGCGATCATCAGGCCGGCCTCGCCCGCCTTGATGGCGCGCGCGGCGCTGCCCACCGCGTCGAGCCCCGAGCCGCACAGGCGGTTGATGGTGGCGCCGGGCACGTCGATGGGCAGGCCGGCCAGCAGCGCGGCCATGCGCGCCACGTTGCGGTTGTCCTCGCCGGCCTGGTTGGCGCAGCCGTACAGCACGTCGGTGAGGGCTTGCCAGTCCACGCCGGTGTTGCGCGCCATGAGCGCCTGGATCGGGATCGCGGCCAGGTCGTCGGTGCGCACCGAAGACAGTGCACCGCCGTAGCGGCCGAAGGGGGTGCGGATGGCGTCGCAGATGAAGGCTTGTCGGGTCATGGGGGAAGGTCTCCTGTTCGAAGTGCGCACGGGCACGGCCGCATTGTCACGCAGCCAGCGGCAGCCCGGTCAGGCGCTCCAGCTCGGCGCGCGACAGGCCGGGCACGGCGTCGATCAGGCGCAGGCCCGACGGCCCGCAGGCGAACGTGCCGAGATCGGTGTAGACGCGCTTGACGCACGCCACGCCGGTGAGCGGATAGGAGCATTGCGCCACCAGCTTGCTGGCGCCCTGCTTCGTGAGCAGGTCCATCATCACCCAGGTCTGCTTCGCGCCCACGGCCAGATCCATCGCGCCGCCCACGGCCGGGATCGCGTCGGCGTCACCGGTGTGCCAGTTGGCCAGGTCGCCGGTGGCGGAGACCTGGAAGGCGCCCAGCACGCAGATGTCCAGGTGGCCGCCGCGCATCATGGCGAAGCTGTCGGCATGGTGGAAGAAGGCGCCGCCCGGGCGCAGCGTGACAGGCTGCTTGCCGGCGTTGATGAGGTCGTAGTCCTCCTCGCCCGCGGCCGGCGCGGGGCCCATGCCCAGGATGCCGTTCTCGCTGTGCAGGAGGATCTCGATGCCCGCCGGCAGGTGGTTGGCCACCAGCGTGGGCTGGCCGATGCCCAGGTTGACGATGGCGCCGTCGGGGATGTCGCGCGCCACGCGCTGCGCCAGCTGGGCCTTGGTGAGGGGTTGCCAGGTCATGGGTGGTCCCCTCAGGCGGCCTGGCGGAAGCCGCCGGCCTGGGTGGCGGTGCGCGGAATGCACACCACGTGCCGCACGAAGAGCCCCGGCGTGACGATCACCTCCGGATCCAGCGCGCCCAGTTCCACCACCTCGTACACGCTCGCCACCGTGCGCTTCGCCGCCATCGCCATGATCGGCCCGAAGTTGCGCGCGGCCTTGCGGTAGGTGAGGTTGCCCCAGCGGTCACCGCGCTCGGCCTTGATCAGAGCCACGTCGGCGTGGATGGGGTACTCCAGCACGTAGGGCCGGCCGTCGATCACCCGCGTCTCCTTGCCCGCGGCCAGCGGCGTGCCGTGGCCCGTGGGCGTGTAGAAGGCACCGATGCCGGCGCCGGCCGCGCGGATGCGCTCGGCCAGGTTGCCCTGGGGCACCAGCTCCAGCTCGATGCGGCCGGCGCGGTACAGGCCGTCGAACACGTGGCTGTCCACCTGGCGCGGGAAGCTGCAGATGATCTTGCGTACGCGCCCGGCCTTCAGCAGCGCGGCGAGGCCGGTGTCGCCGTTGCCGGCGTTGTTGTTGACGATCACGAGGTCGCGCGCGCCCTGCTCGATCAAGCCCTCCACCAGCTCGCCGGGAATGCCCGCGGTGCCGAAGCCGCCGACCATGACGGTGGCGCCATCCGCGATGCCGGCCAGCGCATCGGCCACGCTGGCGGCGATCTTGTCGATCATGCCTGTCTCCTGTTGCTGCCGGGGATTATGGAAAGGATTGGCCGGCCCTGCGCCGCAGGTGGCGGCGTGCTAGCCTCCGGCCCATGTTCAGCCCCTCACAGGAAGACGTGCGGCGCTTCTTCTGCGCCGTGCACGCGAAGACGCGCGCGGGCGCCCCCATGGACGCGCTGGAGACGCTGGCCAGCCAGTGGATCGCCGAGCACCCTGAGTACCACGCCGACCTGGCCGATGTCGAAGCGGCGGTGGCGCGCGCCTATGACGGTGCCGACGGCCGGACCAACCCCTTCCTGCACCTGTCCATGCACCTGTCGATCAGCGAGCAATGCTCCATCGACCAGCCGCGCGGCATCCGCCAGGCGGTGGAGCTGCTCGCCGCGCGCCGCGACTCGCTGCACGAGGCGCACCATGAAGCGATGGAGTGCCTGGGCCGCATGCTGTGGGAGAGCCAGCGCGCCGGCCGGCCGCCGGACGGGCAGGCGTACATCGATTGCGTGCAGCGGCGGGCGACGGGGGATTGAGCCTCTACTCCCGCCCCTCCACCGCCACCACCTCCAGCGCCTGCAACGCTTCCTCGGCCACCGACTGGCCGGCCTTCAGCGCCGGGCCGGCCAGCGCAGCCAGCGCCGGGGAGCAGACCGCGCGCAGGTCGCGGCCCATGCCCAGCGACAGCAGCGCATGCGCCTGCTGCGGGCCTTCGCCGCTCACGAGCGTCACTTCCGCTTCGCCATGCAGGGCGTCGGCGACACGCAGCAGCGAGATCGGGCCCAGGTGCATTGCCACGGCGCCGCTGCCCGGCTCGGCTGGCAGGCGGCCGGCCACGGCCAGGCCGGCGCGCAGCGCGCGATGGGCATGGCCGGCCGCGAGCGGGCCGGCCTCTTCCACGAACACCGCCAGCAGGCCCAGGCCGGCGGGCAGCAGGTAGGTAGGCGCGAACAGGTTGAGTGCATCGCGCGCGCCCTGGTAGCGCTGGTAGGCGCGCTCGCAGGCCTCGGGGTCGCCGAAGTCTGGCTGCCAGGCGCCGA
The DNA here is from genome assembly GCF_041916345.1 of Ramlibacter sp. Taxonomy (GTDB): domain Bacteria; phylum Pseudomonadota; class Gammaproteobacteria; order Burkholderiales; family Burkholderiaceae_C; genus Ramlibacter. The sequence continues at coordinate 8,078 of NZ_JAYRZR010000121.1, forward strand.
ACACATCCACCAGCACCAGCAGTGCCTCGGCGTGGCCGCGGCCGGTGCCGGCGCCCAGGCCGCGGGACCAGCGGCGATCCAGCTCGCGCAGCAGGCGGTCCTCGAACTGGTCGGCCAGCTCTCGGCGCTGCTCGCGCAGCGCGGCCTCGAACTTCGGGCCCATCACGCTGGCGGCCTGGTCCTGGTAGGCCTTGCGCTTGCGCAGCAGCACCGAAACGGCCTCGCACAGCTCCTCGAAGCGGAACGGCTTGGTGAGGTAGTCGTCGGCGCCGGCGGCCATGCCCAGGCGCACGTTCTCGCGTTCGGTCATCATGCTCAGCAGGATGACCGGCACGGTGTACAGGTGCGCGTCGCGGCGCAGGTCGCGCACGACCTCGTAGCCGGTCATGCCGGGCATGCGCACGTCGCAGACGATCAGGTCGGGCTGCTGCACGCGGGCGATCGCCAGGCCCTCGGCGCCGTCGGCGGCTTCAAGCACGTCATGCCCGGCCGTCTGCAGCGCGCGCACGGCCGCGAAGCGCTGCACGCGGTCGTCCTCGATCACCAGGATGCGGGCCATGACGCTTCGATTGTGCCTGCGGGCGCGCGTCTCAGAGCTTGTGAAGTAAACGGTTCGCGTTGACCGGCGAGCCGGCTGCTGCGAACCGCGCGGTTGAACGACCCTGAGGCGCGCCGAGTTCATCCAGTAGGTCGCATTGGCCTACGCGGGGAGCGAT
>NZ_JAYRZR010000122.1:0-8706 GCF_041916345.1 Ramlibacter sp.
AGGAGGCCTCGATGAAGGCATCGAGGTCGCCATCCAGCACCTTCTGCGTGGCGGAGATCTCCACGCCGGTCCGCAGGTCCTTGATGCGGCTGTTGTCCAGCACGTAGCTGCGGATCTGGTGGCCCCAGCCGACGTCGGTCTTGGTGTCCTCCAGCTTCTGCTGCGCCTCCATGCGCTTGCGCATCTCGAAGTCGTACAGCCGGCTGCGCAGGCGGCGCCAGGCCACGTCGCGGTTGCTGTGCTGGCTGCGGCTGTCCTGGCACTGCACCACGATGCCGGTGGGCATGTGGGTCAGGCGCACGGCCGAATCCGTCTTGTTGATGTGCTGGCCGCCGGCGCCGCTGGCGCGGAAGGTGTCCACGCGCACGTCGGCCGGGTTGATATCGATCTCGATGGAGTCATCGATCTCGGGGTACACGAACACGCTGGCGAAGCTGGTGTGCCGGCCGCCGGAGGAATCGAACGGGGACTTGCGCACCAGGCGGTGCACGCCCGTCTCCGTACGCAGCAGGCCGAAAGCGTAGTCGCCCTCGATCTTGAGCGTGGCGCTCTTGATGCCGGCCACGTCGCCCGGCGTCTCGTCTTCCACCGTGTACTTGAAGCCCTTGCGCTCGGCGTACTTGATGTACTGGCGCATCAGCATGCTGGCCCAGTCGCAGGCCTCGGTGCCGCCGGCGCCGGCCTGCAGATCGAGGAAGCAGTTGCTCGGGTCCGCCGGCTGGTTGAACATGCGGCGGAACTCCAGGTCCTTGACGATGCCCTCCAGCTTGGCCGTCTCGGTCTCGATGGTCAGCAGGCCGCCCTCGTCGCCTTCTTCCTTGCTCATCTCGTAGAGCTCCAGGTTGTCGGCGAGTTCGCGCTCCAGGTTGCCGATGGTCTCGACCACCGAGGCCAGCTGCTTCTGCTCCTTGCCCAGTTCCTGGGCCTTCTTCGGGTCATTCCAGACCGAAGGGTCTTCCAGCGAGGCGTTGACGGTCCTCAGGCGCTCCGACTTGGCATCGAAGTCAAAGATACCCCCGAAGGTCGCGGGTCCGGGTCTGCAGATCGGTGAGGGTGGTGCCGATCAGGTTGATGCGCTCTGCGTCCATGGTGCTGCTTTCGAATGAGTGAGGCGCGGGACGCGGTGTCCCGGCGAAGCGGCGGATTTTCGCATGGCGGGCCGGGCGCCCCGGCGCCTCATTCGTCCAGGAACGCCTCCAGCATGCGTGCCAGCGCCTCGGGCTGGTCGTGATGCAGCATGTGGCCGGCGTCCTCGATGCGGCCGATGCGCAGGTTCGGTACGGACTTCAACCGTTCGTGGTACTCCGCCAGCGTGTAGCGGCCCTTCCACCAGACGCCCAGGCTGTCATCGCTCGCCTCCACCGCCAGCACCGGTGCCGTGATGGCCTTGTAGATCTCCAGCACCTCGTCCACCCGGAACAGGCTGGCATTGATGATCTTGTGCGCCGCATGGCCGAGGATGCGCCAGCGGCCCGAGGCATCGGGCGCCGCCCAATGCCCGGCCAGCCATTCGGCCTTGTCTCGGGTCAGGCGGCGGTTGGTCTTCATCAGCCGCTCGGCCACGCCGCCGGCGCTGTCGTAGTCCTTCAGGTCCAGCTCGCCGCGGTGGTAGGCATGCAGTTCGTCCAGCCACTTCGCGTAGCGCGTGGGCGCCTGCGAGGGCCGCGTGCCCGGCATGCCGAAGCCCTCCAGGTTGACCAGCCGGCGGATGCGCTGCGGCCGTGCGCCGCCGTACAGCATGGCGATGTTGCCGCCCATGCTGTGGCCCACCAGGTCCACCGGCTGCTCGCCTGCGTAGTGATCGATCAGGAAGTCGAGGTCGGCCAGGTAGTCCGGGAACCAGTAGTTGTCCGCATGGGGCACGTCGGTCTGGCCGTAGCCGCGCCAGTCGGGCGCGATCACGTAGCGGTCCTTGGCGAAGGCATCCACCACGAACTGGTAGGAGGCGGCGACGTCCATCCAGCCGTGCACCATCACCAGCGGTGCGCGGCCCGGCGTGGGCGTGCCCCACAGGCGCACGTGGTAGCGCAGGCCGCGGATCGGGACAAACTCGCTGCGGGAGGCTCGCTTCATTGGGTACATTCGGCCGATCATAGGAGGCAAAGCGATGGCAGGCAGTCAAGGCAGGGACAAGCCGGCGGACCACTGGCGGGCCATGCACCACGGCTTCGGCTGGCAGGTGCCGGATCACTTCAACATCGCCCAGGTCTGCTGCACGCGCTGGGCGCAGGCACCAGATGCCGACCAGCGCATCGCCGTCGTCGCGCACGGCGTGGCCGAAGGCGCCACGCTCAGCTACGCGCGCCTGCAGGCCGAGGCCAACCGCATGAGCAACCTGCTGGTGGCGCTGGGCGTGCATCGCGGCGACCGCGTGGCCATCGTCATGCCGCAGCGGCACGAGACGGCCATTGCCTACATGGCGGTGCTGCAGCTCGGCGCGGTGGCCATGCCGCTGTCGATGCTGTTCGGCCCCGAGGCGCTGGAGTACCGCCTGCAGGACAGCGAGGCCGTGGTCGCGATCTGCGACGAAAGCTCGCTCGCCAACGTGGCGCAGGTGCGCGGCCAGTGCCCGACCCTGCGCTCGGTGGTGGGTGTCGGCGGCGCCGCCGATGCGGCCGATCTCTCCTGGCCCGCCGAGCGCACGCGCATGCCGGCGGACTTCCACGCCGCCGCCACCCACGCCGACGACGGCGCCGTGCTGATCTACACCAGCGGCACCACCGGCCCGCCCAAGGGCGCGCTGATCCCCCACCGCGCCCTGATCGGCAACCTCACCGGCTTCATCTGCAGCCAGAACTGGTTCGGCTTTCCGCCGGGCGGCAACGGCACCGCCCAGTCTGCCGGGGACCAGAACGTGTTCTGGTCCCCGGCAGACTGGGCATGGACGGGTGGGCTCATGGATGCATTGCTTCCCACCCTCTACTTCGGCCGCCCCATCGTCGCCTGGAACGGCCGCTTCAACCCCGAGCTGGCCTTCACGCTGATGCAGGCACATGGTGTCACGCACACCTTCCTGTTCCCAACCGCGCTGAAGGCGATGATGAAGGCCTACCCGCGGCCGCGCGATCACTTCCGCATCCGCCTGCAGGCCATCATGAGCGCGGGCGAGGCGGTGGGGGATGCCGTCTTCGCCTACTGCCGCGACGAGCTGGGCGTGACCGTCAACGAGATGTTCGGCCAGACCGAGATCAACTACGTGGTCGGCAACTGCGCCATGACCTGGGCCGACGCGCCGGGTGGCCCGCTGGTGGCGCGCGGCGGTCCGGCCGGCTGGCCGGCGCGGCCGGGCAGCATGGGCCGGCCGTACCCGGGCCACCGCGTGGCGGTGATCGACGACGATGGCAACGAGTGCCCGCCCGGTGTGCCGGGCGACGTGGCGGTGAACCGCTTCGACGTGCATGGCGACCCCGATCCGATCTTCTTCCTCGGCTACTGGAAGAACCCCGAGGCCACGCGCCGCAAGTTCACCGGCGACTGGTGCCGCACCGGTGACCTGGCCACGCGCGACGAGGACGGCTACCTCTGGTACCAGGGCCGCGCCGACGACGTGTTCAAGGCGGCCGGCTACCGCATCGGGCCGAGCGAGATCGAGAACTGCCTGGTGAAACATCCCGCGGTGGTGAACGCTGCCGTGGTGCCCAAGCCGGATGCCGAGCGCGGCGCGGTGGTCAAGGCCTACGTGGTGCTCGCGCCGCATGTGGCGGAGGCGCGCGTGCTGGCGCGCGAGGGTGAGGCCGCCTTCGATGCGCGCCTGGTCGCCGAGCTGCAGGAGCACGTGCGCGGCAAGCTCGCACCCTACGAATACCCGAAGGAGGTGGAGTTCATCGAGGCCCTTCCGATGACGACCACCGGCAAGGTGCAGCGTCGGGTGCTGCGGCTGCAGGAGGAAGAGCGGGCGCGGGTGGGGCGGTAGGGGCAAGCGCTGGGATGGCGCTGCACTCCAGTCCGGCCTACGGGCTCCCCCGCTTCCCCGCCCCCCTTAAGATTCCCCCATGCAACTCCGTCCCCTCGGCTCATCCGACCTCCGCGTCACCCCCGTCTGCCTCGGCACCATGACCTTCGGCGAGCAGGTCGCCGAGGCCGATGCGCATGCCATCCTGGACCGCGCCATCGCACGCGGCGTGAACTTCATCGACACCGCCGAGATGTATGCGGTGCCGGCGCGGAAGGAGACCTTCGGCGCCACCGAAACCATCATCGGCAACTGGCTGGCCGCCCGCCCCGGCATGCGGCAGAAGATCGTGCTGGCGACCAAGGTGGCCGGCCCTTCGCGCGGCATGCCCTGGGTGCGCGAAGGCGCGGGCATGACGGCGGCCGACATCATCGCCTCGTGCGAAGGCTCGTTGCGCCGCCTGCGCACCGACGTGATCGACCTCTACCAGATCCACTGGCCCGAGCGCAACGTGCCGGCGTTCGGCACGCTGTATTTCGACCCGTCCAAGGAGCGCACGCAGACCTCCATCCATGAGCAGCTGCAGGCGCTGGACACGCTCGTGCGGCAGGGCAAGGTGCGCCACATCGGCCTGTCGAACGAGACGCCGTATGGCGTGCACGAGTTCGTGCGCCTGGCCGAGCAGCACGGCCTGCCGCGCGTGGCCACGGTGCAGAACGTGTATTGCCTCATCAGCCGCGCGCTGGAGAATGCCCTGGACGAGACGATGTTCCGCCTGGGCGTGTCGCTGCTGGCCTACTCGCCGCTGGGCTTCGGGCTGCTCACCGGCAAGTACGACGCGGGCGGGTTCACAGGGGCCGGGGCGCCGGCGGGCGCGCGCATCGCGGCCTTCGAGTCGGTGCGTCAAGGCCGTTGGGGCCGGGAAGACGCATTGCGGGCCGCGCGCCGCTACAACGCGCTCGCACGCGAACACGGCCTCACGCCCACGCGCATGGCGCTGGCCTTCTGCTACACCAAGTGGCAGGTGGCCAGCACCATCATCGGCTGCACCTCGGTCGCCCAGCTCGAAGAGAACCTGGACGCCTGGGGCACGACGCTCGCGCCGGATCTGCTGAAGGCGATCGACGCCCTTCGCTGGGAGATGCGGGATCCCGCCAACTGACCATGGCGCGCAAGGAGCACGTCAGCGAGACGCCCGCCACCGCCATGCTCAAGGCGGCAAAGGTCGCCTTCACCGAGCACCCGTACGAGTACCTGGAGCACGGCGGTGCGCAACACAGCGCCGAGGTGCTGGGCCATGACCCCTACGCAGTGGTCAAGACGCTCATCATGGAAGACGAGAAGGCGCGTCCGCTGGTGGTGCTGATGCACGGCAACCGCAAGGTCTCGACCAAGAACCTCGCGCGGCAGATCGGCGCCAAGTCGGTGGCGCCCTGCCAGCCCGAGGTGGCGAACCGGCACAGCGGCTACCTGGTGGGCGGCACCTCACCCTTCGGCACGCGCAAGGCCATGCCGGTGTACATTGAGGAGACCATCCTCGCCTTGCCCCGCATCCTGATCAACGGCGGCCGTCGCGGCTACCTGGTGGGCATCGAGCCGCGGGTGTGCGTGGAGCTGCTGGACGCGAAGCCGGTGCAGTGCGCGCTGGCGGAGTGAGGGGGAGCTGGGGTTGCACCCCAGCCTACGAGTACCGGGCTGCGTCCTGGTAGGCTGGGGTGCAACCCCAGCTCCGCTACCGGCGGCACAATAGCGCCCGTGCAGACGCTCTACCCCTTCCTCGCCGCCATCGCCGCCTACCTGCTGGGCTCGCTCGCCTTCGCCGTGCTGGTCAGCCGCGCCATGGGCCTGTCGGACCCGCGCACCTTCGGCAGCAAGAACCCCGGCGCCACCAACGTGCTGCGCTCCGGCAGCAAGGCCGCGGCCATCATCACGCTGCTGCTCGACGCCTTCAAGGGCGTGGTGCCGGTGCTGCTGGTGCGGGCCTACGGCAAGCCGCTGGGCCTGGAAGAGGGCACGGTGGCGCTGGTCGCGCTGGGCGCCTTCCTCGGCCACCTGTATCCGGTGTTCTTCCGCTTCCAGGGCGGCAAGGGCGTGGCCACCTTCATCGGCGCCGTGTTCGCCATCCACTGGGGCCTGGGGCTGGCGACCGGTGCCAGCTGGCTGATCATCGCCTTCTTCTTCCGCTACTCGTCGCTGGCCTCGCTGGTGGCGGCGGTGTTCGCGCCGGTGTACTACCTGCTCGGTGACCGTGTGGCCTGGTATGCGGATGCGCGCGTGGTGGCGGCGCTGTTCGTCATGGCGGGTCTGCTGGCCTGGCGCCACCGCGAGAACATCGGGCGGCTGCTGGCGGGCAACGAATCCCGCATCGGCGCGAAGAAGAGCGGCTGAGCCGCCGCTCGCTGCGTCCCGCGCGGCCCGGGCCTGCGCGCGGATCAGGATGCGCCACCTACTCCTGCGCCAGCAGGTAGCGTGTCACCTTGGGCGGGCCATCTCCCACGTGGCAGGCCAGCCGCCGCTCACGCAGCTCGGCGTCCGCCCCGCTGAAACGGTCGAAGCGGCGCAGGTGCTCATTCCACGAGGCATCCACGATCTGCTCCACATAGCGGTCCGGCTCGGCCATGTCGTGCAGGAGCTGCCATTCCAGCGCGCCCAGGCGCAGGCGGCTGCGCCGGCTCTCCTGCATGACGGCCAGGAATTCCGCCGCGCGCGCCGGATCGATGCGGTACTCCACGTGCACCAGGATGCGCCCGGGCTGCTCGGGCGCGGGGAGGTCAGGGCGCTGCAGCACCGGCGCCGGTGCCAGGTCGTTGCCGCTGGCCCGATCGCTGATCGGGCTGCGCACCAGCAGGGCCAGTACCACGCTGCTGAGGGAGGCCAGGCCGATGCTGTGGTGCACGTCGGTCCAGGTGGCCACCTGGCCCCACAGCGCGGCGCCGGCGGCTGTGGCCCCCATCAGCGCCATCTGGTAGATCGACATGCCGCGTGCCCGCACCCAGTCGGGCAGGGCCATCTGCGCGGCCACGGTCAGCGAGTTCGCCACCGTGATCCAGGCCGCGCCGCAGATCATCATCGCCGGCACCGCCACCCCGATGCCCGGCGCATAGGCCACGGCGACCGCCGCCGCCGCCTCGATCGCGGTGCCTGCCAGCAGGCGCGGCGCCAGCGGCATCCAGGCACGGATGCGGGGCATCAGCACCGCAGCCACGATGGCGCCGACGCCCATGGAGGCGATCAGCGCGGTGAAGGTACCGGCATTGCCACCCGGCAGCGCGCGCGCCACCAGCGGCAGCAGGGCCAGCAGCGCGGTGGAATGCAGGAAGAACAGCGAGATGCGCAGCAGCACCGAGCGCATGCGCGCCGACTGCATGACGAACTGCAGGCCCACCCGCATGGCGCTGGGCAGCGGCTCACGGCCCAGCGGGTTCTCCCGGTGCTCACGCCGCCAGCGCGAGATGATGACCGCCGCCGCGACCGACAGCACCGCGTTCAGCGCGAACACGTAGATCGTGCCGGCGCCGGCGATCAGCGCGCCGGCCACCAGGGGGCCGACGATGCGCGAGCCGTTCATGGCGATGCCGTTCAGCGCCAGCGCCTGCGGCAGGTGCTGGCGGCTCACGATCTCCGGCACGATGGCAGCGAACACCGGCCAGCGCATGGCCAGGCCGACGCCGTTGGCGAAGGTCAGCGCCAGCAGCAGCGGCGCGGTGAGCCGGTCCAGCAGGATCACCACGCACAGCAGCAGCGCCACCACCGCGACCCAGATCTGGGTGACGAGGAAGTAGCGGCGCCGGTCCACCGTGTCGGCGAGGGCACCACTGGGCAGGCCCAGCAGGAACATCGGCAGGGTCGATGCGCTCTGCACCAGTGCCACCCACAGCGGCGAGGGGCCGATGGACGTCATCAGCCAGGCCGCCGCCACGTCGTTCATCCACATCGTGGTGTTGGCGGCCAGCCAGGCGAACCACAGCATGCGGAACACGGGCCCCTGCAGGGGCCCGAAGGCCGACTCGCGGGCGGGCGGGGGCGGAGGGGAAGGCAGCGTGTCGGGCAATGCGGGCGGAAGAAGGGGTAGGTCCGTGCTGCCTAGTAGCGGCGCTCCAGCACCATCAGGTCATTTTCGCGGCGCATCTGGAAGCGGGTGAGGAAGGTGTTGCCCAGCAGCACGTAGGGCATGTCGGTGGAAACGACCATGGCGTCGACCTCGCGCACCTCCACATCCCCCACGCGCACGCTGGAGAGCTTCACCCGCCAGGCCGGCACGCTGCCGCCGGCCGTGCCGGCCAGGCCGGCCGGCGTATTGCGGTAGACGATGCCCAGTCGGTCGGCCGTGGGCACGCCCAGCGCCACCATCGAGGCACCGGTGTCCACCATGAAGTTCACCGTGCGGCCGTTGATGGCGCCCGTGCTGAAGATGTGCCCGCCGCTGGAGACCGGCAGCACGATGACCTTGCCGCTGCCCGGGGCGGTGCCCATGGCGCCCACGCTGGCGGGCGCCTCGCCCACGCGCAGCGTGACGCGGCGGCCACCTACTTCGATCACGGCCTGCTCGCCCTGGGTGCTGACCACCTTCACGCCCTGGTGCGATTCACCGGGCGCCACCGCGCGCGGCGCACCGCCATCGACGATCAGCAGGGCCTTGCCCCCCAGCATGCCCTGCAGGGCCACCTGCTGCGCGGCGGCCGGCAGGGCGGCCGCCAGCAGCACGCAGGCGAGGGCCAGGCGCCCGGGCAGGCTCATTCGCGGAAGTTGGTGAAGGACAGCGGCAGCTCCGCCATCTCCTTGCGGACCACGGCGATGGCGGCCTGCAGGTCGTC
>NZ_JAYRZR010000123.1:0-8650 GCF_041916345.1 Ramlibacter sp.
ACGTCCCGCTGGACGAAGAGGCCGCCTCCGGCACGCTGATCACTTTTGAGGAAGACGAGAAAATGGAACAAGCCGTCGTTTCCGGCATCGCTTTCAACCGCGACGAAGCCAAGATTTCCATCCTGGGCGTGCCGGACCGGCCGGGCATCGCCTTCCAGATCCTCGGTGCCGTGGCCGAGGCCAACATCGAGGTCGACGTCATCATCCAGAACGTCAGCCACGACGGCAAGACCGACTTCAGCTTCACCGTGCACCGCAACGAATACGCGCGCGCGCTCGACGTGCTGAAGGCCAAGGTGATCCCCACGCTGGGCACCGACCGCGTGGAAGGCGACACCCGCATCTGCAAGGTCTCCATCGTCGGCATCGGCATGCGCAGCCACGTGGGCATCGCCAGCAAGATGTTCCGCGCGCTGGCCGAGGAGGGCATCAACATCCAGATGATCTCCACCAGCGAGATCAAGACCTCGGTCGTGATCGACGAGAAGTACATGGAACTCGCGGTGCGCGCCCTGCACCGCGCCTTCGACCTGGACCAGGCCAGCGCCTGAGGCGACGCGACCGCGCCGCCTTCGGGCATAATGCGCGGCACCGGAGCGATGACCGAGAGGCCGAAGGTGCTCCCCTGCTAAGGGAGTATGCGGGCAAAAACCTGCATCGAGGGTTCGAATCCCTCTCGCTCCGCCAGATGCCTTCACAAGCCGCCCCCAAGGGCGGCTTTGTTTTTCAGCGCCACCCATGCCTACCGACATCTTCGGCATCCTGATCCTCGTCGTCTCCTCGGTGATCACCTTCACCGTGGCGCGCCGCCTCTCGCGTGGCTGGCGCGAGAAGCGCCGCCAGGAGGACGAGGCGAAGCGGCGCGCCGGCGAGAGCCGGCAGGCGCGGCGCGCCCGCGAGCGGCGCGAGCAGCGCGCGAAGTAGGGCGCCGCGCGGCGCGCGCTCAGCCCGGCACGGGCGCTGGCGGCCGGCTCGCGGCCCACTGGCTCAGCACCACCGGCACGCACAGGGCCAGGCCCAGCGCCGTGGGCAGCAGGCCCGGCGCGATCAGCAGCAGGGCCGCCACCACGAGCACCAGGCGCTCCCACTTGCGCATCTCGGCCAGCAGGTAGCCGCTGAGTGCGGCGGCCAGGGCCACGATGCCGACCACGCAGCCGAAGAAGGTGAGCGCGAAGTCGCCCCAGGTGAAGCCCTTGGCCACCAGCAGCAGCGAGGGCGAGAACACGAACACGAACGGCACCAGCACCTTGGCCAGGCCGAGGCGGAAGGCCATGTTGCCGGTCTTGAAGGGCTCGCTGCCGGCCATGCCCGCGGCCGCGTAGGCGGCCAGCGCCACCGGTGGCGTGATGTCGGCCAGCACGCCGTAGTAGAAGACGAAGAAGTGCGCCACCAGCGGCTGCACGCCCAGCTGCACCAGCGTGGGCGCGGCCACCGTGACCATGATGATGTAGTTGGCGGTGGTGGGAATGCCGCAGCCCATGAGGATGCAGACCATGCCCGTCATCACGAGCGCGGCGAACAGCGTGAGGCCCTGCGTCGTGGCCATCCAGGCCGGGATCACCACCGCCAGCCCGCCCGCGATGGCCTGCGCCCAGCTCGTGATGATGTAGCTGATCTTGAAGCCGACGCCGGTGAGCGTGACGACGCCGATGACGATGCCCACGGTGGCCGCGGCCGCGCCCACGGCTAGCGCGTACTTGGCGCCGGTCTCCAGCGCCTCGACCACAACCCCGTGGCCGACGCGGCCGGTGATGCCGCCGAGCTTCCAGCCGGCCAGCGCGATGGCGACGCCGCAGGCGAAGAGCCCCAGCTTGATCATCTCGCTCTGGCTGCCGAGGTTGCCGAAGGCGATGACGGCCAGCAGCGCGTGCAGCACCAGGGCCAGTGCCCAGTTGCCGGCCGTGTTGCCCTGGGTGCGGGTGGTCAGGCCGATGATGGCGCAGGAGGTGATGCCGGTGAATGCGGCCAGGTAGGGCGTGCGGCCGGACACCAGGATGGCGATCAGCAGCACCAGCGGCACCAGCGTGGGCCAGCGCTGGCGCAGCGACTCGCGCAGCTTGGGCATCTCTTCCTCGGTCAGGCCGCGCAGGCCGTAGCGCTTGGCCTCGAAGTGCAGCTGCATGAAGACGCCGAAGAAGTGCATGAAGGCGGGCACCACGGCGGCCGCGATGATGGTCTGGTAGGAGACGTTCAGGAACTCCACCATCAGGAACGCCGCGGCGCCCAGCACCGGCGGCGTGATCTGCCCGCCGGTGGAAGAGGCCGCCTCCACCGCGCCCGCGAACTCGCGCCGGTAGCCCACGCGGATCATGGCCGGGATGGTGAGCGAGCCCACGGTGACCGCATTGGCGACCGACGAACCGGACAGCGTGCCGAACATCGCCGAGCCGAACACGCTGACCTTGGCCGGCCCGCCGGCGTAGCGCCCGGCGACCGTGGACGCGATGTCCAGGAACAGCTGGCCCAGGCCGATGCGCGTGGCCATCACGCCGAACAGCACGAAGTGGAAGACGTAGGTGGCCACCACGCCCACCGCCACGCCGTAGATGCCCTGGCTGGTGAGGTACTGGTGGTTGATCATCTGGCTCCAGCTGGCGCCGGCGTGCTTGAGCAAGCCGGGGAAGTAGGGGCCGGCCAATGCATAGGCGGTGAAGCCGATGGCGATCAGCGGCAGCGGCCAGCCCATGGAGCGGCGCGTCGCCTCCAGCAAGGTGAGGAAGAGCACCGAGCCCGCGATCACGTCCAGCGTGCTCGGGTTGCCGACGCGGAAGGCCAGGTCGTCGAACACGTAGGGGATGTACAGCACGCTGGCGGCGCAGGCCAGGCCCAGCAGCCAGTCCACCAGCGGTACCCCGCCAGGCGCGAGCCAGGAAGAGGCGCGGGGGTTCTCGTAGGCCTTCTTGCCGGCCGCGAACACCAGGAAGATCAGGCCCAGCACGAAGGCCAGGTGCACGCCGCGGTGCGTGGTCTCGCGCAGCAGGCCGAAGCCGGCGGTGTAGTAGTGGAAGGCCGAGAGCGCGATCAGCAGCCACTTCACGAGCTGCGTGGCCGGCGGCACCGTGGGGCGGAACCGCATTTCCGGATCGAACTTCTCCTCCAGTTCCTGCAGCTTGCGGTCGTCGAGTTCCGTGGTCGTCGTCATCGGTGCGTGGCGTGGGCAGCAAAAAGGGAGGCGTGTGCCTCCCTGCGGGGATCAGGCGGGCAGGGCCCCTGCATCGTGCATGGGCCGCCGCGACGTCACTTGATCAGGCCGGCTTCCTTGTAGAACTTCTCGGCGCCAGGGTGGAACGGAATGCCCACGCCCTTGACCGCGTTCTCCTTGGTGATGAACTTGCCCTTGGCATGGCCGGCCTGCAGGGCCTTCTGCGTGGCGTCGGAGAACAGCGCCTTGGTGATCTGGTAGACCGTCTCGGTGTCGGCCTTGGCACTGGTCACCCACTGCGCGCCCACGGCCAGCGTCTGCACCGCGGCGACGTCCTTGTAGGTGCCGGCGGCGATGGTGTCGACGGCGAAGTACGGGTTCTGCTGGCGCAACGTGTCGGCTTCCTTGCCGGCCAGCGGCACGAGTTCGATGCCGGCGCCGGAGGAGGCGAGTTCCGCGATGGCGCCGGCCGGCGAGCCGCCGACGAAGAAGAAGGCGTCGAGCGCGCCGTCCTTGAGCTTGTCGCCGGCCTGGTTGGGCTTGATGTACTCGGGCTTGATGTCCGACTCCTTCACGCCATAGGCGGCCAGCACCATGCGCGCGTTGATCAGCGTGCCGGAGCCCGGCTCGTCGAGGGCCACGCGCTTGCCCTTCAGGTCCGCCACGGACTTGATGCCCGAGCCCTTCTTCACCACCAGGTGGATGCTCTCGGGGTACAGGTTGGCGATCATGCGCAGGTCGGCGATCTTGGGCTTGCCGTCGAAGGCGCCGGTGCCGGTGAAGGCCCAGGTGGCCACGTCGGACTGCGAGAAGCCCGATTCCATGGCGCCGCCGGCGATGGCGTTCACGTTCGCGAGCGAGCCGTTGCTGGCCTGCGCGGTGACGACGATCTTGCCCGGCTGGCTGACCGAGTTGGCGATCATGCCGCCGACGGGATAGTAGGTGCCGGCTGTGCCGCCGGTGCCGATGCGGAAGAACTGCTGGGCCTGGGCGGCGCCGGCGAAGGCCAGGGCGGCGGCGAGGGCGGCAGCCCACTTCTGGATGCTCATGCGAAAACTCCTTGCGAGATGCGCTTGCGGGAAAGCAAGGAGTAGACCATGCGCGTCCGCGGCCGGGCCATAGGGCAAGCCCGCACCGCGCGCGTTGCCGCTTAGTCGTCGTCCAGCGAGGCGCTCCAGCGATCGCCCCAGCCCTGCCGCGCCTCGTCGAGATCGCGCCGGCCGCGCTTGGTGGGCCGGCCATCGGCAATGGCATGCGCCGGTTCGGGTGCGAGGCGCCGCGCCTCGGCGGCCTGCTCGCGCGCGGCGATGCTGGCGGCCGTTTCCTCATACAGCAGGCGCGCCGCCGGCGCCGGGCCGCGCACGTCGGACAGCGCACGCACCTCGACGATCCAGGCGATGCCGTCCTTGCGCACGGTGACGGTGTCACCCACCTTCACCTCGCGCGCGGGCTTGGCGGCCTGGTCGTTGACGGTGACGCGGCCGCGCGTGATCTCTTCCACCGCCAGGCTGCGCGTCTTGTAGAAGCGCGCCGCCCACAGCCACTTGTCGATGCGAAGGCGTTCCATTCAGGCTGCATTCTCCGCCAGCGGCAGCCGCACGGTGGCGTCCAGCCCGGTCACGCGGCCATGCACCTCGCGGTTGGCCAGCTCGATGGTGCCGCCCAGCGCCCGCACGATCTCGTGGCAGATGGCCAGCCCCAGGCCGGAGCCGCTGCGCACGTCGGCGGCCGAGAACGGCTGGAACAGGCGCGGCGCCAGTTCGGCGGGGATGCCGGGGCCGCTGTCGCTGACGATCAGCGCCGCGGCATTGCGGTCCGCGAGCACCCGCACCGACAGCGTGCCGCCACGCGGCGTGTGCTTGATGGCGTTGTGCAGCAGGTTGCGCGCCAGCTCGCGCAGCATCCACTCGTGCGCGGCCAGCGGCGCAGGCTGCGTGTCCAGCTCGAAGTCGATGTCCTTGTCGGCCACCAGCGGGGCCAGGTCCAGCGCCACGGCCCGCACGGCGTCGGCCAGGTCGGTCACATCGCTCTCGGGCTGCTGGCGCAGCTGCTCCACCTTGGCGAGCGAGAGCATCTGGTTGGCCAGCACGGTGGCGCGGTCCACCGTGTCGCTGATCTCCCCCAGCGCCTGGCGCGCATCCACATCGCCGCGCAGGCCCGACTGCACCTGGGCCTTCAGCACGGCCAGCGGCGTGCGCAGCTGGTGCGAGGTGTCGCGCACGAATCGCTTCTGGTTGTCCAGCAGGTGCGCCAGGCGCGACATCACCGAGTTCGTCGCGTCCACCAGCGGCAGCAGCTCGCGCGGCGCACCGGCGGCGGCAATGGGCGTGAGGTCGCCCTCGGGCCGCGACTGCATCTCCGCGCTGAGCTGGCGCACCGGCCGCGTGGCGCGCTGCACGACCACCACCACGACCAGCGCGATCACGAGCACCAGCGCCGCCTGCTGCACCAGCGTGTCGATCAGGATCTTGCGGGTGAGGGTGCGGCGCAGCTCCAGCGTCTCGGCCACCTGCACCACGGCCATGCCGCGGCCGCTCTGGCTGGCCACGGGCTGCAGCAGGACGGCCACGCGCACCGGCTCGCCGCGGTAGCTGTCGTCATAGAAATCCACCAGCGCCGCATAGGCGCCGCGGTCCGGGATGGTGCCGCGCCAGAAGGGCAGGTCGTCGAAGCCGGAGATGACCGCGCCGCCCAGGCTGGAGACGCGGTAGTACAGGCGGCTCTGCGTGTCGGCCTCGAAGGCCTCCAGCGCTGCGTACGACACCGTGGCACGCAGTCGCGCCTCGGCGTCGTAGCCCTCCACGTCGAGCTGCTCGCCGATGGACTTGGCCGAGGCCAGCAGGGTGCGGTCATAGGCCGTGTTGACGGCGGCCAGCGTCTGCCGGTAAAGGTTGAACGCGTGCAGCACGATGAACAGGCCGACCGGCAGCAGGATGCCGGCCAGGAGCTGGCGCCGCAGGGACAGCGCCGCGCCGCTCACTCGGCCGCCTTCAGCAGGTAGCCCAGGCCGCGCAGCGTGACCAGCTTGGCGCCGGTGGGCGCGAGCTTCTTGCGCAGGCGGTACACCACGACCTCGATGGCCTCGTACTGCACGTCCGCCTCGCCGGGGAAGACCAGCTCGAACAGCCGCTCCTTGGGCACGGCGTGACCGGGCCGCGCGAGCAGCGCCTGCAGCAGCGCCAGCTCGCGCGGCGCCAGCTCCAGGATCTCGTCGCGCCAGTGCACGGCGCCGCTGGCGCGGTCCAGACGCAGACCGCCCGGGCCCGGCGGATCGCCGCTGTTCGCGCCGGCCGGGGCCTGCCGACGGTGCAGGGCACGCACCCGCGCCTCGAGTTCGTCCAGGTCGAAGGGCTTGGGCAGATAGTCGTCGGCGCCGGTGTTCAGGCCGATGATGCGGTCACCGACCGTGCCACGCGCGGTGAGGATCAGCACCGGCGTCTTCAGCCCGGCGCGGCGCGCCTGCTCCAGCACCTGCAGGCCGTCGAGGCCGGGCAGCGTGAGATCGAGCAGCACCACATGCGGCGGATCCGCGCGCCAGCGCGCGAGCGCGCTGGGGCCGTCGCTGCACACCGCCACCTCCATGCCGCGGTTGCGCAGCGTCCGCGTGAGCGTCGTCTGCATCGACACGTCGTCTTCCACCAGCAGCAGCTTCATGCGGTCCCCCATGGCGCGGCCGTCACATTAGCACTTTCCCTAGGCCGCGCGGACAGGCGATTGACAGGGTGGTGGGCCACCATCAGCATCGTTGACCATCCCTAGGAGACCCTGCACATGCGTCGCGACGAATTCCTGAAGACCCTGGCCGCCCTGGCCGCCACCGGTGTCCTGCCGCTGTCGGCCCACGCCGCCGCCAACCTGAAGATGCTGATTCCGGCCAACCCCGCGGGCGGCTGGGACACCACCGGCCGTGCGCTCGGCAAGGCCATCATGGACGCCAAGGCCGCCGACACGGTGCAGTACGAGAACAAGGGTGGCGCCGCCGGCATCATCGGCCTGGCGCAGTTCGTCAACGCGTCCAAGGGGGACCCGAACGCCATCATGATGATGGGCGCCGTCATGCTGGGCGGCATCATCACCGGCAAGCCGCCGGTGCAGCTGCAGCAGTGCACGCCCATCGCGCGCCTGACCAGCGAGTACAACGTGTTCGTGGTGCCGGCGGCTTCGCCGCTGAAGACCATGAAGGACGTGGTCGAGCAGCTCAAGAAGGACCCTGGCAGCGTCAAGTGGGGCGGCGGCTCGCGCGGCTCCACCGAGCACATCGCCGCGGCCATGCTGGCGCGCAACGTCGGCGCCGATCCGAAGAAGGTGAACTACGTGGCCTTCCGCGGCGGCGGTGAGGCGGTGGCGGCCATCCTGGGCGGCAACGTCACCGTGGGCGGCAGCGGCTACAGCGAGTTCGCCGAGCACATCACCGCCGGCAAGATGCGCCCCATCGGCGTCACGTCCGACAAGCGCCTGCCCGGCATCAACGTGCCCACGCTGAAGGAGCAGGGCTATGACGTCGTGCTGGGCAACTGGCGCGGCGTCTACGGTGCGCCGGGCATCAGCGCCGAGCAGCGCGCCGCGCTGACCGACATCATCACCAAGGCCACCAAGCACAAGAGCTGGCAGGACGCGCTGGAGAAGAACGGCTGGACGCCCGCGCTGCTGACCGGCAAGGCCTTCGACGAATTCGTGGACAACGAGTTCGCGGCCCTGCGCGCCACCATGCACCTGTCGGGCATGCTGTGATGCAGGCCGGCTCGCCCGCGCTGCGCCACGGGCTCATCGGCGCTGGCGTGCTGGTGCTGGCGGGTCTGCTGGCGCTGGGCGCCCGCGACATCTCGTCGGAGGCGGGGTACTCGGGCGTCGGCCCGAACTTCCTGCCCTGGTTCGTGGCCGCGGTGCTGGCCCTGTGCGGCGGCTGGCTCATCTGGGAGGCCGCCACCGGCGGCTTCCGCCAGATGGAGGCGCCCTCGGGCGCCGACACGGGCGACTGGGTCGGCTTCGCCTGGGTCTCGGCCGGCCTGCTGGCCAATGCGCTGTTGATCACGCGCATCGGCTTCGTGCTGAGCTGCGCGCTGTGCTTCGTGCTGGCCGCCCGCGGCCTGCGCCTGTCCGAAGGCCGGCCGACGCATGCGCGCGCCACCGGCACCGATTGCATCGTCGGCCTGGCGATCGCCGCGCCGGTGTACTGGATGTTCACCAAGCTGCTGGCGATTTCGCTGCCGGGGCTCACCGCCACCGGCTGGCTGTAGACACCACAAGAGCGCCATGGACGTCTGGAACCAGCTCCTCGCGGGCTTTGCCACCGCGGCAACGCCCATCAACCTGATGTGGGCCTTCATCGGCTGCGTGGTCGGCACGGCCGTGGGCGTGCTGCCCGGCATCGGCCCGGCGGTCGCGGTGGCCATGCTGCTGCCCATCACGGTGAAGGTGGAGGCCACGGCCTCCATGATCTTCTTCGCCGGCATCTACTACGGGGCCATGTACGGCGGCTCCACCACCTCCATCCTGCTGAACACGCCG
>NZ_JAYRZR010000124.1:0-8579 GCF_041916345.1 Ramlibacter sp.
ATCCGAAATTCTACAGGATGACCACCGACCCCAAGGAACGTGCCGGCATCCAGTCGGTGGAAGTCGGCTTCAGCCTGCTCGAAGCCCTGGGCCACGCGGCCGGGCCGCTGATGCTGCGTGACCTGGCGCGCGCCGCCGGCATGAGTGCCGCCAAGGCGCACCGCTACCTGGTGAGCTTCCAGCGGCTGCAGCTGGTGGTGCAGGACGCATCGAGCACCCGCTACGACCTCGGCCCGGCCGCCCTCAAGCTCGGGCTGGCGGCACTGGAGCGGCTGGACGCGGTGAAGCTCGCCCGCGAACGCATCGCCGGCCTGATGGAGGAGATCGGCCATACCCTGGCGCTGGCGGTGTGGGGCAACCACGGCCCCACCATCGTGCACTGGGAGGAGCCGCCTCAGGCCGTGACGGTGAACCTGCGCCTGGGCGACGTGATGCCCCTGCTGTCGTCGGCCACCGGCCTGTGCTTCGCCGCCCACGTGCCACGCGAGGCGATCGCACCCATGCTGAAGGAGGAAATGGCGCGCGCGCAGCGCCAGGGTCGGACAGACCTGCCCGCCACCCTGACCGAGGTGCGGGCCCGCCTGGAGGAGGTGCGCCAGCGCGGCAGCGCGCGCGTGGTCGACACGCTGCTGCCCGGCATCGTGGGCTTCTGCGTGCCGGTGTTCGACTCCGATGGCCACATGGCCTTGGGCATGGTCTGCATGGGACCGGCCGGCACCTTCGACGCCGAGTTCGGTGGCGCGGTCGAAGGGCCGCTGCGTGCCGCCGCCGCGCGGCTGTCCAGCGATCTCGGCTGGCGCGGCTGACCACGATGGCAAGGGGCTCGGCACTGCGCCTGGGCCTGCTGGCCGCGGGCGTGCTGGCGCTGCACCTGGCCCTGCTGCAGGGCTGGCGCCCGCGCCCGCCGGGCGGTGATGCACAGAGGCCACCGGGCTTCGCGGTCCGCATGCTGCCAGGGGCGGCGCCCCGTGTGAGTGACCCCGCGCCGGCCAGCGACCTCGCCGATGCGGCCCTGCCGGCGACACCCCCAACGGGGCGGTTGCATGCCGAGCCTGAAGCGTGGCGCCCACCACCCCGCCTGCCGTCACCGGCGACGCCCACGGGGATGCGCGCCACCGCCGAACCGCCCGGTCAGCCGCCCTGGCCGGCCGACCGGGCGGCAGCCACGTCGATCTCGAGCGAGACGCTGCAGACGGCCGCCACCCCGGCCCTGGCGCCCGTCGCGTCGCCGCCATCCCCAGCCACCGCCACCAACCCGGGCGGCCTGATGGCCGCCGCCGTGCCCACCGTGGCCGTGCCGCCCCCGGCGCGCTGGCACTACGAGGTCACCGGCAGCGCGCGCGGCCAGGCGGTGCGTGGCGAAGCGCGGCTGGACTGGCAGCATGACGGCGAGCAGTACGAGGCGCGCATGGAATGGGGCGGCGAAGGCCTGCCGCCACGCTCGCACCGCAGCAGCGGCCGCCTCGGCGCCGAAGGCCTGCAGCCGCGCCGCTTCGCCGAGCGCCAGCGCACGGAGCTGGCCACGCACCTGGATGCCGAGGCCGGCCGGATCGTGTTCTCCGGCAACCAGCCGCCGCAGGCCCTGCTGCCCGGCCAGCAGGACCGCCTGAGCCTGCTGGTGCAGGTGGCGGCCCTGATCGGCGGCGAGCCAGCCCGCTACCCGGCGGGCACCCGCCTGAGCATTCCCACCGCCACCGCGCGCGGCGCCGAACCCTGGCAGCTGGAGGTGACCGGCGAGGAAGATCTGCCGCTCGCGGGCGGCGTGGTGCGCACGCTCAAGCTGGAGCGCCGGCCTGCCGCCCTGCATGACCAGCGCGTGGAGATCTGGCTCGCGCCCGCGGCGGGCCACGCGCCGGTGCGCCTGCGTGTCACCCAGGCCGGCGGGGACTGGCTGGACCAGCGCTGGCGCACGCCCGACGGCCGCTGAGGCCCCTCTTGAAACCGCCCGCCGGGCAGCCAAGTGGGGAGCAGAGGACACCCCCCATGCACATGCTCTATGACTCCGACGACTTCGTGGTCGTGCACCTGCTGGCCCCCGCGCCTGAGGGCGAGCAGGCAGGCGCGGCGCCCGCCCGGCACGGCTTCGAGATCGTGGACAAGCGGTCCAACCGCGAGGTCTATCTCGACGGCTCCTGGGCCGAGGCCTTCCAGCGCCAGTTGCTGGCCTGGCAGCAGCGCACGCCCACGCAGGACGAGGTGGAGGCCACGCTGGATGGCTACACCGGCCTCGCGCAGCACCCGCTGGTCGTGCACTGAGCGTGCACCGCGGTCACGCTGAAACACGCGCCAGATAGCGGTACAGCGGCTCCACCAGCACCAGCACCGCCACCAGCCGGCAGACCTGAAAGGCGGTGACCACCGGCACGCCCAGCTGCAGCACCTTGGCCGTGATGGCCATTTCCGCGATCCCCCCCGGCGAGGTGCCCAGCACCAGCGTGGCCGGGTGCAGCCCGGTGCCGGCCGCCAGCACGGCGGCGAAGCCGGCGCACAGCCCGATCATCAGCACCGTGCCGAGCGCCACCGAGCCCATCCAGCGCGGTGCGGCCCGCAGGAACTCGCGCTGGAAGCGCACCCCCAGGCTGACGCCGATCACCAGTTGCGCCGCGTTGCTCAGCGCTGAGGGCATGGCGCTCAGCTCCATGCCACTCAGCGTGAGACCCATCGCCACCAGCAGCGCGCCCATGAACCACGGATTGGCGCGGCCGGTGCGTTGCATCAGCCAGGCGCCGCCGGCGGCCGCGGCGAGCAGCAGGGCGAGCCCGCTGACTTGAACCGTGCGGGCGCCGGGCAGCGTGGCATCCATGCCATGCCAGCCGCCGAGGCTGAAGGCGAACGGGATGGTCAGCGTCACGATCAGCAGGCGCAGGCTGTGCGCGGCAGCCACCATGTCACTGCGGGCGCCCTCGCGCTCGGCCAGCAGCGTCATCTCGGAGGCGCCGCCGATGGCGCCCGCGAAATAACTGGTGGCGCGGCTCGCCTGCGCGTCCACGCCCATCTCGGCGCCGTGCCGCCGATGCAGCCAGGCGCCGAACAGCCAGCCGATGCCCAGCGCCCAGGCCACAGCCAGCCCGATGGCCCACCACAGACCCGCGACGAGCGCGCCCACCTGCGGCGTGAAGTAGAGGCCGAGCGCCGTGCCGATCACCAGCTGGGCGCCGTTGCGCAGCGGCGCCCAGCTGCGCGTGGGCGCGCCGGCGATGGAGGCCAGCGCGGTCGCCAGCAGCGGGCCGATCATCCACGGCAGCGGCGTGCCCAGGCGCACGCAGGCGAGCGCGGCGGCCAGGGCCAGGGCGAGCGTGGCGAAGGAGCGGAAGGCGAAGGAGGACATGCGGCGCAGGACGGGGCGGGGCACACGCCATCCAGGATGACCCGGCGCACCCGTTGGAGGCGCCAGTCGCCTAGTATCGTGCCATGCCTCGTGCCCTCCTGCGCGCCGCGCACCTGTTCGTGACCGGGGTCGTCACAGTCAGCCTCGGCGCCTGCGGCGGCCTGCCGCCGGCCCTGCCCGCGGAGCCGGCCCGCATCCTGCTGCTGGGCGAACAGCACGACGCGCCCGCCCATCCCGGCTTGCAGCAGGCGCGCGTCGAGGCGCTCGCGCGTGAAGGCCGGCTCGCGGCGCTGGTGCTGGAGATGGCGGAGCAGGGCCGCTCCACACGCGGGCTCGGCCGCGATGCGGGCGAAGCGGCCGTGCGAGAAGCCCTGGCCTGGAACGACGACGCGTGGCCCTGGGCGCGCTACGGGGCGGTGGTCATGGCCGCGGTGCGCGCGGGCGTGCCGGTGGCGGGCGCCAACCTGCCGATGAGCGCGCTGCGGGCGCGCGGCGCGGATGTCTCGCTGGACGCGCGGCTGTCACCCGCCGCCCTGGCCACGCAGCAGGCGGCGGTGCGCGACGGCCACTGCGGGCTGCTGCCCGAGGCGCGGCTGCCCGCGATGACCCGCATGCAGATCGCGCGTGACATCGCCCTGGCCGAGACACTGGCCGCGCAGGCGGCGCCCGGCCGCGTGGTGCTGCTGGTGGCCGGTGGCGGGCACGTGCGCACCGACATCGGTGTGCCGGTCCACCTG
The DNA here is from genome assembly GCF_041916345.1 of Ramlibacter sp. GTDB lineage: Bacteria > Pseudomonadota > Gammaproteobacteria > Burkholderiales > Burkholderiaceae_C > Ramlibacter. The sequence continues at coordinate 4,066 of NZ_JAYRZR010000124.1, forward strand.
CCCCCCTCGCTGGCCGTGCAAGCGGAGCAGCTGCCGCCGCATGACAGCGGCCGCGACCACTGCGCCGAGCTGCGCCAGCAGTGGCAGGCGCCGCGGCGCTGAGGTCGCCGGCCTCAGCCGCCGGCGCAAGCCCTCAGGCGTTTGCCCGGATCGAATCGGCCAGGGTGTTCACCAGCTGGTCGATGTGCGCCTTCTCCACGATGTAGGGCGGCGCGATCACCAGGACGTCACCCGCGGGCCGCACCAGCGCGCCCTTCTTGAAGCAGTCGAGGAAGATCTCGTAGGCGCGCTTGCCCGGCAGGCCGGCGATGGGCGCCAGTTCCACCGCCGCGGCCAGGCCGAGGCTGCGGATGCCGATGACGTTGGGCAGCCCCTTGAAGGTGCTGTGGAACGCGTCGCCCAGCACCTTGCCCATCTCGCCCGCGCGCTGGAACAGCGCCTCCTGCTGGAACAGCTCCAGCGTGGCGATGGCCGCGGCGCAGGCCACCGGGTGGCCGGAGTAGGTGTAGCCGTGGAAGAACTCCACCACGTGCTCGGGCGCCTGCGTGTTCATCATCGCGTCGTACAGCTTGTCGCGGCAGATCACGCCGCCCAGCGGAATGACGCCGTTGGTCACGCACTTGGCGAAGTTCAGCATGTCGGGCACCACGCCGTAGTAGTCGGCGCCGAAGTTCGTGCCCATGCGGCCGAAGCCGGTGATGACCTCGTCGAAGATCAGCAGGATGCCGTGCTTGTCGCAGATCTCGCGCAGGCGCTGCAGGTAGCCCTTGGGCGGCAGGTACCAGCCGGCGGAGCCGGCCACCGGCTCCACGATGATCGCGGCCACGTTGCTCGGATCGTGCAGCGGCAGGATGCGGTTCTCCAGCTCCAGCAGGATGTCCTCCTGCCAGACCGGCTCTTGGTTGTGGATGTAGGCGTGGTTCACCGGGTCGTGGATGAACCGCATGTGGTCCACGCGCGGCAGCAGCGCGGTGCCGAACACCTTGCGGTTGGCCGGGATGCCGCCCACGCTCATGCCGCCGAAGCCCACGCCGTGGTAGCCACGCTCGCGGCCGATGAAGATGTTGCGGTGGCCTTCGCCGCGCGCGCGGTGGTAGGCCAGCGCCACCTTCAGCGAGGTGTCGGCCGCCTCGCTGCCGGAGTTGCAGAACAGCACCTTGTTCAGGTCACCGGGGGCCAGGGCCGCGATCATCTCCGCGGCGCGGAAGGCCTGGTCGTTGCTGGCCTGGAAGGCGGTGGCGTAGTCCAGCGTGTCGAGCTGCTTCTTGATCGCCTCGTTGATGGGCTTGCGGTTGTGGCCCGCGCCCACGCACCACAGGCTGGAGATGCCGTCGATGACCTTGCGGCCGTCGTGCGTGGTGAACTCCATGCCGTCGGCGCCGACGAAGACGCGCGGCTCCTTCTTGAAGTGACGGTTGGGCGTGAAGGGCAACCATTGGTTGTCCATCGTGAAATCCTTGTAGGCCATGTGCGCCTCCTTCTCGACGGTTCAAGCGAAAAAGCCATTTTGGCACCGATGCCGGTGCCCCGGGCGGCCGTGGAACCGCGCCTTCAGCGCAGGGCGCCGAACACCTTGCCGATAATCGCGTTGCCGCTGCCCAACGGGTCACGGCGGAACTTCTTCTCCTGCTCGCCGATGGCGAAGTACAGGCCGTCCAGCGCCTTGCGCGTCACGTAGTGGTCCATGCTCGCGTCCTCGGGCTTGAGCAGGCCCATCCCGGCGGCGCGGCCGGCCACGCGGTCGTACTTGCCCGCCAGCTCCACCTTCGCGGTGGCCTGGCGCACGACCGGCAGGAAGGTGCCGGTGAGCGGCTCGCGGGTGCGCGAGGCGAAGAACTCGGTGACCGAGGTATCCCCCCCGGTGAGGATGCGGCGCGCGTCGTCCACGGTCATCTTGCGCACCGCATCGCGCAACAGGTTGGCGGCCATGGGCACCGCCGCCTCGGCCGCGCGGTTCATGGCCGTCTCCAGCTCTTCCACCTGCCGGCGCAGCCCGGTGGCGGCCAGCAGCTTGGCCACGTCGCGCAGGTGGCCCGGCAGCGGAATGCGCACCTGCGGATTGCCGAGAAAGCCATCGGGCCGGCCGAGCAGCTGCACCGCGGCGGCGGCGCCGAGTTCGAGCGCGGTGCGCACGCCCTTGCTGGCGTCGAGGTCGGAGAGGGCCGCAAGGTTCTGCGCGCGGACGGGCAGGGCCGCGAACGGCAGCGCAGCGGCCAGCGGCAGGCCGATCAGGTGTCGGCGACGGAAGCAAGTGGTCATGGCGTCTCCCAGGCCGGCCCGGGCGCAGCCGGCTTCAGTCTGCGTCAGGCCTGGGGCCAGTGTAGCCATGCCCGACCGATCAGCGCAGCCCGGCCCGCAGGCGATCGGCAAGGCGCGGCACCAGGCGCTCGGCCCCGGCCGCGCTCAGGTGACTGTGATCCATGTAGTACGGCATGCCGGGCAGGCCAGCCGGGCATCGCGTCACATCGCAGAACAGGTCATCGAAGTTCAGCACGTCCAGCGGCGGCAGGTCGGCCCGGTGGAACACGCCGGACGGGAACGCCTGCAGCGCGCGATGCGCCTCGCGGCTGACGGCGCGCGCCTGCAGCACCGAGGCGCCGCCGTCGCCAGCGCGATGCGCCAGGCGGTAGGTGGCGCGTGGGTCATGCATCTGCTGGGGCACCTGCTCGATCACATGCAGGCGGATGCCTGCCGCCGCGTAGGCGCGCGCCGTCGCCAGGAAGCCCGTCTCGAAGGCGGCCCGGCTGCTCGCCACCGTGATCGGCGCGCCGGGCGCCAGGCCGATGGCGTTCAGGTAGCTGCCGCCCAGCCATGGATCCGTGTAGTAGCTCCACTTGGCCACCAGGTAGACATCGCGGATGCCGTTCTCGCGCGCGAAGGCCAGTGCCTGCTGATTCAGCGCCGCGCAGTCCATCCGCGTCTGGTCGGGCCGGGTGAGCGGCACGACACCCAGCAGCGGGACGCAGCCGCTGAAGCCGGTGAACACGCCTGACCGGCCCGCCTGCTGCGCCGCCGCCTGGAAGGCATCCAGCACCTGCAGGGCATGACTGTCCCCGAAGAGCAGGAAGCTCGGCAGTGCCCCCGCGGCCCCGTCGATGCGGCACCAGTTCTGCGGCTCGCGATGCGCGAACGGCCGGTCGAAGCAGGCCTGCGTGCGAGCGGGCGGCTGGAAGGCCGCCTGCACCGCGGCTGGCATGGGCGGCCGCAGCACGGGCGCCGACACAGCGAGGGCCGCACCCGCGACCACCAGCGCCGCCATCACCCCGCCCGCGACCAGCAGCACGCGGCGCGGCGCAGCGCCCCGCCAGGACAGCCGGAAGGGTTGCTCCACCAGCCGCCACGTCAATGCCGCCAGCACCAGCGTGGCCGCGATCAGCGCCACTCGCCAGCGGCCCGGCAGGGGCCCTTCGTGGAGGTGCCGCGCGAACGCCAGCAGCGGCTGGTGCCACAGGTAGGCGCTGTAGGAGATCAGGCCGATGGCGACCAAGGGGCGCAGCGCGAGGACCCGGCCGACCCAGGTGTCTTGCGTGCCCCACAGCAGCACGGCCGCCGTGCCCAGGACCGCCGGGACGATCTGCACGCCCGGGCTGGGCGTGGACGCATTCAAGGCCAGGCAGGAGGCCACGATGGCCGCGAGGCCGGCCGCCGCGAGACCTTGCCGCAGCGCCAGCGGGACCGTGACCGGCTGCCGGGCGCTGACGACGTAGGCGCACAGGCAACCCACGGCCAGTTCCCACACGCGTCCGGGGGCCAGGAAGAAGTTGGCCTGGGTGTACGCGCCGGTGCCCCACTGGGCCAGCGCCAGCGAGGCCAGCGCGATCAGGCCCAGCCCGAGGGCAGCGCGACGCCGGGGCCAGTGCGCCACCGCGAGCAGGTAGAGGGGAAAGACGAGGTAGAACTGCTCCTCCACGGCCAGGCTCCAGGTGTGGAGCAGCGGGCGCAGTTCGGCCGGCCCGTCGAAGTAGCCCGTGGTGGCCGCGAGCAGGAAGTTGCTGCCGGCCAGCGCCGTGGCGGCCAGCATCCAGCCGAAGTCGGCCAGGGCCTCCGTGTCGAGTGCCTGCCAGGCCACCGGCAGGCAGGCCAGCAGCACCACAGCCAGCGCGGGCAGGATGCGTCGCGCGCGACGGGCGTAGAAGCGGGCCATCGAGAACTGGCCCTCCGCCTGCTCGCGCAGCAGGATGCTCGTGATCAGGAAGCCGCTGATGACGAAGAAGACGTCGACCCCGATGAAGCCGCCGGTGAAGGGGCCCACATGGGCGTGGAACAGGATCACCGGCAGCACGGCCAGCGCGCGCAGCCCGTCGATCTCGGGCCGGTAGTCGATCACGGCGGAGGGCGTGGCGGCGGCCATGGAGCGGCGCGCATTGTAGAGCCAGGCCAGCGCCCCGCCCGCCTGCGACAATCGCGCCCAGCATGTCTTCGTCCTACATCCTCACTCTCTCCTGCCCGGACCGCCCGGGCATCGTGCACGCGGTCTCGGGCTTCCTGTTCGAGCGCGGCGGCAACATCGAGGA
>NZ_JAYRZR010000125.1:0-8386 GCF_041916345.1 Ramlibacter sp.
ACCTGGGTCTTGCGGTAGGCGATGCCCTTCTCCAGCATCTTCAGGAACAGCCACTGGTTCCACTTGTAGTAGCTGGGGTCGCAGGTGGCGACCTCGCGCGACCAGTCGATGGCCAGGCCCATGGCCTGCATCTGGCGCTTCATGTAGGCGATGTTGTCGTACGTCCACTTCGCCGGCGGCACCTTGTTCTTCAGCGCCGCGTTCTCCGCCGGCAGGCCGAAGGCGTCCCAGCCCATGGGCATGAGCACGTTCCAGCCGTTCATGCGCAGGTAGCGCGTCAACATGTCGTTGATCGTGTAGTTGCGCACGTGGCCCATGTGCAGCTTGCCCGAGGGGTAAGGCAGCATGGAGCAGGCATAGAACTTCTTCTTGCCCGCGTCCTCGGCCACGCGATAGGCGTCGCGCGCGGTCCATTCGGCCTGCGCCGCGCGCTCCACGGCGAGGTGGTCGTACTTGTCTTGCATTGGTGAATTCTAGAGGCGAGGCGCCAGGGCGCCGTTTGCAGGCCCTGGGGGCGCGCCGCTACTTCGCCGGGTCGGCCACGAAGCCGATGCGCTGCAGGCCGGCCTGGTGCGCCAGGCCCATCACCTCCACCACCCGGCCATAGGGGACGGCGCGGTCCGCGCGCAGCTGGATCTCGGTGTCGCGGCTGGCGCGGGCGGCGGTGGCCAGCCGTTCGGCAAGCTGCGCATTGCTGACCGGCTGATCGTCGAGGTGGGCGCGGCCTTCGCGGTCGAGCACCAGGGTGAGGAAGTTCGGCGCGCCCGCCGCCTGCGTGCCCTCGGCGGAGGGCAGGTCGAGCCGGATGGCGCTGGCCAGCAGCGGCGCGGTGAGGATGAAGATGACCACCAGCACCAGCATCACGTCCACCAGCGGCGTGACGTTGATCTCGCTCATCGGCGGATCGCCCTTGGTGCGCTCCAGCCGGCCGAAGCTCATGGCGCGCGCCCTTCGGTATCTGACGACACCGGCTGCGCCAGCAGCTCGCGCAGGTCCCGTGCGAAGCCCTCCAGGTCGGCCTCGATGCGGGCGATGAAGCGGCCGAACACGTTGTAGCCCAGCACGGCCGGAATCGCCACGGCCAGGCCGGCGGCGGTCATCAGCAGGGCCTCGCCCACCGGACCCGATACCTTGTCGATGGTCACCTGGCCCGCGCCCACCAGCCCGATGAGCGCGTGGTAGATGCCCCAGACGGTGCCGAGCAGGCCGACGAAGGGCGCGGTGGCGCCCACGGTGGCCAGCAGCACCTGGCCGGCCTGCAGGCGGTGCAGCACGCCATGCAGCGCATCCCGCAGCACGCGGGTGAGCTGCTGGGCGCGGTCGCCGCGAGCGGCCAGCGGGCCCGGCGCCGGCGCGCGCGCGGCATCCACCAGGGGCAGCAGCAGGGCATCGCGGTCGAAGGCGGCGAGGCGGGCGCGGGCGTCGTCGAGGTCGGCGGACTGCCAGAAGGCCGCGGTGGCCCGGCCGACATCGGCCACGGCACGGCGCAGCAGCCAGGCCTTCCAGCAGATGGCAACCCAGCTCGCCACCGACATGCCCAGCAGCAGGAGCGCCACCGCCTGGGTGACGGCGTCGCCCTGGCGGAACAGGCTCCACAGCGTCATGCGCCGCGCAGCCCCAGCACGTCGAACATGTCGTACAGGCCGTTGGCCTGGCCGGCCAGGAAGCGCACGGCGCGCAGGCTCCCCTGCGCGTAGGTGGCGCGGCTGGCCGACTTGTGGCTGATCTCGATGCGCTCGCCGGTGCCGGCGAATAGCACGGTGTGGTCGCCCACGATGTCGCCCCCGCGGATGGTGGCAAAGCCGATGGTGGACGGATCGCGCTCCCCGGTGTGGCCGTGGCGCTCGTACACGGCGCAGTCCTTCAGGTCGCGGCCGAGGGCGCCGGCGATGACCTCGCCCATCTTGAGCGCGGTGCCCGAGGGCGCATCCACCTTGTGGCGATGGTGCGCCTCGACGATCTCGATGTCGTAGCCGGTGGCCAGCGCCCGAGCCGCCATCTCCAGCAGCTTGAGCGTGACGTTCACGCCGACACTCATGTTGGGCGCCATGACGATGGCGATGTCGCGCGCGGCGTCGGTGATCTGCGCCTTCTGCGCCTCGGTGAAGCCGGTGGTGCCGATGACCATCTTCACGCCCAGCTCGCGGCAGGCCTTCAGGTGGGCCAGCGTGCCTTCGGGGCGGGTGAAATCGATCAGGACCTCGGCGTCCTGCAGGCCGGCGCGCAGGTCTGCCGTGACGGGCACGCCGCTCGCGTGGCCCAGGAAGGCGGCGGCGTCGTTGCCGATGGCGGGACTGGCGGGCACATCCAGTGCGCCGGCGAGCCGGCAGTCACCCGCCTCGCGCAGGGCCTCGATCAGCATGTGGCCCATGCGGCCGCTGGCGCCGGCGACGGCGACGCGGTGCGGGCGGTCGGAGCGGTCAGCCATGGCGGGCTCAGCGCGCCGGCGGCTCGAGGGGCGGGTAGCTGGCGCGCGCGGCGGGCGCCGGGGCGGCCGCGGCAGGCTCCGCCGGCTTGCGCGCATGGGCCTTGAGCTGCTCCTCGGTGGCCTCCATGGGCGGCGCCTTGCCGGCCGACTTGCGGCGGTTGTCCAGCGTGGCGACGAACTCGCTCTCGGTGGGCAGGGTGTCGCCCTCGGCGCGCTGGAAGGCATCGCCCTGGAAATGCACGGACAGCCGGCGCTGCTGCGGGCCGACGCCATCACGCCGCATGGTGAACACGTAGTCCCAGCGGTCGGCGTGGAACAGGCTCGTGACCAGCGGCGTGCCCAGGATCTCGCGCACCTGCTGGCGGCTCATGCCGGGCTTGAGGGCCTCGACCTGCTCGCGCGAGATGAAGTTGCCCTGCACCACCTCGACCCGGTAGGGCGTGACGACGCCGGCGACACGGTGCGACATGGCGTCGAACGATCCGCAGCCGGCCAGCAGCACCGCACCGAGGGCGGCGAGGCCTGGGCACAGGCGGCGTAGGGCGATGGCGGGCATGGTCGGATGGGGACGGCTATGATCGGGTCATTGTAGCGGCAGGCCCCGCGCGGGCGGCTGCTTGGGCGCTCCATGACCACCATCGACGAACTCAAGAACACCGGGCTCAAGGCCACCCTGCCGCGGCTGAAGATCCTCGAGGTGTTCCAGCGCGGCACGCAGCGGCACATGACCGCCGAGGACGTGTTCCGCGTGCTGCTGGACGAGCGCTCCGACATCGGGCTGGCCACCGTCTACCGCGTGCTCACCCAGTTCGAGCAGGCGGGCATCCTCTCGCGCAGCCACTTCGAGAGCGGCAAGGCGGTCTACGAGCTGAACGAGGGCACGCACCACGATCACCTGGTGTGCCTGGACTGCGGCCGCGTGGAGGAGTTCTACGACGCCGAGATCGAGAAGCGCCAGGCCGCCGTGGCCAAGGTGAAGGGCTTCACCATCGCCGACCACGCACTGTCGCTGTACGCCCACTGCACCAAGAGCCCCTGCCCGCATCGCCCCGCGGGCAAGTGAGCGGGCGGCCGGGCGCCGCGCTCAGCTGCGATCAGTTGCGCTCCATCGCCTTGCGGTGGCGCTCCACGAATTCCTGGTAGGTGTCGATGCCGCGCAGCTGCAGGATGGTGTTGCGCACGGCGGCCTCCACCAGCACGGCGATGTTGCGGCCGGCCACCACCGGAATGACCGACTTGCGCACCGGCACACCCAGGATGTCCTGCGTGAGCGGCTCGTAGGGCAGGCGTTCGTACTCGCGCTCCATCGTCTCGCGCCGCACCAGGTGCACGATCAGGCGCAGCCGCATCTTGCGGCGCACCGCCGTCTCGCCGAAGATGGCGCGGATGTCCAGCAGGCCGATGCCGCGCACCTCCAGCAGGTTCTGCAGCAGCTCGGGGCAGCGGCCCTCGATGGTGGTCTGGTTCACCCGGTACAGGTCCACCGCATCGTCGGCCACCAGGCCGTTGCCGCGGGTGATGAGTTCCAGGCCCAGCTCGCTCTTGCCCAGGCCGGACTCGCCGGTGATCAGCACGCCCAGGCCCAGGATGTCCATGAACACCCCGTGCATCGAGGTGCGCTCGGCGAAGTGCTTGGACAGGTAGGCCCGCATCACGTCGATGACGAAGGCCGAGGGCTCGCCGGTGGCGAACATCGGGATCTGTGCCCGCTCGCACATCGACAGCAGCCCCTCGGGCGCCTGCTGGCCGTCGGTCAGCACCAGCACCGGCGGCTCGAGCGTGACGATGCGCGAGATGCGGCGCGCGCAGTCTTCGGCGGTGGCGTTGGTGAGATAGGCGACCTCGCGCACGCCGAGGATCTGCACCCGGTAGGGGTGGATGTAGTTCAGGTAGCCCACCAGGTCGGCGCCGGAGCGGGCGGCCCGGATGGCGACCTCGTCGAAGCGGCGCTCGGAGGCACCCAGGCCGGCCACCCATTCCCACTTGAGCTGTGCGCGGTGGTCCTCGAACAGGACGTCGGCGCTGACGACGGTGGGTTTCAAGCGCGCGGGCCCGCTGGCGGCGCCGCTACTGCGGCTGGGCGGAGCGCCAGCCCGCCACCAGCTGATGGAGGTCAGCGGCCGTCGGGCTGGTCTTGATGCGCTCGCGCAGGGCGGCGTCAGACAGCAGCTCGGCGATCTCGGACAGGATTTCCAGATGCTTCTGCGTGGCGGCCTCGGGCACCAGCAGGAAGATCAGCAGCGTGACCGGCTGTTCGTCCGGCGCGTCGAAACCGATCGGCTGGGCCAGCTGGAACAGCGCCGCCATCGGCGCCTTCAGGCCCTTGATGCGGCCGTGCGGGATGGCCACGCCATGGCCGAGACCGGTGGAGCCCAGGCGTTCGCGGGCAAAGAGGCTGTCGGTGATGAGCGCGCGCGAGAGACCGTGCAGGTTCTCGAACAGCAACCCCGCCTCCTCGAACGCGCGCTTCTTGCTGGTCGCGTCGACACCCACGAGGACCTGGGCGGGCGGCAGGATGGACGCGAGGCGGTTCATGGCGGATGAAGGAGGGCATTATGCACGGGCATGGGTGCGGTGCAACATCGCAGTCGTCACCTGTGCGCAAGGCCCCACACAAAAGGACAAGGCCCCGTCAGGGGCCTTGTTTTCGTCCTGCTTCGTCCTACATCACGCGCTTGGGCGCCGCGTGATGGTGATCCTGCAGGCGGGTCTTGTGCTTGCCCACCTGGCGATCGAGCTTGTCGACCAGCTCGTCGAGGGCGGCGTAGAGATCCTCATGTGAACTTTCCGCGAACATGTCGTTGCCCTTCACGTGGATGCGGCACTCGGCTCGCTGCCTTCGTTCCTTTTCCTTCAGATTCTCGACGGTCAGCAGGACCTTGATGTCAACGACCTGGTCAAAGTGGCGGGTGATCCGATCAAGCTTGGTGGTCACGTAGTTACGCAAGGCGGGGGTGACTTCGAGGTGGTGACCGCTGATCGTCAAGTTCATGGAGCCTCCTATGCACTCTGGTTGACGGGGGCGCCGGGTGGCGCCCGGAGAGGGGATCTGTGCTGTCGTCCAACCCACTATGCCCGCCGCCGACGGGAAAGGCAATTGATTTCCATCAGTGCATCGCAGCAATTCAGGGCCCGCGTGCAAGGTGCCCGGCAAGTGCTTGTCACCGCTCAGTTTTTGCCGCCCGTGTCGTGCAGCCGCAGGCGCGGCGCGAGCCACCACGCGGCCGCGCTGGCGACCGCCCCGAACAGGGCCGCCAGCCAGTAGCCGGCGAGCTGGCCGTTGGCGTCGCGATGGATCAGCTGGCCGCCGATGAGCGAGGCCAGGCCGATCGCCGCCGACTGCACCGAACCCTGCAGCGACATGAAGGCGCCGCGCTGGCCGGGCTGGGCCGCGGCCGCGACCAGCGCCATGCCCGGAATCATGCGCCCGCTGGAGAGGACGAACATCAGCGACGTCACCACCAGGATGCCTGCGAGCGGCAGCCCGGCCGACAGCGTGACGCCCAGCGTCGGCAGGGTCGCCAGCAGCACCAGCCAGCGGAAGCTGCGCAGCTTGCCGCTGCGGTCGGTCATGCGCCCGATCAGCCGCGCGGACACCAGGGTCGCGATGCCGCCGCACAGGTAGATCATCGGGATCTGCTCCGCCCGCAGGCCGGCATTGCCCTGCATGTAGAGCGTGATGTAGGGGATGACAGCGAAGCTGCCGCACATCATGAGCGCGGAGAGCGCGAAGGCGCGCTGGTGGTTCGCGTCGGCGACCAGCGTGCGCAGCATGCGCGCCAGCGGCACCACCGGCGTGTCCAGGTGCGCGCGCAGCGCCGGCAGCGTGGCCGCCGCCAGCGCGCCCAGCAGCAGGCTCAGGCCGGCGATGGCGAAGAAGGGCGCATGCCACGAGAACTGGGCCGCCAGCCACAGCCCCAGCGGCACGCCCGCCACCGTGGCGACCGAGAACGAGGTCATCACCACCGCCATGGCACGGCCGCGGCGCTCGAAGGGCACGACCTCGGCCACGATGGTCTGGATCAGCGCCGAGAGCACGCCGCCGAAGGCGCCGGCGGCGATGCGCGCGGCCATCAGGGCCAGGTAGCCCGGCGCCAGACCGCAGGCGAGCGTGGCCAGACCGAACAGCCCGTACATCAGCAGCAGCAGGTTGCGCCGGCCGAAACGGTCGACGTAGGCCGAGGCCAGCAGGCCGGAGGCGCCCGCCGCCAGCGTGTAGGCACTCACCAGCACGCCGAACTGCGCATCCGTGATGCCGAACAGGGCGCGGAACTGCGGCCCCAGCGGCATCATGATCATGAAGTCCAGGATGTGGGTGAACTGGATGCCGGCCAGGGCCAGCAGCAGCCAGCGCTCACGGCTTGGGGGGAGCGGTTCGGTCAAGGGCAGGTCGTTGTGGGCAAGCAACCCGGCGCGGCGGCAGGCGTGCCCGGGGTGGCGGATCAGCCTACCATGACAGCCCTTAGTCACGCATGAGCCTGGGCACCATCATCCATGCGGGCCTGACCCGCCCGAGTCGCACCGTGCAGGCGCTGGTGCTGATGGGGGGTGGCGCGCGCACCGCCTACCAGGTGGGCGTGCTGCGCGCGCTCGCCGCGATGCTGCGGCTGCAGCCGGCGCACGCCGACCGCTTCCCGTTCCAGGTGCTGGTGGGCACCTCCGCCGGCGCGCTGAACGTGACCTACCTGGCCAGCCGCGCTGGCGAGGGCCTGGGCGCCTTCGATGAGCTGGGCCGCTTCTGGAACGAGCTGCACAGCGCCGACGTGTACCGCATGGAGGCGCCCGCCTGGGTGCGCTTCAGCCGCCTGCTGGCGGCGATGCGGCTGTGGGGCCAGGCGCGGCAGCACGGCGCCATCCTGGACAACATGCCACTGGTGGACACGCTGCACCACGCCATCTCGCTGCAGGCGCTCGAGGACGCGCTGCAGGCCAAGGCGCTCGATGCGGTGGCGGTGACGGCCTCGAGCTACACCACCGGCGTGCACTGGACCTTCTGCCACACCGGCAACGACCGCCGCCACGAGCCGTGGAACCGCCCCGGCCGGCGCGCGGAGTTCCAGCCGCTGACCATCGAGCACCTGATGGCCTCCAGCGCCATCCCGTTCCTGTTCCCGGCCACGCCGCTGTGGGTGGACGGCCGGCGCGAGTACTTCGGCGACGGCTCCATGCGCCAGGTGTCGCCGCTGTCGCCGGCCGTGCACCTGGGCGCGCACAAGATCCTGGTGATCGGCGTCGGCCAGCCGCAGCGATCCGGCCTGGTGGGCGGTGCCGGCGCGGCCGGCGAGCCGACCATGGGCTTCATCGCCGGCCATGCCATGGCCAGCGTGTTCCATGACACGCTGCAGGCCGACGTGGAACAGACGCAGCGCATCGCGCGCACCCTGCAGCAACTGCCGCGCGAGGTGGCCGCGGTGCTGCCCTATCGTGCGATCGAGGTGCTGGCCATCCAGCCCACGCAGTCGCTGGACGCCGTCGCGCAGCAGCATGCGGGCCTGCTGCCCGATTCGCTGCGGCGCGCGCTGGGCGGGCTGGGCGCCCTCAAGAGCGGCGGCGGCGCCCTGGCCAGCTACCTGCTGTTCGAGCCCGATTTCGTGCAGGCGCTGGTCGCCCTGGGTGAGCAGGACGCCTACGCCCGCAAGGATGAGCTGCTGGGCTTCTTCGGCATCGGCGCGGCATAATCGCGCCTTCCTCAGCAGCGGAGAACACTCCCTTGGACCCCGACCCGTGTCGGCGGCTTTCCGGTTAATTGGGGTCAGATTCCAATTGATTCGCGAAAGCGCCCGCTTCCCCACCCCGCGAATCAGTTGGACCCCGGTTAAGCCATGCTGAACATCTTCACGCTTGCCAACGGCCGTCTCTTCCAGGAGGAGATCGAGTCGCTGGAGGAGCTTTCCCGCTTCCAGCCGATCTGGGTGGACCTGGAGTCCCCCACGCCGGAGGAGAAGCGCTGGATCAAGC
>NZ_JAYRZR010000126.1:0-8244 GCF_041916345.1 Ramlibacter sp.
AGCGTCTCGGCGCTGCGGTCGAGGCTGAGGTAGGTGAGGCCCACGTCATTGAGGAAGCGCAGGCGGTTGCCGATCTCGCGCACCACCTTGTCGGCGATCTCGGCGCGCGCGCCCTGCAGCTGCAGCGACTCGAAGTACGCCCGCGCATCGGCCAGCGTCATCCGACCGACCTCGTAGATGGCGCGCGCCTGTGGGTCTTCACCCAGCTTCACGTGGCGCGCCTCCTCGCGCAGGCGCGTGCCGGCGCAGGCGGGGCAGGGCTGCAGGCTGCGGTAGCGGGCCAGTTCCTCGCGCACCGCGGCCGAGTCGGTCTCGCGGTAGCGGCGCTCCATGTTCGGGATGATCCCCTCGAAGGGATGCCGGCGCGTCAGCTTGCGGCCAGCGGACTGGCCCGACTCCATGGTGTAGCTGAAGCGAATCTCTTCCTCGCCGGAGCCGTGCAGCAGCACGTGGCGCACGTGCTGCGCCAGCTCCTGGAAGGGCACGTCGGGGCTGAACTTGAAGTGCCGCGCGACGCTCTCCACCATGCTGAAGTAGTAGGGGTTGCGGCGGTCCCAGCCCTTGATGGCGCCGCCGGCGATGGAAAGCTCCGGAAAGGCGACGACCCGCTCGGGATCGAAGAACTCCATGGTGCCGATGCCGTCGCACGAGGGGCAGGCACCGACCGGCGAGTTGAAGGAGAACAGGCGCGGCTCCAGCTCGCTGATGGACCAGTGGCACACCGGGCAGGCGAACTTCGCGTTGAACAGGTGCTCGTGCCCGCTGTCCATCTCCAGCGCGATGGCGCGGCCCTCGGCCAGGCGCAGCGCGGCCTCGAAGCTCTCGGCCAGGCGCTGCTGCATGTCCGGGCGCGTCTTCAGGCGGTCGACCACCACGTCGATGTCGTGCTTCTCGGCCTTCTTCAGCGCCGGCAGTTCATCCGCCTCCAGGATGCGCCCGCCGACGCGGAAGCGCACATAGCCCTGGCCCTGCATCTGCGTGAACAGGTCGGCGAACTCGCCCTTGCGGTCGCGCGCCACCGGCGCCAGCACCATCAGCCGCGTGTCCTCGGGCAGGGCCAGCACCGCGTCGACCATCTGCGAAACGGTCTGCGCCTGCAGCGGCAGGCCGTGCTGGGGGCAGTGCGGGATGCCGGCGCGCGCGTACAGCAGGCGCAGGTAGTCGTGGATCTCGGTCACCGTGCCCACGGTGGAGCGCGGGTTGTGGCTGGTGGCCTTCTGCTCGATGGAGATGGCGGGCGACAGACCCTCGATCAGGTCCACCTCGGGCTTGTCCATCAGCTGCAGGAACTGGCGCGCGTAGGCCGAGAGGCTTTCCACGTAGCGTCGCTGGCCCTCGGCATACAGCGTGTCGAAGGCGAGCGAGGACTTGCCCGAGCCCGACAGACCCGTGATCACCACGAGGCGCTGCCGCGGCAGATCGAGATCGATGTTCTTCAGGTTGTGGGTGCGCGCGCCGCGGATGGCGATGCGCTGGCCGATCATGGCGCCCAGGTACTTGCCGTCGGTGCTGGAGTTCAAGAGTGGCCCGCGCGGAGGGAAACCGACGATGATAGACCGGCGGCGTGAGGCGTGCAGCCAGGGCGGTGGCCAGGATGCGGGACAATGCAGCTGTTGCCGCCCGGATGCCGGGCGCGCCTCTTGCAGTGCTCGCCGCGTGACCGCCGACCCGAATTCCGCCGACTCCCCCCGCATGACGCCTCTGGAGCGCCGCGCCAGCGGCTCCCTGGCAGCCGTCTTCGCGGCTCGCATGCTGGGCCTTTTCCTGGTGCTGCCGGTGTTCGCGCTGGAGGCGCAGCGCTACCCCGGCGGGGACGATCCCGCCCTGGTGGGCCTGGCCATGGGCATCTACGGGCTGACACAGGGGATCCTTCAGATCCCCTTCGGTGTGGCATCGGATCGCTTCGGCCGCAAGCCGGTGATCATTGCCGGGCTGCTCGTGTTCGCGCTGGGCAGCTTCGTCGCGGCCGCGGCGCCGAGCCTGGGTTGGCTGATCGGCGGCCGTGCCCTTCAGGGCGCGGGCGCGGTTTCCGCGGCAGTGACCGCGCTCCTGGCTGACCAGACTCGCGATGCCGTCCGCACCAAGGCCATGGCCCTGGTGGGTGCAAGCATCGGTCTCACCTTCGCCCTGTCCCTGGTCGTGGCGCCGCCGTTGGCCAGCGCCATGGGGCTGGGCGGCCTGTTCGGGCTCACGGGCCTGCTGGCGCTTGGGTGCATCGCCATCGTCGCCTGGTGGACACCGCCGCCCCCTCCGCCCAGGCCCGGTGCGCCACGTGGGCGCCTGGCCGAGGTGCTGCGGCATGGCCCGCTGCTGCGGCTGGACGTGGGCGTGTTCGTGCTGCACGCGGTGCAGCTGGCCATGTGGGTGGCGCTGCCGGCCCTGCTGGTGCGTGCCGGCCTCGACAAGGATCACCATTGGCAGATCTACCTGCCGACCGTGTTCCTGTCGTTCATTGTCATGGGGGCGGTGCTGTTTCCGATGGAGCGGCGCGGCCATCTGCGCCTGGCCTTCCTCGGCGCCATCAGCCTCATCCTGCTGGTCCAGCTGGGCCTGCTGGTGCTGGGCGCACAGGTCGGCCTGGTGGGGCTGGGCCTGCTGCTGTTCGCCTTCTTCTGCGGCTTCAACGTCCTGGAGGCTACCCAGCCCAGCCTTGCCTCCCGCGTGGCACCGCCCCACGCCCGAGGCGCCGCGCTCGGTGTGTACAACACACTCCAATCCCTGGGATTTTTTGCCGGAGGGGCTGTCGGCGGCTGGCTGGTGAGCTATTTTGGCGAGGCGGGCCTGTTCGGCGCCTGCGCGGCGCTCACGGCGCTGTGGCTGGCGGTGGCATGGCCCATGCGTGCGCCACGAGGGAGGAGCACGGCCGAGGAAGTGCTGGCCGACGAAGCCCGGGCGACATAGATAATCGGCACTCATCGGAGAACTTGCCATGGCATCGGTCAACAAAGTCATCCTCGTCGGCAATTGCGGCCGCGACCCCGAAATCCGCTACCTGCCCTCGGGTCAGGCCGTGGCGAACGTCAGCGTGGCCACGTCGAGCCGCCGCAAGGACAAGTCCAGCGGCGAAATGATCGAGGAGACGCAGTGGCACCGCGTCACTTTCTTCGAGCGACTGGCCGAGATCGTGGGCGAGTACGTCAAGAAGGGCACGCCCATCTATGTGGAAGGCCGGCTGAGTTATCGCAAGTACACCGACAAGGACGGCATCGAGAAGACCGCCACCGACATCGTGGCGTCCGAGATGCAGCTCCTCGGGGGTCGGCAGGGCTTGGGCACGCCCGGCGGCGACGGTGACGAGACGGTGCCGCGCCGCGCCGCGCCCGCGGCGCGTGCGCCCGCACCGGCTCCGGCCAGCCGTCCCGCGGCGTCGAAGCCGGCCAGCGGCTTCGACGACATGGACGACGACATTCCGTTCTAGGGACGCAGGCGGACCATGCGGCCCGCGAGCCCGTCTCGCTCAGGTGCGGACCGCTAGCGGACGGCCCCTCGCCGGCCGCGATGCCAGTGCGTTGATCAAGGTGACGACCGCCACGATCAGCGCATTCAGGCCAATGAAGACGCCTGCCATGCGCACCAACTGGCGCAGCACGTCGGCTGCTGCAGGGGTCACCGGCAGGGGCGCCACGGCGAACGCGAACGCCACCATGATGGCGGGCACCAGGGTGCCGGCCACGGCCATGAGCGTGATCTTCCAGGGGGCGATTAGCGGCTTTTGCGTGGACGCGGACATGATGCGGCGTAGGGCGATAGGTGTCGGCAGAGTGCGCAAGCATGTCCGACCCAGCGGAATGCTGCATTGCGGCAAATCAAGGATTCCGCGATTCGGCCGATGCCGTCAGGGCTCAGCCGATGACGCCGCCGCCCAGGCAGACCTCGCCCTCGTAGACCACGGCGGACTGCCCGGGGGTCACTGCCCACTGGGGATCGGTGAAGTTCAGCCGGAAGCGATCCGCGCCCGGATTTGACAAGTTGCATCCGGCATCATGCTGCCGGTAGCGCGTCTTGGCCGCGTACGGCCCGGCGGTGGGCGGTTCACCGGCGATCCAGCTTGCGTCGCCGGCCTCCAGCGCCGCGGACAGCAGCCACGGGTGGTCATGCCCCTGCACCACCCACAGCGTGTTCGCCCCGATGTCCTTGCGGGCCACGAACCAAGGCGCGTGGTCGCCGCCGCCGCGTTGCGCGCCCTTCTCCTTCACGCCGCCGATGCCCAGGCCCTGGCGCTGGCCCAGGGTGTAGAAGCTCAGGCCCTGGTGGCGGCCGATGACGCGGCCGCGCGGATCCTTGATCGGACCGGGCTCCTTGCGGATGTAGCGGTTGAGGAATTCGCGGAACGGCCGCTCCCCGATGAAGCAGATGCCGGTGGAATCCTTCTTGCGCGCGTTGGGCAGGCCGATCTCCAGCGCGAGGCGACGTACCTCGGTCTTGCGCAGCTCGCCCACGGGGAACAGCGCCTTCGACAGCTGGGCCTGCGTGAGCCGATGCAGGAAGTAGCTCTGGTCCTTGGTCTCGTCCAGGCCCTTGAGCAGCTGGTGCCGGCCGCTGGCGGCGTCGAAGCGCACGCGCGCATAGTGGCCGGTGGCGATCTTCTCGGCGCCCAGGCGCATGGCATGGTCGAGGAAGGCCTTGAACTTGATCTCGGCGTTGCACAGCACGTCGGGGTTGGGCGTGCGGCCGGCCTGGTACTCGCGCAGGAACTCGGCGAAGACCCGGTCCTTGTATTCGGCGGCGAAGTTGACGTGCTCGATCTCGATGCCGATCACGTCCGCCACCGCGGCGGCGTCGACGAAATCCTCGTTGGACGAGCAGTACTCGCTGTCGTCGTCATCTTCCCAGTTCTTCATGAAGATGCCGACCACCTCATGACCCTGCTGCTTCAGCAGCCAGGCCGTGACCGCGGAGTCCACGCCTCCGCTCAAACCGACGACCACGCGGGGCTTGCCACTCATGTGTGCGATTATCCCAGCGCGATCACAGCCCATGCTTGCCAGGCCCTCTCCCCTGACGCTGCCCCGCCAGCGGATGTCGCCCACCGCGATGGCGGCCACGGGCCTGCTGCACATCGGCCTCATCTGGCTGCTGCTGCAGCACCAGCCGGTGCAGCAGGCGGTGCGCTACGTGATGTACCAGGTGGTGCGGCCGACATCCTCGGAAGCGTCGTCCGCTGCGGCCGCCCAGGCATCGCCTCGTCAACGGGCGATCACGCCCTCGGCCACCCCGGGTGACGTCGCGGACAGCGCGGCCCTGCTTTCGAAGCTGCCTGAATCCAGCGTTCCGCTGCAGGCGACCACGCAACTGCCCGACACGCTGGAGCTGCGCCCGGCGCGCAAGCTGCGTGGGCGGCCGCGCGAGAAGGCGGCCCCTGCACCCGCGGTGGCGGCGCCCGCGCCGGTCGTCCCGCAGGACGCGCCGGAGCCCGTGGCCGAGACCCTGGCCGTGCCGGCCGCGGAGCCGACGCCCGCACCGCCGGTGGCCGAACCCGTGCCGGTACCAGCGCCATTGCCGCCAGTGGTGGTCCCATCGCCTGTGCCGATCCCTGCGCCCGCACCAGCGCCAGCACCAGCGCCAGCACCAGCACCAGCGCCAGCGCCAGCACCAGCACCAGCACCAGCACCAGCACCAGCACCAGCACCAGCACCAGCACCAGCACCAGCACCAGCACCAGCACCAGCACCAGCACCAGCACCAGCACCAGCGCCTGCGCCTGCACCCGCACCCGCACCCGCACCCGCACCCGCACCCGCACCCGCGCCAGCGCCAGCGCCAGCAGCGGCCCCTGCACCCACCCCGGCGGTCACGGCGCCCGCGCCGCCGCAGCGGTTCCAGGGGCCGGTCGTCGACGTCCCTGTGGCGCCGGGTGCCCCGCAGGCGGGAGGCGCGGTCCGTGTGCCCGTGGCGCCTGCCGCGCCGGCTGCAGGGGGCTGGGGTGCGCCGGCGGTCGCGCCGCCTGCGCCCTCAGCGCCCACGGCATCGCCGGCCCTGCCACCCGCGCCCGTGCTCCTGCCTCCGCCGCGCCCGGTGCCCAGCCTGCCCGGCCCGTTCCGCACGCCGCAGCGGCGCAGCCTGGCGGAGATGGCCAACGAGCAGCTGGGCGTGCGCAAGCCGCGTGATCCGCTGGCGGAGGGCATGGGCGCCGCCGCCCGGGAGGACTGCCTGCGCGGCTCCGGCACGACCGGCACGGTGGGCGGCCTGCTGGCGGCACCGGCCCTCGTGGGCCGTGCGGCGACCGGTGAATGCCCGCGGTGACGGAGCGTGCCCCTGGTCCCGGCCCCCACCTTCCCACTTCACAAGGAGCATCCCCATGGATCTGCAACTGGCCGGCAAGACGGCCCTCGTCACCGGCGCGTCCACCGGCATCGGCCGCGGCATCGCGCTCGCACTCGCGGCGGAAGGCGTGCAGCTGGCCATCGCCGCCCGCCGCGTGGAACTGCTGGAAGCCCTGGCGTCCGAGATCACGACGGCCGGCGGCCCCACGCCGGCGGTGATCGCCTGCGACCTCTATGCCGAGGACGCTGCTGCGCGCCTGGCGGCCGACGCCGCTGCGGCGCTGGGCCGCGTCGACATCCTGGTCAACAACGCGGGCGGCTCGCGCAGCTTCGCCGATCTGCATGTGGACGAGGCGCGCTGGCAGGAGGCGATCACGCTCAATTTCCACCGCCCGCGCCAGCTGGCGGATGCATTGATCGACGGCATGGTCGCGCGCAACTGGGGCCGCATCATCAACATCACCGGCAAGAGCGAGCCCGACCACGTGAATGGCGCGTTCTGCGCCAAGGCGGCGCTGCACAGCTGGGCCAAGGGGCTGTCGCGCATGGTCGGCAAGTACGGCATCACGGTCAACAGCGTGCCGCCGGGGCGCATCCATTCCGAGCAGATCTTCCGCAACTACACGCCCGAGTACCGCCAGTGGCAAGCCGACAACGAGATCCCGGTCGGCCGCTACGGCGAGCCGGAGGACATCGCGAACCTGGTCGCCTTTCTCGCCTCCCCGCGCGCCTCGTACATCACGGGCGCTGTGATCCCGGTGGATGGGGGTTTGCGCCGGTACCAGTTCTGATGGGGCGGGCCTAAGCTGCCGTCGAGTTCACCCGGAGACCCGTTCCATGCAACATCCTTCCGCTCTGCGCCGCCGCGTCTTCGTGGCCGGCGCTGCCGCCGCCGTGGCCGCACCCTGGGCGCGTGCGCAGGCCTGGCCGGCCAAGCCGATCCGCTTCCTGGTGCCGTTCGCCCCCGGCGGCACGAGCGAGATCGTGGCCCGCTCGGTGGCGGCCGAACTGACCAAGCAGCTGGGCCAGAGCGTGTTCGTGGAGAACAAGCCTGGCGGCGCCGGCGTGACCGCCATGCAGGAGGCGGCCAAGGCCCCTGCCGACGGATACACCATGATCCTCACCCACGTGGGGACGCTGGCGGTGAACCCGTACATGCTGAAGAACCAGCCGTATGACGTGAACCGCGATTTCCTGCCCGTCACGCTGCTGGCCAAGGTGCCCAACGTGTTCGTCATCCATCCCGACGTGCCGGCGAAGGACTTCCGCGAGTTCGTCGCCCACGTGAAGCAGAACCCGGGCAAGCTGAACTACGGCTCGGCGGGCAACGCCAGTGCCGGTCACCTGGCCATGGAGTACCTGAAGCTCGTGACGGGCATGTTCATCACCCACATCCCGTACCGCGGCACCGGGCCGCAGCTGACCGACCTGCTGGCCGGCCGCACCCAGGCCAGCTCCGCCGGCATGCCGGCGCTGGGCGCGCACATCCGCGCCGGCAAGCTGCGGGCCATCGCGGTCGGCACCGCGCAGCGCATTCCGGTCCTGCCCGAGGTGCCGACCGTGCAGGAGATGGGGCACAAGGACTTCGAGACGTCGCAGTGGTACGGCGTGCACGTGCCCGCGGGCACCCCGGCGGACGTGATCAAGCGCCTGCAGGAGGAGTCGTACAAGGCGCTGCGATCCAGCGCCGTCACGGAGCGCTTCGCCACCGACAACGCGGTCGGCGGCGGCGGTCCTTCGGCGGACTATGCGGCGTTCATCGCCCGGGAACAGAAGATCTGGAGCGACATCGTGAAGCGCGCCCAGATCAAGGCCGACTGATCCGATCGCTGCGGCGCGGCGCCGTGCAGGCCCGCGCCAGCCGTGATGCAATGCGCGGCATGGTGCGTCACGAAGCAAAAGCGCGACTGAACCCGCAGGGGCGAGGTGGTGCTGCTGCATGCTGCGCATGTCCAGCGGGTGAGAGTCCCGTCCCGGTAGG
>NZ_JAYRZR010000127.1:0-7918 GCF_041916345.1 Ramlibacter sp.
CACCACCTTGGGCTGCTTGTAGCCGGTGAGGTTGGCGCGGCAGTACTCGCGCACCTTCTCCTCGGTGAGGCCGGGGTCCTTCTTCACGATGACCAGCTTGACGGCCTCGCCCGTCTTCTCGTCCGGCACGCCGACCACGGCGCACTCCATCACGCCGTCGAGCTGCGCCACCACGTCCTCCACCTCGTTCGGGTAGACGTTGAAGCCGGAGACCAGCACCATGTCCTTCTTGCGGTCGACGATCTTGAAGTAGCCGCGCGGGTCCATCACGCCGACGTCGCCGGTCTTGAAGTAGCCGTCAGGCGTCATGACCTTCGCCGTCTCGTCGGGGCGCTGCCAGTAGCCGGCCATGACCTGCGGGCCCTTGATGGCGATCTCGCCCGGCATGCCCTGCGCGACCTCGTTGCCGTCGTCGTCCAGGCACTTCATCCAGGTGCTGGGGATCGGCACGCCGATGGTGCCGGTGTATTCCGTGGCGGTCACCGGGTTGCAGCTCGCCGAGGGCGAGGTTTCCGACAGGCCATAGCCCTCGCAGATGGGACAGCCGGTCTTCTCCAGCCACAGCTTGGCCACCGCGCCCTGCACCGCCATGCCGCCGCCGACCGAGATCTTCAGGTTGCGCCAGTTCACGGTGCCGAAGTCCGGGTGGTTGGCCAGGCCGTTGAACAGCGTGTTGACGGCCGGGAAGCTGTGGAAGGTCTGCTTCGACAGCTCCTTCAGCACGGCCGGCAGGTCGCGCGGATTGGGGATCAGGATCAGCTTGCCGCCCGTGCGCAGCGACAGCATCATGCCCACCGTGAACGCGAAGATGTGATACAGCGGCAGCGCACACACGCCGGTGGGCTGCTCGCCGGCCGGCACCTTGCCCATCACCGGCTGGTTCCAGGCCTCGGACTGCAGCACGTTGGCGATCACGTTGCGGTGCAGGAGGATCGCGCCCTTCGAGACGCCGGTGGTGCCACCCGTGTACTGCAGCACCGCGATGTCGTCGGGGCCCAGGTCAACCTGCTTCAAGGTGCCGCGCGTGCCCTGGGCAATGGCCTCATTGAAGCGCACCGCCCCCGGCAGGTTGAAGGCGGGCACCATCTTCTTGACGTTGCGCACCACGTAGTTGACGAGCGCGCCCTTCAGCAGGCCCAGCATGTCGCCCATGGCCGCCAGCACCACGTGCTTGACCGGCGTGGTCGCGATGCACTGCTGCAGCGTGCTGGCGAAGTTCTCGATGATGACGATGGCCTTGGCGCCCGAGTCCTTGAGCTGGTGCTCCAGCTCGCGCGGCGTGTACAGCGGGTTCACGTTCACCACCACCAGGCCGGCGCGCAGGATGGCCGCCACCACCACCGGGTACTGCGGCACGTTGGGCATCATGACGGCGACGCGGTCGCCCTTGGCAAGACCCAGGCCCTGCAGGTAGGCGGCAAAGGCGCGCGACAGCGAATCGGTCTGCGCGTAGCTCACCTCCTTGCCCATGAACACGTAGGCGGGCTTGCCGGCGTTCTTCTTGAAGCTCTCCTCCATCAGCTGCACCAGCGACCGGTACTGTGCCGCGTCGATGTCGGCGGGCACGCCGGGGGGATAGGCACTGAGCCAGGGACGATCGGTCATGGGGGTTTTCTCCTTGTCTCGCATCCGCAGGCCGGGGTCGCCCTCAGGCGCGCAGCGCCGCCAGCACCTCGTCCAGCATCTTCTTGGCGTCGCCGAACAGCATGCGGTTGTTGTCCTTGTAGAAGAGCGGGTTGTCCACGCCGGCGTAGCCGCTGGCCATGCTGCGCTTCATGACGATGGAGGTTCGGGCCTTCCACACCTCCAGCACCGGCATGCCGGCGATGGGGCTCGTGGGATCGTCCTGCGCGGCCGGGTTCACGATGTCGTTGGCGCCGATCACCATGGTGACGTCGGTGTCCGGGAAGTCCTCGTTGATCTCGTCCATCTCCAGCACCACGTCGTACGGCACCTTGGCCTCGGCCAGCAGCACGTTCATGTGGCCCGGCATGCGGCCGGCCACCGGGTGGATGCCGAAGCGCACGTTCACGCCCTTCTCGCGCAGCAGCTTCGTGATCTCGTACACCGTGTGCTGCGCCTGCGCCACCGCCATGCCGTAGCCGGGCACGATGATCACGTTCTTGGCCTCGCGCAGCATCTCGGCCGTTTCGACCGCGCTCACCGGCACCACCTCGCCGGCCGGCTGGGCCGCGCCGCCGGCAGCCGGGGCGGGCGCGCCGCCGCCGCCGGTGCCGAAGCCGCCGGCGATGACGCTGATGAAGTTGCGGTTCATCGCGCGGCACATGATGTAGCTGAGGATGGCGCCCGAGGAGCCGACTAGTGCGCCCACCACGATCAGCAGGTCGTTGGAGAGCATGAAGCCGGTGGCCGCCGCGGCCCAGCCGGAGTAGCTGTTGAGCATGGAGACCACCACCGGCATGTCGGCGCCGCCGATGGCCATGACCATGTGGATTCCGAACAGCAGGGCGATCACCGTCATCACGAGCAGGGGCATCATGCCGGCGTCGATGGTCGGCGCGCGCAGGAACTCGCGGCCGAACCAGATCACCACCAGCAGGCCGGCCAGGTTGAGCCAGTGGCGCGCGGGCAGCAGCAGCGGCTTGCCGCCGATGCGGCCGGAGAGCTTGCCGAAGGCGATGATGGAGCCCGAGAAGGTGACCGCGCCGATCAGGATGCCGACGTAGATCTCCATCTCGTGGATGGCCTTCTCGGCACCGCTGAACTGCACCGAGGTGTCCACGTAGCTCGCGAAGCCCACCAGGCACGCGGCCAGGCCCACCAGGCTGTGCATCAGCGCCACCAGCTCGGGCATCTGCGTCATCTGCACCTTCTTCGCCGCGAAGAGGCCGATGGCGCCGCCCACCACCAGGGCACCGACGATGTAGGGGATGCCCGCCGGCGTGACGCGCGGACCGAACACGGTGGCCAGCACCGCGATCGTCATGCCGATCATGCCGAACAGGTTGCCGCGGCGCGCCGTCTCCGGGTTGGAAAGGCCGCCCAGGCTGAGGATGAAGAGGATGGTGGCGCCGATGTAGGCCACCGTGGCGAGGCTGGCAGTCATGTCCGCTCCTGGTTCCTGTCGTTGTTGTTGTTCACTTGCGGAACATCGCCAGCATGCGGCGCGTGACGGCGAAGCCGCCGAACATGTTGATGGCGGTCAGCACCAGCGCGAACACCGCCAGCCCCAGGATCAGCGCGTTCGGCCGGTTGGCGGCGCCGGCGGCATCCAGCGGCGGCGCCACCTGCACCAGCGCGCCGATGGCGATGATGGAGGAGATGGCGTTGGTGACGCTCATCAGCGGCGTGTGCAGCGAGGGCGTGACGTTCCACACCACCATGTAGCCCACGAAGCAGGCCAGCACGAACACGGTGAAGTGCGCCAGGAAGCTCGCCGGCGCGAACAGGCCCACCAGCAGGAACAGCAGCGCGCCGATGCCGAACACGATGGCCAGCGACTGTGCCGACATCGGCTCGCCGGCACCGTGGCCGTGCCCCTTGGCGGGCGCGGGCGCCGCGGCCGCCGGCTTGGCCGGCGCGGCGGCAGGCATCTTGATCGGCGGCGCGGGCCAGGTCAGTTCGCCCTCCTTCACCACCGTCAGGCCACGCAGCGCGTCGTCCTCGAAGTTGACGAGGATCTGGCCGTCCTTGGTCTTGCACAGCTCCTCGGTCAGGCGCAGCAGGTTGTTGGAGTACAGCGTGGAGGACTGCTTGGCCAGGCGGCTTGCCAGATCGGTGTAGCCGACGATGGTGACGCCGTGCTTCACCACGGCCTGGCCGGGCTCCGTCAGCTCGCAGTTGCCGCCCTGCTCGGCCGCCATGTCCACGATCACGCTGCCGGGCTTCATGGTCTGCACCATCTCGGCGGTGATGAGCTTGGGCGCCGGCTTGCCGGGGATCAGCGCGGTGGTGATGATGATGTCCACCTCGCGAGCCTGCTGCGCGTACATCGCGCGCTGCGCCGCCTGGAAGCCCTCGCTCATGACCTTGGCGTAGCCGCCGCCGCCCGAGCCCTCTTCCTCGTAGTCGACCTTCACGAACTCGCCGCCGAGCGACACGACCTGGTCGGCCACCTCGGCGCGCGTGTCATTGGCGCGCACGATGGCACCCAGGTTGGCCGCGGTGCCGATGGCCGCGAGGCCGGCCACCCCGGCGCCGGCGATGAACACCTTGGCCGGCGGGATCTTGCCGGCGGCGGTGACCTGGCCGTTGAAGAAGCGCCCGAAGGCGTTGGCCGCCTCGATCACCGCGCGGTAGCCGCTCACGCCCGCCATGGAGGTAAGCGCATCCATCTTCTGTGCACGCGACAGCTGCCGCGGCAGGCAGTCGATGGCCAGTGCCGTGGCCTTCTTCGCCTGCAGCGCCTGCATGAGCGCCGGGTTCTGCGCCGGCCACACGAAGCCGATCAGCGTGCCGCCCTCGCGCATCAGGCCGACCTCGGCCTCCGTAGGCGGGCGCACCTTGAAGACGATGTCAGCGCGCGCCCACAGGTCCGCCGTGCCGGGCACGATTTCGGCACCCGCCTCCCGGTAGGTGTCATCCGAGAAGTTGGCGGCATCGCCTGCGCCGCTTTCCACCGCGACCGAGAAGCCCAGCTTCACCAGCTTGGCCACCACGTCGGGCACGGTCGCGACCCGCTTTTCGCCCGGGAACGTTTCCTTCGGGACTCCGATCAGCAAACCCATGAATGCATCTCCTCCGGTAGGGGCCGGCAGCGGCCCGGACGGCGTGGCTGGCACGCGCGCCGCAAGGCCCGGCGTGCCGCGCCTTGTCTGACCGCGAGCTTACATGAATCGTCCACATGCGCCTGGAGCGGCGCACCCAGAATCAGCGGGCCGGGGCCGGGGGCGACGTGACCAGCCCGATCTTCACCAGGCCCAGGCGTTGCGCACTGGAGAGCGCCTGGGCGACCTGCTCGTAGCGGGCCTGGGGATGCGGGCGCACGTGCAGCTCGGGCGGGTCCGCCTGGGCCGCGGCCTCGGCCAGCCGCGCCTCCAGCGCGGGCCGGCCGGCCAGCACCTCGCCGTTCCACAGGAACGCGCCGCCCGGCTGCACGTCCAGCCGCACCACCTGCGGCGGCTGGGCCGGCGGCGGGCTGTTCAGGCCGGGCATGTCGAGATCCACCGCGTGCAGCTGGATCGGGATGGTGATGATCAGCATCACCAGCAGGACGAGCAGCACGTCCACCAGCGGCGTGGTGTTGATGTCCACCAGCGGCTCGGGATCGGGTTCGGTGCCGGCGCGGATGTGCATGGCGGTCAGCGCGCGGGCGGCTCGGTGAGGAATCCCACGCGGGCGATGCCGGCCTGCTGCGCCGCCAGCACCACCGCGCCCACCGGGTCGTACTCGGCGCGCGCGTCGGCGCGGATGTGCAGCTCGGGTTGCGGCTGCAGGGCGGCGGCGCGCACCAGCAGCGCCTGCAGGCTCTCGCGGTCCGGCAGGCGCGTGTCGAACCACCAGGTGCCGCCTTGCGCGTCCACGGTGACGATGATGCTCTCGCGCTGCGGGTCGACGGCCGCGTTCGGCTCGCGCGGCAGGCTCACGGCGATGCTGCTGTGGACCACCGGTACGGTGATCAGGAAGATGATCAGCAGCACCAGCATCACGTCCACCAGCGGCGTGGTGTTGATCTCGGCGATGAAGCCGTCCTCGCCCTCGCCCGCCCGCGCGTAGTGGATCGCCATGGGCTCAGCCCGCGTCCACCGTCACGGGCGGGGCGGCGGGGCCCGGCTGCGTGGCCTGCGCTGCCTGCCGCGCGTGGGCGGCCAGCAGCACGGTGTGCAGGTCGGAACCGAAGGCGCGCACGGTGTCCATCACGATCTTGTTGCGGCGCACCAGCCAGTTGTAGCCCAGCACCGCCGGCACCGCCACCGCCAGGCCGATCGCCGTCATGATCAGCGCCTCGCCCACCGGGCCGGCGACCTTGTCGATGGAGGCCTGCCCGCTGGCGCCGATGCGCACCAGCGCGTGATAGATGCCCCAGACCGTGCCGAACAGGCCGACGAAGGGTGCGGTGGAGCCGACGGTGGCGAGCACGGCCAGGCCCTCCTGCGTGCGGCTGTGCACCGTGGCCACGGCCCGCTCGATGCTCT
Organism: Ramlibacter sp.; assembly: GCF_041916345.1. Taxonomy (GTDB): domain Bacteria; phylum Pseudomonadota; class Gammaproteobacteria; order Burkholderiales; family Burkholderiaceae_C; genus Ramlibacter. Next base: position 6,096 of record NZ_JAYRZR010000127.1, read on the forward strand.
GCGCCACCCAGGTGTTCATGTCCACCTGGCCAATCAGGCCCTCGTGCTTGCGCGTCGCCTCCAGCGCCGACTCCGCGATGAAGCGGAACGGGCTGCCCTTGACCAGCAGCTCCGCGCCTTGGCGGACGGTGTCGGCCTTCCAGAAGCGCGCATTCGCGTCGCGCCCCTGCCCGCCCATGCGCGACTGGGCGATGAGCCGCGTGATGAGCACGTACCAGCTCGCCAGCGACATCACGACCAGCATCAGCAGCGTGCCGCGCGCGACCCAGTCACCCTGCTGCCACAGGGCCTGCAGGCCATAGGGGTTGGCGGCCGCAGCGGCCGACTGGATGGGCGGCAGGTTGCCCTGCGCGGCGGCGGCACAGGCCAGCGCAGCCAGGGCTAGGCCGGCGGCGGCGCGCTTGGAGAACGGGTGGATGCTCAAGGGAAACCCTCCGACGCTGCCATTCTGCCTTGTGCCGCGCGGCGCCCCTATGATCGCCGGTCATGAGCACTCGTTGGCGACCCAGCGTGACCGTGGCCGCGGTCATCGAGCGAGATGGCCGGTACCTGCTGGTCGAGGAAGAAACCCCCGAGGGCCTGCGCCTGAACAACCCGGCTGGCCACCTGGACCCCGGCGAGGCACCGGCCGAGGCCTGCGCGCGCGAGACGCTGGAGGAAACCGCCTTCGCGTTCCGGCCCACGCAGCTGGTGGGCGTCTACCTGTCGCGCTTCCGGCGTCCGGCCACCGGTGAAGACGTGACCTACCTGCGCTTCGCGTTCTGCGGCGAGCTGGGCGAGCACGATGCCACGCGCACGCTCGACACCGGGATCGTGCGCACGCTGTGGCTCACGCCCGACGAGATTCGCGCCTCGGCGGCCCGGCATCGCAGCCCGCTGGTACTGCGCTGTCTGGAGGACCACCTGCGCGGCACGCGGTACCCCCTCGACCTGGTGACCACGGACCCGAGCATCTACCAGGCCGCCTGAGGCGCCCGGCGACGCCGCGGTCAGCCCGCGGGCGCCGGCGGGATCGCCAGTCCGCGCTGCACCGCCGGCCGGGCGACAAAGGCATCGAGCACGCGTCGCACCTCGCCGAAGCGGTCGAAGCCCACCAGGTCACCCGCGCCGTAGAAGCCGACCAGGTTGCGCACCCAGGGGAAGATCGCGATGTCGGCGATGGTGTAGCGCTCGCCCATCACCCACGCACGGCCCGCCAGACGGGCATCGAGCACGGCCAGCAGGCGCGCGGCTTCCGCCACGTAACGGTCGCGCGGGCGCTTGTCCTCGAAGTCCTTGCCGGCGAACTTGTGGAAGAAGCCGACCTGGCCGAACATCGGCCCGATGCCGCCCATCTGGAACATCAGCCACTGCGTGGTCTCCCAGCGCGCGGCCTCGCCGTCGGGCAGCAAGCGGCCCGTCTTCGAGGCGAGATACATCAGGATCGCGCCGGACTCCCACAGCGCGAGCGGCTCACCGCCAGGGCCGTTCGGGTCGATCATGGCCGGGATCTTGTTGTTCGGGTTGAGCGACAGGAACTCGGGGCTCATCTGCTCGTTGCGGTCGAAGGCGACCCGATGCGCCTCGTAGGGCAGCCCCAGCTCCTCGAGTGCGATCGAGATCTTCACGCCGTTGGGCGTGGTCAGCGAGTAGAGCTGCAGGCGGTCGGGGTGGCGCGGCGGCCACTTGCGGGTGATGGGAAAGGCAGAGAGATCGCTCATTGGTAGATGTTGGCCCCTATCGAGCCATCAGGTTCAAGTAGAAGCCAACACCCCCGTTCAAACCGTGCATGCGGATTTCCCGCACACGGCTTACCAGTGGTCTGTCGGCACGCAGCATTACGC
>NZ_JAYRZR010000128.1:0-7726 GCF_041916345.1 Ramlibacter sp.
TGTAGGTGCCGAACACGTTGAACAGGCCGATCAGCGCCAGCGCGTAGCTGGCCACCTGCGGCGACAGGCCCTTGTCCTTGAGGTAGCTGGGCATGTGCACGCCGATGAAGACCACCTGGAAGCCGCACACGAAGTAGCCCGCCATCAGCAGCTGGAAGCTGGGGTATTTGAAGGCCTCGCGCAGGGCCTGGCCGATGGTCTGGTCGCGCGCGGGCGCTGCCCCGCCGGCAAAGCCCGGCTCGCGCAGGCCGAAGGCCAGGGGCCACATGGCGAGCATCGCCACGGCGAGGATCAGCAGCGCCTCCTTCCAGCCCAGGTTGGCAATGAGAAAGCCCTCCATCGGCACCATCAGGAACTGGCCGAACGAACCGGCCGCGGCCGCCACGCCCATGGCCCAGGAGCGCCGGGACGGATCGACCTGGCGGCCGATCACGCCATAGACCACCGCATACGTGGTGCCCGCCTGTGCGGCGCCGATCAGCACCCCTGCGGTGAGCGAGAACAGCAAGGCATTGGGTGACAGGGCCATGCCGGCCAGGCCCAGTGCGTACAGCGCGGCACCGCCGACCAGCACGCGGAAGGCGCCGAAGCGATCCGCCAGCATGCCGGCGAAGATGCCGAAGAAGCCCCAGGCGAGGTTCTGGATGGCGATGGCGAACGCGAAGGTCTCGCGGGTCCAGCCCTGGGCCTGGGTGATCGGCTGCAGCCACAGGCCGAAGCCGTGGCGCACGCCCATGGAGAGGGTGACGACCAGGGCACCACACAGCAGCACCTGCTGCATCGACAGTCGTTGGGGGTTGGGGGAAACCATGACGGAACTGTACCGAGAAGGCGCCGAGGCTGCTCGTCACCTGGCTGACGACGGTGTTGAATACTTCGGCGCGGATTGATGCCGGGCTGGCATCACCGGCCACCACGGCGCCAAGGCGGACTGTTTTTTTGTACAGTCACGCATCCGGCCCCGACTACAATCCCCCCTCCCATGGCGACCCGTTCCCCCTCTGATTACTCCGAAGGCTCGATCCGCGTGCTGAAGGGCCTGGAGCCCGTGAAGCAGCGGCCCGGCATGTACACGCGCACCGACAACCCCCTGCACATCGTGCAGGAGGTGCTGGACAACGCGGCCGATGAAGCCCTGGCCGGCCACGGCCGCCGCATCCGCGTGACGCTGCACGCGGATGGCTCCGTCAGCGTCGAGGACGACGGCCGCGGCATCCCCTTCGGCCTGCACCCGGAAGAGAAAGCGCCCGTCATCGAGTTGGTCTACACGCGGCTGCATGCCGGCGGCAAGTTCGACAAGGGGCAGGGCGGCGCCTACAGCTTCTCGGGCGGCCTGCACGGCGTGGGCGTCTCGGTCACCAACGCCCTGTCGAAGCGGCTGGAAGCCACCACCTACCGCGAAGGGCAGGTTGCCACCATCGTCTTCTCCGGTGGCGACGTGGTGGAGCCACTGGTCGTGCGCAAGGCCGGCGAGGGGGACCGCCGACAGGGCACCACCGTGCGCGTGTGGCCCGACGGCAAGTACTTCGAGACGCTGAACCTGCCGCTGGCTGAGCTGGCACACCTGCTGCGCAGCAAGGCCGTGCTCATGCCTGGCGTGACGGTGCAGCTCACCGACGAGAGGAAGAAGGAAACACAGACCTGGCAATACAAGGGCGGCCTGCGTGACTACCTGATGCAGACGCTCGCGGCGGATCCGGTCATCCCCCTGTTCGAGGGCGAGGGCTACGCCGACAGCAACGACCAGTTCGCCGAGGGCGAGGGCGTGGCTTGGTGCGTGGCCTTCACCGAAGACGGCCAGCCGGTGCGCGAGAGCTACGTCAACCTGATTCCCACCACCGCCGGCGGCACGCACGACAGCGGCCTGCGAGACGGCCTGTTCAACGCGGTCAAGAGCTTCATCGAGCTGCATTCGCTGCTGCCCAAGGGCGTGAAGCTGCTGCCCGAAGACGTGTTCGCGCGCGCCTCCTACGTGCTCTCGGCCAAGGTGCTGGATCCGCAGTTCCAGGGCCAGATCAAGGAGCGGCTGAATTCGCGCGATGCCGTGCGGCTGGTCTCCAGCTTTGTGCGCCCCGCGCTGGAGCTGTGGCTGAACCAGCACGTGGAGTACGGCCGCAAGCTGGCCGAGCTCGCCATCCGCGCCGCGCAGTCGCGCCAGAAGGCCGGCCAGAAGGTCGAGAAGCGCAAGGGCTCGGGCGTGGCCGTGCTGCCCGGCAAGCTGACCGACTGCGAAAGCAAGGACCTCTCGCACAACGAGATCTTCCTGGTCGAGGGGGATTCCGCCGGCGGCAGTGCCAAGATGGGCCGCGACAAGGAATGCCAGGCCATCCTGCCGCTGCGCGGCAAGGTGCTCAACACCTGGGAGGTGGAGCGCGACCGCCTGTTCGCCAACACCGAGATCCATGACATCGCGGTGGCCATCGGCGTGGATCCGCATGGCCCGAACGACAGTCCCGATCTTTCCGGCCTGCGCTACGGCAAGATCTGCATCCTGTCCGATGCCGATGTGGACGGCTCGCACATCCAGGTGCTGCTGCTCACGCTGTTCTTCCGCCACTTCCCCAAGCTCATCGAGACCGGCCATGTGTACGTGGCGCGCCCGCCGCTGTTCCGCGTGGACACGCCCGCCCGTGGCAAGAAGCCCGCCGGCAAGGTCTATGCGCTGGATGAAGGCGAACTCAACGCCATCCTCGACAAGCTGCGCAAGGAAGGGGTGGCCGAAGGCAAGTGGACCATCAGCCGCTTCAAGGGCCTGGGCGAGATGAGCGCCGAGCAGCTGTGGGAGACGACGCTCAACCCCGACACCCGCCGCCTGCTGCCGGTGCAGCTCGGCCGCCTCGACTTCGCCGCCACCGAAAGCCTGATCACCAAGCTCATGGGCAAGGGTGAAGCCGCGTCGCGTCGCGAGCTGATGGAGCTGCATGGGGATGCGGTGGAGGTGGATATCTGATGGCGCGGGCCAGGCTCTTCACGAAGCCACGTCCGCCCATCGTGCGGCGGCCGCACGAGCTGGCAGCCGAGCGCGTGTTCGAGGTGCGCTTTCACTGGGGCCGGTGGCCTGGCGCGCTCTTCCTAGCCGGGATCATGATGGTCCTGATGGCATATGGCGCATGGTTCGCCTGGCGCGTATGGCAGGAGGCAGAGTCCGATGGCCCGATGATCGTGGCGCAGGTGATGGGAATGGCCGCGTTCCTGTCTGGTGCCCTGGCTTGGGCGATCGCGGTGTTCGGGCTGCGCGCCCAGCACCGAGGACACGTGCTGCGTGCCGATGCGGCCGGCGTCTCGGTCGCCGGATTGACGATGATCATCCCGTGGAGCAACATCCTTTCAGTGGAGGCGGATCGTGACTTCGCTGGCATCAGCCGGGATGCGCTGTGGATTCGCTTGCAGGCGGAAGCCCCGGGCAATCCAGTGCCTTCGAACAGCTTTCTGACCTGGCTGCGGGGCCGGGCGCCATGTGTCGATGTGACCCGCAATCTGGTTCTTGTCCGCCCATTCTTCGGTCGGACCACTCCAAGGACCGCAGCCGAAGGCATTTGCCGCGCTGGAGCTTTACACGGATGGAAGCCGGCGGCTCGCGTTCAGGCGCCAGGCCTGTTGTCCGAACTTCGCGCGTGACACGCAACTTCTGAAACTGCAGTGCTAGCTTGCGTGGAGCCCATGAGTCAGACCGTCCATCCTTCCTCAGCCGCACACCCGCCCGCCCGCGTGCGCCTGCGCCCCACCATGAGCAGCGACCTCGAGTTCGTGCTCTCGCTGGAGCAGGATCCGGCCAACCTGCCCTACATCACGCCGTGGGAGCGCACGCAGCACGAGGCCGCGATCCGGTTTCCGGATTTCCGGCACTTCATCCTGGAGGCGGGGCCCGGGCTGCACGCCACCGGCTTCCTCATCCTCATCGGCTGCCGCAGCCGGCACCAGTCGCTGGAGCTCAAGCGCATGGTGGTGCGCGACAAGGGCCAGGGTGTGGGCCGCGCGGCGCTGCGCGAAGTGAAGCGCGTGGCTTTCGGTGACCTGCGCGCGCACCGCCTGTGGCTGGACGTGAAGAAGCGCAACACGCGCGCCCAGGCGCTCTACCAGGGCGAGGGCTTCGTGGTCGAGGGTGAATTGCGCGAATCGGTCAAGGTCGAGGGTGGCTTCGAGTCCCTGGTCGTCATGTCCATGCTGGCGGACGAATTCACCCGCCGGCGCGCTCAGGGTCTGGAACTGGCATGATGCAGGGTTTTCCCGATCTTCCGACGATGAGCTCCTGGCGCCCCTTCCTGCTGGCCGCCGGCCTGATGGCCGCGGCGCTGCCGGCTGCGCGGGCCGACGTGTGGGGCTTCGTGGATGCGCGCGGCGTGGCGCATTTCGCCTCCGAGAAGCTCGATGAACGCTATGAGCTGTACTACCGCGGCGGCGAGAACTTCGACTCCACGCGTGACGTGAAGGTGGAGACGGCGCGCCAGGTGGCCGTGCCCACCGCGCCGGCCAAGCTCATTGCGTATTTCGAGGTCGCGCCGCGCTACAAGGTGATCAAGCACCACCTGAAGGACGCTGCGCAGACCCACGGCATCGATGTCGAGCTGCTGCAGGCGCTGATCGCTACCGAGTCCGGCTTCGACCCCGCGGCTGTCTCGCCCAAGGGGGCCGTGGGCCTGATGCAGATCATGCCCGCCACCGCTGAGCGCTATGGCGTCACGGGCGATGCCGCGCGGCCGGTGCACCAGAAGCTGACCGACCCGCGCACCAACATCCGCACCGGCACGCGCTACCTGAGCGACCTCATGCGCATGTTCTCCGGCCGGCTCGACCTGGTGCTGGCCGCCTACAACGCGGGGGAGGGCGCCGTGCAGCGTGCCGGCAACCGCATTCCGAACTACCCCGAGACGCAGAACTACGTGAAGACCGTCACGCAGCTCTACACCATGCTCAAGCCGCCCGCCAGCGTGGCGACGACGCGCGTGGCACCCACGCGCGTGCGCATGGAGCTGTCGCCCGCCTCCGGCGGGGCCGTCGGCCGAGGCAACATGCCGGCCCCCGTGGGTGCCGTGCAGGTGGTCCGCGGTGTGCCGCCGGCGCCGCCCGCACCCGGCACGCCGGTGGCCGCCGCCGCGATCGACCCTGGCACCCGCAACGATTGATCCCGCGCCGGCTGGCCCGCGCGGCCGCCGTTGCATCTTCCCTTCGCCGACCCATCGGCGCGCCACAAGATGGAACCTGACCTGATCCCCCTGGACGACGGCGGCCCGGACGCCGACCTCGATCTCGCCGGCTACGCCCAGCGCGCGTACCTGGAGTACGCGCTGAGCGTGGTCAAGGGCCGAGCCCTGCCGGACGTGGCCGACGGCCAGAAGCCGGTGCAGCGGCGCATCCTCTACGCCATGCGGCGCATGGGCCTGGCCTTCGGCGGCACCGGCGGCGCCAAGCCGGTGAAGAGCGCGCGCGTGGTCGGCGACGTGCTGGGCAAGTACCACCCGCACGGCGACCAGGCCGCCTATGACGCGATGGTTCGCATGGCGCAGGATTTCGCGCAGCGCTACCCGCTGATCGACGGCCAGGGCAACTTCGGCAGCCGCGATGGCGATGGCGCCGCGGCCATGCGCTACACCGAGGCGCGCCTGGCGAAGATCGCCAACCTGCTGCTCGACGAACTCGACGAGGGCACGGTCGACTTCGCGCCCAACTACGACGGCAGCGAGCAGGAACCGGTGGTGCTGCCCGCGCGCCTGCCCTTCACCCTGCTCAATGGCGCGAGCGGCATCGCCGTGGGCCTGGCCACCGAGATCCCCAGCCACAACCTGCGTGAGGTGGCCGAGGCCTGCGTGGCCCTGGTGAAGAACCCGAAGCTCAGCGATGAGGAGCTGTTCACGCTCATCCCCGGGCCCGACTTTCCGGGCGGCGGGCAGGTGATCAGCAGCGCCACCGACATCGCCGACGCCTATGCCAGCGGCCGCGGTTCGCTGAAGGTGCGCGCCCGCTGGAAGATCGAGGATCTCGCGCGCGGCCAGTGGCAGATGGTGGTGACCGAGCTGCCGCCCGGCGTAAGCAGCCAGAAGGTGCTGGAGGAGATCGAGGAACTCACCAACCCCAAGGTCAAGGCCGGCAAGAAGGCGCTGTCTCAGGATCAGGTGCAGATCAAGCAGACGGTGCTGTCGGTGCTGGACGCGGTGCGCGACGAATCCAGCAAGGACGCCGCGGTGCGCCTGGTGTTCGAGCCCAAGACGAGCCGCATCGACCAGCAGGAACTCATCACCACGCTGCTCGCGCACACGAGCCTGGAGACCTCGGCGCCGGTCAACCTCACCATGGTGGGGCTGGACGGCCGGCCGGTGCAGAAGTCGCTGCGGCGCATGCTGGAGGAATGGATCGAGTTCCGCCAGCGCACGATCGAGAAGCGCTCGCGGCACCGGCTGGACAAGGTGCTGGACCGCATCCACATCCTCGAAGGGCGGCAGCTCGTGCTGCTGAACATCGACGAGGTGATCGCGATCATCCGGACGGCGGAGGAGCCGAAGCAGGCGCTCATCGCGCGCTTCCGCCTCAGTGACCGGCAGGCCGAGGACATCCTGGAGATCCGCCTGCGGCAGCTCGCGCGGCTGGAGGCGATCAAGATCGAGCAGGACCTGAAGGAACTGCGTGCCGAGCAGGGCAAGCTGGAGGAGATCCTCGGTTCGCCCACGGCGCTGCGCCGCCTGATGGTGAAGGAGATCGAGGCCGACACGAAGCAGTTCGGCGACGCGCGCCGCACGCTGATCCAGGCCGAGAAGAAGGCCGTGGCCGAGGTGAAGGTGATCGACGAGCCGGTCACCGTGGTGGTGTCGCAGAAGGGCTGGGTGCGCGCGCGCCAGGGTCACGGCCACGACGCGGCCAGCTTCGCCTTCAAGGCGGGCGACGGCCTGTATGGCACCTTCGAATGCCGCACGGTGGACACGCTGCTGGCCTTCGGCAGCAACGGGCGCATCTACACCGTGCCGGTGTCCACGCTGCCGGGTGCGCGCGGCGACGGCCAGCCGGTCACGACCTTCATCGAGCTGGAGGCGGGCACGCAGATCGTCCACTATTTCGCGGGCGCCGCCGGCGTGTGGCTGCTGCTGGCGAGTTCCGGCGCCTACGGCTTCCTGGCCACGGTGGAGAACATGACCTCGCGCCAGAAGGGCGGCAAGGCCTTCGTCACGCTGGGCGAGGGGGAGGTGCTGCTGCGGCCTTCACCGGCGAATGTGGCGCCGCCCGCGGGCGCGCCGCCCGGGCCGCTGACGACGCCGGCCACGCACGTGTGCTGCGCCTCGACCGGCAAGCGCATCCTGACCTTCGAGATCGGTGAGCTCAAGCCGATGGCCAATGGCGGCCGCGGCCTGATGCTGATGGACCTGGAGCCCAAGGACAGCCTGGCCGGCGTGGCCGCCTACACCCGCAGCGTGCGCATCGTCGGCATCGGCCGCGGCGACAAGGAGCGCGAGGAGCTGCTGGAGATCCGATCGCTCAACAACGCCCGCGGCGCGCGCGCCCGCAAGGGCAAGGCCGCGGACCTGGGGTTCAAGCCTACGGGGGTTGTGCGGGTGGAGTGACGGGATCGCTGGGGTCGCCTACGGCATTCGTAGGCTGGCGGTGACCGAAGGGAACCCGTGCGCCCGTGAAGGCGCGTAACCAGTGCGGTGGAAGTCCGCATCGAAGGAGGTCATTGACTTCGTAGCTGAAGGTAACTGCGTCGCCGCGAGGCGGGGTGGAGAGCAACCGGAGGCGAAAG
>NZ_JAYRZR010000129.1:0-7722 GCF_041916345.1 Ramlibacter sp.
CTGGATTGCGCGCAACCCGCAGCGCAACCTCGGCGCGCGGTGCCCCGCGGACGGGCCGCGCCTCGCCTCGGTGGAGCCGCGCGCCGACGCCTGGTTCGACCCGCGCCTGGTGCCCGCGGCCGGCCGCTCGGCGGCCGTGCGGCCCGACCCGGCCACGCTGCGGGCCTACATGCTCGATACGCTGGAGACGACGCTGGAATTGCTGGAGCGCGCGCCGGAGGACGACGACGCGCTGCACTTCCATCGCATGGCGCTGTTCCATGAGGACTGGCGCGGCGAGCAGCTCGCCGCGCTCGCCCAGCGTGTGGGCGTGGCCGTGGGGCTGACGGTGCCCGATGGCGGGGCACCGCGGCCGGAGCTGGCCGTGCCCGCGACGCGCTGGCGCCTGGGCTGGGCCGGTGGCGGCTTCGCGCTGGACATCGAGCGCGGTGAGGCCGAGGAGCCGATCCCCGCTTTCGAGATCGACGCGCAGCCGGTCACCTGGGCGCAGTACCTGGAGTTCATCGACGATGGCGGCTATGACGAGCCGCAGGTGTGGCATCCGCAGGGCTGGCAGTGGCTGCAGGCGCAGGCCGCGCAGGAGGGCCGGCGCGGCCCGCGCTACGTGGATCAGGTGGGCGGCGGCGCGGTGCTGTGCACGCGCTTCGGCCGCGCGGTGCGGGCGGCGGTCACGCAGCCGGTGCTGCACGTGACCTGGTGGGAGGCCGATGCCTTCGCGCGCTGGGCCGGTCGCCGCCTGCCCGCGGAGGCGGAGTGGGAGATCGCGGCCCAGGTCGCTGCGCGGCGTGGCTTCGCCTGGGGGGCCGTGCGCGAATGGACGGCGGGCACGGTGCGCCCCTGGGCGGGCTGGCATCCCGAGCCGTGGACGGCGCAGGCCGAGCTCGACGCGAGCGGCGTGTTCGGCATCGCGCGCGTGCTGCGTGGGGCGAGCTTCGCCACGCCGCCGCGCATGCGCCACCCGAAGGCGCGCGCGTGGGCCCTGCCAGACGAGGACGAAGGCTTCGTCGGTTTTCGCACCTGCGCCCTGTAGCGCACGCGCGCATCAGCTCCTGGGCCGGCGCTTGGGCGGCAGGCGCCACCAGGGCAGCTCCGCCGTGAGGCTCAGCACCTCGCCGCTGCGCCACGGCGTGTAGCCAGGCAGGGCCGCGAGTCGGGCTTGCCACGGTGCGGACCGCAGCACCTCGCGCAGCAGGGCCACCGGCGGTGCCTCCAGTGCGTCCTTCAGGCAGACGAGGTAGTAGTGCTCGCGCAGCAGCGGCACGAAGTCGAGCCCGCGCGCGCGGGCGGCCGCCTCGATGCCCAGGCCGCAGTCGGCCGCGCCGGCGGCCACCGCCTGGGCCACGGCCGCGTGCGAAGGCTCCTCGTGCGTCCAGCCGGTGAGCTGCGTGCCGGCGATGCCCTCGCGGGCCAGCAGCTCCTCTGCCAGCAGGCGCGTGCCGCTGCCGGCGGACCGGTTGGCATAGCGCGCGCCCCGCGCCACGACATCGCGCAGGCTCGCCAGCGCCAGCGGGTTGCCGGCGGCCACGATCAGGCCCTGGCTCCGCTCGGCAAAGCCGATCAGCTTGTGCAGGCCCGGCGCCAGCAGCGGCTGGTAGGTCTGCTGCGTGTGGCTGCCCAGTCCGGGCTGCTGCGAGCTGTGGAAGCCGGCGAGGGTGCAGCGCCCGGCATTCAGCGCCGCGATCGCATCCACGCTGCCGCAGAAGCGCACGTCCAGGTGCAGCCGTGCCCGTTCCACCGCCGTGCCGCGCAGCAGCGTCAGGCCGTCGTCATGGCTGGCGTAGAGCGTGAGCACCTGGGCGCCATCGTCGAAGGCGACGGCGAAGGCCCGCTCCAGCTCGGCCTGCAGCGCCTCGATCTGCGGTGCCAGGCGGGCCTGTGCCTGCCGCTCGGCCCACAGCAGCTTGCCGCCGAAGGGCGTGAGGCGCGCCCGCTGGCCCTTCTCCCACACGATCAGCGGCTGGCCCAGCTCGGCCTCCCAGCGCCTGAGCTCGCCCCAGACGTGACGGTAGGAGAAGCCCAGCTCGCGCGCGGCGGCCGAGATCGAGCCGCTGGCCTGCACGGCCTGCAGCAGGTCCATCAACGGATTGCGGATGGCGCGCCGCGCGCCGCCATCGGCGAACGCGTACGAGAGCTCCACCTTGCGCATGCGCCGAGTATGCGGCACACGCCTATGCACGCCCCTGCATAGCTCGGTACCCCTCATGCGAGGTGAGCGTAAGCATGCCTACCATCGCGCCCCATGCAGAGCTTTCGCGACAGCATCGCCACCGCCTGGCAACTCATCGCGGGGGCCGATCCGACCCTGTGGGCCATCGTCGCGCGGTCCCTGGGCGTCAGCGCCACGGCCTGCCTGCTGGCCTGCGTCCTGGGGCTGCTGGCCGGCGGCTGGATCGCCGTCTCGCGCTTCCCCGGGCGCGGCCTGCTGCTCACCGTGCTGAACACGCTGCTGGCGCTGCCCTCGGTGGTGGTGGGGCTGGTGGTCTACCTGCTGCTCTCGCGCTCCGGGCCGCTCGGCTTCCTGGGCTGGCTGTTCACCTTCAAGGCCATGGTGCTGGCGCAGGCCGTGCTGGTGGTGCCGGTCTGCACGGCACTCACGCGGCAGGTGGTGGAGGACGCCGAGCGCGCCCATGGCGAGCAGTTGCGCTCCCTGGGCGCCGGGCCGTGGCTGCGTGCGCTGCTCATCGCCTGGGACGAGCGCTATGCCTTGCTGACCGTGCTGCTGGCCTGCTTCGGCCGTGCCGTGTCGGAGGTGGGGGCGGTGATGATCGTCGGCGGCAACATCGACGGCTTCACCCGCGTCATGACCACGGCCATTGCCCTGGAGACGAGCAAGGGCGACCTGCCGCTGGCGCTGGGCCTGGGCATCGTGCTGCTGGGCGTGGTGCTGCTGCTCAACGCGCTGATCGCGCTGGTGGCCCGCTGGCGCGGCGCCGCCCTGGACCGCGCGGGCGCGCTGCAGGGGGCTGCGTCGTGACCGCGCTGCTGCACCTGTCCGGCGTGGACGTGCGCTTCGGCGCCGTGCAGGCCCTGCGCGGCATCGACCTGGCGGTGGCACGTGGCGAGCGCGTGGCGCTGATCGGCGCCAACGGCTGCGGCAAGAGCACGCTGCTGCGGGTGCTGCACGGGCTGATCGCGCCGGCCGCCGGCACGATGCGGCGCGACGGCACGCTGCGCGAGGCGATGGTGTTCCAGCGGCCGTTCATGCTGCGCGCCTCGGCCCTGCACAACGTGGCGCTGGCGCAGTGGATCCGCGGCACGCGCTGGGCGCAGGCGCGCGAGCAGGCCCGCGCGGCCCTGGGGCGCGTGGGCCTGGCCGAGCTGGCCGACCGCGATGCGCGCACGCTGTCGGGCGGCCAGCAGCAGCGCCTGGCGCTGGCGCGCGCCTGGAGCCTGAGCCCCGAACTGCTGCTGCTGGACGAGCCCACCTCCAGCCTGGATCCGCACGCCAAGCGCGAGGTCGAGGCCCTGATGGCGGACTTCGCCGCCAGCGGCATGACGCTGGTGTTCGCCAGCCACAACCTGGGCCAGGTCAAGCGCCTGGCCACACGCGTGGTGTACCTGGAGGGCGGCCGCCTGCTGGCCGATCTGCCGGTGCGCGATTTCTTCGATGGCCCGTTGCGCGAGACCTCGCGCGAGGCCGAGTTGTTTGTCAGAGGAGAACTGGGATGAATCCGATCCGTCGCAAGACCCTGCTGGCCGTCGTGGGGGTGGCACTGGCCACCTTCGGCGGGGCTGCCGCCGCGCAGGCCATCACCATGGCGTCTACCACGTCCACCGAGCAGTCCGGCCTGTTCGGCCATCTGCTGCCGGCGTTCAAGCAGGCGAGCGGGCTCGACGTGAAGGTGGTGGCCGTGGGCACCGGCCAGGCGATCGACATGGCGCGCCGCGGCGATGCGGACGTGCTGTTCGTGCACGACCAGGTGGCGGAGGAGAAGTTCGTCGCCGACGGCTTCGCGGCGAAGCGCCACCCCGTCATGTACAACGACTTCGTGCTGGTCGGCCCCAAGGGCGACCCCACCGGTACGCGCGGCAAGGACATCACCGAGGCGCTGAAGAAGATCGCTGCCGCCAACGCGCCCTTCATCTCGCGCGGCGACAAGAGCGGCACCCACGCGGCCGAGCTCCGCTACTGGCTGCAGGCCGGTGTGGCGCAGGCCAAGGGCTCGGGCTACAAGGAGTGCGGCTGCGGCATGGGCCCGGCGCTCAACATCGCGGCGTCGGCCAACGCCTACGCGCTCACGGATCGCGGCACGTGGCTGAACTTCCGCAACCGCGCCGACCTGGCGATCCTGGTGGAGGGCGACCAGCGCCTGTTCAACCAGTATGGGGTGATGGCCGTGAGCGCCGCGAAGCATCCGCACGTGAAGGCGGCGGACGCGCAGAAGTTCGTCGACTGGATCATCTCGCCGGCGGGCCAGGCGGCCATCGCCGGCTACAAGATCGGCGGCGAGCAGCTCTTCTTCCCGAACGCGACGAAGTGAAGGCCCCGGGCCCGCGGCCCGAGGCCTCAGCGCGCGCCGGGCGAATCATTCCCGGTGCCGCTCACCGCGACCAGCGGCGCCGGGCCGCTGCCGGGCGTGACCGCGAGGCCGGATGACGCGGCGGGCGGCAGGCTGGAGCCGGCCGCTTCGCCGGCGGCGGCATAGGCGGCCGCATTGACGGGGGAGGGCGGGGTGAGCTGCAGCATCAGCTCACGCAGCTCGGGCCTCGCGGGGCCATTGGCGAGGCCCTCGGACGCATGCAGCCAGAGCCCGCCGAAGTGGCTGTAGTCGGCCAGCCAGGTGCCGCGCACCACCTTGCGCACCTTGGCTTCCAGCAGGGGCAGGCCCAGCAGCAGGCGCAGCGCGGACGTGCGCTCCCAGGAGGCGAGGCGCACCATGCCCACGAACACGTCGTAGCCGTCGGGCGCGCGCCCGAGCTGGCGCACCTCGATCGTCACGCACGAGGTGGCGATGCCCCAGCGCTGGAACTGCGTGGCGATCAGCGACTGGTATTCCACCTCCAGCCCTTCGCCACGGCGGCCGGACGGGTGGTAATCGCTGTCGGGATCGTGGGGCGGCGCGGACCGCGCCTCCCGGACGAAGAGCTTTCTCAGGTCGAACATCGTGGCAGGCGCGTGCCGACCCTGGCGGCCTTTCGGCCGCCGGCACGGCATGGTTGGAGTCCCCTCGGAAAGTGACAAATTGGTCAGCTCTGACGGCTGGCCTTGACTACTTTGAACCTATTCTAGACGGAGCCTGTCGGTCAGGCGCCGTCACGTTGTGATTTTTGTGACAGTTTTCGGTAAATCGTGGCGCGGCTGATGCCCAGTGCCCGCGCCGCCTCCATCACGTTGCCTCGTGCGTCCGCCACGGCGCGGCGGATGAGGGCGATCTCCACGTCCCGCAGGGGCACGCGGGCCGGCCGCTGCACGCCCTCTCGACCACCGGCGCGCGGCAGGGCCGCGAGGCGCAGGCCCGACCACAGCGGCAGCTCCACCGGCGCCGGCTCGGCTTCGTGCCGGGCCAGGTCGAACAGCGGCTCCCAGGGCTGCGCGAACAGCTCGCTGCAATGCACGGGCGATCCCTGCGGCGTGGCCAGCGCGGCCACCATCTGGCGCGCGGCGGCGTTGCTGCCGGTGACCCAGCCTTCCTCGTCCAGGCACAGCAGGCCGTCGTCGTCGTCGCCGAGCTGGCGGCCCGGCCAGTTCAGGCGCAGCACCAGCCGGTGCGGCCGCGCGAGGGTGAGGGCGTTCTCGATGCTGCGCGCCGACTGCGCGACCAGGTGGCGCAGCTCGGGCCGCTCGGCGGCGTCGATGCCGGTGAGATCGAGCATGCCTACGCAGCGGCCGTCCGGGCCGAACAGGGGCGCGCCGGCGCAGCTGTAGCAGGTGGTGTCCTGGAAGAAGTGCTCGCCGCGATGCAGCCACACCGGCTGCAGCTCGGCCAGGGCGGCGCCGATCGCGGTGGTGCCGACGCTGCGCTCGGACAGGTCCACCCCCACGCGGGTGATCACCGCGGCACGGCGGTCCGAGCGGTCGATGGGGCCGTGCGCGTCGACCACCACGCCGTCCTGGTTGGTGAGGATGGCGAAGTAGCGGGTGGAGGCGATGGCGCGGCCGAGCTGCTCGAGCACCGGCCGGGCGGCCATGACCAGATCGTGGTTGGCTTCTTCCACCCGCTTGAGCTGCTGGGCCGGGATGAGGTCGAAGCCCACCGGGTCGTGCGGGCGCAGGCCGGATTGCAGGCAACGGCGCCAGGAGCGCTCGATCCACGCGGCGTCATACCACGCGCTGACGAACGCGTCGGTGAGCGAGCGGCCCTCATCCATGACGACGCGGCGGGCGCGGTCGATGTCATGCAGGCGCTGCTCGGCACGGGCGGCCGCGGCGGGAAGGGGCATCGGTGGACTCCTGGGTCCGCAGTGTGAATTCGCACCGCGGACGCGCATTGTTCCATTTTGAGAATTTCGTGTCATGGCCGGCGGCAACCTAGGGTTTCGCCTAGGGAGGGGCGCGGGGGGCGATCCAACAATCCCGTTGCTCAGACCCCCCCCACAGGAGACGCAGAACATGAAAGTCCAACTCAAGGTCAACGGACGCGCATCGGAAGTCGATGTGGCGCCCAACACGCTGCTCGTGACGGCCATCCGCGAGCATCTCAAGCTGACCGGCACGCACGTGGGCTGCGACACCGCCCAGTGCGGCGCCTGCACGGTGCTGGTGAACGGCCGCGCGGTGAAGTCGTGCAACACGCTGGCCGTGCAGCACCCCGGCGCGGAGATCACCACCATCGAGGGCCTGGCCGCAGCCGACGGCACCATGCATCCGATGCAGGCGGCCTTCAAGGAGTGCCATGGCCTGCAGTGCGGCTTCTGCACGCCCGGCATGGTGATGAGCGCGGTGGACCTGTGCAAGCGCCACCCGAACGCCAGCGAACAGCAGATCCGCGAGCAGCTCGAAGGCAACCTGTGCCGCTGCACCGGCTACCAGAACATCGTGCGTGCCGTGCAGACCGGCATGGCAGAGACCGCCAAGGCCTGAGGCCGCAAGGAGACCGACATGGGTGCCAACGACTCTTTCGCCAAGCTGCCGCACATCGGCGAGGCCGTCCGCCGCAAGGAGGACTACCGCTTCCTCACCGGCGCCGGCCAGTACACCGACGACATCAACCTCGCCAACCAGAAGGTGGCGGTGTTCGTGCGGTCGCCGCATGCGCACGCCGTCATCAAGTCCATCGACACCACGGCCGCCTCGGCCATGCCGGGCGTGGCGCGCGTCTTCACCGGCAAGGACGTGGAAGGCAAGATGGGCGGGCTGCCCTGCGGCTGGCTCATCACCAGCACCGACGGCCAGCCCATGAAGGAGCCGCCGCATCCCATCCTGGCGCAGGGCAAGGTGCGCTACGTGGGCGACCACGTGGCCATGGTGGTGGCCGAGACGCTGGAGCAGGCGAAGAACGCCGCGGAGGCGGTGGTGGTCGACTACGACATGCTGCCCGCCGTGGTGGACGTGCGCGATGCCGCCAAGGGCCCGGCCCTGCATGACGTGGCACCGGACAACCATTGCTACAAGTGGGCCATCGGCGACAAGGCGCAGGTGGACGCGGTGTTCGCAAGCGCCGCCCATGTGACGAAGCTGGATCCTGAATCCGTGACCTCAAGCGCTAATTCTGAGGCCTCCGGTTTGATTCGACCACTGGATAGCGTGGTTTGTGGTGTAGCGATGAGCGTTGTGGGATGCGG
>NZ_JAYRZR010000130.1:0-251 GCF_041916345.1 Ramlibacter sp.
TCGCCACGCCGCCGACTTCGCCAATGGCAAGCCCCACCACCTGACCGTCGACCGGCGCGGTGAGGCGTGCGCGGGCCGTCTCCTGGCGGGCGGCCGTCAGGCGCTCCTTCAGGGCCTGCACCTCCCGGCGGACCTCTGCGAGCTGCGCGCTGGCATCGCGCGTGTAGGCCTGGCGCTGCTGCTGGAGCCGATGCTCGAGCTCGCTGGCCGTGGCGGCGAGCCGGAGCTCATCGCCTCTCATCTGCGCGACG
>NZ_JAYRZR010000130.1:261-7637 GCF_041916345.1 Ramlibacter sp.
CGAGCGCACCTCCGCCAAGGCCTGCTGCTGCTGCAGCAGCTGGGTGCGCGGCGCGAAGCCTTCATCGGCCAGGCGGGCGAAGTAGGCGGTCTGCTCCTGCAGGGCCTTCTCCTGGGCTTGGCGCTGCACCAACGCGGCGCGCAGGCCCTCCGCCTGGGTGCGCACGGCCTCGATGGCGCTGCGCGTGGCGGCCGTCTCGGCCGCGTGGGCCTGTGCGCGGGACTGGAACAGGCGGCGCTGCGTCTCCATGTGCTGCTGAGACGAGGCGCGCGCGGACGCCTCCAGCAGATCCGGGTGGAAGCGGATCTCGCGCTCGCCCGCCAGCTCCGCCAGCAGGCGGCCTTCAGCGGCGCGCTGCGCGTGGTAGGCCTGCAGCACCGACTCCACATTGGCCTGCAGCGTGCCTGCGTCCAGCTCGATCAGCACGTCGCCGGCCTTCACACGCTGGCCTTCCTTCACATGCACCTTCGCCACCACGCCACCGAACTGGTGCTGGATGACGCGCCGGCCGGAGTCGATGGCCACCTGCGCGGGCGCGACCACGCCTTCGTCCAGCGGGGCAAAGGCGGCCCAGGCGATGAACAGGGCGAGGCCGGCCGCCAGGATGCCCAGGCCCAGGCGAACCGGCTGTGCAAGATCGACCGCGGCCGCGACGGCCTGGCCGGTGGCCGCGGCGGTTGCGTCGGGGCTGTCGTCGGCTCGCTGGGGACTCATGCGGAAGGGGACTGCCTGGAATCGGAGGTGATCTGCCCGCGTGTCATGCCGATCACGCGGTCGGCCAGCGCCACCAGGTTCTTCTGGTGGGAGGCCATCAGGATGGTACAGCCCTGCCGACGGCAGGCCTGCAGGGCTTCCACCAGCGCGGCCTGGCCGACTTCGTCCAGGTGCGAGTCGGGTTCGTCCAGCACCAGCAGCCAGGGCGACCCGTAGAGCGCACGCGCCAGCGCCACGCGCTGCTGATGACCGCGCGGCAGCGTGCCGCGGCCAGCGGTGAGCGGCGTGTCGTAGCCATGGGGGTAGCGCAGCACCAGCTGGTGCAGGCCGGCGGCGCGGGTGGCGGCCACCACATCCTCGGTTCGGGGCGCGCCGAGACGCGCCACGTTCTCGGCGAGGGTGCCGTCGAAGAGAGCGATGTCCTGCGGCAAGTAGCCTGTCTGCGCCGCGAGCGCCTCACGGTCCCAGTCGGCCAGCGCGGCGCCGCCCACCGAGAGCCGGCCCGCGTCCAACGGGCAGGCGCCGAGCACGCAGCGCAGCAGGGTGGACTTGCCGGCGCCCGAGGGCCCGGTGAAGGTCACCCACTCACCCGGAGCGATGTCGATCGAGACGCCGTCCAGCACGGTCACCTCGCCGTTTGCCGCCGGCATGCGCACCGTGACCTGTTCCAGGGCGATGGCGCGCGTGCCGGGTCTCGACACGCGCGTGCCAGGCTCGGAGGCAGGAGCGCGCTCCTCACGCAGCAGCGTCGCGATGCGGGCCCACGCCTGCCGTGCGTCGATGAACTGCCGCCAGGACTGGAACAGCCCGCCAAGCGGCCGCGTCGCGTTGTTGGCCAGCGTGGTCGCCGCGACCATGGCGCCAACGGTCAGCGCCCCCGTGATCGAGAGCCAGGCGCCGATGCCCAGGATCAGCGAGGGATGCGCCAGACCCACCACGCGGCTGATGGCCTGGAAGCGCTGCGCCTGCTCGCCGGCGTCCTGCTGGCACAGGCGCGCTTGCGTCGTTCTCTCCTGCCAGGTGCGTTGCCAGGCCGCCTCCATGCCCATGGCGCCAAGGGCCGGCAGCCGGGGCAGCCAGTCGGCGGTGGTGGCGTCGGCCGCCTGCAGCGCCCGCGAGGCATCGGCCTGCACTGGCGCCAGGCGCCGCTGGCCGAGCCACACAGTGATTGTCAGCATGATCACGACGGCAGCCGAGGCGGCCCCCAGGATCGGATGCAGCACGAACAGCACGGCCAGGTACAGCACCGCCCACGGCAGATCGAACAGCAGGTGGACGCCGCCATTGGTGACGAACTGCCGCAGCGCGTCGAGGTCGGCCGTGACCTGCGAGGCAGTGGCCGCGCGGCGCCCGTCGTGCGTGGCCCCCAGCATGGCCAGCAACGCGGGCGCACCCAGCGCCATGTCCCACTTGACGCCCAGTGCCATGACGAGGCGGCCGCGCAGCCAGTCGGCCACGGCGGCCACCACCAGCAGGCCGAGTGTCAGCAGCGTCAGCGCGATCAGCGTCAGGCCGCTCTGGCTGACCATGACGCGGTCGAAGACCTGCAGCATGAACAACGTCGGCACCAGAGCCAGCAGGTTGGTGGCCGCGCTCGCCAAGGCCGACCAGGCCAGGTACGGGCGAAACGGCGCCAGGCTGCGCCAGAGTGCGCGGGCGTCATCGGCGCGGGGGGTGGCCTCAGGATGCGATCGCATGGGGTGTGCCCTCGCGTTCACCGGGCCGCGGCTTGTTGCCGGCCTGAAGCTGCGCCATGACTTGCTGGCGTGGGCCGAAGGCGGCAATCGCGCCATCGCGCAGGGCCAGCAGGCTGTCCACCACAGGCAGGACGCCTGGCCGGTGGCTCACCACCACCACGGCGGCGCCACGGGCGCGGGCCGCGCGCAGCGCGGCAAGCAGGGCGCGCTCGCCCGCCTCGTCGAGGTTTGAGTTCGGCTCGTCCAGCACCAGCAGGCAGGGACGGCCGTACCAGGCCCGGGCGAGTGCCACGGCCTGGCGCTGCCCGCCGGAAAGCCCCGCACCACCCGGCCCGAGCAGGGTATGCAGGCCCTGTGGGAGCTGGTCGATCCAGGCCGTGATGCCTGCGAGGTCGACTGCCTCCTGCAGCAGGGCCGGATCGGCTGGGCCGAAGCGGCTGACGTTGTCGGCGATGGTGCCGGCCAGCAAATCCAGGTCCTGCGACACGTAGCCGATGTACGGGCCCAGCGCTGCGCGGTCCCAGTGCGACAGGTCGGCTCCATCCAGCCGGACGACCCCCGCGGCCCGCAGGCCCTGCCCGGTGAGTGCTCGCGCCAGCGTGGACTTTCCCGCGCCCGAACGCCCGATCACAGCCAGCACCTCGCCCGGCTTCACCTGGAAGCTGATCTGGCGCAGCAGCACCGGCCCGCTCGGGCCGCCGGTGACCGTGAGGCCTTCCACCTGAAGGTGCCCGCGTGGCGCGGGCAGCGGCATGCGGGGCTGCGGGGTGCCCAGGGCCTGCAGGTGATCATGCAGCCGCCACGCGGCCTGCCGAGCCTGCACGACCACGCGCCACTGCGCGGCGAGCAGGGCAATCGGGCTGAGCACGCGCGCAGCCAGGATCGATGCCGCGAGCATCATGCCGGCGCCGCCCCACAGCGTGCCTTGCAGGCTGAGCCAGGTGCCGATGGCCAGCACGAGCGTGGTGAGCACGCCCGCGTTGAAGCGCCCGAGTGCGGATTCGAAGCCGGCGTGCCGCGATGCCATCGCGTGCTGCAGCAGGTACTTGTGGTGCAAGGCCTGCCACCGCGCGAGCAGCCGCGCCTGCATGCCCAGCGCCTGCAGCACCTCGGCATCGCGGGCACCGGTGACAAGGTAGGCTCGCGCCTGCCCGGCGGTCTCGAAGGCAGCGGCCAGCCGCGGCTGCGTGCGCCGCTCGGCATGCAGAAGCACCAGCGCCTGGACAGCGACCGCGGCCAGGGCGAGGGCGCCCAGTCGCGTATCCACCAGGGCGATCAGTACCAGGAACAGCAAGGCGCCCGGCAGGTCGAGCGCAGCCAGCACCGCGGGTGAAGCCGTGAACTCCCGCCAGGCCCGCAGGTCGGTCAGCAGTTGCTGCCCCATCCGGTCGGCTCCGCGCTCCGCGCATCGAGCGCTGGCCGTCAGCACCCGCGCCGACAGTTCGGCTTCGGCCGCGGTGCCGACGGCGCGCAGCGCGCGGGCCCTCACCCAGTCCAGCAGGGTCAGCACGATGTAGGCAAGGCCCACCGCCAGCGCGAGCATCACCAGGGTGCGGGTGTTGCGGCTGTTCAGGACGCGGTCGTACACCTCGAACATGAAGGCCGAGCCGGCCAGTGTGAGCAGGTTGCCCGCCAGGGTGAACCCCAGGATCGCGAAGAGCGCCCCACGGGCCGGCGCCAGCGCTTGCCACAGCGGGCTGCCGGCGCCCGGCCAGGCGCGCGAGGTGTCGGTCTGCGCGCTCATCGCCACCCTGCGTGCCCGTGGGCGTGGCGCAGGGTGGCCTGTCGGTCGTCGATGAAGGTTGGACGCTGCACCATGCTGGGGGACTTCTGCGGATCAGGAGGTTACCAGCCCCTCGATCTGCGCGGCCGTCCGCGTGTCGCCGTTGGCCATCACCCAGGTCTCGATGAGGAAAGCGCCGCTGGAGCCGGCGGCGTACCAGTCGTTCACGTAAATGGTGTTCGCCGCGTTCGCGGTGTCCACCACCCGCAGCGCGTCACCCACCCGGCTGAAGCTCAGATCCGCCAGGTTGTGGCTGGTGAACTGGAAGGTGTCCACGTTGCCAGCGATGTAGTCGTAGTCGCGCACGCCGTCGAAGCCGAAGTTGCCGTCGAAGACGTACAGGTCGTTGCCCAGCCCGCCCTGCAACACGTCAGCGCCGGTGCCGCCGGCCAGGGTGTCGGCGCCGTCATCGCCAAAGAGCTGATCGTCGCCCACGCCGCCCGCCATGCTGTCGTTGCCGCTCCAGCCCACCAGCAGATCGGCGCCGTCACCGCCGTCGAGGCTGTCGTCGTCGTTCCAGCCGCGCAGGGTGTCGTTGTCTGCGCCGCCTTGCAGGGTGTCGTTGCCGTCGTCGCCTTCGAGCTGGTCGGCGCCCGCGCCACCGACCAGGCTGTCGAGACCGGCGCCGCCGAAGAGGGCGTCATCTCCGGTCTCGCCATGCAACGTATCGTCGTCGGCCCAGCCGCCCAGGGTGTCATTGCCTGCGCCGCCCAGGATACTGTCGTTGCCGGCCAGGCCGTTGAGCAGATCGCTGCCGTCCTGGCCAAGCAGCGTGTCCGCGCCGCCGGCGCCGTCGAGGGTGTCGTTGCCCGCGCCACCTTCGAACCGGTTGGCCTCCTCGTTGCCATACATCAGGTCGGCGTGCACCGTGCCGATGACCACTTCGATGCCGGTCACGCTGTCATCACCCGTGCTCACGCCACTGACCTGATTGCCGTACAGGATGGCGCTGATGGGCGTGGTCTCGGCGCTGTAGTCGGCGGTGTCGGTGCCGGTGCCGCCGTCGAGGCTGTCGTTGCCGGCGCCGCCGATGAGGGTGTCGTTGCCAGCATCGCCGTACAGGGAGTCATCCCCGGGGCCGCCCTGCAGCGACTCGGCCGCGGTCGTCCCGTTCACGAAGAGATTGCCGGAGAAGACCAGCTTGCCATAGCCGCCGGCATTCACCAGGCTGAAACTGGGCGCCGAGAAGCGGCCTGCCAGCTCGATGGTGAGATCCGCGCCCGCCACCGTGTCGAGACCCACATGAATGCGCGTGAGGTTGGCTCCGCTGTCGTAGGACGAGACCATGACCTGCCCGCGAAGAAGGGCTGTCGGCGTGTCCCCTTGCTGGAGTGAAGTGAGGTCGTAGCCCCAGATCGCCAGGCTCTCGCCTGCAGCCAGATCCGTGATCCGATCCGTTCCCAGGCCGCCGAAGAGCTGAGCTGCCATGCTGTTGAACAGGAATGTGTCGACCCCGCCGCCACCGGTGAGGGTGTCATGGCCGCCGCCACCCTCCAGCACGTTGGCCTCCGCGTTGCCCGTGATGACATCCGCGTTTCGCGAGCCGGTGATGTTCTCGATGCCGATCAGCGTGTCAGTCCCGCTCCCCCCTGTTACCAGGCTGGTCGTGAGGTCGGCCGTGATGCCAACGGTGCTGTCGGGCGTGCTGTAGTCCGCCGTGTCGATGCCCGTACCGCCTGCCATCACGTCGTTGCCGGCGTTGCCGACCAGACGGTCGTCGCCTTCGCCGCCTTCAAGGGTGTCGTTGCCAGCACCCCCTTCCAGTCGATCGTGGCCGCCAAGGCCCAGCAAGGTGTCATTGCCGTCGTAACCCAGGAACCGATTGGCCGATGCGTCCCCGGATAGCCAGTCTCCAAAGTTGGTGCCAAGGACCCCCTCGATACCCAGGTACACGTCACCCGCGGCGGCGCCACCGAGGGTGCCGCTTGCCAGATCCACGCTGACAGCGCTGGTTTCGGTGCCATAGGCGGCCACGTCGGCCGCACCTGCCCCGCCATTCAGGGTGTCGTTGCCGGGTCCGCCATTGAGTGTGTCGTCGCCTGCCTTGCCTTCGAGGCTGTCGTCGCCTTCCAGACCGAGCAGGTAGTCAGACACGTCAGTGCCTGACATCGTGTCATTGCCGGATGTTCCGCTGACTGCAAACATGGTTGCTCCTCGATGTCCCGATGGTTCTCAGATTACCAGCCCCTCGATCTGCCCCGCCGTGCGGGTGTCCCCGTTGGCCATGACCCAGCTCTCGATGACGAAGGCACCGCTGGAGCCGGCGGCATACCAGTCGTTCACGTAGATGGTGTTGGCCGTGTTCGCGATGTCTTCCACCCGCAGCGCATCACCGACCCGGCTGAAGTTCAGATCCGCCAGGTTGTGGCCGGTGAACTGGAAGGTGTCACTGTTGCCGGCGATGTAGTCGTAGTCACGCACGCCGTCGAAGCCGAAGCTGGCGTCGAACACGTACAGGTCATTGCCCAGGCCGCCTTGCAGCACGTCCCCGCCGGTGCCGCCGTTGAGCGTGTCCGCACCGTCGTCACCGAACAGTTGATCGGCCCCAGTGCCGCCGGCCATGCTGTCGTTGCCGCTCCAGCCCACCAGCAGATCAGCGCCGTCGGCTCCGTCAAGGCTGTCGTCGTCGTTCCAGCCGCGCAGGGTGTCGTTGTCCGCGCCGCCTTGCAGGGTGTCGTTGCCGTCGTCGCCTTCGAGCTGGTCGGCGCCGGTGCCGCCCAGCAGACTGTCCAGGCCGGCGCCGCCGTAGGCCACGTCGTTGCCGTCACCGCCATCGAGCGTGTCGTTGTCGTTCCAGCCGCGCAGGGTGTCGTTGCCTGCGCCGCCTGAGATAGTGTCGTTGCCGTCATCGCCTTCCAGCACGTCGGCCTCGGTTCCGCCGTCCAGGCTGTCGTGGCCCGAGCCACCGAAGAGCGTGTCGGCGCCGGCCTCGCCCAGCAGCGTGTCGTCGTCGGCCCAGCCGCCCAGGGTGTCGTTGCCCGCGCCGCCCAGGATGCTGTCGTTGCCGGCCAGGCCGTTGAGCAGATCGCCGCCGTCCTGCCCGAGCAACGTGTCCGCGCCACCGGCGCCGTCGAGCGTGTCGGCGCCGTTGCCGCCCTCGAAGCGGTTGGCGTCCTCGTTGCCGTACATCAGGTCGGCCTGAGCGGTGCCGATCACGACCTCGATGCCGGTGACGCTGTCGT
>NZ_JAYRZR010000131.1:0-7611 GCF_041916345.1 Ramlibacter sp.
GTGCCCGCCCGGCATGCTGGGCATCGGCATCGGCGGCACGGCCGAGAAGGCGGTGCTGATGGCCAAGGAGTCCCTGATGGACGACCTGGACATGTACGAACTGCAGGCCAAGGCCGCGCGCGGCGAGAAGCTCACCCAGGTGGAGGAGCTGCGGCTGGAGCTGTACGAGAAGGTCAATGCGCTGGGCATCGGCGCGCAGGGCCTGGGCGGTCTCACGACCGTGCTGGACGTGAAGATCAAGATGTACCCCACGCACGCCGCCAGCAAGCCGGTGGCGATGATCCCCAACTGCGCCGCCACCCGCCACGCGCACTTCGTGCTGGATGGCTCCGGCCCGGTCTACCTGGAGGCCCCCAGCCTCGACCTGTGGCCCGACGTCAACTGGGTGCCCGACACGCAGAAGAGCAAGCGGGTGAACCTGGACACGCTGACCAAGGCCGAGGTCGCGAGCTGGAAGCCCGGCGACACGCTGCTGCTGAACGGCAAGATGCTCACCGGCCGCGATGCAGCGCACAAGCGCATCCAGGACATGCTGGCCAAGGGCGAGCCGCTGCCGGTGGACTTCACCAACCGCGTCATCTACTACGTGGGCCCGGTGGACCCGGTGCGTGACGAGGCGGTCGGCCCCGCCGGCCCCACCACCGCCACCCGCATGGACAAGTTCACCGACATGATGCTGGCGCAGACCGGCCTGATCGCGATGATCGGCAAGGCCGAGCGCGGCCCGGTGGCGATCGAGGCGATCAAGAAGCACCAGAGCGCCTACCTCATGGCCGTGGGCGGCGCGGCCTACCTCGTCTCCAAGGCGATCAAGCAGGCGCGCGTGGTCGGCTTCGCCGACCTGGGCATGGAAGCCATCTACGAGTTCGACGTGGTCGACATGCCGGTCACCGTGGCGGTGGATGCCGGCGGCACCAGCGCCCACATCACCGGTCCGGCCGAGTGGCAGCAACGCATCGCGAGCGGGGAATTCAAGACCATCCCCGTGGTCGCGGCCTGAGCACGCGGGCACCGGCCGCCGCCCCGGCGCGGACGGCGGCCCTCGATCCCCGCGCCCCCGTCGGCGTGTTCGACAGCGGCATCGGCGGCCTGAGCGTGCTGCGCGCGCTGCGGGCCGAACTGCCGCACGAGCGCTGGGTGTACTTCGCCGATGCCGCGCACGCGCCCTACGGCGAGCGTGACGCATCGGCCGTGCGCGAACGCGCGCTGGCCATCGCCACGGAGCTGCGCGCGGCCCATGGCATCAAGGCCCTGGTGGTCGCGTGCAACACCGCCACGGCCGCCGGCGTGCACGCCTTGCGGCAGGCGCATCCGGATCTGCCCGTCATCGGCCTGGAGCCGGCGCTGAAGCCGGCCGTAGCCCTCACGCGCACCGGCCACGTGGCCGTGCTCGCGACTCGCGCGACCCTGGCCAGCCCCAAGTTCGCCACGCTGCTGGCGGGCGTGGCGCGCGACGTGCAGGTCACCCGGCAGCCTTGCGACGGCCTGGCGGCCGCCATCGAGGCCGGCGACGCGGCCGCCGTCGCCGCGCTCTGTCGCCGCTACACCGTCGAGGCCGCGCGGCATGGCACCCGGCCGGGGGAGATCGACACCGTGGTGCTGGGCTGCACCCACTACCCCTTTGCGTCCGACGCGCTGCGCGATGCGCTCGGCCCCGGGATCACGCTGGTGGACAGCGCCGGGCCGGTGGCCCGGCAGACCCGCCGCGTGCTCGCGGCCGCAGGCCTGCTCGCGCCACCTGCACCCGACGCGGGTCACGTCACGTGGCGCAGTTCAGGTGCGCTCGAGCCGCTGCTGAACGCCGCCACGCGCTGGTTGCCGCAAGCCGTGACGGCCTGATCGCGCGGCCACGCGCAGCGCCCGGTCAGGGCGTGCAGGCGGCCGTCACGCCCGCGGCCGCCTGCCGGCCCAGCGTGACCGGGCCGAGCAGCACCACCCCGCGCGCATCCGTCAGCGTGGCGGTCACGCTGGTGGCCACGTCGGCCGCACCATTGAACTGCAGGCGCAGGGTGGCCGGTTGCGTCTGGCGGCCGTCCCGACCCTGCGTCTCCAGGCTCCCCTCGACCAGGGCCAGGCCGGCGGCGTCGGTCGACCACGAACCCGCGCGGGTGAAGCGCAGGCAGGCGCTGGCCAGTTCCACCGCCTCGGGCTCCAGGCGCAGCTGGGCGCCCACGCAGTCGCCGACGCAGGCCGCACCCGGCGGCGAGAACGAGGGCTGCGCTCCGGCGCCGAACAGCTGCACGCCCTGCACCGGCCCCGTGCCCGTGCCCCCCGTGCCCGGTCCGCACGCGGCGAGGCCCAGCACCAGCAGCGCCGTGGCCAGAGCCGCCAGCGCGCGGCGCGCCCAGTCAGGGGCCAGGGGGTTGGTCATGCTCGGCATAGAAATAGCTCCCGAATCGCACGCGGTGCGTCCGTCGCGCCGCGTCAGCGTGGATCTCGTCGTGGGCATGCCGCGCCTGCGCCTCGCGCATGACGGATCGGAACGCGACCCGCCAGGCGCGGGCCGCGGCCACGTGCACCTGATGCGCCGATTCTGCCGTGAGCCGGTCCGCGAACAGCGACTGCTCCAGCCAGTTCGCATCCGTATCCAGGTTGGCCGCCGCGGCGGCCGCGTGATCATGCAGGTTGTCACGCAGCAGCGCGGCCATCTCCTCGAAGCCCTGGCGCGGCACGAAGCCCGGCACCAGCAAGCGGATGCCGTCGACGCCCTCTTCCACCATCCCCAGCCGAAGCAGTTCGTCCAGCACCGCGCGCGGTCGCACGTCGCGGCTGATGGCGTTGACCAGGCCGTCGAAGCTGGGCATGGCGCCGGCGCGGGGCAGCACGCGCGGCGCGCCCTCCGTGTCCAGGCAGTCGGGCTCGCTCAGCCAGCGACCGGCCACCTGGCTGGCCATGTTCATGGGTGCGTCCACGCCCGTGCCGGCGCCGGCGCGGGGCAGCCGCGTCAGCGTGCGCACGTCACGCCGGTGCACGCCGGACAGCAGGCTGAGCGCGCTGTCCGTCTGCTTGCGGCCGGCCTGCTGCAACTCCTCGCGCGCGGCCTCCAGGAACACCTGCTTGAGCGCCACGCTGAAGGCCGGATACGCCACGCCGTGTCGCAGCAGCGTGCGTGCCAGCGGCTTGAACAGCGCGAGCACGGCAGCCAGGACGGTTTCGGAGCGGGTGGCCATGGGCTGGGCGATGGTAGCTGAGGTGGCGGGCCGGGATCGGTTGCGGCCTCGTCATTTGTGGGATATTATCCCACGCACTGACGCGCTGTCACGCATCTGCCGTCAAGCAGCCGGGGGCCAGCGGGGCCCCCACCGCGCCGGCCCGGACGTGCCGGACAGGGACAAGGACAAGGAAAAGAACATGAGATCCATGACGATGACGCCCGTGGCGCGCGGACCGCGCGCCTGGGCCCGGACCTGCATGACCGCGGTCGCGCTCGCTCTGGTGGCGGGTTGCGGTGGCGGCGGTGGTGCGGGGGTCGCAGCGGGGGGTGGCGACGGGACTGCGCCGCCTCCCGCCGGCGATTCGGCACTGAAGGCGGCGGCCTCCGGCGAGGTGCTCGCGTACTTCCGCAAGCAGGTGGGCGAGCGCGCCGCCGCCGGCCTGGAGGGGACCGCCGTTTCGCTGCCGGGCACCGCCGTGGTGTTCTCGCCCGCGCCGGCCTTCTCGGGCACCACGCTGCAGGAGCAGGGCGTGGACGAGGACGACCGGCTGAAGACCGACGGCCAGATGCTCTACGCGCTGCACGCGGCGCGCTACGACACGCCGACGCCAGAGCCCGACCGGCTGGGCGTCTCGCGCATCCAGTCCGACGGCAACCTGCAGGACCTGGGCAGCCTCACCCTGCGCGCGGACTGGCGCGCCTCCGGCCTGTTCCTGGCGGAAGAGGCCCGCCGGCTGGCGGTGCTGAGCGAGAAGAGCAGCTACGGCGTCATCCAGCCCGCGCTGCCGGCGGCGACCTCGCTCATCGCCATGCCCACCGAGCGCAGCATCGCGCTCGATGTGTACGGCGTGCAGACCGGTGCCCTGCCCGCGGCCCAGGCCCGCATGGAGATCGACGGCTGGCTGGTGGCCAGCCGCCGCATCGGCAACGTGCTGTATGTGGTGAGCAGCTGGACGCCCGACCTGTCGGCGTGGCGCGTGCCCGCCAACAGCACGCCGGCCCAGGTGAGCACCACGCTGGCCACGCTCACGGCCGAGGCGCTGCTGCCCAAGGTGCGCGTGAACGGCGGCGCGGCGCAGCCCCTGGTGGCCGAGACCGACTGCTACGTGCAGCCGGCCAACGCCACGCTGGGCCTGCAGCTCACGACGATCACCGCGATCGACCTCTCCAGTGGCAGCCTGCAGCGCGCCAGCCGGTGCTTCGTGGGCGACGGCAGCGCCGTCTACATGTCGCCCGCCAACGTGTACATCGCGAGCTCGCAGCAGGTGTGGATCGCCGCCGCCTTCACGGCCGCGGTGTTCCCGCGCGAGACCACGACCGACATCCACAAGTTCGCGCTCGCGGGCCTCGGCGTCACCTACCGCGCCTCCGGCCAGGTGCCCGGCCACCTGGGCTGGGACGCGGAGAAGATGCCCTACCGCATGAGCGAGCACAACGGCGACCTGCGCGTGGTCACCTACACCGGTGACACCGGCTGGTCCGGCACGCCGCAGGCCTCGCCGATCACGACCGCCAAGCCCTCGCCCGCCACGCTGACGGTGCTGCGCGAGAACGCCTCGGCGCGCACGCTGCAGGCCGTGGGCTCGCTGCCCAATGGCCGCCGGCCGGCGCCACTGGGCCATGAGGGCGAGCAGGTGTACGCGGTGCACTTCGCCGGGCCGCGCGCCTATGTGGTGACCTTCCGGCGCACCGACCCGCTGTACGTACTCGACCTCTCGGATCCGGCGGACCCGAAGACGGTGAGCGAACTGGTGATGCCCGGCTACTCGGAAGTGCTGCGCCCCATCGCCGGTGGCGACTGGCTGGTGGGCATCGGCCGCGACGCCAGCGCGAGCGGCGTGGTCGAGGGCCTGAAGGTGGCGCTGTTCGACGTGCGCAACCCGGCTACGCCGCGCGTCGCCGCCTCCATCTCGCTCGGGGGCCGTGGCAGCACCAGCGCGCTGGATGGCAGCCGCCATGGCGTGAACATCCTGGAGGCCGGCGGCCGCGCGCGCATCGCCCTGCCCGCCCGCCTGACCGAAGCATCCACGAGCGGCTTCTCCAGCGTCGCCACGCAGGGCCTGACGCGCTTCGTGGTGGACACCGCCGCCGGCACGCTGGTGCAGCAACCCACTGTGGTGGCCACGCGCTTCGACGGCACGCCGGCCGACGCGCAGCGCTACGCCCGCTACGACGTCACCGCCGAGCGCAGCGTGCAGTCGACCCTGGGGGCCTACTACCTCTCGGGCGGTGAGGTCCGCTTCGCGCCGGCGCCCTGACCCGCCTGTCGAACCGCCAGGGGCAATGGCCCTTGGCGCGACAACGACTCACCTCCGTGCGGCGCGAGCCGCTTCACGCCGCCCCGGCTGCCAGGCCGAGGGCGGCTTTTTTGCCGCGCTCCACGTCCACCTTCAGCAGCAGCACCAGGCCGGCGACGAACAGCAGCGTGGTCGCCAGGATGGCCATGCGCTGGTTGCCCCCGGTCGCCCAGGTGATGGCGCCGTAGCTGAGCGGGCCGATGATGCTGGCCAGCCGCACGGCGAAGGTCCACAGGCCGTAGAACTCCGCCAGCTGCGCCGGCGGCGCGAACAGGCCGGCCATGGCGCGGCCCGCGGATTGGCTGGAGCCCATGCACAGCCCGGCGATGGCCGCGGCCCACCAGAACTGGCCCTTGGTGACCGACAGCGCGGCGATGACGCAGGTGGCAATCCAGCCCACCAGGGTGCTGCCCAGCGCGAGCTTGTGCCCCACGCGATCCTGCAGGTAGCCCCAGGCAAAGGCGCCGGCGGCCGCGGCGAAGTTCAGCACGAAGATCAGCACCATCGTCTCCTGCTGCTGGAAGCCGATGACCGCCTCGGCGTAGATGGCCGCCAGCGCGATGGCCACCGCCACGCCGCCCTGGTAGCAGACCGCGCAGGCCATGAGCCACATGAAGTCGCGGTAGCGGCGGGCCTCCGCGAAGGTGCGCTGCAGCCGCGCGATCGAGGCGCGCAGGCCGCCTTCTGCCAGGGCCTCGGGGTTCGGGCGGGCGCGCTCGCGCAGCAGCCGGAAGGTGACGAGCGAGGCCGCGCCATAGAGGCCGGCGGTGATCAGCATCGTCACCGGCACGAACTGCGCGGCGGCCTGGCCCTGCTTCTGCGCCCAGATCACGTAGCCCAGGCAGATGCCCAGCGCGAGCATGCCGCCGAAGTAGCCGAAGGCCCAGCCCCAGCCGCTGACCTTGCCCATCGCCTCCGTGCGGGCCAGCTCCGGCAGGAAGGCGGCGGTGAGCGACTCGCCGTAGGCAAAGAAGGTGTTGGACACGACGATCAGCAGCATGGCCAGCACCACCGTGCCCGGCTGCGCGAAGGCCAGCGCCGCGGTGCTGACCACGCAGCCGGCCGTGACCACCGCCAGCACGCGCTTCTTGGCCGCGCGCAGGTCGGCGTAGGCGCCCAGGCTGGGCATGGTGAGCATGACGATGGCATACGAGATGGACAGCGCCAGCGTCCAGGCGAAGGTGGCCCACTCGGCCTTCTGCGCGACGCCGCCCACGAAGTAGGCCGCGAACACCGCCGTGATGACGACCGTGGTGTAGCCCGAGTTGGCGAAGTCGTACATCGCCCAGCCGAACACCTCGCGCTTGCGCACGCCGGGGTTCAGGGCATCCGTGGAAAGCGCGGCCATGCATGCTCCTCGTCGAACCCGCCGACGCGGGGATGACGAACTCTAATGCAGGTGACGCGGCCGGCGCCCGCCGCCGTGGCCGCCCGCGCCGCCACTGCCGCCGCCGCGCGGCGGCTTGCCGATCTCCAGCGAGCTCACCAGCTTGTCGAAGCGCTGGGTGAACAGCTTGTCGATCTCGGCCACCACGCCATCGAGCTCGGCAGCGTCGAAGTGGCGCTCCATCATGTGCACGACATCCTCGACCAGCAGGTCGCGCTGCACCTGCATGATGGCCGCCGGCGTGGGGCCGACGAACAGCATGACGAAGTCGTCACGGGCTTCCTCGTCGCCCTGCGCCTCGTCGTCGTCGAACTCGGTGTCGTAGAAGCTCACCTCGATCGCCGCGCCGCGCTCGGCCAGGTCGTTCAGGCCCATGCACATCTCGTCGAGCTGCTGGCGGAAGTCGAGGTCGCCCGAGACCGTCCAGCACAGCGAGAGCATGTGCGTGTGGGCGTCGAACTGGATGCCCGGCTCCTCCTCGTAGGCGCTCTCGGCGGCATCCGCCAGCGAGCGCGCGCCGGCATAGGACCACAGGGGCTTCAGCGCCTCCTGCAGCTGGGCATAGGTGACGCCGGCGCGCAGCGGCACGTCACCGTGCACATGGATCTCGAAAGGGGCGTCGTAATCGGACATGTTGCTCTCCGGCCGGTGGCCCGGCTCTCCATTCTGGACCTGTTCGTCCTTGCGCGCGACCATGGTGCCTCGAACCGGGATCGAACCGGTACGCCGGGTTGAGCGGCGGCGGATTTTAAGTCCGCTGTGTCTACCAATTT
>NZ_JAYRZR010000132.1:0-7479 GCF_041916345.1 Ramlibacter sp.
CCGCGGCATCGCCCATCCGCTGCGCAGCGTCTGCGTCAGTCCGGGCTGGCGCCCCGCGCTGGCGTGGCAGGGCGCGCGCCAGGTGGGCGCCGGCCTGGTGGCCGTGTCCGGCGAGCAGCACGGCAGCCTGCTGGGGTTCGACTTCCGCTGGCCGCAGGCGGAGGCGCGGGTCACCTCGGTCCGGCTGCACCTGACCAAGCAGCGTGCCGACCGCAGCCTGGTGCTGGGCATCTCCGCCGACGGCGGTGCCGAGGCGCTGGTGACGCTGGATGGCGCGGTCAGCGAACCGCTGCGCATCGTGCCCACGCGGCCGGCGGCGCTGCTCGCCGTGCGCCTGATCGCGGGCGAGGCGACGGTGCACGGCCTGTCGCCCGTGTATGCGGCCGCCCAGCGCCCGCGCGACCACCTGGATGTGTTCAGCCTCCCCGGCGCCACGGCCGAGGGCTGGCGCCACGCGGCGGTGACCGAGCCGGCGTTCGCCACCAGCAAGCCGGTGCTGGATCTCGCGGTGCTGCAGTACGGCACCAATGACGCCGCGGCTGCCGCGCAGCGGCCGGAGGAGCATGCGCAGGCCCTGCGCGAGGGCCTGCGCCGCTTCCGCCTCGCCTATCCCGGCGCGCGCTGCGTGCTGGTCGGCCCGCCGGATCGCGGCGGCGGCGGGCCGGGCGGGCCGCATGCGGCCGTGCACGCCCAGGTGGCCGCGCAGCAGCAGCGCGCTGCGCGCGAGGCCGGCTGCTGGTTCTGGGACTGGCAGGCTGCCATGGGCGGGCGCGGCAGCGCCGCGGCGGGCGCACGGCAGGTGCCGCCCATGATGCAGGCCGATCTGACGCACCTCACGCCGCAGGCGTATCGGGCCCACGGTCATGCTTTCGGCGCGTGGCTGGCCGGTCCGCACCGTTGAGCTGATACGATTCCTGCCGAGACGTGAAGAGCGAGATGAACGAGGCAGGAGCAGTCGCCGTGCGGCCGGCGCAGACCGAGGAATCGGTGCCGGCGGGATCGGGTCTGCCGAACCGGGTGGCCGCGCTGGACGGCCTGCGGGGTCTGGCGGTGGCGGCGGTGGTGGCCTACCACCTGCGACTGGCCGGCTTCGAAGCCGGCTTCCTGGGCGTCGACCTGTTCTTCGTCATCTCCGGCTTCATCATCACCGCGCGCCTGCTCGACGAGCACGGCCGCACCGGCCGCATCGACCTGCCCGGTTTCTACCGGCGTCGCCTCTGGCGCCTGATGCCGGCCGTGCTGGTGCTGGTGTTGCTGGCCTTCCCGATCACCGCCGTGTTCGCGCCCGACGCGCTGCCGCGCCTGGCGAGCGACGCGCCGGCGGCGTTGGTCTACCTCTCCAACGTGTGGCAGCTGTGGTCCGTGCAGTCGTACTTCGAGACGATGGGGCGCGATCCGGTGCTGCGCCACCTGTGGTCGCTGTCGGTGGAGCAGCACTACTACCTGCTGTGGCCGGCGCTGATGGTCGTGCTGCTGCGCTGGCGCGGCCTGGGTCTGGTGGCCCTCGTCGCGGTGCTGCTGGCCGCCGCCAGCACGGCCGAGATGGCGCGGCTGTACACGGCCGGTCCCCTGGCGGCCAACTTCACCTACCTGGCCACGCACACGCACGCCATGGGCTTGCTGGCCGGCTCCGCGCTGGGCGTGCTGGCGCACCGGCGTGGCTGGCTGGTGGGCGCGACGGCGGGCCACGAAGGTCGCGGCGTGCGGGCCTTCTCGGCGCTGGCCGGACTGCTGGCGCTGGCGGGCCTGGGCACCATGGTCCATGCCTGGCACTCGGCAACGCCGGCGCTCTACCTGGGCGGCTTCCTGCTCGCCTCGCTGCTCGCTGCGGTGGCCATCGCCTCCGCCGTGGCGCATGAGGGCGCGTGGTCGCGCCTGCTCGGGTGCGCGCCGCTGCGCTGGCTGGGCACGCGCTCGTACTCCATCTATCTCTGGCACTGGCCGATCGGCGTGTGGGTCTTCGACGGTCCGGGCCAGGCCGAGCCCGGCGTGGCCGGCGCGCTGGTCGTCGTGGGCCTCACGGCGCTGGCGGCGGAGATCAGCTACCGCTGGATCGAACTCGATGCGCGGCGCCTGGTGCAGGGCTGGCGCGAGCGCCTGACGCCGGCCCTCGGCGGGGCCGGTCTGTGGGCGGGCAGTGCCGCCGCCGTGGGCGCTGCCGCGCTGCTGGTGCCGGCGGCTGCCTCGCTGCCCGCGCCTGGCTTCGCGGCCGATGCCGTGGCGGCGGCGGAGCCCGCCTCGCTGCGCACCCCGGCGCCCCGCGAGGCCGATGCCGCCGAGCCACCCGCCGCTGCCACCGCCCCGCCGGTGGTGCTGAGCGTGTCGGCCACGACCGTGCCCGCCCTCTCGGGCAGCGGACGCGACATCACCATCATCGGTGACTCGGTCATGCTGGGCGCGCGCCACTACCTCGCGCGGGCGCTGCCCGGTGTGCGGGTGGATGCCGCCGTGGGCCGCCAGTTCAGCGAGGCGCCGCAGCGCATCGGCGAGCTGCGCGAACACGATGCGCTGGGCCGCACCGTGGTGCTGCACCTGGGCACCAACGGCTACATCGTGGAGCGCCACCTGCGCAGCGCCTTGCGCCTGCTGCAGGACCGGCAGCGCGTGGTGCTGATCGACGTGCATGCCGCGCGCCGCTGGACCGAGCAGAACAACG
This sequence comes from Ramlibacter sp., assembly GCF_041916345.1. Taxonomy (GTDB): domain Bacteria; phylum Pseudomonadota; class Gammaproteobacteria; order Burkholderiales; family Burkholderiaceae_C; genus Ramlibacter. The sequence goes on from NZ_JAYRZR010000132.1 coordinate 2,657, forward strand.
AGATCGTGGCGCGCGTGGCGGGCGAGTTCCCCAACGTCGTGCGGGTGGACTGGGCCACGCTCGGTCGTGACAACCCGCAATTCTTCGTATCCGATGGCATCCACCTCAACTCGGCGGGCATGTCGGCGCTGGCGGGGGCCCTGGCCGAAGCGGCCGGCGTGCCGCTGTTCGAACCCTCCGCCATGGCGCGTGCAGGGCAGGGCATCCGCCTGAAGGCCACCCGCGCTACCGAGCGGCTGCGGGCCACGCCCACCGAGGCGGTCGAGGATCGGCCGGCCGTCGTGACCGTGCCTGCGGTCGATGCCGATGTCGAATCGCATCAAGGCCTCTGAGCGGCGGTTGATCGGGTGCTGCCTGGCGGGCCGCCGGGTCGGTGGCCCATGGCTCGCGCAGGTGGGCCTCGCGGTCGCGTTGACGGCCCTGCTGGCCCCCGGGGCGGCTGCGCAGGCCGGCGAAGCCATCGCCACGCAGAGGGTGTCGCTGACGGCGGGCAGTGCGGTGACCGACTTCCAGTGCAAGCCGCGCAGCCGCCGCGCCGCGCCACGCCCGCCCGAGCCCGATCCGCTGGAACCACCGGGCGAGGAGGACCTGGCCGCGCTGCTGCAGGCGCAGGGGCCTGCCGGCGCGCCCGCGACCGGCCTCTCGCTGCTGCCGCCGGTGGGGGAGCGCCTGCGGGTGGCGGTCTGGGGCGACAGCCACATGGCGGCAGCGTTCTTCACCGAGGAACTGATGCGCCTGGCGGGGCTCGACGTGGCGCTGGCACGGCCTTCGCTGCTGCCGGCCACCTTCGGTCGCGCTGGCGTGCGTCTGCCGCTGCGCCGGCATTGCGCCGAAGGCGACTGGCGCTACGAGTCCGCGCATGTCGCTTCCGTGGACGCTGCCACCAGCGGCCCCGGCCTGGTCGCGATGGTGGCCAGCCGGCCGGGTGCCGCCATCGCGCTGGACCTGCGCACCGTGCGCGGTGGCGAGGCCGGACCGCTGCGCCTGCTGTACGAGGCTGACGGCGCGCCGCTGCGCGTGGCGCTGGCGCTCGACGGCGGTGAGCCGACCGAGGTGGACTTGCAAGCCCGCCCGGGCCCCGCGGCGCTGGAGATCGCCGTCGACGCGCCGGTGTCGCAGCTGCGCCTGCGCCTGCTCACGGGCACGCTGCGGCTGCAGGGCCTGGCGCTGGCGCCCGCGTCGCGCGCGCTGCTGCAGCTGGACGTGTTCGGCTACCCCGGCGCCACCGCCGCCGGCTGGGCGCGCCTGCCGCCAGAGGGCCTTCGGCCCTGGCTGGCGGCGGATGCCTATGACCTGGTCGTCATGGCCTACGGCACCAACGAGGGCAATGCCTCGCCGTTCGATGCCGCGGCCTATCGGCAAGGCGTGGCGGCGGCAGTGACCAACCTGCGTGCCGCCTTCCCCGCGGCACGCTGCGTGCTGATCGGCCCGGGTGACCGCGGCGTGCTGCTGCGCCGCTCGCAGAAGGCACGCGCCGCGGCCACGGCCCGGCGCGCCGGGCCGTCGGTGCCACCGGCCGCGCTGCTGCGCTACACGCAGGTGCACGAGACCATCGCTGGGATCCAGCAGCAGGCCGCGCAGGCGGCCGGCTGCGCTTTCTGGAGCCCGCTGGAGGCGATGGGGGGGCCGGGCAGCGCGTATCGATGGGCGCGCGAGGGGCTGATGGCAGCGGACCTGATCCACTTCACCGTGCCGGGCTACCAGCAGCTGGCACGCGCCTTCGCCGCGGCCGCGGGCTGGTCGCCTGCATCCGTGCTGCCGGCGCGGCCGCCCGCGCGGTAGCTTCGCGGCGGGTGGGACTGCCCGCACATCGTGTTACGCCCACCACCGCGCGCAGTGCTGCAATGGCGCCATGGCGAACCCCAATGACTCCCCGCGAGCCGAACGCGTGACGGACCCAGGCCGCCGCGCCTGCCTGGCCGCGTTCGCCGGCTGGGCCGCACTGCTCGCCGGTTGTGGTGGCGGGGGTGGTGAGCAGGCGGATGCACCTGTGGCCGGTGATGTCGACGGTGCCAGTGCCGGGGCCACGTGGCAGACCGGCTGGCTGGCCGCGGTGCAGGCCGTGCGGGCCAGCGCGCCCGGCCTGCCGGTGCCGCCGCCGCTGGTGCTGCGGGACCAGACCTTGCGGCACGTGCTGCGGCCCAGCCAGGGCGGCGCGACGCTGCGTCTGCGGATCAGCAATGCTTTTGGCAGCGAGCCGCTGGTGATCGACGGCGTGAACATCGCCCGCGTCGTCGCCGGCAGCCGCATCGACCCGGCGACCGACCAGGCCCTGCGCTTTGGCGGCGCCACGGCGGCGCGTGTCCCCGCAGGCGGCGAGGTCTGGAGCGACGAGCTGGACTTCGCGGTCACGGCGCGCGAGGCCGTCGCCATCAGCCTGTACGTGGCGGGGCCGATGGAGGTGTCCACCTGGCATGCGGGTGCGTTCCAGACCGGGCGTATCGCCCAGGGTGACGCCCGCGCGGCCGAGTCACTGGACGAAGCGCCGGGAACGGGTGCCGTCCACTGGCTGCGGCGGCTGGACGTGCGGGTACCGCGCCCGGGCGGCGTGGTGGTGGCCTTCGGTGACTCCATCACCGAGGGCGCGCTGTCCACGCCGGACGCGCATCGCCGCTACACCGATCAGCTGGATGCGCGGCTGGCGGCCGATGCAGGCTTGGCCGGCTGGGGCGTGGTGAATGCTGGCCTGGGCGGCAACCGCCTGTTGTTCGACGGCTTCGGCCCGCGCGCGCTGGACCGCTTCGAGCGTGACGTGCTGCAGGTGGCCGGCGCCCGCGCGGCCATCGTGCTGATCGGCATCAACGACCTGCATGCGCCGGCCGCCGGCATCGGCCCGGTGGTGGCCGCGGAGGAATTGGTCAAGGGCCTGCAGGAGCTGGTGCGTCGCGGCCGCCAGGCCGACCTGCGCATGGTGCTGGCGACCCTGCCACCGTGCGAGGGCTACGGCTACGCGACCGCGGCCAGCGAGGCCGGGCGCCAGGCGCTGAATGCGTGGATCCGTGCGCAGAGCCTCGCGGACGCGGTGCTGGACGTGGACCGCGTGCTGCGCGACCCGGCCGCGCCCACGCGCCTGCTTGCGGCCTTCGACAGCGGCGACCGGCTGCATCCGAACGATGCCGGCATGGCGGCGATCGCGCAGGCCGTGGACCTGCAGGCGCTGCGATCGGCGGGCTGATCCTGGGTCCCCGCCTGCGCGGGGACGACGGGAGTCCGCCCAGGCGGACATCCAGGGGCCGCTCAGATCCCGTACTTCTGCTTCAGCACCGCCAGGCGCACCTGCATCGTCGGCGTCAGCTCCGCCGGGTTCAGCCGCTTGATGATGTTGCCGAGCACCCGCTTCTCATTGGGGTCCACCACGCCATCCTTGATGGCGATGGTGACCAGGCGCTCCAGCTCCGCCGGCTGCAGCTTGCCATCGTCGGAAAAGCACTGGATCGAGCGGTAGGCGATCTCCAGGTAATCGCGGCTGGTCTTGGTGGCCATCGGTCCTCCAGGTGGGTTCAATGGGCGTGATCGTACCGCCCGCCGTACGCCATGCGGCGTATGGCCCCATTTCGGGGCGAAACCTAGCATCCATCTCGTCCGTTGCCAAAAGCGCGCAGGCGCCGGCGGCAAGGCGATGGCCAGAGGGGTCGCCTTCGTTTTCTTCCTCTTCGTCCTGTCTTCCTTTCTTCTTCCAGGAGCTTTCATGCAACGTCGTTTCACTCTCAAGGCGCTGACCGCGGCGGTCGCGCTGGCCGGCGCGGGCCTGCCCGCCTTCGCCCAGGAGACCATCAAGGTCGGTGTGCTGCACAGCCTGTCGGGCACCATGGCCATCTCCGAGACCGTCCTGAAGGACACCGTCCTGATGGCCATCGAGGAAATCAACGCCAAGGGCGGCGTGCTGGGCAAGAAGCTGGAGCCGGTGGTGGTGGACCCCGCCTCCAACTGGCCGCTGTTCGCCGAGAAGGCCAAGCAGCTGCTGACGCAGGACAAGGTGGCCGTCACCTTCGGCTGCTGGACCAGCGTGTCGCGCAAGTCCGTGCTGCCGGTGTACGAGGAACTGAACGGCCTGCTGTTCTACCCCGTTCAGTACGAGGGTGAGGAGCTCTCCAAGAACGTGTTCTACACCGGTGCCGCGCCCAATCAGCAGGCCATTCCCGCGGTGGAATACCTGATGAGCAAGGAAGGCGGCGGCGCCAAGCGCTTCGTGCTGCTGGGCACCGACTACGTGTACCCCCGCACCACCAACAAGATCCTGCGCGCATTCCTCAAGTCCAAGGGCATCCCCGAGTCGGACATCATGGAGGAGTACACGCCCTTCGGCCACAGCGACTACCAGACGATCATCGGCAAGATCAAGAAGTTCTCTTCCGAGGGCAAGAAGACGGCCGTGATCTCCACCATCAACGGCGACTCCAACGTGCCCTTCTACAAGGAGCTGGGCAACGCCGGCCTGAAGGCCAAGGACGTGCCGGTGGTGGCCTTCTCCGTGGGTGAGGAGGAGCTGCGTGGCGTGGACACCAAGCCGCTGGTGGGCCACCTGGCCGCCTGGAACTACTTCATGTCGGTGAAGAACCCGGCCAACGCCGAGTTCACCAAGAAGTGGGCCGCCTACGCCAAGGCCAAGAACATCGCCGGCCACAAGGACAAGCCGCTGACCAACGACCCGATGGAGGCCACCTACATCGGCGTCTACATGTGGAAGCAGGCCGTCGAGAAGGCCAAGACCACCGACGTGGACAAGGTCATCGCCGCCATGGCCGGCCAGACCTTCAAGGCGCCCAGCGGCTTCACCGCCAAGATGGACGAGAAGAACCACCACCTGCACAAGCCGGTGTTCA
>NZ_JAYRZR010000133.1:0-1073 GCF_041916345.1 Ramlibacter sp.
GATGGCGTAGTCGGCGAGCTGCTCCACCGGCACCTCCAGTGTCTGGCCCAGTTCGTAGCCGGGGCACTCGCGCGGCTGGCTTTCCAGCACGCAACGCGGCAGGGCGGGATCCGACCAGTCGAGGGGCCGCACCCACACGTATTCACGCCCGCCGGACTGCGTGGGCAGGCCGATCTTGAAACCCATGTTCAACCCATGCAGACCCTGCAGGAAGCGCAGGCGCAGGCGGGGCACCTTGGCGCGGAAGGCGACCTGAGCGGCAGCGAGCGCACGCACGCTGCCATCGGGTGAAAGATCCGCCGCGGGAATATCCAGACCCAGCGAGCGGCCGGCCCAGGTGATCCAGGCGTCGTAGCCTTCCGTCCAGCGCGAAGGCGGGCGGGGCGTGAGGAAGCGCGGGCCCTCGCGCCGAGCGGCGTGGTCCTCGGGGTCGGTCTGGAACACCAGGCGCAGCGGGACCTCGGCCGATTCATCGGCCAGTTCCAGCGGGGCGGCATCGGGCAGCGCGGCCACCAGGGCGCGCGCGAGCACCACCTCGCGCTCGATCGCGCCCTGCTCGGTGCGCAACGCCACCAGCAGGCGCATCAGCAATCGGCCGGCGCGAAAGTGGTTCGGCGCCACTGGCCAGATCTGCAGCGGCCGCAGCTCGGCCGTGGTGAACCAGTGCCGCCCGCCGCCCACGCGGGAGTGCAGGATCTGCGGGATGTGGCGTGTCATGCCGGTGCAGCCGCCGCTGGCCGTTCATAGAAGTGGTCCCACTCCGCCGAGGCCACGCGCACGAAGCCATGGCGCTCGTGGAAGCGGTTGGACCGGCTGCCGCGCAGAGCGCCTACGCGCACGGGCAGACGCGCCCCATCGGCCTGGGCGAACACCTCGGCCAGCACGGCCGCCATGCGCAGGGAGACCGGGTCAGTCAGGCCAGCTGGTGCAAGGGGCATCGGAGCGCTCGAGCGTCATACACGGCGCGCAGTGTAATGATTTCGTACTTCATTGGCCAGCCCGATGATCCGGCGGCCGACCGGCGTCCAACCCCACCCCCGCAGGCCCCCCCGCGCGAGGTTCCGCCCCCACAC
>NZ_JAYRZR010000133.1:1083-7381 GCF_041916345.1 Ramlibacter sp.
GTCGGCCGCCGAGGGCGTGGTGCCGCCGCCTCAGCCGCGCCCGAGGGCGGCCACTTCGTAGGTGGTGATCTCGTAGGGGTTGCCGTCCGGGTCGCGGAAGTAGATCGAGCGCGAGACGGTGTGGTCCTCCTCGCTCACCGCGCCGGGCAGCATGTCGTTCAGGTGCGCGCGCCACGCCTTGAACGAGGCTGCGTCCACCCGCAGGGCGATGGTGGAGCGGCAGGGCTGCGAGGGCCGCTCGAACAGCGCGATGTGCACGCTGCCGGAGGTGTTCTGCAGCGTCAGCGGCCCGCCGTCGCTGGCCCAGAAGGCGAAGTCGGGCGAGGGCAGCAGGCCCATCACCTGGCGGTACCAGTCCACCGCCGCCGGCCGGTTGGTGACGAAGACATGGACGTGGTCGAAGGCGTGCAGTTCGCGGGGCATGGGGAGTCGACAGGGCTGCAGGCTGCAGCGTAGCAGGCACGGGGGTGCATCGGTGCGCCGCGAACGCCTGGATGTCCGCCTGCGCGGGCATGACGGGCTTGCGATCAATGATCGTGCGCGAACACCCTGCCGTGTGCCGCCACATACACGGCGAGCTTCTCCCACACCGCATCATCACCCGCGATGTCGTCACTCAGGCGCTGGAAGCGCCCGTGGCCTTCGGCCTGCAGCTTTTCCAGCCATACCTGGCGCAAGGGTTCGAAGTACTCGGGGTCGGCGAAGGGGAAGAGGGCCGCCGTCTCCTCGATGCACAGCGCCGCTGCATGCGCGCCGATTCGGCGGTACGCGGCAGCGAAGGCTTCGTAGGGCGGGTGATTCGGGAAGTCGGCTTCGTAGAAGAACGCCAGGCCGCCGGCCTCGATGAGCGTGTGCGCCGACTCCACCAGCAGCAGCGTCTGCAGCGGCTCGGGCAGGGCCTGCACGTCGCCGTTCGCGGCCTGCAGCCGCGTGATGGCGATGTCGTAGGGGCGGTCGAGTGATGGGGGCAGCATGCGGATGCCTCGGTCCGGGATGATGCCGCAATCCGAGGGCGGGGGTCGGCTTCAGGCCGCCGGCTCGTGCAGGCGGCGTCGCATCCACAGCTGATGCAGGGGCATCCGCTCCAGGCCGGCCGCGGCCAGCGCAATGCCGCCTGCGCGCGGGCGCATCAGCTGCGGCGCCACGATCTGGCACTCGGGGTGCAGTGCCGCCAGATGACGCACCAGGCGCAACGCATCCCGCTGCGCCTCCACATCGTCGTCCACCAGGCTGTGCAGCGTGAGGCGATCCGCGGCGACGCTGGTCACGGCGAACGCGCCGCCCCGGCGCGAGGCCTTCAAGGCGGCGGGCAGGGCGCGCAGCGCGGGCGGCGTGACTTGCAAGGGCAGGCCGTGCGCGCGCTCGGCGAGCCAGCCAAAGGCTTCGTCCAGCGGCACCTCGGCGGCCTCGTCATCGGCCAGCGGCTGGGGGCGACCCTGCCAGCCCTGCAACTCGTCGATCACCTCGAAGCCGCGGCTGCGGTACAGGCGCAGGCCGCGCTCGTTCTGCGCGAAGCACTCCAGCTCCACCCGTTGCTGGCCGGCGGCCGCCGCTCGTGCGATGAAGTCGTCCAGCAGCGCCTGCGCGGCGCCGCTGCCGCGCGCGGCGGGCAGGGCGCCCATGGTGCCGAGGCGCCAGCTCGGCTGATCGGGCCGCGGCGCGGTGAGCGCAAAGGCGACGATGGCGCCATCGACCAGGGCCACACGGCTCTCGGCCAGGGCGATGCACTGGCGGCCGAGGAACACCGGCCACTGGTCCGGCGGCAGGGTGAAGGGCCCGATCAGGTAGTCGGCGAAGGCCGCGCCGAAGGCGGCGTGCAGGTCGGCCGCGGAGCAGTCGCTCGCGGGGCGCAGGGTGGGTTCAGGCATGGGGGATGGGTTCGGTGGGCGCGGTGCCGGTCGCCCCGGCGATTTGCAGCCACGGCCAGCGCGCCTGGTAGGCCAGCGTCTTGGCGCGGAACAGTTCGGCATGCGGCGTGAGGGCGTTCGGTTGCAGCATGCCCGCGTGCAGTTCGTGCAGGCCATAGGGCGCCTCGACCTCCAGGCTGGCGGTCAGGTCTTCGTCGGTCGAAGCCGCAAGGCGCGGCCGCACGCCGACGCAAGTGCCCCGCACCAGGAAGCGGCGGATGCCGTCCGCGCTGCTCGTGAGCACCGGATAGGCATGGCCGAAGTGCGCGGGGTACCACTCGTGCACGCGCGCCTGGTTGCACACCTCGACCTCGATGCCCAGGTCGCTGAGCAAGCCTTGCACGCGTTGCTGCGTGGCCTGTTCCGCCTCGGCCGAGCGATCACGGCCGTCGAAGTAGAACAGGTCGTAGTCCTTGATGCCGGCTTCCGGCGCGTGGCCAGCGCGCAGGTTCCACACCGTCTGGAACAGGCAGCCGGCCACCAGCCAGCCATCGGGCAGCGCGAGTTCGTGCCAGCGCTGCAGGATGGCGCGGTTGTTCCGGTTGCGCAGGATGGCGTGGGTGAAGGCTTCGGGGGTCACAGGGCCGGCGGGCAGGGGCGAGGGGCGGGAGAGAGCGTAGCAGCCTCGTGTGCCGCGGCATTGGCATGATGACCCCTCGCACGCACAAGGAGCAGCAATGAGTCTCACCCCACCCCTCCAGCGCGTGGCCCTCGTCACCGGCGCGGCGCGCGGCATCGGCCTGGGCATCGCGCGCTGGCTGCTGGATCGCGGCTGGCGTGTGGCGCTGCTGGACATCGACGCCGTCGGCCTGCCGCGGGCCGAGGCTTCGCTGGAAGCGCCCACGCGCACGCTGGCGCTAGTGGCCGACGTGTCCGATCCGGCGCAGGTGCAGGCGGCGGTGGCGAAGGTCGACGCCACCTGGGGCCGCCTCGACGCGCTGGTCAACAACGCGGGCATCGCCATCTTCAAGCCGGTGGTGGAGACGAGCTTCGACGAGTGGCGCAGCGTGCTCGCCACCAACCTCGACGGCCCGTTCCTCTGCAGCCAGGCCTGCGTGCCGCTGATGCGGCGCTCGGGCGGCGGCAGCATCGTGAACATCGCCTCCATCTCGGGCCTGCGCGCCAGCACGCTGCGCGTGGCCTACGGCACTAGCAAGGCGGCGCTGATCCACCTGACGAAGCAGCAGGCGGTGGAGCTGGGCACGCTGGGCATCCGCGCCAATGCCGTGGCGCCGGGGCCGGTGGAGACCGAGATGGCGAAGCAGGTGCACACGCCGGCGATCCGCGCCGACTACCACGACGTGATCCCGCTCAACCGCTATGGTCTGGTGGAGGAGATCGCGGCGGCGGTGGGCTTCCTGTGCTCGGAGGAAGCGGGCTACGTCAACGGCCAGGTGCTGGCCGTGGATGGGGGGTTCGACGCGGCGGGGGTGGGGTTGCCAACCCTGCGCAGGTCGCAGGGTCAGTAGGGGCCGCCCTCAGACCTCGCCGCCAAACCGCTTGATGAGGTTGTCGATGTATTTCTCGACCAGCTTCTCGAATTCGCCGGCCACGACCGGCTCGACCACCATCTTCATCAGGCCGGGCAGCGGCACGTCGACCACGCCCTCGATCTTGAGCACGACCTTGGTGCTCTTGCCCTTGTTGTCGGTGATCTTCCAGCTGCCGCCCACCTGGGCGTTGCCCACGCCCTTGACCGGCGTCCACTTCACCGTGCCCTTGGCGGGGTCGCTCACGTACTTGCTGGCGTAGACGGTCTGGATGTTCACCTGGGCGGTGCCGACCTTCTGCATCTCCCACTTGTAGACGCCGTCGCCCATGTCGGTGAGCTTCTCGACCTTGGGGAAGTGCGAGACCGAGGTGGGCACGTCGGCCAGCACGGCGAACACTTCGTCCGCCTTGGCCTTGACCTCGAATTCGTAGCCCAGCTCGATGTTGACGTTGACCGCCATGGCTTGTCTCCTGTCGTCGTTCGGATGCGGATGTGAAAAGGGGTGGCGCATTCTGCCACCCCCTTGCTGCAGCGGCACCGGCGTGCCGCGTGACACTCAGGCGCGGGCCTGCTGCCAGGCCACGGCGCGCTCCACCGCGGCGCGGGCGGCCTGGGCCACCGTGTCCACGGCCACTTCGGCGCCGCTGGCCGACAGGGCCACGCCCTGGTTGTAGTAGCGCGCGAAGACGGCGCGCGCGTGCGCGGCGTTGCGGCGCGTCTCGGCGCTCAGCTGGGGGCTGCTTTCGGCGAAGGCCGTGTCCCAGCGCTCGCGCGCGGCCTGGCCCAGGCGGTCACCGCCGTCGCGCCAGGCGCCGATGGCGACGTGGGCGGTCTGGTCGAAGCCGTCGATCCACTGGCGGGCAACGGTGCTGATCTGTTCGGTGGTCATGGGGCAGCCTTTCATGATGAGGTCGTGTGTTGGCGTCGATTCTGCGCAGGGACCCTAGGGCATGCGACCTAAACCGGCCCTTCGCGCTAGAGCGCCGCGTCTAGCCAGCACCGCCCACGGCTGGGCTGGGGTGCGTCTTTTCGGGCGGCCCGGCCGCGCGCAGGACCGTTCAGCTGCCGCCATGCAGGCTTGCGCCAAAGGTGATACCTTCCGCCCCATAAACGGGATTCGAGGGCGAGAGAGACCGATCATGAGCCACCTTCAACAGGCCTTGCAGACGCTGGCGCCCGAGCGCCTGCGGGGCATCCGGCGCGGCATCGAGAAAGAAAGCCTGCGCGCCACGCCGGCGGGTTCGCTCGCGCTCACGCCGCATCCGGCCGCGCTGGGCTCCGCGCTCACGCACCCGCACATCACCACCGACTACTCCGAGTCGCAGCTGGAGCTGATCACCGGCGTGCATGCCAGCGTGGAGCAGTGCCTGGAGGAGCTGACGCAGATCCACCAGTTCGTCTACCGCCAGCTCGGCGAAGAGAGGTTGTGGGTCAGCAGCATGCCCTGCCGCCTGCCGACGGACGAGACCATTCCCATCGGCCGCTACGGCCCCTCCAACGTGGGCCGCGCCAAGAGCGTGTACCGCATGGGCCTGGCGCACCGCTACGGCCGCCGCATGCAGACGATCAGCGGCATCCACTACAACTGGTCGATGCCGGGCATCAGCGACGCGGAGTACTTCGCGCTGATCCGCAACTTCCGCCGCCATGCCTTTCTGCTGCTCACGCTGTTCGGCGCCTCGCCGGCGGCCTGCGCGAGCTTCGTCGAAGGGCGCCAGCACGAGCTGCAGTCGCTCAATCCGCACACCGTCTACATGCCGTACGGCACGTCGCTGCGCATGGGCCGGCTCGGCTACCAGAGCGAGGCCCAGGCCAGCCTGGCCGTGAGCTACAACGGCCTGGAGGGCTATGCCGCCTCGCTGCATGACGCACTCACGCGGCCCTACGCGGCCTACGAGGCGGTGGGCATCATGAACCCCGGGGGCGAGTACAACCAGCTCGCCACCACGCTGCTGCAGATCGAGAACGAGTTCTACGGCACCATCCGTCCCAAGCGCGTGATCCGCCCGGGCGAGCGGCCGCTGCATGCGCTGCGCGAGCGCGGCGTGGAGTACGTGGAGGTGCGGCTGATGGACCTCGACCCCTTCGTGCCGGTGGGCATCAAGGCGCAGACGATCCGCTTCCTCGACGTGTTCCTGCTGCACTGCCTGCTGGCGCCCAGCCCGGACGACAGCCGCGAGGAGATCGCCGCGCTCGGCCGCAACCAGCACCGCACCGCCGCCCATGGGCGCCAGCCGGGCCTGAAGCTGGAGCGCAACGGCCGTGAGGTGGCGCTGGTCGACTGGGGCGCCGAGATCGTGGCCGAGTGCCTGCCCATCGCCGCGCAGCTGGACGCTGCGCATGGCACCACCGACTACAGCGACGCCGTGCGCGCGGCGCAGGCCTTGCTGGAAGCGCCCGACATGCTGCCCTCCGCGCGCGTGCTGGCCGCCATGGAGCGCGACCACGCCAACAGCTTCACCGGCTTCGTGCAGGCCTTGTCCGAGCAGACGCGCGCCAAGCTGCTGAAGCTGCCGTTGTCTGCGCAGGTGGCGGCCCGTCATGAGGCCCTGGTGCGCCAGTCGGTGGCCGACCAGGCCGCGGTGGAGGCGGGCGACACCATGCCGTTCGAGATCTACCGGCAGCAATACATCTCCGCGGACCGGCTCGGCCTGGGCCGCCAGCGGGTGCAGCCGGCGCTGGCGGCGGCGTAGCCGCGCGGGCAGGTGCTCAGGCCTCGGGCCGGCGCCACAACCAGGTGGCCACGCTCGCCAGCACGGCATAGACCGCGACGCGCAGCCAGACCGGTACGGGACTGAACCAGAGCACGGTGGCGCTCGCCAGCATCATGGTGCTGGCCAGCCACTTGGCCTTGCGCGGCACGATGCCGCGCTCGCGCCATTGCAGGATCACCGGGCCA
>NZ_JAYRZR010000134.1:0-7316 GCF_041916345.1 Ramlibacter sp.
GACTGACTAGCTCAGCAGGCGCGGCAAGGGCACTGGATGGGGGGCGAGGGGGGCGTGTGCCGCGCAGGCCGCGAAAGCTGCGGCTGGCGGGGCGCCGGGAACGGATGGTCGCGAAGCCGGCCGGTCCGGCGCGGGCAGCAGCCAGCGCCAGAGAGCCAGGAGAAGCGCCATCAGCACGTTGTTCTCGCTTTGATCCGCCTGCCAGCGATGCGTGTGCTGGCGGGCTTGTAATCCGTCTCGTGTTTCAAGGTGTCGGGCCCTGCCGCCACCGGTGGCCGACGATGCGGGCAGGGCCGGCATCGGTGGGTTGCGGGGGCGGTCGGCATCGACCTGCCAGCGGCGCGGTGGCGGACGCTGGACTAAACTGCCAGCCAAATCAACCACTTACATCGTCACGCTAGTGCAACAGATTATAGGGGGCGGTGGGCCCCCTGCAAGCGGGGAGGTCCGATTCCTGACGGTGGGCGAGGAATCGGCGGGCCAGCGCCTCGACAACTACCTGCTGCGCGTGCTCAAGGGCGTGCCGAAGACGCATGTCTACCGCATCATCCGCAGCGGCGAGGTGCGCGTGAACAAGGGGCGCGCCGCCGTGGACACCCGCGTGACGGAGGGCGACGTGGTGCGCCTGCCGCCGGTGCGCGTGGCCGCGCCGGCGCCGGCGGGCACCCCCGCGGCGCCCGCGCGCGAATTCCCGGTCGTGTTCGAGGACGACCACCTGCTGGCCATCGACAAGCCCGCCGGCGTGGCCGTGCACGGCGGCAGCGGCGTGAGCTTCGGCGTGATCGAGCAGCTGCGCCAGGCGCGGCCGGCCGCGCGCCTGCTGGAGCTGGTGCACCGGCTCGACCGCGAGACCTCGGGCATCCTGCTGGTGGCCAAGAAGCGCTCGGCCCTCACGGGCCTGCAGGACCAGTTCCGCGACCGCGAGACCGGCAAGACCTATCTCGCGCTGGTGTCGGGCACCTGGCCCGTCAGCCGCAAGGTCATCGACCAGCCCTTGCACAAGTATCTGCTGGCCGACGGCGAACGGCGGGTGAAGGTGGTGGCCAGGGACGACCCCGACGGCATGCGGGCGATCACGCTCGTGAAGGTGCGCCAGCACTGGCCCGCCGCGGCCGGCCGGCCCGCCTTCAGCCTGCTGGAGGTGACCATCAAGACCGGCCGCACGCACCAGATCCGCGTGCACCTGGCGTCGCAGGGTCACCCGATCGCCGGCGACGACAAGTACGGTGACTTCGAGCTGAACCGGCAGTTGCAGAAGGCCGGGTTGAAGCGCATGTTCCTGCATGCCTGGCGCCTGCGCGTGACGCATCCGGCGCTGGGCGAGGCGCTCGAGCTGCACAGCGATCTGCCGCCGGAGCTGGCGGGCTTCGTGCGCGGGCTGGGCCCGTCGCCGGCTCAGCCCCGCGCCTGACGCCACGCGGCCAGGGCGTCGCGCACCGCCTCGATCAATGGCTCCCACCTGCCCGGGACCTGGCCGCGGAACAGGCGCATGACCCCCGGGTACCAGGGGGAGTCGTCGCGATCCTGCAGCCAGCGCCAGTCGGCGCCGATGGCGGGCAGCAGCACCCAGGTGGGCTTGCCCAGCGCACCGGCGAGGTGGGCCACCGAGGTGCATACCGTGATCACGAGGTCCAGCTGGCTCACCACCGCGGCGGTGTCCGACATGTCCTCGAGGGTGTGGCCGAGCGCGGTGAGGGACTGCCCGGCGGGGGGCTGAAGCGCCTGCGCTTCGCCCTCGCCCTTCTGCAGGCTCACGAACTGCACGCCCGGCACCTGCCAGAGCGGTGCCAGCACCTGCAGGCCGGGCAGCGAACGCAGGTCATCGTTTTCCTGGCCCGGCGCGCCACGCCACACCAGGCCGACCCTCAGACCCGCAGGCAGGCGCGGTGACCAGCGGGCCACGCGCTGGGCATCGGCCTGCAGGTAAGGCAGGTTGGCCGGAATGCGGTCGACCGTGGTGCCCAGCAGGCGCGGCAGATCGAGCATCAGCACCCAGTAGTCGTGCGGCGGGCAGTCCTGCGCGCGGGTGATGACCTGGTCGACGCCGGCCACGCCCCGCATCAGCGGCGCCAGCGCCGGATGGCAGTGCAGGGTGACGGCCTTGGCACCCAGCGGCTTGAGCAGCGACGCGAAGCGCACGAACTGCAGGGCATCGCCCAGCCCCTGCTCCTGCCAGACGACGATGGACCGGCCCGCGAACGGTTGGCCCGTCCACTCAGGCCAGGGCAGGTCGGGTGCCGCCGCCATTGCGGCGCCGGGGCGCCAGAGGCGTCGCGCGCCGTGCAGGGCAAAGCCCTCCTCGAAGCGGCCTTGCGCGAGCAGCAGATGCGACAGCGCGAGCTGCGCGGTCGCGTGGGCGGGCTGCAGCGCCAGCGCGCGGCGCAGGGCGGCTTCGGCCTCCCCATCGCGGCGTGCATGGCGCAGCACCGAGCCCAGGCCCAACCAATGCTCGGCGACTTCCGGTTGCCGCGTGACGGCCTCCCGCGCCAGGGCCTCGGCTTCGTCGAAGCGGCCCGAGCGCGCCAGCAGGATGGCGAGGTTGGTCCGCGCCGCGCTCTGGTGCGCCGCGTCGAGCGCGATGGCCTCCCGGTAGGCGGCTTCGGCTTCGTCCATGCGGCCCGTTCGAGCCAGCAGGCGGCCCAGGTTGTTGAGCGGCTTGGCGTGGGTGGGCCGGGCTTGCGCGGCGCGGCGCAGCAGGGCCTCGGCTTCGTCCGTGCGACGAAGGTCGCCGAGGAGAGTGCCGAGGTTGAGCAGCAGCGTTTCCTGCGCGGGTTCGGCTGCCAGGCCGCGGCGATACACGGCCCCGGCCTCGGCCAGCGCCCCCCGATGCGCCAGCAGCAGGCCCAGATTGTTGAGCGCCCCCACATGGTCCGGCTGCAGGGCCAGGCCCTGGCGATAGGCTGCCTCCGCGCCCGCATGGTCACCGGCGGCACCCATGAGCGCGGCGCGATGGAAGAGCCCTTCGGCCGGTGATGAGGCGGCCACAGGCGCCGGCCGTGCATCGAGCCACCGGCCCAGTTCGCCCGCCATGCGCTCCACCGTGCCGGCCCAGCCTGGCTCGTCGAGCGGCTGGCGGAACAGGCGCATCACGCCCGGGTACCAGGGTGAATCGTCGCGGTCGGTCAGCCACCGCCAGTCGGTGCCCAGCCGCGGCAGGAGTAGCCACACCGGCTTGCCCAGCGCGCCGGCCAGATGGGCCACGGAGGTGTCCACGCAGATCACCAGGTCCAGTTGGCTGACCACGGCCGCGGCGTCGGCGAAGTCGGCGAAGTCGCGGCCGAGGTCGACCAGGGGCTGTCCCTCGGGCGGCTGGGCCGCCTCCGCCTCGCCGGCACCCTTCTGCAGGCTGATGAACTGCAGGCCACGTACCTTCCACAGCGGCGCCAGGGTGGCCAGGCCAGGCAGGGAGCGGTGGGCGTCGTTGCGATGGCCGGGCGAGCCGCGCCAGACGATGCCGATGCGACGGCCAGCGGGCAGGCGCGCGGACCACCTGGCCACCCGTGCCGGATCAGTCCACAGATAGGGCAGTTCGGCAGGGATGGTTTCGGGCGTCGTGTCGAAGCGCTCGGGCAGATCCATGAGCAGCACCCAGTAATCATGCGGCTCGATGGCCGAGACGTTGGTCTCCACGTGGTCCACGCCCTTCAGCGTGCGCAGCAGCGGCGCCAGCGCGGGCTGGCACACGACAGTGAGGCGGCTGAGGCCCAGTTGCTTGAGCGCCTGGCTGTAGCGCACGAACTGGATCGCGTCGCCCAGGCCCTGCTCGGGCCAGATCACCAGGGAGCGGCCTTGCAGCGGCTCGCCGCGCCACTGCGGCCACGGCAACGAGGGTGCGGTCGGAGTCGATTGCTGACGCTGGGGCTGCAGGCGCGCGCCGTGAAGCGGCCAGGCCTCGCGCAGGCGCCCTTGGGCCAGCAGGACAAAGCACAGGTTCAACTGCGCCAAGGCACTTCCAGGGTCAATGGCCAGGGCCTCTCGAAGGACGGCCTCGGCCTCCTGCAGACGTCCTCGCGCGCGCAGCACGAACCCGAGGTTGACGAGGGCATCGGCCATGCGCGGCTGCAGCGTGAGCGCGCGGCGGATGTGGCGCTCGGCCTCCTCCAGTCGGCCCTGGTGCATCATCAGGCTGCCCAGGTTGCTGAGTGCGGGCGCGTGATCGGGGTGGATGGCCAACGCACGCTGGTAGAGCGCCTCGGCCTTCTCGTGCTGGCCGTTGTCGTCCAGCACAGTGCCCAGGTTGCTGAGTATGTCGACACTGTCGGGCGCCATGGCCAGGGCTTCGCGCAGCAGCGACTCGGCTTCATCGGTTCGCCGCTGGATGGCCAGCAGGGTGCCCAGGTTGGTGAGCGCGTGCAGGTGGCGCGGGTCGACCTGAAGGGCCAGCCGGTACTGGGCTTCGGCCTTGTCCAGTTGGCGCTGTTGGCGCAGGAAGTTGGCCAGGTTGTGGTGGATGTCCGCGTGGGTCAGCTCGCCAGCCAGTGCCTTGCGGTAAACCGCCTCGGCCTCCGCAACGCTCTGGTGACCCAAGGCGCTCATGAGCGCGGCGCGGCGTTCGGGCTCAGTGGCCGACGCAGGCCTGCCATCGAGCCACCGGCCCAGTTCGCTCGCCATGCGCTCCACCGTGCCGGCCCAGCCTGGCTCGTCGAGCGGCTGGCGGAACAGCCGCATCACGCCCGGATACCAGGGTGAGTCGGCGCGTTCGTTGAACCAGCGCCAGTCGCAGCCGTGCGCAGGCAGCAGCACCCAGGTCGGCTTGCCCATGCCGCCTGCCAGGTGCGCCATGGCGGTGTCGACGGTGATGACGAGGTCGAGGCCATCGACCACCGCCGCCGCATCGGCGAAGTCCGCGATGCGGTGACCGAGCGCCAGCAGGGGCTGACTGGCCGGCGGCGACAGGGCCTCGGCCTCGCCGGCACCCTTCTGCAGGCTGATGAACTGTGCGCGGCCGCCTGCGGCCACCCACAGCGGGGCCAGCACCCCCAGCGAGGCGAGCGATCGATGGGCGTCGTTGTCGTGGGCCGGCCGTCCGCGCCACACCAGGCCGATGCGCGGGCCCGCCGGGAGAAGCGCCTGCCAGCGCGCACGACGGGTCTCGTCCGCGCGCAGGTAGGGCAGGCGGGCGGGCAGGGTGGCCAGCGTGGTGCCGAGACGTTCAGGCAGGTCCATCAGCAAGGCCCACAGGTCGTGCGCGGGCAGCACGGCCTCGCTGGTGACGACGTCGTCCACCCCGTCGACGCTGCGTGCCAGATCCGCCAGCTCCGGCCGGCACAGCACCGTGAGGCGCACAAGCCCCAGGCCCTTGAGCAGGGGCGCGTAGCGGATGAACTGCAGCAGGTCGCCGTGCCCCTGCTCGGGCCAGATCACGAGCGAACGGCCCTGCAACGGCTCGCCGGACCAGCGTGGCCAGGGCGGCGTGGGCGGGGTGGTGCCGAAGTGGCGGAAGACGGGATCCTGCCGCGCCGCATGAAAGGGCCAGGCTTCCGTGAAGCGCCCCTGGCGCAGCAGATGCAGGCCCAGGCCGAGCCGTGCGCGAGGATGGCCGGGGGCCCGCTTCAGCGCCTCGTGCCACGCCGCTTCCGATTCGCCGGCGCGGTGCCGATCGCCCAGCAGCGCTGCCAGGTTGATCCAGGCCTCGACGCTCGCCGGGTCACGATCCAACGCCGCGCGCAGGCTGGCCTCCGCTTCGGCCCAGCGGCCCGCACGGGTGAGCCAGGCGCCCCAGTGGCTGAGGGCCTGCGCCCACCCGGGGTCGCAGGCCAGTGCGACCTGGTAGGCGGCCTCGGCCTCCGGCGCCTGCCGGCGCGCCAGCAGGTCGGCCAGGTAGAGGCGGGGCTTGGCGTAGTCGGGTTGCGCCTGGATGGCGGCGCGCAGCAGGGGCTCTGCCTCGGTGAGCTCGCCGGCCTCCAGCAGCAGGCTGCCCAGGTTGGTGAGCGTGATGGCGTGGTCCGGCACCCGCTCGAGCGCGCGCCGGTAGGCGGCCATGGCGCGGGCCTTGTCCCCCAGCGCCTGCCGCACCACGCCGAGGTTGTGGTGGGCACCTGCGTGGCCGGGGTGGATGGCGATGGCCTCGTGATAGGCCGCGGCCGCCTCGCGCCAGCGGCCCGCGTCGCGCAGCGCGTTGCCTCGCTGGTAGGCCGCGTCCGCTGTGCCTGCGGGCGCCGCCGGGTGATCGGTGGCGGGCGAGTGTCCGGCCAGGGCCTGCGCCACTTCGCTGACCACCTCTGCCCAGGCCAGCGGTTGGCGCTGCCGGAAAAGCCGCATCACGCCGGGGTACCAGGGCGAGTCGGCACGGCCGCTCATCCAGCGCCAGTCCGTGCCCTGGGCCGGCAGCAGCACCCAGACCGGCTTGCCCAGTGCACCGGCGAGATGGGCCACGGCCGTGTCGACCGTGATCACGAGATCGAGCTGGGCGATCACGGCGGCGGCATCGGCGAAGTCCTGCAGGTCATGGCCCAGTGCGTGCAGCGGCTGCGCATCCGGCGGATCCATGGCGTCCTCGGCGCCGGGACCCTTCTGCAGGCTCACGAAGGACCATCCGGCCACCTGCCACAGAGGGGCCAGCGCCATCAGGCCGGGCAGCGAGCGATGGGCGTCGTTGCTGTAGTCCGCACGGCCTTTCCACACCAGGCCGGCCCGGCGGCCCGGCGGCAGGCGTCCGGCCCACTGCGCCTGCCGCGCAGGGTCCGCGTGCAGGTAGGGCAGTGGAGCCGGAATCGAGTCGAGCGTGGTGCCCAGCAGCCTTGGCAGGTCGCCCAGCCAGGTCCAGGCCGCCAGGGGCGGGCAGGCGCTGGGCTGGGTGAAGACGGCATCGACTCCGTCGGCCGTGGCAAAGAGCGCAGCCAGGCTGGCCGGGCACGACACCACCACGCGCCCCCCAGCCCGCGCCTTGGCGAGTGCCGCATAGCGGATGAACTGGATCGCATCGCCGAAGCCCTGCTCGTGCCAGATCACCAGCGTGCCGCCCGCCAGCGGCCCGCCGGTCCAGCGCAACGCCGCGTCGGGCGGCGGCGGCGAGCCCGAGGCGGGCGCCGGCCCTTCGTGGCGCGCTTCGTAGAGCGGCCAGGCTTCCTGGAAGCGGCCCTCGGCCAGCAGCAGGATGGCGAGGCCCAGCCGCGCGGGAATGTGGGCCGGCTGCCGGGTGAGCGCCTCTCGCAGCAGGGCCTCGGCCTCGCGCGGCCGGTCGAGCGCGCGCAGCACCACGGCCAGGCTGGCCTGCAGGTCGACCGCGTCGGGTGCGATCGCGATGGCTTCGCGCAGCAGGGGCTCGGCCTGCGCCGGCCGGCCGGCCGCGACGAGTGCGGCCGCGTGGTTGGCAA
>NZ_JAYRZR010000135.1:0-7093 GCF_041916345.1 Ramlibacter sp.
AGTAGCGCCTGAGGCCCTTTTGCTGCCACAGTCGACCACTCATGCGCTCGCGCAGGTGACAGCCCAGGAAGTCAAACCCCTCCTGGCCGTCCGTCAGCACCACGCGCCGCGTCTTCTGTGGGTGCAGCCTCAGCCCCAGCTTGGCCAGCACATGCTCGATGCGGCCCTGGCTTTCCTCGCAGCCCTGCGCTGTGCGGCACATCACCACGAAGTCGTCCGCGTACCGCACCAGTTCCCCCAGGTGCGCGCCATGTCTGGCCCACACCCGGTCCAGCACGTGCAGGTAGATGTTCGACAGCAGCGGCGAGATCACCCCACCCTGCGGCGTTCCCGCCACCGGGTGGCTCACCACGCCGTCTTCCATCACCCCCGCCTGCAGCCATTGTCCAAGCAGCTTGAGGATGCGCCGGTCGCTCACCCGCTGGCGCACCAGCGTCAGCAACTTGCCGTGCTCGATGCTGCCGAAGTAGTTCTCGATGTCAGCGTCCAGCACATGCTCGGCGCCTTCGCGGCTCAGTTGCCTGATGCGCTCCAACGCCTGCTGTGCACCGCGCCGGGGCCGAAACCCGTACGAGGCCGGCATGAAGTCCGCCTCGAAGATCGGCTCCAGCACCAGCTTGGCCGCCATCTGCACCACCCGGTCTTGCACCGTCGGTATGCCCAGGGGCCGCTTGCCCCCGTCTGCCTTCGGAATGTAGGCGCGCCGCACGACCTGCGCGCCGTACTCGCCTGCCCGCAGCACCTCGCCCACCTCCCCCAGGAAGCGTCGGACGCCGTACTGCTCGATCTGGCTGATCGTCACCCGATCAACCCCCGCTGCGCCCTTGTTGCGGCGCACTCGCCTCCACGCCTCGTGCAGGACGTCACTCCTGCATATCTGGCCGTACAACGCGTGGAAGCGCCTTCCCGGTGCCCGCTTGGCTGCGGCCCAGAGCTGCCTTTGCAGTTGTCGCACTTTGTCGGCGCAGTCGCCTGCACCGGGGTCGTTAGCGCCGGTCTGGCCGGGCATTCCCTCGCGCTTACCCGCTATCTCAGCATGACCACCGCAGGGACCCTTGCCTCCAGCCGCGTTTTGCCGCACGGCCTTCGTGGACGCGGATCGCTCCTCGTCCTTCGGTACTACGATCCCCTCGGACTCCCGCTGCGCGCGGCTCGACTTCGCCTTGGGCTTATACGAGCGCGCTTGCCCCGACAAGGGCTGCGCAGACGGGCCTCTCACGTTCCGCACCTGTCCTTGCACGCGTGCTGCGCCCCATACCCCGCCGCAGCCATCCCCGTGCTTCGGATCTCCCGGGGATGATGTTGCCTTCGCCGTGACATGAGCGGCTCGGCCTGCGGGTTGTAAATCTGTCGAGGCTGCAGGCTTCACTTCATGTTGCGGCCCGCGTGCTTGCTCCCCGTTGCACGGCTGTCGCCGCGTGGCGGGCTCTTGACGCCCCGCTCGGGCCGGGAGGTCTCCCTCCCCAGCCTGGGGCCTGCTACCCGGCGCTCCGACGCCTACCGGGACGGGACTCTCACCCGCTGGACATGCGCAGCATGCAGCAGCACCACCTCGCCCCTGCGGGTTCAGTCGCGCTTTTGCTTCGTGACGCACCATGCAGCCATTATCCGAAGGGCTGGTCTATCTCGACGAGCACCTGCTGGTGCTCGAAAAGCCCGCCGGCCTGCTGGCGGTGCCCGGCCGCGGGCCGGACAAGCAGGATTGCCTGTCCGCCCGGGCGCAACAGCTGTGGCCCGACGCGCGGGTGGTGCACCGGCTGGACATGGCCACCTCCGGCCTGTTCCTCATGGCGCGTGGCGATGCCATGCAGCGTCGCCTGAGCGCCCTGTTCGAGGCCCGGGCAGTCGACAAGCGCTACGTCGCCGTGGTGGCGGGCCACCTGGCACCGCCGCCGGGCGAGTGGGCCGAGATCGATCTGCCCCTGGCCGCCGACTGGCCGCGCCGGCCGATGCAGAAGATCGACGCCGAGCACGGCCGGCCCAGCCTGACGCGCTGGCGTGTGCTGGGGCACGATGAGACGGCCGGCACGACACGGCTGGAGGTGGCGCCCGTGACCGGCCGCTCGCACCAGATCCGCGTGCATCTGCAGGCGCTGGGACATCCGATCCTGGGGGATGCGCTCTATGCGCCTTCTGAACTGCGTGACCGGTCACCGCGCTTGCTGCTGCATGCGGCGCGGCTGGCGTTCGTGCATCCGGCGATGGGCGATGAGGTGGCGTTCGAGAGCGCCCCACCGTTCTGATGCCCCGTCGTCCCCGCGCAGGCGGGGACCCAGGAGGTGGCGGCTAGCGAAGACCTTCTGAATTCCCGCCTGCGCGGGAATGACGAGGCTTTGCCTGCGCGGGCATGACGGGGGTGCGGAACTCCGCCTCCCGTGCCGGGCTCTCACCTCCCACCGCCGGAGACCGCCATGCCCCCCATCGTTTCACGCCGCACCGCCACCGCCGCCCTCATCGCCCTGCCCTGGGCCTGGACGGGCGCGCGCGCCCAGCCGGCAAAGCCGCTCAAGCTCACGCCGTCGCAGACCGAGGGGCCGTTCTACCCGGTCAGGCTGCCCGACGATTCCGATGCGGACCTGCTGCGCAACGGCACCGCCGCCTACGGCAAGGGCCAGCCGGCCTGGGTGCAGGGCACGGTGCAGGATCTGCAGGGCCAGCCGGTCGCGGGCGCCCAGGTGGAGATCTGGCAGTGCGACCACGACGGCCGCTACCACCATCCCGGTGACGGCGGCCGCGCGGACCCCGCCTTCCAGGGTTTCGGCCGCGTCACCGTGGGCGCCGACGGCCGCTGGCGCTTCCGCACCATCCGGCCGGTGGCCTACAGCAGCCGCACGCCGCACATCCATGTGAAGGTGAAGCTGGGCCGGCATGAATTGCTCACGACCCAGCTCTACGTGGAAGGCGACCCGCACAACGAGCGGGATTTCCTGTGGCGCCGCCTGGGGGAAGACCGCGCGCTGCTGACGGTGCCGTTCCGGCCCGGCGCCGATGGCGTGCAGGCGAACTTCCCGATCGTCGTGCAGGCGTAGCATCGCCCCATGACCCAACGCCCCCTCACCCTTCTCACCGGCGCCTCGCGCGGCATGGGCCTCGCGATGGCGCAGCAGCTCGTCGCGGCCGGACACGAACTCGTCACGCTCTCGCGGCAGACGTCCCCCGCCCTGGCGCAAGCCGCCGCGGCCGCTGGCATCCCCTGCGAGCAATGGGCGGTGGACCTGGCGGACCCGTCCGCGGCGGCCAGCCGGCTGCAAGCCTGGCTGGCACAACGCGGCCCCGCCGGCGTGACGAGCCTCACCCTGATCAACAACGCTGGCGTGATCCCGCGCATCGCACCGCTGGGCGAGATCGATGCCGGCGACCTGGCCCGCGCACTGCGCGTGGGCCTGGAAGCGCCGATGCTGCTGACCTCGGCCTTCCTCGCAGCCACATCCGCGTGGACCATGCCGCGGCGGGTGCTCAACATCTCCTCCGGCCTGGGTCGCCGCGCCATGGCCTCGCAGGCCGCCTACTGCGCCGCCAAGGCGGGCATGGACCACTTCACCCGCTGCGTGGCGCTGGAAGAGGCCGGCCGGCCGAACGGGGCCCGCGTGTGCTCGCTCGCGCCCGGCGTGATCGACACCGACATGCAGATGCAGCTGCGCGGCGCCGACCCGGCCCTGTTCCCCGACATCGGCAACTTCCAAGGCATGAAGGACAAGGGCCAGCTCACCTCGCCCGAGGCCGCGGCCGCGCGGGTGCTGGCATGGCTGGACCGGCCGGACTTCGGCGCCAACCCCGTGGCCGACGTGCGCGACGCGTGAGCCCGGCCTGCGCAGAGGCCGCCAGGGCGGGCCCGCCCAACCGCCTCACTCCAGCGGGAACCGCCTGACCTGTTCCGCCAGCCGCGCGGCATCGCGACGGATCTGCTCGGCGAACTCGGCCGGCGTGCCGGTGTCCGCCTCGGCCCCGGCGGTGGCGATGACGGCCTGCACCTCGTCGGAGCGGCCGGCCTTGCGGATGGCCGCGGCCAGCGCCTCCACCACGGCCGGCGGCGTGTCGCGGGGCACGAACAGGCCGAACCACACGACGGATTGCGAGCCGGCCCAGCCGGCCTCCTCCGAGGTGGGCACGTCCGGCAGCACCGCCGCCCGGCGCGCGCCGCTGGTAGCCAGGATGCGCAGCTGCCCGCTGCGATGCAAGGGCAGCATGGTGTTGAGCGCCAGCGAGGCCAGCACCACCTGCCCGGAGGCCAGATCGGGCACGACCTGGCTCGACCCGCGGTAACTCGCCACCGGGAAGTCGGCCAGCCCCTGATCCAGCGCGAACTGGCGCATGCGCAGGCGACCACTGTTCTCCACCGCGGCGGCCGTGCAAGGTGGGCTTGCAGAGCGGCAATGCCGCACCAGATCCTCCAGCGAGCGGAATGGCTGCGCCCCGCCCGTCACCAGGGCCGCCGGTGCCGATGCGACGGCGACCACCGGCAGCAGCCGCGCCAGCGGGTCCACCCCTTTCAGTGCCGGCAGATGCCGCATCAGCAGCAGCGAGGGGATCTGCAGCAGCAGCGTATGGCCGTCCGCCTCGGCCTCCATCACGCGGCGCGTGCCGATGAAGCCGTCGGCCCCTGGCAGGTTCTCCACCACCACGGGCTCGGCCCACTGGCGCGCCAGTTGCCGCCCGACCGCCCGCGCCAGCGTGTCGTTGCCGCCGCCGGCCGCGTACGGGACCACGATCGTGACCGGCCGCCGCGGCTGCCAGTCCGATGCGAAGGCGGGGCGCATGCCCGCGAGCAGCAGCACGACGACCAGGAGGCGAATGGCAGGATGGTGCATGAGGCTGTTCGGATGCGCCGGCTTGCGCGATGATGCGCTCCGTGCCGCACCTTAGGCGAAATTGCGTACCCGCGCCAGCGCTAGAGTGAACGCTGCAACCTGCCCCTCATTCCCTCTGGAGACCCCCCATGACCCGTGAAGTCGTCGTCGTCAGCGCTGTCCGTACCGCCATCGGCACCTTTGGCGGCAGCCTGAAAGAGGCCCCGCCCACCCGGCTCGGCGCGCTCGTCGTGCGTGAATCGCTCGCCCGTGCCCAGGTGGCCGGCACCGACGTCGGCCATGTGGTCTTCGGCCACGTCGTCAACACCGAGCCGCGCGACATGTACCTCTCGCGCGTGGCGGCCATCGAAGGCGGCTGCGCCGAGGGCACGCCGGCCTTCAACGTCAACCGCCTGTGCGGCTCGGGCCTGCAGGCCATCGTGTCGGCCGCGCAGACCATCGTGCTGGGCGATGCCGACATCGCCATCGGCGGCGGCGCCGAGGTGATGAGCCGCGTGCCCTATGCCGACATGACGGCCCGCTGGGGCGCCCGCATGGGTGACGCGAAGCTGGTGGACATGATGGTCGGCGCGCTGCACGACCCTTTCCACACCATCCACATGGGCGTGACGGCCGAGAACATCGCCGCCAAGTGGGGCATCACCCGCGAAGACCAGGACCGCCTGGCGGTGGAAAGCCACAACCGCGCCGAGCGCGCCACGCAGGCCGGCTACTTCAAGGACCAGATCGTCCCCGTGGTCAGCAAGGGCCGCAAGGGTGACGTGGTCTTCGACACCGACGAGCACTTCCGCCCCGGTGCCACGATGGAAGACATGGCCAAGCTCAAGCCCGTGTTCATCAAGGAGAACGGCACGGTGACGGCCGGCAATGCCTCCGGCATCAACGACGCCGCGGCCGCCGTGGTGCTGATGGAGCGCAGCGTGGCCGAGGCCCGCGGCCTGAAGCCGCTGGCGCGCCTGGTGGGCTATGCCCATGCCGGCGTGGACCCGAAGTACATGGGCATCGGCCCGGTGCCGGCCTCGAAGAAGGCGCTGGAGAAGGCCGGCCTGAAGGCTTCGGACATGGACGTGATCGAGGCCAACGAGGCCTTCGCCGCGCAGGCCTGCGCGGTGACGAAGGACCTGGGCCTGGACCCGGCCAAGGTCAACCCCAACGGTTCCGGCATCTCGCTGGGCCACCCCATCGGCGCGACCGGCGCGCTGATCACGGTGAAGGCCCTGCACGAGCTGCAGCGCACGGGCGGCCGCTACGCGCTGGTCACCATGTGCATCGGTGGCGGCCAGGGCATCGCGGCGATCTTCGAACGCACCTGATCGGGCCTGGGCCACCGGCAGCACCGCATGGTCGAAGTCGAGGACCTCGTTTTCGACTACCCGGGCAAGCGGGCGCTGCACGGCGTGAGCCTCACGGTGCCCGCCGGTGCGGTGCTGGCGGTGATCGGCCCCAATGGGGCCGGCAAGAGCACGCTGCTGCGGGTGATCGCCGGCCTGGACGAGCCGGTCAGCGGCGCGGTGCGCGTGGATGGCGTGGACGTGCTGGCGCACCCGCGCGAGGCGCATCGCCGCCTGGGCTACCTGAGCGACTTCTTCGGCCTGTATGAAGAGCTGACGGTGCGCCAGGGCCTGCTGCATGCCGCCAGCGTGCGTGGCGTGCCGGCCGAAGCGCAGGCCGCCGCGGTGCAGCGAGCCGCAGATCTGCTGGGCCTGGCCGACCGCCTGAACCAGACCGCCGCGCAGCTCTCGCGCGGCTTGCGCCAGCGCCTCGCAATCGGACAGGCCCTCGTGCACAACCCCGCCGTGCTGCTGCTGGACGAGCCCGCGGCCGGCCTGGATCCGGAGGCCCGCGCCTCGCTCTCCGCGCTGTTCCGCCTGCTGCGGGGGGAAGGCACCACGCTGCTCGTCTCCTCGCACATCCTCGCCGAGCTGGAGGAGTATTCCACCCACATGCTGGCGGTGCGGGATGGCCGCGTCGCCGCGCTCACGGACCTGCAAGCGCCCGTGACGGCGGGCGTGCAGCGCCTGCGCATCGCCCTGGCCCACCCGTGGCAGGCGCCGCCCGGCTTCTGGCGCGACCAGGGCGCCGGCCTGCGCGAGCCGCCCGCCGCGCCCGCGCCCGGCCACGACGCGCTGTGGGTGGACATGCCGGGCCGGCACGAAGGGGCCGCGCGGCTGCTGCAGGCCCTGGTGGCCGCCGGCGCGCCCGTGTGCGAGTTCACCGTCCACCGCGAGAGCCTGGCCGACAGCTACCTGCGCAGCACGCAGGCCCGAGGGGAGGACCGGCCATGA
>NZ_JAYRZR010000136.1:0-7062 GCF_041916345.1 Ramlibacter sp.
TGCCGGAGCCGAACGCCCACGCCATGCGGCTGGCCGCTGGCTTGGGCATGACGCCGGTGTTCGAGACGGCGCGCATGTACACCAGGCGTGCACCCGATCTGCCGCTGGACGAGGTGTACGGCATCACCTCGCTCGAGCTGGGGTGAGCGATCGGCGTGTCGATCCGCCACCCGTCGTTCGTCGTCCGTCTGATGACCCCGGGGCAGGCCCGTGGCGCCACTCAGGAGATCGATCATGAAGACGCTGACTTTCGAAGTGACCCTCGACGTGCCGCGCGCGGTGGCCTGGGAGGCGATGCTGGGGGACGAGGGCTACAAGGCGTGGACGGCCGCTTTCTGCGAGGGGTCGTACTTCACAGGCTCGTGGGAGGCGGGTGCGCGCATCCAGTTCCGCTCGCCCACGGGCGACGGCATGACCGCCGAGATCGCGGAGAACACGCTTCACGAGTACGTGTCCATCCGCCACTTGGGGATGATCGTCAACGGCGTGGAAGACACCACGAGCGAGCAGGTTCGCGCGTGGGCGCCCGCCTATGAGAACTACCGGTTCCTCGATGCGCCAAGCGGCTGCCGCGTCGTCGTCACGCTGGACACGATCCCGGCCTACGAGCAGTACATGCTCGACACCTATCCCCAGGCGCTCGCGCGCCTGAAGGCGCTTTGCGAGGGGTAGTGTGCTCGGGGTGGTGGGCAAGGCGCACAATGCCAGCCAACGCCATGCAACACACCCTCTTCGACACCCCGGTCGTCAACACCCTCCTGCGCGGCACATCGCGTGCCACGCTTCGTCTGCTGGGCTGGCAGGTGCAGGGCAGCCTGCCGCCGGAGGCGGCCAAGTGCGTGCTGATCGCGGCGCCGCACACCAGCAACTGGGATCTGCCGTTCACGCTGATGGTGGCCTTCTGCCTGCGGCTGCGCATTTACTGGATGGGCAAGGCCAGCCTGTTCCGCGGGCCGTTCGGGCCGATCATGCGCTGGCTGGGTGGCGTGGCGGTGGACCGCAGCAAGAGCAACAACCTGGTGGCCGCCGCGGCCGCGGCGATCGTCGCAGCGCCGGGGCCGCTGCAGCTGGTGGTGCCGCCCGAGGGCACGCGCGGCAAGACGCGCCACTGGAAGACGGGCTTCTACTTCATCGCGCTGCAGGCGCAGGTGCCCATCGTGCTCGCCTACATGGACTACACGCGCAAGGTCAGCGGCCTGGGCCCGGTGTTCGTGCCCACCGGCGACGTGGAGGCCGACATGGCAACCATCAAGCAGTTCTACGCCGGCATCCGCGGCCGCAACGCGGATCAGTTCACGGCGCAGTAAGCGTGCCTTGAAGACGGGCGTGCAGGCCTTACTCGGCCACCACGTCCATCGTGCCTTCCACCCGCACCTCGCTCTTCAGCGAGTTGGCGATGAAGCAGGCCTCGTGCGCGCGGTGGTGCAGGGCGTCCAGCCCGGCGGCATCGGGTGCGCGGCCCTTGAAGACCACGTGCGGGTGCAGCACCACCTCGGTGATGCCGGTGCGGCGGTCTTCCGGCATGGTGCCCATGCGGGCCACGGCGGCGTCGTCGTAGCGGTCCACCACCCAGCCGTCACCGGCCGCGATGGACAGGAACCACAGCATGTGACAGCTCGCGGTGGCGGCGACGAGGGCTTCCTCCGGGTCCACGCCCGTCGGGTCCGAGTAGGGCACGCGCACCGAGTGGGGTGAGCTGGACCCGCGCACCTGCGCGCCGCCGTCGAAGTGCCAGGCGTGCGCGCGGCTGTACTTGTTGTCGGTGAAGGTCTGGCCCTGGCGGTCCCAGGTGACGGTGCAGGTGTGCGTGGCCATGGCAGTGCGCGACTTCAGGTCGGGTTGGCAGGGGTGGCAAGCGTAGGCGCAGCGGCTGGCCCGGTCAACGCCCGCGCGGCGGGTGGCTGCGCCGCGCGCCGCCGCACGGCCCCGATGTACTGTCGCAGGGCATACAGCTCATCGGTGTAGGCCAGCGGCACCTGGATGCCGGCCACGCGCGTGTCCAGCGCTTCCAACTCGGCGATCAGCGCCGCGGCATCCGCGCCCGGTGCGGCGAGCTGGGCCTCGATGTCGCGCAGCTGCCCGTACCAGCGGAACACGCGTGATCGGATGCGGAAGGCATACAGCGGCGGCACCACGCGTGAGAGCGGCAGCAGCACCGCCAGGATGATGCCCAGCGCCAGCCACATGCGCTCCACCAGGTTGGCGATCCAGAAGGGCAGCCAGCGCTGCAGGAAGGGCCGGCCGGTGCGCAGGGCGCGCTCGGCCTCGGGCGCCAGCGGGTACTCCGCATGGTCGGCGGTGGGGAACGCGCCCGCGCGGTTGAACCAGCCGGCCGAGCCATGCACCTCGCGAGCCGCCTGGGTGAAGAGCTGCACCAGGGCCGGGTGCGTGTCGGCTTGTGCGAGCAGCGACGTGGTGGTGGCCACCAGCCGCACGTCTTGCGGCGGTTGGTCACGCGCCAGGTCCACCACGCCGCGCGGTAGCACCACGGGCGACAGGAAGGGCATGCGCCGCGCATAGGCCTCGCTGTGCGCGAAGTCCATGAGCTGCACGCCAGGCGTCATCAGCAGCATCTGAACCAGCAGCGATTCGGGCGCGGAGGCGAACACGATCACGTCCAGTTCGCCGGCCAGAAAGGCCACCGTGGCGGGGGTCTGGTCCAGGCGGGAGAGGGTGAGCGCGCCGGGATCCATGCGGTTGGCTTCCAGCAGGCGGTTCACCAGCGCCGGCACGCCGCTGCCGGGCGTGCCCACGTTCACGCGCAGGCCGGTGAGTTGCGTGGGGGAGGTGAGGGCCTTGCCGGGCAGGCGACGCGCGACCTCCGCGCGGTAGAACAC
The DNA here is from genome assembly GCF_041916345.1 of Ramlibacter sp. Lineage (GTDB taxonomy): Bacteria > Pseudomonadota > Gammaproteobacteria > Burkholderiales > Burkholderiaceae_C > Ramlibacter. The sequence goes on from NZ_JAYRZR010000136.1 coordinate 2,838, forward strand.
CCACACCGGCTCCAGGAACAGGCTGCCCAGGGAGGCGAGGCCGCCTTCCTCGCCCTCGGGCTGCGGCTCGGCGCTGCCGCCCTGCACGAAGCCCAGGTCCACCTTGTGCTCGCGCAGCAGCGCGAGGTTGGCCGACGAGCCATCGGTCGGCCGCAGCACGACCTGGATGCCGTGCGCGGCCAGCGCGCGCTGGTAGCGCTGGCCGATCTGGTCGTAGGCGCTCTGCGCGGGGCCGGTGGCCAGCACCACGCGCTTGGGCGGGTTCGGGTCCAGCCACCAGTACGCCGCGGCCAGCAGGGCCAGCGCGAGCAACGCGAAGGGGCCGACCGAGACCAGCAGGTCGCGCAGCGACAGCAGCGTGTCGCGGACGGTGGCTACGGGCTTCAAGCGTTCCCGCTCACAGCTCGCCCGCCGCGGGCAGGTGCAGCGCACCCAGCGTCACGCCGCGTGCCGCCGCGATGGCGCGCACCACGGCGCGGGCTGTCACCTCCGCCGCCATCGTGCCCAGGGTCATCATGCCGAGCGTGCGGCCGCTGGCGCCGGTGGCCAGCGCAAACAGCGTGTCGCCGTCGCTCTGCGTGTGCACCGGGTTGATGGCGCGGGCCAGTCCGTCGTGCCCCACCGTGGCCAGGCGGCTGGCCTGCACCTTGGTGAGCACGGCGTCGGTGGCGATCACGCCGATGGTGGTGTTGCTGCCGGCCAGCATGGGCTTGGCCTCCTCGCCACGCAGCAGGGCGCGGCGCGTGTCGCGTAGCGTGTGGCCGTCGTCGTTGCGCGAGCCGGCCAGCAGGCGGCCCGTGTCCGGGTCGATCACATCCCCCAGCGCGTTGCAGGCCACGATGGCGCCCACGGTGACGCCGTCCACCGTGATCGAGGCACTGCCGATGCCGCCCTTCATGGCGCGGTCGAAGCCGAAGATCTTGCCCACCACCGCGCCGGTGCCGGCACCCACGCAGCCCTCCGCAGGTGCCTCGCGGGAGGCGGCCTCGCAGGCCGCGTAGCCGGCCGGTGCATCGGGGCGGATGCGCGGGTCGCCCAGCGGCAGATCGAACAGCACCGCGGCCGGCACCAGCGGCACGCGGGCGGGGCCGACCTGGATGCCGATCTCGCGTTCGTCCAGCCAGCGCATCACGCCGCTGGCGGCGTCCAGGCCGAAGGCGCTGCCGCCGGCCAGCAGCACGGCATGCACCTGCTCGACCACGTTGGAAGGGTGCAGCAGGTCCGTCTCGCGCGTGCCGGGGGCGGCGCCGCGCACGTCCACGCCGGCCACCGCGCCGGCGCGGGCCAGCACCACGGTGCAGCCGGTGGGCCGGCGCGTCTCGGTGAAGTGGCCGACCTCGATGCCCGCCACGCGGGTGATGGCGCCGGCCTCGCTCTGCAGGGCGTCAGGGAGCATGCGCGGATTATCCACGCGGGGTGGCAGCGGTCGCGGGCTCAGGCGAGCGCGTACGCATCGCCTTCACGCACCACGCGGCCGGCGGCCTGAAGTTCCATCAGGTGCTGGCGGATGGTGTTCGATTCCGCCGCGTCCGCATAGGCGATCTCGTAGCCCACCGGGTACATCACGCGCCGCGCGGTGAGCTGGGCCAGTGTCTGCGGGCCGTCGGCGAGATAGCCGAGGAGCTTGTCGCTGCGCTCGTCGATGCGGGCGCCGAAGGCCGCCAGGTGATGCAGGAACTGCGCGCGGTCCGTGATCACGGCACGGTGGTGGGAGGTGACCCATACCCGCGCGTCGAGTTCCGCCACCTCGCGCAATGTGCGGCGGAAAGCGGCCAGGCTCGACGTGCCGTCGCCGTAGTAGGGCCCGAAGCCGGTGAGGTCGATGTCGCCAATGAAGGCCAGGCCCTCGCTTTCGACCAGCAGCGCGCAGTGGCCCGAGGTGTGGCCAGGCAGGTGGTGCGCACGCACCCGCACGCCGCCACCCAGATCCCACACCGTGTCGTGCGTGTAGGCGGTGGCGTCCGGCCGGGGGTGGTAGTGGAAATCGCGGTCCACGATCTCGCGCAGGGCCTCCAGCACCGCCGTGTCGTCATAGCCGTAGTGGCGGCACAGGCCTTCCCAGCTGCGCGCTGCGTCCACGTCGGCCTCGTGCACCTGCACTGCGGCCTTCGGAACGCGGTGCAGGCCGGCCATGTGGTCCTCATGCACGTGGCCGAGGATCACCAGGTCCACCTCGTCGAACTCGGGGCCGATGCGGTTGGCCACGATGGGCGTGTCGAAGGCGGCGCGTGTGTCCGCGCCATGCACGATGACCTGGTTGCCGTCCGGGTACTTGCCCGACTTGTCGCCCAGGTGGATGGCCACCGGGCCGAATCGCAGGGGTTCGCTCATCCGTTGTCGTCTCCTGCCCCGCATTGGAGCAGATCCGCGCCGCCGCCGCGCGGAGCTTGATGCAGATCAACACGGTGGCGCGATCCGCCCCACGGCAGCCGCCGGGCGGTGTAACGTGCCGCCCCGGGCGTGGTGTCCCGAGGGGAGGCAGGCAATGGCATGGATGGAATGGAGCGACGCGCTGGCGCTGGGCCTGGACGGCGTGGACGCGCAGCACCGCTGGCTGGTGGAGGCCACCAACCAGCTGCATGAGGCGCTGGCGGACCCCGGCATCGGCCGCGAGACGGTGGGCCGCACGCTGGACGGCCTGATGGACTACACCATGAACCACTTCATCATGGAGGAAGACCTCTTCCAGCGCCACGGGTACCCCGAGCGGGAACGCCACACCGCGCTGCACGACCAGTTCACCGCCGCGGTGATGAGCGTGATCAACCGCTTCGAGGACGGCGAGGAGGTCGGCGCCGAGGTGCTGGCGCTGCTGAAGGATTGGCTGGTGCAGCACATCCTGCACGTGGATCGCGCCTACGCCCCCTTCTTCAAGGAGCGCGGCATCGCCGCCTGAGACGGCACCCATCGGCAGAACCCTCTTTACAGATCGAGGGCGGGCAGGGAGGATCGCCCGCATGACCCCTGACCTGCTGCGCATCGGCTGTGGCGCCGGCTTTGCCGGCGACCGCTGGGATGCGGCCGTGCCGGTGGTGGAGGCACTCGCCGCGGCCGGCGGGCCGGCGGTGCTGATGTTCGAGACGCTGGCTGAGCGCACGCTCGCTCTGGCGCAACTGCGGCGGCGCCAGCAGCCCGATGCCGGCTTCGAGCCCACACTCGCGCAGTTCGTTCGCCCGGTGCTCGCCCGCTGCGTGGCCGCGGGCATTCCCATAGTCGGCAATTTCGGCGCGGCCAACCCGGTGGGTGCAGCGGCCGTGGTGCAGGCCATCGCGCGAGAGCTGGGCCTGGGACCGTTGCGAGTGGCGGTGGTGGAGGGCGATGACCTGCTGGCCACGCTGACGCCCGATCAATGGGCCGAGGTGTTGCCAGCTGGCTTGCGCGGCCGTGAACTCGTGAGCGCCAATGCCTACCTCGGCGCGCAGGAGATCGCGGCTGCGCTGCGTGCGGGCGCACAGGTGGTGGTGACTGGCCGCGTGGCGGATCCGGCACTGGCGCTGGGCCCGCTGATCGCCCACTTCGGCTGGGCCGCGGACGACTGGGACCGCCTCGCCGCCGGCACCATGGTGGGCCACCTGCTGGAGTGCGGCGCCCAGGTCACGGGGGGCTACTTCGCCGACCCGGGCGTGAAGGACGTGCCCGATCTCGCGCGGGTGGGCTTCCCGATTGCCGAGGTCACGGCCGACGGCCGCTGCGTGATCACCAAGCCCGCCGGCACCGGCGGTTGCGTGACGCGCCGCACGGTCATCGAGCAACTGCTGTACGAGATCCACGATCCGGCCGCCTACCTCACGCCCGACGTGGTGGCGGACATCACGCAGGCCGAGGTGCGCGAGCAGGGGCCGGACCGCGTGTCGCTCACCGGCGTGCGCGGGCACGCGCGGCCGCCCACGCTGAAGGCCACGCTGTGCCATGAGGGCGGGTGGCTGGCCGAAGGCGAGATCTCCTATGCCGGCGCCGGTGCCGCCGCGCGCGCTCGGCTGGGCGGTGACGTGGTGGCCGAGCGCGTGCGCCTGCTGGGCCTGCCGGTGCAGGCGCTGCGGCGCGACCTGATCGGCGTGGCCAGCGTGTTCGCGGATGACGCCGGCCGCTGGGTGACGCCGGCCGCGCAGGACGCCAACGACGTGCGCCTGCGCGTGGCCGGCGCCACGCCGGACCGCGCGAGCGCCGAGGCCCTGGCGCGCGAGGTGATGGCGCTCTACACCTGCGGCCCGGCCGGCGGCGGCGG
>NZ_JAYRZR010000137.1:0-7046 GCF_041916345.1 Ramlibacter sp.
CTGCGCCCCCCGCTGCAGGACCGGCGCCCGCACCGGCACCGGCTCCCGGGGCAGCGCCCGCCCCGGGGCCGGCCGCGCCGCCGCCGGCCGGTTCGGACGGCGGCCCCTCCACGCTGCCCGTGCTGAGCGGCGCCCTGGCGACTTCACTGGAGCTGCCGCTGTTCATCGCGGTGGAGAAGACACGTCCGCAGCCGCTGCCGCCGCAAGGGTCGCGCGGCACTGACGACGAGGAGAACGACGATGGCGCCGTCCTCATCTGCCGCTAGGCGCGCCGCGGGCTGGCTGCTGGCTGGCCTGCTGCTGCCGCTGGCCGCGCAGGGCCAGTCCCAGCCGCAGCCGATCGGCGACGTGATCACCAGCCAGGGCACCGTGACGGTCGACGCGCCGTCTGGCACCGCGCGGCTGGCCGGCCCTGACGAGCCGCTGTACCTCGGCGAGATCGTTCGTGCCCAGGCCGGCTCGCGCGCCGAGCTGCGGCTGCGCGACGGCACGCGGATGCAGGTGGCGGCCAACTCGGCCATCCACCTCAGCGAGTTCGTGCTGAAGCCCGAGCAGCCGGCGGAGGAGCGCCTGTCGACGCGCCTGCTCAAGGGGGCGATGCGCGTGCTCACCGGCGCGATCGCCCAGCGACGGCCCGGCAACGCGCTCTTCACCACCCCCACCGCCACGCTGGGCATCCGTGGCACCGATTTCGTCATGCGTGTCTGCGACGACGATTGCCGGCTCTCGGAGGACGCCACGGTGGCACGCGCGGGCGGTGAGTTCGTCGGCCGGCTCGGCGGCAGCGCCGGCGGCGTGAGCGCCATCGATGCCCGGGGCCGCTGGCGCGTGCTGCCGCTGTCGGCGCCGCTGCGCGAAGGCGATCACGTGCTCACCGGCGCCACCGGCATCGCCCTGCTGGTGCTGCGCGATGGCACACGCGTCACGCTGGATCCGGGCTCGCGGCTCTGGCTGCGCGAGGTCCGCTTCGACGAAGCGGCACCCCGCCAGGGGCGCATCCGCATGGAGCTGCAGCGCGGGGCGGCGCAGGTCAGCAGCGGCCAGCTCGCCCGGCTGCGGCCCGAGCGCTTCGTGTTCGAGGCGGGCGGGCAGGTCCTGCGCGCGCACGGCACGGCCTGGGGGGCGGTGGTGGAGGTGGTCACCCAGACGGCCAATCAGGCTGCCGACGCGGCCCGCGACGCCGGGCAGCGCGCCACGGGCGCGGCCGGGGAAGCGGCAGCCACGGCGATCCGCAACGCGGCCGCGCCGGTGCTGGAGGCGATGTCGGCCCAGCTCGATGCCCTGACGCGGACCCCGCCGCGCACGCCGGACGAGGTGCGCGCGGCGCAGGCCGCGGTGCAGGCGCTGAGCGACCGGCTGCAGCAGGCCGTGGGCCCCGCGACGGTGGCTCAGGGCCCGCAGGACACGGCGGTCAGGGAAACGGTGGCGGCGCTGAACGTGCTGCGGTGGCGCTTCCTGGCGCAGGCGAGCGGCATCGCGGACGCGGGGGCCACAGCGGCCAGCATGGGCGCGGCAAATCCCCTCGGCTACACCTTCCTTGTGGCGATCAGCAGCGATCTGGCCTCGACCGTGCGGCAGCCGGGCGACAACCCTGAAACCGCCGCCTGGCGGGCCGCCTACGCGGCGGTGGGGCTGCGGGCCGACGACCTGGAGGCGCTGTACCAGATGACGCAGCTGCCGCAGTTCATGATCGGGCCGCGCGTGGACCAGCTCCTTTCCGACCGCACCGACCCCTACTTCGACGCCCAGGGCCAGGCCGCCCAGCAGCGGTTGCGGGCCACACTCGATGCCGCAGGCCAGGCGCTGGCGGAGCGTGCGCAGGCCGCGGCCGGCGGCGGGCAGACGGGTGGGGGCCAGACCGGCGGTGGCCAGCGCCAGCTGGCTCGTCCCGCCGGTGGCGAGCGCGCCGCTCCGACGCCGGGGCAATCGCTGGCGGGCGCGGGCGGGCCGGCCACGCGGCTTGCGAATCTCGCCGTGACCGAGGGCGCGGTCTCCGTGCGGGGGGATGGCGGCGTCCTGCGGGTGGAGGCCGGCCAGCGCATCGCCGTCCTCGGCAAGGGCTTCGTGCCCAGCGAGTCGGTGCCGGCCTTCCAGGCGCCCGACCCGCGCGGGGTGAGCGTGGACCCGGGCCGCTTCTTCGGGCCCGACCTCGGCCAGGTGGCGCAATCCGGCCAGGCCGGGCAGGCGCCGGCCGGCACCTACGTGCATGTGCACGATGGCGCGGTGGCCCTGGCCCAGGGCGGTGAGGAAGTGGTGCTGACCCAAGGCGAGACCGCCCTGGCCCCGGCGGACGGCGGCGCGCCGCGCAAGGTGCGCAACGGTGTCCGGGTGGCGTCGTCGGGCGCGCTCGGACTGCCGGCCACGATTGCGGGGCCGATCTGCCGGCCGGAGGATCCGCCCCCCGGTCCGGTGGCGGGGTTCGGCTGGCGGCCGACGCTGGCCGTCGCGGATGTGCAGGGCGCCGCGTTCCAGGGCGAGATCGACGGCAAGCTGACCGAGCAGGATGTCGCGGGCCGCACGGGCGGAAGCGGCACACTGGGTGGCAATCGGTTCGGCGCCAATTTCGCGCCGAGCGGGCGCGAGGGTCTGGCTGGCGAGGCGAAGGGCAGCGGTCTGAGTGGTGCCGGTCGGCTGCAGGCGACGGAGAACGTCGTCACGGGTCGGCACTCGGACACCTTCGCGGGCAACCGCATCAACAATGCCGGCGGCGGCGACGTCACGCTCGGCGGCCGGCCGGGGCGGGTGGGCAACACGGATCGTGGCGGCCAGGTGGCCTCGGGCATGTCGGTGTACGCGGGCAGCGGCGGCGTCGGCTTTGCGCAGCCGATGACCACCAGCGAAGTGGCCGAGGGCCTGCAGGCCGCGGGCGGCACGGTCACCGGCCAGGGCTTCACGGATGCCGCGGAGCTGGCCTATGCCCAGAGCGTCGGCAGCGACGGCTACCAGGCTACCAAGGACATGACGAACAGCGAGCGCATTGCCTACTGGACCGCTGAGCAGAACAGCCAGATGACCGGCGGCAAGCCCATGACGCCCGAGCAGGCGGCCGCCGAGCGCGACAGCCAGGCGCGCGGCGCCGGCGGCCGTCCGCGCGAGGACGACAACCCGTCCGCTGGCGGCAGCGGAGTGCCCATCTACCTGGGTGCGGGCGCCTTCGGCAACGAGATCCGCGGCGTCGAGCGGGCGGTGAACGCCCGCATCGGCCGCGCGGGTGGGGCCGGTGACGGCCGGGGTGACCAGCAGGCGGCCGGCGGCACCGGTGGCATGGCCATGCAGCGCGGCGCGCAGCTCGGCGCCCCCACCGGGCCTGGACCGACCGGCACGCTGAACCTGGATGCGGCGCTGTCCATCAACCGGCTGGTCAATCCCGGCAGCCAGTAGGGGGTGGGCGCGGCTGCCGCACAATCCGGCCCTGCAAGGAGAACAGCACATGGGCCAGCGCCTCACCCAGATCGCCACCCGCACCGGCGACGACGGCACCACCGGGCTGGGTGACAACACCCGGGTACCCAAGGACCACCTGCGCGTGCAGGCGATGGGCGATGTGGACGAACTGAACTCGCACATCGGGGTGCTGCTGTGCGAGGAGGTGCCCGGCCCCATGCGCGAGCTGCTGGTGGACATCCAGCATCAGCTCTTCAACCTCGGCGGCGAACTGTCCATCCCCGGCTTCGAGCTGCTGAAGGCGGAGGCCGTGCTGGCGCTCGACGATGCACTGGCGCACTACAACGCGCAGCTGCCGCGCCTGCAGGAGTTCATCCTGCCGGCCGGCACCCGCGCGGCCTCGCAGGCCCATGTGTGCCGCACCGTGGCCCGCCGGGCCGAGCGCGCGGTGGTCGCGCTGGGTCGGCAGGAGCCGCTGCGTGATGCGCCGCGGCAGTACCTGAACCGCCTGTCGGACCTGCTGTTCGTGCTGGCGCGCACGCTGAACCGCCAGCATGGCGGCGACGACGTGTACTGGAAGAGCGAGCGGCTGGCGCGGGGCTGAGGCGAAGGTCGGCCACATTCCGTGTGGCTTGACATTGTTGGTAAATGGAGTAAACTTGCTTCCGTCGGCCTTAGGGTCTCGGTAGCTCTGCCTTCTCACGTCCTTACGCCATGAGCCACACAAAAATTACTTTTCGCCTTACTGGCCAGCTGTATGACGCGCAGTCAACGCGATTGACCAAGCTGCGAAGAGACGTTGTTCTCGACTCGCTACTCGCGCTCGAAGTGCCACGGCTGAACGAGGAGATCGCAGAGCCGAACTCCGAGGCTGTGAGGGCATTCATAGACTTCAACGTCAAGCAGCGGCTTAAGACCGACGGCCGACAAATCTCAGTCCTCCTAGCCACTTCCACTGCAGAGCAGCTCACAGAAGTCTGCAATCGCAAGCTGGTCCCACGTGACGCCTTCCTGAATCGCATCTTCCTGTTGCTGCTGGCAAGTCCTAACTGGCTGGCAACGAACTACTTCCTTGAGAAGCGGGCAGATGTCAGGCGTGCGGCTGAAGAGGTCGCCCGGAAATATGCAAACCCCAGCGCCGAGATCGACAACCTACATGCTCCGCTGGCAGTTGTTGAGGCCGTTCTGGCGGATCCGTTTGCTGGACTGCGTGAGACCTGGAATCACCTCTGGCCAGACCTCACCGGCCACTTCTATAGGCATGTCTTGATGGAGACGACGTTGCTCGGCCTTAACTGCACGGTTCCCGAAGATCTTGTCCCTGGTACAGCGGCATTTGCGAGCCGAGCACAGGCAGTCAGGGATTTCGATGACCTCATTGGTGACAAGGGAGAGCGGAAGTGAATGTCACGAAACTGAGCACCCACGCGACACATCGGCTATGCGACCGCAGCATTCCGCAGATGATCATCGAAGCGCTGCTGGACTTCGGCGAGCGGTTGCCATCGTACGACGCCACTCTCATTCGATGGTCCAAGAAGGCTTGGCGGGAGTACACAAGGGAGGTAGGCCGAGCGGCGGCATCGCATCTGGTGAAGTTCAGGGGCGCTGCAATCGTCGTCTCTCGTGACGAGACAACGGTCATCACCGTCATGTGGCTTCACTGAGGGACGCCTTGCGCGCAGCAGCCAACCAAGCATCAGAAATTGCTACGTATGAGCCCCTACACCTTCATCAACGACTTTCTGGGATCCGACGCCGCGAAGGCCGGTGGTGTCGTCAGGCGCAAGAAGGCCCATATCGACGCGCAGGGCCTCTACTCTTTCCTGCTGGATGAGGTCAAGAAGCGAGGGTTCCACCTCTTGGAAGCGGGCGACCAGTACATCGTCATCTGCGGCGCCGGCCCGATCACCATTCACGTATAGAGTGGCCCACGAAGTTAGAACGGCACCGCGTGGCGCTGCGCCGCGCGCTGCGTGCGCAGCCAGCGCTTCAGGCCCTCATCCTCGCGCACGAGCTGCAGGTCGCTCTCCATGCAGCGGATGTCGTGCCGGAGCTGGGCGCGCTCATCCATCAGCGCGGCGCGCAGGGTCTCCTCGCTCACCGGCAGGAAGGGCGACAGCTCGAACTCCATCATCAGTTGCTGGGCCAGCAGGTCCAGGTCGGCCTGCAGGGCGGCGGCCTGTTCCTTCAGCAGCACGCACAAGGCCTCGGCCTTCTCGCGCGCCATGCGCGCCACGCCCTCCTCACCGATGTGTTCCACGCGCATCTGCAGGTGGAGCAGGGCGGTGAGGTCGCGGCGCTCGTAGGCCGCATTGGCCTCGCCCATCAGCTGGGTCTTGCGGTCGCGCTCGGCGGGGTCGGTCTCGCGATCCGGGTGCAGGGCGCTCGCGAGCTGGCGGTACAGGGTGCGCAACGCGGTCTGGGCATCCTGCTGCGCCTGCGCCGCCTGCTGCTGGCGGGCGGTGGGCGGCTTGCGGCGCCGGCTGGCGCGCCGCTGCTGGGCATCGGCCTCGGCGTCGGCCAGTGCCTCGGCCTTGCTCCGCGCGGCGCGCAGGATCTCCTCGATGGAGGCGGCGTCCTCTTCCAGCTCCAGCTCGGTGTCGAACGCGGACTCGAACATCGCCTGCAGGTCCGCTGCTTCGTCCTTCTGCTTCTGCGCCAGGCTGCGCGGGCTGTGCCGGTCATGCACGGCCTGCATCCCGGCGTCGCCCGAGGCGGCCAGCGCATGGGCGAGCGCGCACAGGATCTCGCGGAGGTTGCGGCGCTGCGGCGTGGAGAGGCCCGGCCGCGACAGCCGCTCGTCCAGGAACACCGCCATCTCGCGCATCAGCGCCAGGTGCCGCTGGTGCAGCGGGGTGAGGTCGCGCATGACGGCGGCCCGGTGCGCGTCGCCCGCGCGCCGCAGCGCCTCGATGTGGCGTGTCAGGCCTTCCACCTTGTCCAGCAGGCGGTTGAAGCGCTGCTGCTCGGGTGTGAGCTTCGCGGCCTGGATCCTCAGCGCGTTGCCCGGTGCCGCAGGCGGCGCGTCACCGAACAGGGAGGCCTGCACGGCGGCGGGGCGCTTTCGGGTGGCCATGGGTGCGCCTGGTGAGGCCGGGGTCAGCGCTCTTCCAGCACCGCCATCGTGATGCGCGACACGCAGGTCAGCCGGCCCTGGTCGTCGTGCAGGTCGATGTGCCACACGTGCGTGCTGCGGCCCACGTGTACCGGCCGCGTGGTGCCGGTCACCCAGCCGGCCGTGGCGCCGCGGATGTGGTTGGCGTTGATGTCCAGGCCCACCACGCGGTGGCCGGGCGGGCAGCAGTAGATCGCGCCGCAGGAGCCCAGCGTCTCCGCCAGCACCACGCTCACGCCGCCGTGCAGCAGGCCATAGGGCTGGCGGGTGCGTGCATCCACCGGGATGCGCGCGCGGATGAAGTCGTCGCCGACTTCCAGGAATTCCATGCCCAGGTGGGCAGGGGCCGTGTCGAGGTGGATGCGAGTAAGCGCCTCGACGCTGATGGGGCGGGTCCAGATGGGCATGCGGCCGATGTTATTGAGTCGGCATCAATGAAGTTGAATCAAGCCGCATAGCGAACAGGCTCATGCTCGAAGTAGCTCTTGATCCGCTCGGGCTGGCGCTGGACGCTGCGCAGGTGTCCGGCTGTTGCCTTCACCAG
>NZ_JAYRZR010000138.1:0-6983 GCF_041916345.1 Ramlibacter sp.
CCCAGCCTACGAATACCAGGGACCGGCCTCCTCGTAGGCTGGGGTGGAGCGGCAGCGCAACCCCAGCGTTCCCAGGCCCTGCCCCTACTGCATCCAGCCGCCCGCGCGGGCGCGGGCTTCCTCCAGCCGGGTGTAGTCGGCCATCGTGCGCCCCGGCTCATCCCGGAAGCGCTCGTCGAGCCGCTGCACGCCCTGCACGCGGTCGATGCGGAAGCTGCGGAAGTCCTCCCGCTCCTCGCACCAGGCGGCCAGCGTCCAGACCTTGCCCCAGTAGAAGCAGCCCAGCGGGCGCACGGTGCGCTCGCTCGGCTTCTCGCTCAGGTCGCGGTAGTTCAGGTGCACCTTGCAGCGCTCCTGCACCGCCTCACGCAGGGTCTGCAGCGTGCGCTGCGCCGGCGGGGCCAGGCCGCCGCCGGCTGGCGCGTAGACGGCCAGCGCCTCGGCTGCCACACGGGCATCCACCGGCAGCACCGAGAGGATCTTGCCCAGCGCGTCCTCGGCGCCGGTGGCCAGCGCCGGGTCGAGCCAGGCCTGGGCGACGCGCACCGAGGCCACCAGGGCCTTGGCTTCGTCATGCGTGAACATCATGGGCGGCAGGTCGAAGCCCGCGCCCAGCCGGTAGCCGACGCCGGCCTCGCCCTCCAGCGGCACGCCCTGCGCCTGCAGGTCGGCCATGTCGCGGTAGATGGTGCGCTCGGACACTTCCAGCCGCTGCGCCAGGTACGCGGCCGTGGTCAGCCGCCGGCCCCGCACGAGCTGGATGATGTGGAAGAGACGGTCGGCGCGGCGCATGGAGGGACGTTACTGTGCCGACCGGCTGCTGACAAGCTGGTGTCAGCAGCGACGCGCGGGCGGTGCCGGCTGCTGCCGTGAACCCGCGGACGGGTGGCCGACGAAGGGGCCACCCCGGTCTGCCTCAGGCGGCCAGTGCCAGCGCGTCGTCCAGCAGCTCCACCCAATGCCGCACCGGCGTGGCCGTGCCGCCCTGCAGATGGGTGATGCAGCCGATGTTGGCGGAGACGATGGCCGCCGGCTGCAGCGCCGACAGGTGGCCCAGCTTGCGGTCGCGCAGCGTGGTCGCCATCTGCGGCTGCAGTACCGAGTAGGTGCCGGCCGAACCGCAGCACAGATGGGATTCGCTGGCGGCGAGCTGCAGGCGGAAGCCGAGCGCGCCCAGGTGCTGCTCGACGCCGCCGCGCAGCTTCTGGCCGTGCTGCAGGGTGCAGGGCGGGTGCCAGGCCACCGTGTCTGCGGGCGGGCGGACCCGGCCCTGCAGGGCGGGCACGATGTCCGGCAGCAGCTCGCTCAGGTCGCGCGTGAGCTCGCCGATGCGGCGCGCCTTGTCGGCATAGGCGGGGTCGTGCTGCAGCAGGTGGCCGTACTCGCGCACCGTGACGCCGCAGCCGGAGGCGTTCATCACGATCGCCTCCACCTCGCCGCGTTCGACGTGCGGCCACCAGGCGTCGACATTGGCGCGCATCTGTTCACGGCCGCCGTCCTGGTCATTCAGGTGGAACTTCAGCGCGCCGCAGCAGCCGGCCTGCGGCGCGATCAGCGTCTGGATGCCGGCGGCGTCAAGCACGCGCGCGGTGGCGGCATTGATGTTCGGCATCATCGCCGGCTGCACGCAGCCGGCCAGCAGCAGCACCTTACGCGCGTGGGTGCCCTCGGGCCAGCGGCCGGGGTCACGCCGCTCGGGCACCTTGGCCTGCAGCGCGGCCGGCAGCAGGCCGCGCACCGCCTGGCCCACGCGCATGGCGGGGGCGAACAGCGGCGAGGGCAGGCCCTCCTTCAGCGCCCAGCGCAGGGCGCGCTCGCCGCCCGAGCGCGGCACCTTGCGCTCCACCACTGCGCGGCCGATGTCCACCAGCGCGCCGTACTGCACGCCGCTCGGGCAGGTGGACTCACAGTTGCGGCAGGTGAGGCAGCGGTCCAGGTGCAGCCGCGTCTTCTCGGTCGGGGCCTGGCCTTCCAGCACCTGCTTGATCAGGTAGATGCGGCCACGCGGGCCGTCGAGCTCGTCGCCCAGCACCTGGTAGGTGGGGCAGGTGGCGGTGCAGAAGCCGCAGTGCACGCACTTGCGCAGGATGGCCTCGGCCTCGCGGCCCTCGGCGGTGCCCTGGAACTCGGGGGCGACATGGGTCTGCATCAGAAATCCGGGTACAGGCGGCCGGGGTTGAACACGCCGGCGGGATCGAACTCGCGCTTCAGCGCGCGCTGGATGCGGGCCTGCACCGCGTCCAGCGGTTGCAGGCGCGCGGCCACGTCGGGCCGGGCGGTGCGAAACAGCGTGGCATGCCCGCCGGCCGCGGTGGCCGCCGCGCGCACGGCCGCGCCCTCGGCCGCGGTGGCGCGCACCCAGCGCTGGCCACCATGCCATTCCACCAGCGGCGAATCGGGCAGGTCCAGCACGGGCGCGGTCTGCGGCACGGACAGACGCCACAGATCGCGCTCGCCGCGCTCGGCAAACCAGGGCAGTGTCTGCTCACGGCAGGCCGCCCAGTCCGGCGCCACGGCGGCGTTGTCCTGGCGCTCGCCGCCGAGGGTGCGGCAGGCGGCCTCCACCGCGGCGACGGCGCCGCGCAGGCGCAGGTACAGCGTGCCCACGCCGGCGTCGGCCACCCAGCAGCTCGCGTTCAGCGGCAGTGGCTGGCCGCCCCAGGCGTTCAGCCGTTGCAGCGCCTCCGCCTGCGACAGCTCGAACTTCAGCGTGGCCTCGGCCGGCGCGACCGGCAGCACCTTGAGGCTGACCTCGACGATCAGGCCCAGGGTGCCCCAGGAGCCGGCCAGCACGCGCGACACGTCGTAGCCGGCCACGTTCTTCATCACCTGGCCGCCGAACACCAGCAGCTCGCCGCGGCCGTTGACCAACTGGGCGCCCAGCACGTAGTCGCGCACCGAGCCGACGCTGGCCCGCGCCGGCCCTGCCAGGCCGGCGGCGACCATGCCGCCGACGGTGGCGCCGGCGCCGAAGGCCGGCGGCTCGAACGGCAGGCACTGGCCCTGCTCGGCGAGCGCGGCCTGCAGCTCGGCCAGCGGCGTGCCGGCGCGCACGGTGACCACCAGCTCGCTCGGCTCGTAGCTCACGATGCCTTGCAGGCCGGCGGTGGCGAGCGGCTCGCCCTGCAGGCGTTCGGCATGGAAGTCCTTGGTGCCGCCGCCCCTGATGCGCAGCGGCCGCCCCGCGCCAGCGGCGGTGCGCACCTGGTCGATCAGTTCAGCGAGCGGGGCATCCATGGGTGAATGGTAAGCGCGCGGCCCGTGGCGGGCGGGCTGAAAATTCCGGTGCCGGCGCGTGAGCGAATTTGGCGCACACCCGCGCGGCGACCCCGCCGTGCCGGTCACCAGCCACGTGCCTCAGCGCGCCGGCTCGACCTCGATCGTCATCTGGGCCAGCATGGTCTCGCCCGGCGCCAGGATGCGCAGGCCCAGCGCCTCGGCGCTGGCGCCGGCGGCCTGCAGGTGCACCGCGTTGTTGACGTGGCTGACCGGCTCGATGGCCACGTGGTCGCGCGTGGGCTGGGTGAAGACGACGAGACGCGTCTGGTCCGAGCGCACGCGCACGTGCAGCGCCTCGTCACGCAGGTGGGCCACGCCGTCCCAGCCGTCGAAGCAGTGGTCGACGTCGAGGAAGGCGCAGTCGGCGTCCAGCCCGCGCGAGCCCTTGCGAACGGTGGGCAGCTTGTCCGCGCCCATCTCCCAGCGGCCGGCCGCCTGGAAGCTGATGCGGCTGCGCGCGCGCTTGGGAAACCACGGGTGCCAGCCCAGTCCGGCCGGTGCCGGGCGGTCCGCCTGGTTGGTGAGCGCCAGCGTCATCTCCAGCGCGTCCGGGCGCAGCCGGTAGGTATGCGAGCAGTCGAAGGCGAAGGGCCAGTGCGCGTCACCCCGGTGGGCATAGGCCAGCATGGCCATGGCACCCTCCTGCTCCAGCACCGTCCAGGGCCGCTGCCAGCCCACGCCGTGGATGGCATGCGGCTCGTCGCCGTTGTTGCGCACCAGGGGGTGGTCCGTCCCCTCCCAGTGCAGGGTGGCGTGGCCGATGCGGTTGGAGAACGGCACCAGCGGGTAGCAGCCCGAGGCGCGCGCGCTCTGCAGCTCGGCCGACGGCGTGGCGCGCAGCACGGGCACGCCCTCACGCCAGAGGCCGGCCACGCAGCCGCCGAGTTCAGGCACCACTTCGCAGCGCAGGCTGCCAGCCACCAGCTCCAGCATGAGGTCTCCAGTCGGGTTGTGGAGCCATCGTAACCCCGCCGCGCCGCGGCCCGCCAAAAAAAGCGGCCCGCACGAGGCGGGCCGAACATCCAAAGGAGATCCTTGCTAGTTTTTGACTCGCCGCGGCGTGCCTCCGCGGACTCCATTCCTTACCGGTTGTAGGCGGTCTCGCCGTGGCTGGAGATGTCCAGACCCTCGCGCTCTTCCTCTTCGGTGACGCGCAGGCCGATCAGCAGGTCGACGATCTTGTAGGCGATGAAGGCCACCACCGCGGACCAGATGACCGTGGTCAGCACACCCTGGAACTGGATCCAGACCTGGCCGCCGATCGAGTAGTCGGGGTTGACCTTGTTGGCCACGTAGTCGTACACGCCGGTGCCACCCAGGGAGGGCGAGGCGAACACGCCGGTCAGCAGCGCACCCAGGATGCCACCCACGCCATGGACGCCGAACACGTCCAGGGAGTCGTCGGCGCCGAGCATGCGCTTCAGGCCGTTCACGCCCCACAGGCAGACCAGGCCGGAGGCCAGGCCGATGATGATGGCGCCCATCGGGCCGACGAAGCCGCAGGCCGGGGTGATGGCCACCAGGCCGGCGACGGCGCCGGAGGCAGCACCCAGCATCGAGGCCTTGCCCTTGGACAGCGCCTCACCGGCGATCCACGACAGCGTGGCGGCGGCGGTGGCGACCAGGGTGTTCACGAAGGCCAGGGCGGCGACGCCGGTGGCTTCCAGGTTGGAGCCGGCGTTGAAGCCGAACCAGCCCACCCACAGCAGCGAGGCACCCACCATGGTCAGCGTCAGGCTGTGCGGCGTGAGGGATTCCTTGCCGTAGCCGATGCGCTTGCCGATCACGTAGGCACCCACCAGACCGGCGACACCGGCGTTGATGTGCACCACGGTGCCGCCCGCGAAGTCCAGCGCGCCCTTGGCCCACAGCCAGCCGGCGGCGGCGGTCACCGTCTCCAGCGACTTGGCGTCGGTGATCGCGTCCGGGCCGTCCCAGTACCACACCATGTGGGCGATGGGCAGGTAGGCGAAGGTGAACCAGATGGCGCAGAACAGCAGCACCGCGGAGAACTTGATGCGCTCGGCGAAGGCGCCGACGATCAGCGCGCAGGTGATGGCGGCGAAGGTGGCCTGGAAGGCGACGAACGACAGCTCCGGAATGACCACGCCCTTGCTGAAGGTAGCCGCCACGGACTCCGCCGTCACGCCCGACAGGAACAGCTTGCCGAAGCCGCCGAAGAACGCGTTGCCCCCGGTGAAGGCGACGCTGTACCCATAGACGACCCACAGCACGTAGATCATCGAGGCCACCACGAACACCTGCATCAGCACCGACAGCATGTTCTTGCTGCGCACCAGGCCGCCATAGAACAGCGCGAGGCCGGGGAAGGTCATCAGGATGACCAGCAGGGTGGCGACGGTCAGCCAGGCGGTGTCGCCCTTGTTGGGCGTGGGCGCGGGGGCCGGCGTGGCCGCCGCTGCAGCGGCAGGCGCCGCGGCAGCAGCAGGGGCAGCCGCAGCCGCCGCGGGCGCGGCTTCAGCGGCCGCCGAGGCGGCGGGTGCCGCGGCCGGTGCCGCTGGCGCCTGGGCGATGGCCGTGGCGCTGCCGATCAGCAGGCCGAGGCCGAGGCCCAGCGAAACGAGAAATTTCCTCATGACGTGTCTCTCTGCGTGTGATGTGGGTGTTAGAGGGCTTCCTTGCCGGTCTCGCCGGTGCGGATGCGCACGACTTGCTCCAGGTCGTAGACGAAGATCTTTCCGTCGCCGATCTTCCCGGTGCGGGCCGCGCCTTCCACGGCCTCGATCACGCGGTCGACCAGCTCGTCGGCGACCGCCGCCTCGATCTTGACCTTGGGCAGGAAGTCGACGACGTATTCGGCGCCGCGGTACAGCTCGGTGTGGCCCTTCTGGCGGCCGAAGCCCTTGACTTCGGTCACGGTGATGCCCTGCACGCCGATGCCGGACAGCGCCTCACGGACCTCGTCGAGCTTGAAGGGCTTGATGATGGCGGTCACGAGTTTCATGCTTTCTCCTTGGAACGAGCGGTGGCCCGCTGGCTCAGAACGAGTACTTGACGCCCAGCACCGCCCCGGCCTTGCCGAGGTTCTTGCCGTTGGGAGCGAGGTAGTTGTTGTTGTCGGTGTCGACCAGCGTCAGGCTGGCGGACAGGCCGTTGCCGAAGTCATAGCCCAGCGCGACGGAGTAGTCGGTGTAGGAGAAGTTGCTGTTGTTCTTGACCTTCTGGTAGCCGATGTGCGGCGTGAGGCTGAAGCCGCCGCCCAGGTCGAACGTGGCAGCTGCTTCCACGTAGTAGCTGTTCTTGCTGTTGGCGAAGCCGAACAGGTTGCTGACCGCGTGCGAGTACTTCAGCGTGGCCGGGCCCATGGTGCCGGCGACGTAGATTTCCTGCGTGTTGGCGCTCGGGTTCAGCTTGTTGCTGGGGTAGTTGTAGGTCAGCACGCCCACGTCGGCGGCCACCGGGCCGGCCTCGAATTTGTAGCCGCCGTAGACGTCGATCTCGACGCTGGCATCACCGCCGCCGTCCTTGATCCACTTGATGCCGGAGCCCCAGGCGCCGAGGTAGAAGCCGCTCTTGTGCGCGAAGTCCACGCCGCCCTGCACCGTGGGCTTCAGGCGCGTCTGGGAGATGGCGCGATAGCGGTAATCCGTCACTGCACCCACGTTGAAGGACAGCGTGTAATCCGGTTCCGGGGCCTTGGCCTGGGCCAGCACGGCGCCGGAAACGACCAGGGAGGCAAAAAG
>NZ_JAYRZR010000139.1:0-6890 GCF_041916345.1 Ramlibacter sp.
CATCCGCATCGACGTGGCCGAGGAGCTGACGCGCCTGGCCGCGCACCTGGACGAGATCGAGCGCCTGCTCAAGAAGGGCGGCGAGGTCGGCAAGCGCCTGGACTTCCTGATCCAGGAGCTGCACCGCGAGGCCAACACGCTCGGCTCCAAGTCCGCCACGCTGGAGCTGACCCGCATCTCGGTGGACATGAAGGTGCTGATCGAGCAGATGCGGGAGCAGGTGCAGAACCTGGAGTGAGAGGCGGGCGCGCAGCTGAAAGCGCTGGGGTTGCACCCCAGCCTATGAATACCAGGCTACGGTTGTTCGCGTAGGCTGGGGTGGAGCGCAGCGCAACCCCAGCGTTCCCGCGTTCACCCGCCGACTCCCACCACATCAAACGCCAGACTCACCCGCCCCGGCGCCGCCGCCGGCCCGGTGGAATGCCAGTAGTACGACGGGAACAGTACCAGCGTCCCCTCTTCCGGCCGCACCATCTGCACCTGCAGGCTGGCGGGGGGTCGCGTGTAGGCATAGGGGCTGGCGCGGCCGATCTCCAGCCAGCCGGCTGGCGGCTGCGCGCCCACGGCATCGGCCGGCATGCGCGGGTAGTACACGCCGCTCAGCCAGGCAGCGGGGTGGATGTGCGGGTTCTGGTGGCCGCCCTCGTCCAGCAGCACGCCCCAGGCGCGCACCGTCCAGCGTGCGGGCCGCATGCGCACCCACTCGTGGTCGGGCGCGACCGCGGTGACCCGGTCCGCGTGTTCGGTGATGGCTTCGTGCAGTCGCTGGAAGAGGGCCTCCATCGCCGGTGAAACCTGCGGATCGAGGTGCACCGTCTGCTCGCCACGCTGGGTGGTCTTGCGTTCGCGCACCACATCCACCCGCGCTGTTGTTTCCATGCTCTCGCACAGGGCCGGGTTCAGCGCGGTGGTACCGGTGAACGACACCTGCTGGTCAAACCGCCGCGTCACGCGCAGCAGCGAACCGAAGGCCATGAGCGCCTGGTAGTCGGCCTCACGCCCAAGTTCCTGCAACGCCGTGGCGTGCGCGGCGAGCGGCGCGACGGATGCGGGGAAGGCCGCACGCCACGCCTGCGTGGCCGAGACCAGCGCCTGCGCGTCACGCAGCTCCACCATCCGCGCCAGGAAGGTGCCGATCAGCACCGCGGGGCCACCGAGCTGCGTGGCCACGGCCTGGATCTGCGTGCGGGCCTCCTCGGCGTGGCCCAGCCTGGCAAGCGCCAGCACCTGCATCGAACGGGCGTCGATGTGGGCGGGGTCCAGCGCCAGCGCCTCGCGGAAGCGGGCCAGGGCCGCCGCCGGATCACCCAGCAGGTAGTCGCACATGCCAATGGCCATCTGGCTCCGCGCGCTCGGGCCGACGACCTGGGCCGCCTGCTCGAAGGCGACACGCGCCGCCTGGGCATCACCCGCCTGCAACGCCTGCGCCCCCTGTGCGAACAGGGCTTCGGCGGAGGCGGCTTCAGGGGTCATGGGACCAGGCAGTCGATCAACGACTGCCAAGCCTACCGCATCGCTTCGGCGGGCCGCGCCTCGGCCTGCAGTTCCGCCAGGTGCCGCCGCAGGCCCGCCTCGCCGGCGCGCATCACGGCGTCATGGTTCCAGCGGAACAACGGCGCCAGCAGCGGGGTCAGCCAGCGCATCCAGCGTGTCGCGGGTGTCACGCGCCAGTAGTAGGTGACGTGAGTGCCGCCACCATCCTCCCGCAGCAGCCACAGGCCTTCGCCCTGCAGCTGCCCGCGCGAGCGGCCGCGCAGCAGCTGGTTCGGCACGCACTCCACCGCCTCCACCTCGATCGCCAGGCTGTACGGCAGGCGCGTGCGCCAGTCGATGCGGCGGATGGCGCCCACGCCGTCGGCGCCGCCCGCGCGCACCGTGCGCACGCCGCGCACGTAGGGCCACCAGTAGGGCCAGAAGGCGGGCTCGGTGAGGGCCGCCCACACCGCCTGCACGGGTGCGTCGATGCGCCAGTGGCTCACCAGGTCGAAGCTCGGGCCGCGGCGCGCGGGCGTCACGTCCCCTGCGGCGGCGGCACGCGTAGCGATGCGCACGCCGCTCACTGGACTACCCTCCGTCCTGCGGACTGCGGGATTCGCCTTCGGAACGGCCGTGCGGCTCATGCCGCCACCATGCGCGGCGCGGCGGCCGGATAGCCCCGCTGCTCCAGATCGAACTTGTCCTCCAGCGCGGCGGCTTGCACCTCCTTGCGCACCTGCCAGCGCAGCAGCGGCTCGATGACCGGGCCGATCACGGGCGGCAGCGGCAGGCGGATGGTGATCGCCACCTCGGTGCCGGCCTGCCCGTCGCGCGCCTTCGGCTCGAAGCGGAACCGCAGGCTGCCACCCTGGTTGAAGCCTTCCACGGACAGATCGTCGATGCTGCCGTCGGCCGCGATGCGGCGCTCGAACACGTCCCGCTGCAGGATGCCCAGCAGGCTCACCTCCTGCACGAAGCGCGCGCCGTCGGGGCGCCGCTCCAGCACCTCGAAACGCAGCTTGGGGTGCACGTTGGCCTGTACGTGATGATCCAGATCGGCGAACTGCGCGCGCACCTGGGCAGGCGCGGCGGCAATCCATTCGTGATGCACGACTTCGGCGAAGCGGGTCATGGTCTCTCCTCGTGGGGTTGGAACACGGCAGCCTTACGTCGGCGGCGCTGGCCCGGGATGCATGCCCGAGCGGGCGCAGCGGGCTTGCATCCAGCCGCGCCGCGCCCGCGTACACCCTTCACCATGGACCTGACGCTGCGCCCACCCCCGCCCGCACGGGCCCGTGCCATGCGGCACCGGCTGCTGGCGCGCGTGGCCGATGCGGATGCCACGCACCTCACCATCGACGCGCAGGACGGCGAGTGGCAGCCTTTCCTGCCGGGCGTGCGCATCAAGGTGCTGCGCGAGCAGGCCGGCGTGCTCTCGTACCTGCTGGAGCTGCAGCCCGGCGCCAGCCTGCCGCCGCACCGGCATCGGGTGGATGAGGAGTGCGTGGTCGTGAGCGGCCGCATCCGGGTCGGCACGCAGCATGCCGTGCAGTCCGGGGGCTATCATCTGGCGCATGCGGGTGCCCTGCATGCGCAGGTGCACACCGACACGGGCGCGCTGATCTTCCTGCGCGGCGCCATTCCCGGCTTCGACGACCTACTGGAGTGATCCGCCCGCATGGACCCGGCCCTCGAATCCGCCGCCACCGACCCGGCCGCCGGGCCGCCCGTGGAGGCCGACTTGCCGCCGGAGGCCGACCTGCCCCTGGCCGCCGAAGCCGCGCCCGAAGACGAGGCCGCGCGCGAACGGGACCGCCAGCTCACGGCCTGGCTGCTGGCCATCGTGGACCTCGACGAGCGCGCATTGACCGCGCTGTACGACGCCACGGTGCACCGCGTGTACGGCTTCGTGCGCTGCATCGTGCGCAACGACGCTTTGGCCGAGGAGGTGGTGGAAGACGCCTACTTCCAGGTCTGGCGACAGGCCGTGCGCTACGACAGCACCCGCGGCCGCCCCATGACCTGGCTGCTGGCCATTGCCCGCAGCCGCGCCATCGATGCCCTGCGGCATGAAGCCCGCTTCGCCGCCGACTCGCTGGATGCCGAGGAGGCACCCGCCGTCGCCGACGCCACCTCGCCCCCTGCCGACGAACTGCTGGCACTGGCACGCCAGCACGCCGACTTGCACCAGGCGCTGATGCTGCTGGGTCCGCAGCCGCGGCAGCTGGTCTCGCTGGCCTTCATGCGCGGACTGAGCCATGAGGAGATCGCCGATCAGATGCGCCTGCCCCTGGGCACCGTCAAGTCGCAGATCCGCCGGGCGCTGATCACGCTGCGCGACCGGCTGGGTGGCGAGCCCTTCATGGCGTCGGCCACCTGAATCAAGAGGATTCGCCATGCGTCCCCCGCTGTCCCCCCTGCCGATGCTGGACCCGCCCGATCCGGTGCGGGATGCCCTGTCGCCGGAACTGCTGGCGCTGCTCGCCCGCGCCCAGGAGGCCGCCGATGCCCCGCCCCCGGCCCTGCGTGACCGCCTGGCCCGGCGCGTGGCCGGTTCCGCCGCTGCCGCCGCACCCATGCAGACGGTGCGCGCGGACCGTACGCCGTTCACGCCTGTGGCACCCGGCGTGCGCGTGCTGGTGCTGCACACGCACGATGCCGCGCGGCCGCTGCGCCCCGGCGAGCCGCTGGCCGCCCGCCTGATCGAGCTGGCGCCCGGCAGCCAGTGGCACGGCCCGGATGCCGGCATCCACCATGAGTGGCTGGTGCTGCGCGGCACGGCCACCGTGGGCGGCGAGACACTGGCGGAACGTGACTTCCACGTCGTGCCCGCGGGCCACCCGGCGCGGCCAGTCGCATCGGCCGATGGCGCCCTGCTGTTCCTGCGCGAGTCGCCCTTGCCCGCGCAGCCGGGCGACCAGCCGCTCACCGTGCGGGATGCCGGCGCGCCCTGGCCCGACTACGGCCCCGGGATCCGCCGGCGCGTGCTGTGGACGCGCGACGGCGAGGCCGCGATGCTGTACTACACCGATCCCGGCGCGATGGTGCCGAATCACAGCCACGGCCACGACGAGGAATGCCTCATGGTCCAGGGTGAGCTGTATCTCGACGACGTGCTGCTGCGCGCGGGCGACTACCAGCTGGCGCCCGCCGGCACCGGCCACCGCCTGACCGAGACGGACACCGGCGTGGTGATCTACGCCCACGGCGATCTGGATCTGCAGTTCATCGGCTGAAGGGCGCGGCCGGACTGCCTTAGCATCCGGCCCTTGCGCATCCACTACGTCGATCCCGCTCTCATCGGCCGGCCCGGCCACCATTTCGACTGGGCACGCCGCCTGCTGGCTGCCCTGGCCGCGGCCGGCCATGCCGTGCAGGCCTTCATCCACCACGACGCCACGCCGGACGTGCGCGCGGCGCTGGCGCCGCATGCGGGCGTGGTGCCGCTGTTCCGCATCAGCCCGTACACCGACGCGGCCCAGCTGGACCCGGTGAGCGGCCCGCTCGCGCACTACACGGCCTCCCTGCTGGGCCTCCCCGCGCGCCTGGCCGCGCTGCCGCCCGCGGACCTTTGGCTGTGGCCCACGCTGACAGCGGAACAGCTGGTGGCCATCGGCCTCGCACGGGTCCGCACACCGGTCGCCGGGTGCATCCACTTCCCGCCGGAGATGCTGTCGCCGCTGGCGCCCATGGCCTGGCGGCACGGCGCCCAGCTGGTGGCGGCCGCCGGCCTGCCCGTGCGCCTGGGCGTGACGGTGCGCGAACTGGCCCCGCTGTTCGAGCCGCTGCTGGGCGCCAGCCTGCCGGAACTGCCGGTGATGGTGGAGCCAGCCGCCCTCGCGCCCGTGCAGTCGCCGCCGCGCACCCTTGGCTTCTTCGGTGACCACAACCCGCGCAAGGGCCTGCATCTGCTCGACACGCTCGTCACGCGCCTGCTGGCGGACGGCTGGCAGGTGGTGCTGCAGGACGCATCGGGCCGCGTGAGCCCGCGTCAGCCGATGCCCGGACGCCTGCAGGTCCTGGGGTACGTCGACGACCTGCCCGCTGCCATGGCCGGCTGCGATCTGGTGGTGGCGCCCTACGACCCCTTGGCCTATCGCGCCATGGGCTCCGGTGTGGTGTGGGATGCCGTCTCGCGCGGGATTCCGGTGGTGGCGCCCGCTGGCACCGCGCCAGGGCGCTGGCTTGCGGCGCATGGCGCGGGCGTCACCTTCGCCGCGCAGGAGCCCGCCGCCATCCTGCAGGCCATCGCCACCGCGCGCGAGCAGCATGAGGGCCTGCGCCTCGGCGCCCGCAGCGTGGCCGAGGCATGGGCCGGCCAGCATGGCACGCAACCCTTCCTGGCGGCGCTGATGGGCCCGCCCGTCGGGCCGGCGGGCCCGACCCGGTAAACTTTCGCATGGACTATCCGGGAAACCTGTTCGTGGTGGCGGCCCCCAGCGGCGCCGGCAAGTCGAGCCTGGTCAAGGCGCTGCTGGAGCTGGATTCGCGCGTGCTGCCCTCGGTCTCGCACACCACCCGCCCCCCGCGCGGCCAGGAAAAGCATGGCCGCGAGTACTTCTTCGTCTCCGACGAGGAATTCGATCGCATGGTGCTGGCAGACGCCTTCGTGGAGTGGGCGCATGTGCACAGCCGGCGCTACGGCACTTCCAAGAAGGCCATCGAGGACCGCATCGCGCATGGGTCGGACGTGATCCTGGAGATCGACTGGCAGGGCGCACTGCAGATCCAGCGCATCTTCAACAACGCCGTGCTCATCTTCGTGCTGCCGCCCAGCCTGGACGAACTGCGCTCGCGCCTGGAGCGCCGCGGCGAGGACAGCGCCGACGTGATCGACACCCGCATGCAGAATGCGGTGACCGAGCTGGCGCAGGCCAAGGAATTCGACTTCGTTATAATCAACGAGTTATTTGAGCGCGCGCTTTTTGACCTGAAAGCGATCGTTCATGCCCAACGCCTGAAGTACGCCGCCCAGCGCCGCGCCCGTGGCGCCACCTTCCAGGCCCTCGGCATCCTCTAGCCCCCGGAGATTTCACATGGCCCGCATCACCGTCGAAGACTGCCTGCAGCAGATCCCCAATCGTTTCCAGCTCGTGCTGGCGGCCACCTACCGCGCCCGCATGCTGAGCCAGGGCCACGCGCCCAAGATCGAAAGCAAGAACAAGCCCGGCGTGACCGCCCTGCGCGAGATCGCCGAAGGCAAGGTCGGGCTGGAGATGCTGAAGAAGGTGCCGGGCTGAGTCGCTTCGCCTCCCCGCGCAGAAGGCCGCCCTCGGGCGGCCTTGTCGTTTCTGGGGCGCGGCATCGCTGATAGGGGTAGGAAAGGGCCAAGGCCCTCCCCTCCCTCCGAACCGTACGTGCAGTTCTCCCGCATACGGCTCTCCGGTCGAGAGTTGATCCTCATCGGGATTGGC
>NZ_JAYRZR010000140.1:0-6828 GCF_041916345.1 Ramlibacter sp.
AGCAGGGCCACGCCCGTGTTTCCCGCGCTCAGGCGCTCGGCCATGATGCCGGAGCCGATGACGGCGCACAGCAACATGGCGGTGCCGATGAACTCCGCGGCCAGCGGGCGGGCCCGGCTCGCGGCGATGCGCTCGCGCGTCACGGGCTAGGCCTGAAGGGCCAGCTCGCGTGCGGTCTGCTGCAGCGCCAGGGCTTGCAGGCGGTCCTGCGGGAGGTTCACCATGATGTCCAGCCGGCGCTTGATGGCATGCAGCGTGGCACGGAAGGCCCGGTGGCGTGCCTCCTCGTCGCCCTGCACCTCGGAGGGATCGGCATAGCCCCAATGCGCCGTGGCCGGATGCCCCGGCCAGATCGGGCACATCTCGCCAGCGGCGTTGTCGCAGACGGTGATGATCAGGTCCATGCGCGGTGCGTCGGGCTGCGCGAACACATCCCAGCTCTTGCTGCTGAGGCCCTCGGTGGCAATGCCTGCCTCCTGCAGCACGCGCAATGCCATGGGGTTGGGTTGCTGGTTCTCGCGCGGGCTGCTGCCGGCCGAGAAGCCGCGGAAGCGCCCCTGGCCCACTGCGTTGAGGGTGGCTTCGGCCAGGATGCTGCGGGCCGAGTTGTGGGTGCAGAGAAAGAGGACGTTGAGCGGGTTCGACACGGGTGAGCCTTTCAGCGGCGCGGCGTCGCGACGCGGGTACGGTGGGTGGATGAGGTCGCCGGGCGTGCCGCGGCCGGGCGCGCTGGCTTGCAGGGCGCGGCGCTGACGCCGCAGCTTTCGCCCTGGCAGCAGTTCTCGGTGAGGAAGCCGAGCAGGTCGTTCATCTGCGTGAAGTCGGCGCGGTAGATGAGGTGGCGGCTGGCGCGCTCCTGCGTGGCCAGGCTGGCGTGCAGCAGCTCCTTGAGGTGGAACGAGAGCGTGGCCGCCGGTACCGCGAGCCGTTCCGACAGCACGCCAGGCGTGAGGCCCTCGGCGCCCGCCGTGACGAGCTCACGAAACACGCGCAGCCGCATGGGCTGGGCCAGGGCGGCGAGCTTGGCGACGGCGTCGGTCTCTTGCATAATTCCATCATAGTGGAAACATTAAATGAAAGTCAATCGACTTCGGCGGATCTGCCGCCCACCCCGGTTGAGGCTTGTCAATGCCGGTGGCGCCCTGAAGTGCGAGCATGAAGGTAACCCCAAGAAGGAAACACCATGAGCAAGCTGGAAATCTTTGAGCCCGCGATGTGCTGCCCCACCGGCGTGTGCGGGGTGAACGTCGATCCCGCGCTGGTGCAGTTCAATGCCGATCTGCAGGCGCTCGAACAGGCGGGCGTGCAGGTCGCGCGCCACAGCCTCAGCCACGACCCCGCGGCGTTTGCCGCGAACACGGCGGTGGTGAAGGAGATGGAGGCCGGCCTCAACCGCCTGCCCATCGTCGCCATCGACGGACGCATCGTCTCCACGGGCATGTATCCCTCCCGCAGCCAGTTGATGGGCAAGCTCGGCCTGGCCACGCCCACGGCCGAGAAGCCGCGCATCAAGATCGGCAGCTGCGGGTGCGCCCCGGGTCAGTGCTGATGGGCGCCGGTGTCGCCGCCATGGCCTTGCCGGCCGTGGAGACGCGGTTCGCCTTCTTCACCGGCAAGGGCGGCGTGGGCAAGACCTCGCTCGCCTGCGCCAGCGCCGTGCGGCTGGCCGAACAAGGCCGGCGCGTCCTCCTCGTCAGCACCGATCCGGCTTCCAACCTCGATGAAGTGCTGGAGACCTCGCTGGGCACAGCGCCCACGCCGGTGGCTGGCGTGCCCGGCCTGTGCGCGCTGAACGTCGACCCGGAAGCTGCCGCGGCCGCCTATCGCGAACGCATGGTCGGCCCGTACCGCGGCGTGCTGCCGGCCGCGGCCATCCGAAGCATGGAGGAGCAATTCTCCGGCGGCTGCACGGTGGAGATCGCCGCCTTCGATGCGTTTGCGGAACTTCTGGCGGGCAATGAAGTGACCGCGGCCTTCGACCACGTGGTCTTCGATACTGCGCCCACCGGGCACACGCTGCGCCTGCTGTCGTTGCCCTCGGCGTGGAGCGACTTTCTGGCCACCAACACCACGGGCACGTCCTGCCTGGGCCCGCTGGCCGGGCTGGAGAAGAACAAGGCCATCTACGCCGCAGCGGTGAAGGCGCTGGCCGATGCGGCGCTCACGACGGTGGTGTTGGTGGCCCGCCCCGAGCCGGCTGCCCTGCGTGAAGCCGAGCGGACCCGCCACGAGCTGGCCGATCTGGGCGTGCGGCACCAGTTGCTGGCGCTCAACGGCGTGTACGAAGCGGCTTCCGGGGATGCGGTCGCCCAGGCCATGGCGGCGCGTCACACCGCGGCCTTGCAAGGTATGCCGGCCGCCCTGGCGGCCCTGCCGCGCAGCCGCACCGGCTTCGTGCCGCGTGGTCTGGTGGGGCTGGCTTCGCTGCAGGCCTTCCTGCATCCCGCCGCGGTCGTCGCCAGCGCGCCGCCTGGAGCGACCTGCGAAGCCGCCGACGAGGGCCTGGCGCCCCTCATCGACGCGATCGAGGCCGCCGGCCACGGCCTGGTCATGACCATGGGCAAGGGCGGCGTGGGCAAGACCACCATCGCCGCGGCCGTGGCGGTGGCGCTGGCGCGGCGGGGGCATCGCGTGGTGCTGTCCACCACGGATCCCGCGGCGCACCTGGCGTGGGCGCTGGATGAGCCGGTCGGCCATCTCACGGTCGGTCGCATCGACCCGGCCGCCGAGGTGGCCCGCTACCGCGACGAGGTGCTGGCCAAGGCCGGCGCCGGGCTCGACGCGCAGGCGCGGGCCATGCTGGAGGAAGATCTCCGTTCCCCCTGCACCGAGGAGATCGCGGTGTTCCGTGCCTTCGCCGCCACGGTGGACCAGGCGCGTGACGCCTTCGTCGTGCTCGACACCGCGCCCACGGGCCACACGATCCTGCTGATGGACTCCGCCGAGGCCTACCACCGCGAAGTGGGCCGCACGCAGGGGGACACGCCGGAAGCCGTGCGCCAGTTGTTGCCTCGCCTGCGCGACCCTGCGTTCACGCGCGTGCTGATCGTCACGCTGGCCGAGGCCACGCCGGTGCACGAAGCCGAGCGCCTGCAGGCCGATCTGCGCCGCGCCGGCATCGAGCCGTTTGCCTGGGTGGTCAACCAGAGCCTGCTGGCCAGCGGCACGCGGGACCCCGTGCTCGCCCAGCGGGGCGCCTACGAGGCGCCATTCATCGAGCATGTCCGCCACGTCGCGGCGACGCGTGCACAGGTGATCGCATGGCGGGGCCAGGCCCCTGTGGGCGCGACGGCGCTGCTGGCGCTGGCCGCCGGGGCGCAGCGGGAGGCGGGAACCTGTCTGGCCTGAGGGCACTCCATGCCTCATCGCCAACAGGACCCCGTTCCATGACCCCCCAGGAAACCCGATCCATCATCACCCTCAGCCTCATGGCCGCCTTCGCGGACGGCCAGAAGCACGACCGTGAGCGCGCCGAGGTCCGCCGCATCGCCGAGGCGCTGGCGCAATCGGACGCCGTGCACCTGCCCACGCTGGTGCAGGACGTGCTGATGAAGCGCGTGGACATGGCCGGCACGGCCGCCGCGCTTCAATCGCCCGAGGCGCGTCACCTCGCCTACGAGATGGCGGTGTGCGTCTGCGACGCCGATGGCGCGCAGTCTGTCGCCGAGCAGCAGTTCCTGGCCAGCCTGCGCGCGAGCCTGGGGCTGGACGCAGCGGAGGCGCGCCCGTTCGAAGAGGCGGCGCAGGCCATGGCGACGGCGCCCGTGGGCGCCGCGGGCGCCGCGGCCAGCGTGCCGGCCGTCGTGGCCGCCGCGGCACCTGCGCCGGCGGCCAGTGGCGCGCGCCCCTCGACCCTGAGCAATCAGGAACTGGATTCCATGATCCTGAACGCCGCCATCACCAACGGCGCGCTGGAACTGCTGCCCGAAACCCTGTCGACCATGGCCATCATCCCGCTGCAGATGCGGCTGGTCTACCGGATCGGCCAGGCGCACGGCTACGAGCTGGACTCCGGCCACATCAAGGACTTCCTCGCCACGGTGGGCGTGGGCCTCACCTCGCAGTACCTCGAGCAGGCCGGCCGCAAGCTGCTGGGCGGGCTGCTCGGCCGCATGGGCGGCGGGCTGGCGCGCACCATCGGCAATCAGGCGGTGAGCTCGGGCATGAGCTTCGTCGCCACCTACGCGCTGGGCCATGTGGCCAAGCGCTACTACGCCGGGGGCCGCACGCTCTCGGCCGACATGCTGAAGCAGGCCTATGCCGGCATCGCGAACGAGGCGCAGGGCCTGCGCGGCCGCTATCTCCCGCAGATGCAGGAGCAGGCGCGCACGATGGATGTGGGCAAGGTGATGGCGATGGTGCGGGGGCGGTGAGGCCGCCGCTCGCTCACCCGCAATTCACCCGCGTCACCCGCATCGCCGCATCCACCCCCAGGTTGATGCGGCCGGGGTCGTACTCCATCGTCACGGCCATGCCCGGGCGCAGCACGCGCACGGTGCGCGCCCCGCTCTTGCGGCGCACTTCCTCGGCCAGGGCCTCACCGTACGGCATTCCCATGGCGAACTGCGCGGCCTGGGCCTCGCAGGTGCCGGCCAGTGGCGGTGGCGGCGCGGCCTCCGGCTGGGCCGGCGGCGCTGCGCAGCCGGCCAGCGTGGTCAGGGCGCCGAGCGCCAGCACGCTGGCGCACCGCGCAGCGAGGCGGGCCATCGTCAACTGCCCTGCGGCTTGGCCATCTTGTCGGCCCACGTCTCGCCGCCCGTCGCCCAGTCACCCGGGGCGATGTCGAACAGCACCACGTCCACCGACTCGGCCTTGCTGCCCAGGGTGTCCACGCAGGCCTGGGTGAGCGCCTTCACCAGGTTGCGCTTCTGTTCCGGCGTGCGGCCGGCAATCAACTCGACTCGAATCGTGGGCATGGGTTCTCCTTGAATGCGGATGGGCCCGATTTTGCCTAGACTCGCGCCCACCCCACCACCAGGAGACACGACCCATGCTTCGCGACGACCTCCGCAACGACTTCGACTCGCTGCTGCCCGGCACCTCCAGCGAGCGCGGTGCCAGCCGCCGCACCGCGCTGAAGGCCGCGCTGGGCGTGGGCTACGCGGCCGCCGCCGGCCCGGCCATGACGCAGACGGCCATCCGCACGCCGGCCGACGGCCTGACGGTGGGCGAGATCACCTATGAGGTGAACGGCTTCAAGGTGCCGGCCTATCGCGCCGCGCCCGCCGGCAAGACCGGCCTGCCGGTGGTGCTGGTCATCTCCGAGATCTTCGGCGTGCACGAGTACATCGCCGACACGGCCCGCCGCCTCGCGCGCGCCGGCTACCTGGCCATCGCGCCGGAGCTCTTCATCCGCCAGGGCGACGCCAGCAGCTACGGCGAGATCGCCAAGCTGATCGCCGAGGTCATCTCCAAGGTGCCCGACGGGCAGGTCATGGCCGATCTGGACGGCGCCATGCGCTGGGCCGCGGCCAATGGGGGTGACGTGTCCAAGTCCGCCATCACCGGCTTCTGCTGGGGCGGCCGCATCACCTGGCTGTACGCCGCGCACGGCCCGGTGAAGGCGGGCGTGGCCTGGTACGGCCGCCTGGTCGGCCAGACTTCGCCGCTGAACCCGGCGCACCCGGTGGACGTGGCCGGGCAGCTGAAGGCGCCGGTGCTGGGCCTGTACGGCGGGGCCGACACGGGCATCCCGCTTGACACGGTTGATAAGATGAAAGCTGCCCTCGCGGCCGGGTCGCCGGCGGCGAAGGCTTCGCAGTTCGTGGTCTACCCCGATGCCCCGCATGCTTTCCATGCGGATTACCGGCCCTCGTTCCGCCAGCAACCCGCCGAAGACGGCTGGAAGCGGGCGCTGGAGTGGTTCAAGGCGAACGGGGTGGCCTGAGCGCCCGTCGACTCCATCGCGACTTTCCAAGCTGGAGCCGCCCTACGGGGCGGTTTTTCATTGTGACTCTCATCGCCATCCTGCTTGCCACCCTGGCCGCCGGCATCGGCAGCGTCTGGGTGGCCGCGGGCCTGATGCGCCTGGGCTGGAAGGCCGGCCCCGACGCCACCCGGCGCGGCCTGGGCGAGCAGCACCTGCTGTCCCTGGCCGCCGGCGCCCTGCTGGCCACCGCCTTCCTGCACCTGCTGCCCGAGGCGCTGGAAAGCCAGGCAGGCGCGAAGGAGCTGTTCGGCACGCTGCTGGTGGGCCTGGTGTTCTTCTTCCTGCTGGACAAGGCGGAGCTGTGGCACCACGGGCATGAGCATCACCATGGGGGTGAGGGGCACGGGCACGATGCCCACGAGCACGAGGGCCATTCGCACGAGGCGCACGCCCACTTGCACGCCGCGCCCGCGCGCTCCGGCGGCTGGGCGGTGCTCACCGGCGACAGCGTGCACTGCTTCGGCGACGGCATCCTCATCGCCTCGGCCTTCATGGCCGATCTGCGGCTGGGCCTGGTGGCGGCGCTGGCGGTGCTGGCGCACGAGGTGCCGCACCACATCGGCGATCTGGCCGTGCTGGGCCAGACCAGCCGCAGCCGTCAGGCCGCGCTGATCAAGGTGTCGCTCGCGGGCGCGGTCACGCCGCTGGGGGGGCTGGTGGGCTGGTGGCTGGTGGACCGGCTCACGGACTACCTGCCCTGGTTCCTGGTGGTGGCCTCCAGCAGCTTCATCTACGTGGCGCTGGCGGATCTGATCCCGCAGTTGCAGAAGCGGCTGGGCGCGCGCGAGACGCTGGCGCAGATTGCGTGGCTGCTGGTGGGGATCGGGTTGGTGATGGTGGTGAGCGGGCTGGCGCACTCGCATTGAGCGGTGTGATCGCTGGGGTTGCGCTACCGCTCC
>NZ_JAYRZR010000141.1:0-6633 GCF_041916345.1 Ramlibacter sp.
TTGAGCGCCTGTAAGAGCGGGAGGTCGCCCGCGACATCTGGGAACATGAAGCATTGTAGAAACCATGCGGCTGCAAGGCGGCGCAGATGCGGCACACTGCCCGGCGGAGACCTGCCATGACGCCCCCTTGCCACGACCCGAGCCACCCCGTGCCGCTGCGCTGGCCCGCCGCCTGGCGCACGCTGGCGCTCTCGCTGGCCTGGCTGCCCGCGCTGGCGCAGGCAGTCTGCACGAGCGAAGGCGCCCCCGCCCCGCAGGCCGTGCTGGAGCGCTTCATCAGCGCCGACTGCGCCACCTGCTGGACGGATCCGGCCACGCCGGCGGCCGCGCAGGGCGTGCTGGCCCTCGACTGG
Organism: Ramlibacter sp.; assembly: GCF_041916345.1. Classification (GTDB taxonomy): domain Bacteria; phylum Pseudomonadota; class Gammaproteobacteria; order Burkholderiales; family Burkholderiaceae_C; genus Ramlibacter. The sequence continues at coordinate 354 of NZ_JAYRZR010000141.1, forward strand.
GTGGTGCCGGGCCCGCGCGGTGACGACGGGCCGCTCTCCGCCGTGGCCCTGCGCGAGGCCGAGGATCGCCTGGCCTATCTGGGCCGCGCCGCGCCCGACGCCGCGCTGCACATCACCACGCTGCGGCGGGACAAGGCCCCCGCCGTTCGCCTGGCCCAGGGCGACAGCTTCAACGACTACATCGGCACCTCCATCGAACTCAAGAGCGGCGGCCGCGGCCCCTGGCAGGCGTGGCTGCTGCTGGCAGAGGCGCTGCCGGCCGGCACCGAAGGCAGCCCGGTGGAGCGCCTGCTGGTGCGCAATGTGTTCCGGCCGCCGTGGGAGCAGGCGACCCCGCGGGCCGTGGCGTCGCGGCTGGAACGCCGCTCCATGCAGATCCATGCCGGCGCCCAGCCGGAGCGGCTGCGACTGGTCGCGCTCGTCCACGATGCGCAGGGCCGCATGAGGGCCATCACGCAGACCATATGCCGGCCGTGAGCGCATCGCCGTAAAATCAGTCACCGGGCCCAAGCATTTGCGGCCCGGTTTTTCGTTTCGGGGCCGGCCGCGCCCCGGGCGGCGGCCGGGCCCGCAGTCCAAGCGCTCATCTGTTCTTCAACAGTCTTTCGGGGCCGCAACCGGCCCCCAGGAGCGACGGAAATGGAAATCTTCGACTACGACAAGGTGCTCTTGCTGCCGCGCAAGTGCCGCGTGCAGAGCCGCTCGGAGTGCGACCCGGGCATCGAGTTCGGCGGGCGGCGCTTCAAGCTGCCCGTGGTGCCCGCCAACATGAAAACGGTGGTGGACGAGAAGATCTGCCTCTGGCTGGCCCAGAACGGCTACTTCTACGTGATGCACCGGTTCGACCTGGACAACGTGGCCTTCGTGCGGCAGATGCACGAGGCCGGCGCCTACGCCTCCATCTCGGTCGGCGTGAAGCAGGCGGACCGCGACACCGTGGACCGCCTGGCCGCGCAGGGCCTGGTGCCCGAGTACGTGACCATCGACATTGCCCACGGGCATGCCGACACGGTGCGCGAGATGATCGCCCACCTCAAGGCGAAGCTGCCCGCCAGCTTCGTCATCGCCGGCAACGTGGGCACGCCCGAGGCGGTGATCGACCTGGAGAACTGGGGCGCCGATGCCACCAAGGTCGGCATCGGCCCCGGCAAGGTGTGCATCACCCGCATGAAGACCGGCTTCGGCACCGGCGGCTGGCAGCTCTCGGCGCTGAAGTGGTGCGCCCGCGTGGCCACCAAGCCCATCATCGCCGACGGCGGCATCCGCGAGCACGGCGACATCGCAAAGAGCATCCGCTTCGGCGCCACGATGGTGATGGTCGGCTCCATGCTGGCCGGCCACGAGGAGTCGCCCGGCCAGACGGTGGAAGTGGATGGCCGCCTGTACAAGGAGTACTACGGCTCGGCCTCCGACTTCAACAAGGGCGAGTACAAGCACGTGGAAGGCAAGCGCATCCTGGAGCCGGTGAAGGGCAGGCTGGCCGACACCCTGCGCGAGATGGAGGAGGACCTGCAGTCCTCCATCAGCTACGCCGGCGGCACGAAGCTCTCGGACATCCGCCGCGTGAACTACGTGATCCTGGGCGGGGACAACGCGGGCGAGCACCTGCTGATGTAGGCGGAGGAAGCGCTGGGGTTGCGATGGCGATCCCCTCTCAATCATCCCGCATCCGCGCCCGCGCGAAGGCGCGAATGAACGCCACCGACGGCCCCTCGGTGCGACCCGCCAGCGTGACCAGCGCGAAACGCGCCTGCGCCGCGAGGGCCGGCACCACCGGCAACTCCAGCAGGCGGCCAGCCGCAAGATCCTCTCGCGCGGCGACGCAGATGCCCAGGAAGATGGCGTCCGTGGCGCGTACCGTGTCCAGCAGGCTCTCCACTTCCTCGCAGCACAGGCGAGTCAGCAATTGCGGATGCGCGCTTTCGCCATACTGGTCGACGAGCTGCCGTGCCACCTCGTCCGACAGCGGGGTCGAAGCCACGGGGTAGGCCAGCAGGTCCTCGAATGCCACGCGCCGTCGCCGGGCCAGTGGGTGCCCGCGCCGGCAGATGAACGCCGCGCGCAACTGCCCGAGCGGCTCGATGCGCAGATCGGTGGCGGGCGCCACCCGCCGCGCGTCGATCACCAGCGCGTCGAGCTCGCGGCTGCGCAGCTGCTGCAACTGCAGTTCGGTCGCGCCGCGCAGCACCACCGCGCGCACCGGCGGCTGATGCGCCGCCAGTTCGCACAGCAGCGGCGTCATCAGCACCGCGCCCGGCCCCGAGCCCAGCCCCACGCTGAGGCTGCGCATGTGGCCCTGGGCCAGCTGCGCCAGGTGCCCGTGCAGATCATCCGCCTCGCGGACCAGGCGACGCGCGTGCTCCGCCGCCGCCAGCCCCATGGGTGTGAGCTCGTTGCGCTTGCCGATGCGGTCCACCAGCCGTACGCCCAGCTCCGCCTCCAGCCCCTGGATGCTGCGCGAGAGCGCCGACTGGGTGATGAAAAGGCGCTGCGCCGCCCGGCTGAACGACCGGGTCTCCTCCAGCGCCAGCAGGTGGCGCATCTGCCGCAGTTCCATGACCGCTACTCCATGAGTCGAATGAATCAAAACCAGGAAGATAAGTCATTGGACACATGGTCGGAGCCTCCCTAGCATGCCGCTCATCGATCACAAGGACCCGAGGAGACAAGACGATGCACACGAACCGACGCGCCCTGCTGGCCGCCGCCGCGCTGGCCGCCCTGGCAGGCACCTGCCCGACGCTGGCCCTGGCCCAGGCCTTTCCCAACCGGCCGGTGACGCTGCTGGTGCCCTACCCGGCCGGCGGCCTGTCGGACGTGATCGCCCGCAAGGTGAACACGGCGCTGGGCAAGTCGCTCGGCCAGCCCGTGATCGTGGACAACCTGGGCGGCGCCAGTGGCAGCATCGCGGCGCAGAAGACGCTGAACACGCCGGCCGACGGCCACCTGCTGTTCCAGGGTTCGCCCAACGAGCTGATCTTCGCGCCGCTGGCGCTGGCGGCGGTGAAGTACAAGCCGGAGGACTTCCGCCAGGTGCACCGCATCGCCATGGCGCCGATGGCCATCCTGGCGCGGCCCGACCTGCCCGCGAACACGGCCGATGAACTGGCGGCACTGGCGCAGCAGCTCGCCAAGGAAGGCAAGGGCCTGAGCTACGCCAGCGTGGGCATCGGCTCCTTCTACCACCTGCTGGGCGAACAGCTGAGCCGTACCCTGAACGCGAAGATGCTGCACGTGCCCTACAAGGGCGGCGCCGACGCCATCAAGGATCTGCTGGGCAGCCAGGTGGACATCTTCATGACGCCCTACGGCGCGCCGCAGGTGGAGCTGGCCAAGCAGGGCAAGCTGAAGTTCATCGCCGCCCTCTCGCCCGGCCGCGGCCCGCTGCAGCCGCAGCTGCCCAGCACCACCGAGAGCAAGGCACTGAAAGGCTTCACGGCCGAGATCGGCACCGGCTACTTCGTGCGCAAGGACACGCCGGAGCCGGTGGTGCAGGCGCTGCACAAGGCGCTGCAGGCCGTGCTGGGTGACGCGGAGGTGAAGGCGGGCCTCGCCGCGCTGGGCCAGGAAGCAGCGGCGCCCCAGAGCCTGGATGCGGCGCAGAAGGCCTTTGCGGACGAGACGACGCAGTACCGCGCGATCGCCAAGGCAGTCAACCTGCAGCCCCAATGAACGCGGTGGCACTCGACCCTATCGCGGACAACGCGCAGGCCCTGCTGAGCGAGCTGGCTGGCACGCAGGAGACCTTCGCCGCAATGCGGCGAGACATCCACCAGCACCCCGAGCTGGGCTTCCAGGAACATCGCACCAGCGACCTGGTGGCGGCGCGCCTCGCCGAGTGGGGCTACGAGGTCACGCGCGGCCTGGGTGGCACCGGCGTGGTGGGCCGCCTGCGCCGTGGCGACGGCCCGCGCAGGCTGGGCCTGCGCGCCGACATGGATGCCCTGCCCATCCACGAGGCGACCGGCCTGCCCCACGCGAGCCGCCACGCTGGCGTGATGCATGCGTGCGGCCATGACGGCCACACCGCCATCCTGCTCGCCGCCGCCCACCACATCGCGCGCCACGTCGACTTCAGCGGCACGCTCAACCTGATCTTCCAGCCGGCCGAGGAAGGCCTGGGCGGCGCGGTGCGCATGATGGAAGACGGCCTCTTCGAGCGCTTCCCGTGCGACGCGATCTTCGCCATGCACAACATGCCGGGCTATCCTGTGGGCCACCTCGCGCTGCGCGAGGGGCCGGCCATGGCGTCGTCGGACGCGGTGACGATCACGCTGCACGGCGTGGGCGGCCACGGTGCCCTGCCGCACCACGCGGCGGACCCGCTGGTGGCGGCCGCCGCCCTGGTGATGGCGCTGCAGACTGTCGTGTCGCGCAACGTGGATCCGCTGCAGATGGCCGTGGTCACCGTGGGCGCGCTGCACGCGGGCGAGGCGCCCAACGTGATCCCGGCGCACGCCACGCTGCGGCTGAGCGTGCGATCGCTCGACCGCGACGTGCGGGCCCTGCTGCAGACGCGCATCACCGAACTGGCCCACCAGCAGGCCGCCAGCTTCGGCTGCCGGGCGGAGGTGGACTACCGCAAGGGCTATTGCGTGCTGGTCAACCACCCACAGGAGACGGCGTTCGCGCGGGAGGTCGCGCTGGAACTGGTGGGCGTGGCGCGCACCACGCTGCAGGCACCGGCCCTGCCAGGCAGTGAAGACTTCGCCTTCATGCTGGAGCGCGTGCCGGGCAGTTACCTGCTGATCGGCAACGGCGAGGCGGCCGAGGGCGGATTTGCCGGCCACGCCTGCATGGTGCACAACCCGGGCTATGACTTCAACGATGCGAGCCTGCCGGTCGGCGCGGCCTACTGGGCGCTGCTGACGCGGCGCTATCTGGTGGCCTGAGGGCGCGCCGCCGCCGCTCGGCTGCGGCGGCGCGGGGCAGGCGCACGCGCGGCGCGCACCGCCAGCAGGTACGCCTGCGCATGCGCGCCGAGCAGGTCGGCCACCAGCCGCGCGATACGCGGCAGCGGCCGGCGCGCGCTCACCGCCACGCACGCCGTCTGCGGCTGCGCGGCCTTGTCGTCCAGGGGGATGAACACCGCCTGCCCGGCCAGCACCTCGGGCGCCACGTCCAGCTCGGACGTGATAGCCACGTGGCTGCCGGCGACGATGAGGCTCTTGACCAGCTGCAACGAGTTCGTCACCAGTGGCGGCCGCGCCTCGGCCAGCAGCCAGGCGTGGCGCCGTTCGAGGTAGCGGCGGATCGCGAGCGATCGGCTCTGCACCGCCATGGGCCAGCCAGCCACATCCCGAAGGGCCAGCGTATCCCGCCCCGCCAGCGCGTGCTGCGCGGCGACCACGCAGCCGAGCGGCAGATCCGTCGTCCACACCAGGTGCAGCTCCCGCTGAGGCTTCACGTTGAACACAACCGCTACGTCCACTTCACCGGCCTGCAGGCGCGCCACCGCCTCGTCGGGCGTGCCGATCTCGATCTCCAGCACGATGCCCGGATGCTGCCGCGCGACGGCCGCGATGAAAGGCGGTAGCAGGCCGTTGGCGTGGCTGTCCATCGCCGCCAGCCGCACCTGGCCCTGGTGCACGCCCTGCAACTGCTTCAGTTCCGAGAGGGTGCGCTGCAGGTCCGCGCGCCAGCGCTGCGACAGCGCCAGCACCACCTCACCCGCGGCCGTCATGCGCATGCCACGCGGCTCGCGCTCGAACAGGGGCACGCCCAGTTCCTCCTCCAGCGCCAGCAACTGCCGGTCGATGGCCGAGGCGGAAATCGCCACATCCCGCGCGGCGGCCTGGATGGAGCCGGTCTGCGCCACCGCGGCCAGGTAGCGCAAGGCCCGCGGGTGCAGGCTGGAGGTGGCCATGTTGCATTGCCTTTCTGCGAATGAGGCGTGGCAAATTATGCGATGGACAGCAATGCAGGCGGGGGCCAGACTGCCGAGCATGCCCCTTGCCACCGCCGCCGCGCCCGACCGCATCGAACCCGCCGCTGCCGCCTGGCTGGCCGCGCTGCAGGCCGGCACCGAAGAGGACTTCGTGCACCGGCTGGGCGGCGCCGTGGAGCACGCGCCCTGGGTCGCCCGTGCGGCATGGGCGCGGCGCCCCTTTGCCGACGTGCCGGCGCTGGGCCTGGCGATGGCCGAGGCCATCCTCGCCGCGCCGCGGGAGGCGCAGCTGCGTCTGCTGCAAGGCCACCCCGAGCTGGCCGGCCGCGAGGCCCAGGCCGGCGCCATGACGGCCGAATCCACCGGCGAGCAGGGCCGGCTCGGCCTCCTGGC
>NZ_JAYRZR010000142.1:0-6366 GCF_041916345.1 Ramlibacter sp.
GCGCCGCCGCCTCTGCCAGCGCCTTCTCCTTGCGCTGCAGCTCGCGCTCCAGCTCCTTGATGCGGCGGCGATCCTGCTTGGTCTGCTGCGTCGCCCCAGATGCCTCCTGCGGCTCGGCCAGCGCCGCTGTGGCCGCTACGCGCCACTGCGCCAGCTGCTGGGGGTACACGCCGTTGGCACGGCACCAGGCGCCGCGTGCGGCCTCGTCCATCGCCGCGGTGCTGATCACCGCCTCCAGCCGCGCGGCGGCTGTCCATACCCGCTCGCGCGCTGGCTGCGCCAGTGCCTCGGATCTCCAGCGCTCCAGCGTATCGACGCCCACGCCGATCTCACGCGCCACGACCTCTGCCGCTGCGCCTTCCGGCGGCAGCAGCCTGGCCACCGCGCGGTCCTTGAATTTCTGTCCGTATCGAGCCAATTCGTTCTCTTACCATCGCCCCCGGGTTCAACAAACGGGTGGCCAGGGGCCGGCGCCTGGCGGCGCCGGCCTGCAGTCCGTGGATTTGTGGACGATGCGCTTCGCGCACCGGCCGGCTTGCCGTGGACAACGCATTCGCGTTGCCCACCGCGCCAGCCTTCGACCACAAGCTCCACAGACTCCCACCACCTTCGCAAGAGCTCGGACTCAAGATCCAAGCTCTATCGGGGCGACAACTATTGTGACGCGGGGGGGAACACGCCCAGGATCGTGACACGCCGCGGCGCTTCGTCGACCGTGTAGGCGATCATGGTCCGCCCCTTGTGATGCGTCACTCGCAGTCCCGGCCGGATGTCATCCCGCGATACGCCGCGGTGCGGGAAATGCGAGAGATCTTCGCAGGTGGCAATGATCGCCGCGGTGTACCGCTCCGCAGTCAGGACCGAGCCGCGGTCCGCGATGTAGGAGAAGAGCGCTTCAAGCTGATCGTCGGCCTCGGGCGCGAAGACGACCTCATAGCGCATCGGAAGGCCTGGCACGGCGCTTCTTCGCGGCTGCCGCCAATCGAGCCTTTACACGATCCGCGCCGACCGCGCGCGACGGGTCTGCCTTCATCGCGTCGAACGCTGCCGCGACATCGCGGCGCAGCCACTCGTCGACGGCCTGTTCACGAGCCAGCAACGCTCGCAGGCCGTCGCGGATCACCTCGCTCTCGGTGGCGTACGCGCCGGAGGCCACCTTGGCGCGCACGGCGTCGGCCATCTCGTTGGGCAGGGTGATGCTGAACTGTTGGGTTGATCGCACGACGGACCTCCGCTCAGTAGGATTTAATCACATGCGATCACTGCGCACAGCTGCCGCGCAGCAACCCGATGCGGGTAGGGCCTCGACGTTGAATTTCGAGGTCGCGCAGGCGGTAGAGCACCGAGAAGAGCACGCCGGAAGGCGTGCAGCCTGGATGCCCGCCTGCGCGGGCATGACGGGGGTAGGCCCGCGCGCGCACGACGGGGTGCGCCTACGGCTGGCCGAAGGCTGTGAACACCCGCGCAAACGGTGGCTTGACTGCGGCGGCTGCACGCAGGATCGCGGAAGCGTCTGTGCCCGCGAGCGCGCTGCCCAGCGCCTGCAAGGCTGCGTCTTCATCCGTGAGCCCTTGCGACAACTGCGGCGCCCGCCGCGTGTCCAACGCATAGGTAACGGGGTCCACCTGCACGCGGCGGATGGCCTGCCACAGCTCGCTGGCCTGGGTGAAGGCATTGCGCAGGCTGGCGAGGCGGGTGGCATCCAGGTCAGCGGGCTTCACCTGCGCGCCGGTGAGCGCGATCACTTCCATCGGCTCGTGATAGGCCGTGAGGCGATCCACGAAGTAGTCCAGGCCGCCGGCCACGCGTGCGCGCATCAGCACGAGACGGACTTCTTCGAGCGCTTCGTGGGCGTCATGCCACTTGGCCGACGCCGTGGCGCGATCCGCCTGGGCGATCTGCTGGTCCACTCGCTCCAGGGTCTGGGCCCAGCCGGCGGGCGCCGAGGCGCCCCAGGCGCCGGCCAGGTTCTCGCGCAGCGCGGGCCACGCCTGCCTCAGGCGGGCCATCGCGGCCGTGGCGGCAGGGCCCGCCTCGGGCTTCTGGCTGGCATTGGACGTCTGCGACAGGGCCGGGATGTAGACCCCGTCGAAGGCGATCATGGGCGCCAGGCGCACGGTCGCTGCGCGCGTCATCGGCGCGGTGGTTGCGGCCTGCGCGCCAGGCGTCACGGCGACCGGGGTCGCCATCGCCGAAACCGCCATCAGGCAGGCGGCCGCCAGCAGAGCGCGCTTCATGCGCCCGCCTTGGCGCCCAGCTTGCGCAGGATGATTTCCAGCGGGCACCAGCAGGTGAACGAGCTCTGCAGCAGGTTGGCGCCCACGAAGGCGGTGAAGGCCAGGAACCACTGGCTCACGAAGATCGGGCTGCCGGGGATGCCGAGCGCCAGCGACAGCAGGATGAAGGTGCCGGCGAAGGCGCGGACGATTTGCCAAGAGGTCATGGGAAGGCTCCTTTTACGGGGTTGCGGGGGAAGGGGTGGCGTCGTCGGTGCGCGGGCGCGCGGCGACGTAGTACAGCAGCGGGATCACCACCAGCGTGAGCAGGGTGCTGACGAAGATGCCGAAGATGAGCGAGATGGCGAGCCCGTTGAAGATCGGGTCGTCGAGGATGAAGAAGGCGCCGGCCATCGCGGCCAGGCCGGTCAGCAGGATGGGCTGGGCGCGGGTGATGGCGGAGTGCACCACCGCCTGCTTCAGCGGCACGCCCTCGGCCTGCTGCAGGCGGATGAAGTCCACCAGCAGGATCGAGTTGCGCACGATGATGCCGGCCAGCGCGATCATGCCGATCATGCTGGTGGCGGTGAAGGGCGCGCCCAGCAGCGCGTGGCCCGGCATCACGCCCACCACCGTCAGCGGGATCGGCGCCATGATGATCAGCGGGATCAGGTACGAGCCGAACTGCGCCACCACCAGCAGATAGATCAGCACCAGGCCCACCGCGTAGGCGGCGCCCATGTCGCGGAAGGTCTCGTAGGTGATCTGCCACTCGCCGTCCCACTTGAGCGCGTAGCCGCGCCAGGCGTCCGAGGGCTGGTGGATGAAGTACTCGGCCACCGGCGCGCCGTCCGGCGCGCGCAGGGCGGCGATGGCGCCGCGCATGGCGAACATGCCGTACAGCGGGCTGTCCACGCGGCCGGCCATGTCGCCCACCACGTAGTTCACCGGCAGCAGATCCTTGTGATAGACCGGCTGCTCGCGCAGCGTGTCGCTCACCGTCACCAGTTCGCGGATGGGCACCAGCTGGCCGCCCGCGCCGCGCACGGCCAGCTGCAGCAGCGTGTCGAGCTCGCCCTGGCGCTCGGCCGGCAGTTGCAGCACCGCGGCAGCCGGGTACTTGCTTTCGTCGTGCAGGTAGGTCGCGGCCTCGCCGGCCAGGCCCGCGCGCAGCGTGGTCACGATGGCCTGCTGTGGCACGCCCAGCAGCGCGGCCTTGCGTCGGTCCACCAGCAGCAGCTTGCGCGGGGCCTCGGCGATGCTGCTGTCGTCCACGTCCACCACGCCCTGCGTGGCGGTGAAGACCTGGCGCACCTGGCGGGCCAGCTGGCGGCGGCCTTCGGCGTCCGGGCCGTACACCTCGGCCACGATGGGCGCCAGCACCGGCGGGCCGGGCGGCACCTCCACCACCTTCACGTTGGCACCGTGGCGCAGGCCGATCTGCTGCAGCGCCGGCCGCACGCGGGTGGCAATGGCATGGCTCTGGTCCTTGCGGTGCGCCTTGTCCACCAGGTTCACCTGCAGGTCGCCCACCTCGCCGCCGGTGCGCAGGTCGTACTGGCGCACCAAGCCGTTGAAGTTGATCGGCGCGGCGGTGCCGGCATAGGCCTGGTAGTCGTGCACCTCCGGCTGCTGCGCCAGGTGGGCGCCCAGCTCGCGCAGCACGGCGGCCGTCTTCTCCACCGGCGTGCCGGCGGGCATGTCCACGATCACCTGGAACTCCGACTTGTTGTCGAAGGGCAGCATCTTCAGCACCACCAGCCCGAACACGGGCAGCGCCACCGAGACGGCGATCAGCCCGGCCACGCCCGCGGCCAGCAACTTGCGGTTCCGGCCGCCCGCGCGCTCGTCCAGCAGGGGCGCGAACACGCGCTCGAACAGCGGGCCCAGCTTCGCGGCCAGGCCGCCATGGGCCGCGCCCGTGGCAGGCGCACCGGGGGTGTGCTTCATCCACAGTCGGGCCAGCCACGGCGTGACGACGAAGGCAATGGCCAGGGACAGCAGCATGCCCATGCTGGCGTTGATCGGGATCGGGCTCATGTACGGGCCCATCAGGCCGCTCACGAAGGCCATGGGCAGCAGCGCCGCGATCACGGTGAGCGTGGCCAGGATGGTGGGGCCGCCCACCTCGTCCACCGCGCCGGGGATCAGCTCGGCCAGCGTCTTGCCGGGGTGCAGCGCCTGGTGGCGGTGGATGTTCTCCACCACCACGATGGCGTCGTCCACCAGGATGCCGATGGAGAAGATCAGCGCGAACAGCGACACCCGGTTCAGCGTGAAGCCCCAGGCCCACGAGGCGAACAGCGTGACCGTGAGCGTGAGGATGACTGCGCTGCCCACGATGGCGGCCTCGCGCCGGCCGAGCGCGAAGAACACCAGCGCCACCACCGAGGCGGTGGCGAACAGCAGCTTCTGGATCAGCTTCTGCGCCTTGTCGTTGGCGGTGGCGCCGTAGTTGCGCGTCTCGGCCACCGCCATGCCCTGCGGGATGACGGTGTTGCGCAGCTCGTCCACGCGTTTCATCAGGGCGTTGGCGACGTCGATGGCGTTCTCGCCCGGCTTCTTGGTGATGGCCAGGGTCACGGCCGGGTACTCGGCCTTCTGCTCGCCGCTGGTGCCGTGCCACACGTAGCGCTGCGCGGGCAGGGCGCCATCGGTCACCGTCGCCACGTCCTGCAGAAAGACGGGCCGGCCGCCACGGGCGCCCACCACGAGTTCGCCCACGTCACGCGCATCGCGCAGGAAGGGGCCGGCGTCGATGGCCACGGCGCGGTTGCCACCCAGCAGGTCGCCCACGGGCAGGCCCATGTTGGCGGATTGCAGCGCCTGGCGCATGTCGGCCACGGTCACGCCGGCACCGGCCATGCGGGCCGGGTCGAGTTCCACGCGCACCGCGCGACCGGGGCCGCCGATGGTGCGCACTTCCCGCGTGCCGGGCACCCGCTTGAGATCCGACTCCAGGCTGTGGGCCACGCGCTCCAGGTCGAAGGCGCCCAGCGCCGGGTCGCGGGCGAACAGGGTCAGGCTGACGATGGGCACGTCGTCGATGCCCTTGGGCTTGACGATGGGGTCGCCCACGCCCAGGCCGCGCGGCAGCCAGTCGGCGTTGGACTGCACCGTGTCATGCAGGCGCACCAGCGCCTCGGTGCGCGGCACGCCCACCTTGAACTGCACGGTGATCACGGCCACGCCGGGTCGCGTGACCGACATCACGTGCTCCACGCCGGCGATCTGCGCCAGCACCTGCTCGGCCGGCGCGGTGACCATCTGCTCCACGTCGCGCACGGCGGCACCGGGGAAGGGCACGATGACGTTGGCCATCGTCACGTTGATCTGCGGCTCTTCCTCGCGCGGGGTCACCCCCACCGCGAAGAAGCCCAGCAGCAGCGCCACCAGGGCCAGCAGCGGGGTGATCTGCGCCTGCTGGAAGAAGGCCGCGATGCGGCCGGAGACGCCCATTCGGTTGCTGGTGTCGTTCATGGACAGCCTTTCAGCGGATGCGGGCGGCGGCCTGCGGGTCCAGCACGACCGGCTCACCGGCGGAGAGGCCGCTCAGCACCTCGACCTGCGTGCCCTCGGTGCGGCCCAGGCGCACCTGGCGCAGCAGCGGCTTGCCGTCGGCGCCCGCCACGTACACGGCGGTCAGCTCGGCGCGGCGCACCACGGCCTGCGCCGGGATCAGCACGCGCGCATCCCCGCTGCCAGCCACCGGCAGCCAGGCGCGGGCGAATTGCCCTGGCACGGCGACGGTGCCGGGTGGCAAGTCCAGGCGCAGGGTCTGCGAATGCGTGGCCGGGTCCACCGTGGGGAGCAGCTGGGTGCGCACGGGGGTGATGCGGGCGGCGGCGCCGGCCAGCTCGGCCTGCACCTTCGCGTCCGCCGGCAGCCTGGCGGCCAGCGTCTGCGGCACGGCGGCGCTCACGCGCAGGGCGGCCGGGTCGTACACCGTGACGAGTGGCTTGCCCGGCATCGCCATGTCGCCCAGCACCACGCTCACCTCGGCGATGACGCCGTCGTAGGGGGCGCGCACCAGGTAGAAGTCGGATTGCGTGCGGGCCGCGCCGGCGCTGGCCAGCTGCGCGGCCGCCTCGGCCTGCGCGGTCTTGTACTGGGCCTCGGCTCGGTCCAGGGCCGCCTGGCTGATGTAGGC
>NZ_JAYRZR010000143.1:0-6249 GCF_041916345.1 Ramlibacter sp.
CGGCAAAGGGCCCGCCGAAGTACAGCAGGTTCACGCCCACGTTCTTCTTGCCGCTGTCGTTCAGCTGTTCGCCGAGCTGGTAGTGCACGTTCGCGGTCAGGCCGCCGAAGCTGGGTGACGTGTACAGGATCTCGTTGGACCAGCCCGTGTCCGACGGCGTGGTGGCCGTCCAGCCGGTGCCGTTGAACAGGCCGACGTTGTTGTGCAGGACCAGCGGCGAGAACGTGAACGAGTCGCCGAAGGGGTTGAACAGGATCGTGGGCAGGAAGTTGGGGGCGAGCGCGCGACCCAGGGTGAGGCTGCCCCAGCTGCCGGCGAGCGACACGTTGGCGTCGCGCGAGAAGTAGGGATCGCCGCCGAAGCGGCCAGCGTTGCCGCTGTCGGCCTGCATGAACGCGGTGAGCGCGAAGGACGCCTTCAGCCCGCCGCCCAGATCCTCGGTGCCCTTGAAGCCGAACCACGAGGTGGTCATGCCGCCACTGCCCACGACGGTGCGCCGGCCGGCATCACCCGCCGCCCGCATGCTGCCGGCGTAGACATCCACCGTGCCCATGATCTGCACCGAACTCTGCGCCTGCGCACCAAGCGCGCACAGGCCGATCACTGCCGCACCAAGGGCGGCCGGAAGTTTCTTCATGTTGTGTACTCCGTAGGGTTGCAATTGCGGCCCCGCGAGTCGGGGGACGCACCATGCCCGGACGTGCCAGCCGGACATGGAACCTCGGAGCAAGATGGGTGCCGCACCGTGCGGACGGTGCGGCCGGCCCGCCGGCAGGCGGGCCGCTGGCGATCAGAAGCGCCAGCCGAGGCCGACGCCGAACAGCAGCGGATCGACCTTGAAGTTGCCCACCACCGCGCCACCGGCGGAGACGTCGGTGCGGATGTAGGCCTTCTTCACATCCAGGTTCAGCAGCATGCCGTTGCCCACCGGGATGTCCACGCCCACCTGCACGGCGGCGCCGAAGCTGTTCTTGTCGATCGACACGCCAGCCGGCAGGTTGACCGAGCTGAAGCGGGTGTAGTTCAGGCCGGCGCCGACATAGGGCTTGGCCATGCCGAGGCCGGTGAAGTGGTATTGCACCGTCAGCGTGGGCGGCAGGTGCTTGAGCGAGCCGATGGAGGTGCCGCCGGCGTAGACCGTGTGCTTCTGCGGCACGGTCAGGATCAGTTCGGCCGCCAGGTTGGGGGTGAAGAAGTAGCTGATGTCCACTTCGGGCAGCCACTTGTTGTTGACGGTCAGGCCGAGGCCGGTGGAATCCCCGTTGCGGCTATCCAGGTGCACGGCGCGTGCGCGGACGAGCCAGGGGCCTTCAGCGGCCTTCTGGGCCAGGGCGGGGGCAGCCACGAGCGCGCACAGCAGGGCTGCGGCAATGTGGTTCTTGCGCATGGTCTTTTTCTTTCTCACAGCATGTCCGGGAACATTCCCGACCGTGATTAGGCGAGCCAGGCGCCGGCGCCGGCTTGACGGCACGCAAGGTTCGCCGGCCCTCGCCCGGCCGCGGCGAGAAACCTTGCACCAGATCAATGAACCACGTGGCGCCCGCGCACCGCGCGGCCTCAGCGCAGGCCGATGCGCGAACAGAGGTCCAGCGTGGCCTGCGCCTGGTTCATCGTGTAGAAGTGCAGCCCCGGCGCCCCGCCGGCCAGCAGGCGGCGGCACAGGTCGGCCACCACGTCGAGCCCGAAGGCCTTGATGGAGGCGGTGTCGTCGCCATACGCCTGCAGCCGCATGCGGATCCAGCGCGGGATCTCGGCGCCGCAGGCATCGGAGAAGCGGATCAGCTGCGAGGAGCTGGTGATGGGCATGATGCCCGGCACCACCGGCACCTTCACGCCGCGCGAGGCCAGGTCCTCCACGTAGCGGAAGTAGGCATCGGCATTGAAGAAGTACTGGGTGATGCCGGCGTCGGCACCGGCCTCGACCTTGGCGATGAAGGCATCCAGGTCGGACATGGGCGACTTGGCCTGCGGATGCGTCTCCGGGTAGGCCGCCACCTCGATGTGGAACTGGCGACCGGTCTCGGCGCGGATGAAGCTCACCAGCTCGCTGGCGTAGCGGAACTCGCCACCCAGGCCGTAGCCGCTGGGCAGGTCGCCGCGCAGGGCCACGATGCGCTTCACGCCGGCGGCGGCATAGGCGGACAGGCGCTCGCGGATCGTCTCGCGCGACTGGCCGATGCACGACAGGTGCGGCGCGGCGGGGCAGCCCTCGGTCATGATCTCGCTCACGGTCTGCAGCGTGCCGTCCTGCGTGGAGCCGCCGGCACCGAAGGTGACGGAGCAGAACTCGGGCTGCAGCGCATACAGCTTCTGGCGCGCCACGCGCAGCTTCTCGGCGCCCTCGGGCGTCTTGGGGGGAAAGAATTCGAGGCTGATCGGATGGGACATGACGCCCTCCTCAGGGTCGTTGTGCGTGAATGAAGAACTCGCGGTTGCCGTCGCCGCCCGCGATGGGGCTGTCGAACCAGGCCTGCACGCGCAGGCCTGCGGCTTCGCAGGCCGCGCGCAGGCGCTGCGCCACCTGCTCGTACAGCGCCGGGTCGCGCACCAGGCCGCCCTTGCCGATGTCACCCGGCTGCAGCTCGAACTGCGGCTTGGCCAGCATCAGCAGGTGACCGCCCGGGCGCAGCAGCGGCGCCAGCGCCGGCAGCACCAGCGTGAGCGAGATGAAGGACAGGTCGCCGGTCACGAAGTCGAAGTCCCGGCCGGCCTGCGCTGCATCCAGCGTGCGGGCGTTGACCTTTTCCAGCGCGCTCACGCGCGGGTCGGCCCGCAGCGAGGGGTGCAGCTGGCCGTGGCCCACGTCGACGCCGGTGACGGCCGCTGCACCGTGGCGCAGCAGGCAATCGGTGAAGCCGCCGGTGGACTGGCCGACATCCAGGCAGCGCCAGCCCGATACGTCGAGCGCGGCGGTGCGCAGGGCGCCCTCCAGCTTCAGGCCGCCGCGCGAGACATAGCGCGTCTCGGCGGTATCCAGCAGCTCCACGCGCGCGGTGGCTGGCAGCTCGTCGCCGTTCTTGGCCACGGGCTTCCACTCGCGGCCGTCGAACCAGCGCACGCCGTTCGCGATCAGCCGCTGGGCCTGCGAACGAGTGGCGGCCAGGCCGCGGTCGACCAGCAACTGATCGGCGCGCATGGCGCCCGGCATCAATACCGGTAAGTGTCGGGCTTGTACGGGCCTTGCTTGGCCACGCCGAGGTAGGCGGCCTGGTCGTCGGACAGCTCGGTGAGCTGCGCGCCCAGCTTCTTCAGCTGCAGGCGGGCCACCTTCTCGTCCAGGTGCTTGGGCAGCACGTACACGTGGTTCAGGTCGTAGGCCTCGCTGTGGGTGAACAGCTCGATCTGCGCGATGGTCTGGTTGGCGAACGACGACGACATCACGTAGCTCGGGTGACCCGTGCCGCAGCCCAGGTTCACCAGCCGGCCCTTGGCCAGCAGGATGATGCGCTTGCCGTCGGGGAAGATCACGTGGTCCACCTGGGGCTTGATCTCCTCCCACTCGTACTTCTCGAGCGAGGCGACGTCGATCTCGTTGTCGAAGTGGCCGATGTTGCAGACGATGGCCTGGTCCTTCATCTTCGCCATGTGGTCGTGGGTGATCACGTCCTTGTTGCCGGTGGCGGTGACGAAGATGTCGGCCTTGTCGGCGGCGTAGTCCATGGTGACCACGCGGTAGCCTTCCATGCAGGCCTGCAGGGCGTTGATGGGGTCGATCTCGGTCACCCACACCTGGGCGGAAAGCGCGCGCAGGGCCTGGGCGCTGCCCTTGCCCACGTCGCCATAGCCGGCCACCAGGGCCACCTTGCCGGCGATCATCACGTCGGTGGCGCGCTTGATGCCGTCCACCAGCGACTCGCGGCAGCCGTACAGGTTGTCGAACTTGCTCTTGGTGACGGAGTCGTTGACGTTGATGGCCTTGAACATCAGCTCGCCGCGGGCGGCCATCTGCTTCAGGCGGTTCACGCCGGTGGTGGTCTCTTCCGTCACGCCGATGATCTGGGCGCTCTTGCGGCTGTACCAGGTCGGGTCTTCGGCCAGCTTCTTGCGGATGGCGGCGAAGAGAATGCGCTCTTCCTCGCTGTGGCCGTTGCCGGCGACCAGCGACGCATCCTTCTCGGCGCGCTTGCCCAGGTGCATGAGCAGCGTGGCGTCGCCACCGTCGTCCAGGATCATGTTGGGGCCTTCGCCCGCGGTGCCCTGGGCGCCGAATTCGAAGATGCGGTGGGTGTAGTCCCAGTAGTCCTCCAGCGACTCGCCCTTGATGGCGAACACCGGCGTGCCGGTGGCGGCGATGGCCGCGGCGGCGTGGTCCTGGGTGGAGAAGATGTTGCACGAGGCCCAGCGCACGGTGGCGCCCAGGGCCTGCAGCGTCTCGATCAGCACCGCCGTCTGGATGGTCATGTGCAGGCTGCCGGTGATGCGCGCGCCCTTCAGGGGCTGGCTCTTGGCGAATTCCTCGCGGATGGCCATCAGGCCGGGCATCTCGGTCTCCGCGATGCGGATTTCCTTGCGGCCCCAGTCGGCCAGGCCGATGTCGGCGATGGCGCAGTCCGCGTGGATGGGGTTCTTCAGGGGGGCGTTCATGTGGGCTCCATGGGCAATCGTTGCGACCACCACGGGACCGGGCAGACTCACCCGGTGCATCGTGGGTGAGCGTCGTTGCGAAGGGAAGGGGTTCCGAGCCTCACGCCGTGCGGCGCTGCAACGCTCCTCGGAACGGGGCGAATTATACGGAAGCGGCCTGCCGCCGGGCGGGCCCGCGGGTTAGCCCGCGCCCATTTCCCGGGCATTCGGACCTATCCTGCCTGTCCCCGCCCCCTGCCGGAGCCCCCCATGAAGCACCTGAGCGGCCTCGACGCCGCCTTCCTGCACATCGAATCGCCCGAGATGCCCATGCATGTGGGCTCGCTGAACGTGATGCGCCTGCCCGAGGGCTACCAGGGCGACTTCTACGAGGACGTGAAGGCGCACATGGCGGCGCGCCTGCACCTGGCGGAGGTGTTCACCCGCAAGCTGGTGCTGATGCCGTTCGACATCTCCGACCCGGTGTGGGTGGAGGACGACGACATCGACCTCGACTACCACGTGCGCCACATCACCCTGCCCAAGCCCGGCACCAACCGCCAGCTGCAGCAGTACGTGGCGCGCCTGCATTCCTCGCTGCTCGATCGCAGCCGGCCGCTGTGGGAGTTCTTCATCATCGACGGCCTGAAGAGCGGCGAGGTGGCGCTCTACACCAAGGCGCACCACGCCGGCATCGACGGCCAGGCCGGCATCGCGGTGGCGCAGGCCATCTTCGACACCGCGCCCACCGGCCGTGTCGTGCGGCCGCCGCGCGCCAAGGTCCGCCGCAGCCCGCACCAGCTGGGCCTGGCGGAGCTGGCCAGCGCGGCGCTGCGCAACTCCCTCATCCAGTACGGCAAGCTGGCCCGCATGGTGCCCGGCATGGTGCGCGCCGCACGCGAGGCGATGGCCACGCCGCGCGCCGCCTCGACCGACGAGCCCAAGGGCCTGGGCCAGCGACTCGCCGGCTACCTGGCACCGCGGACGCCGCTGAACGTGACGATCACGAACCAGCGCTCGTTCGCCGGGCGCACCGTGCCGCTGGCGGAGGTGAAGGCCATCGCCAAGGCGCTGGGCGTGTCACTCAACGACGTGGTGCTGGCCACCACCGGCGGGGCGCTGGCGCGCTTCCTGCGCGACCTGGGCGAGGCGCCCGCCAAGTCGCTCACCGCCGCCGTGCCGGTGAGCCTGCGCGAGGCCGGCGACGCCACCGGCAACAACCAGGTGAGCATGGTGCTGATGACGCTGGCCACGGACGTGAAGGACCCGGCCGAGCGCGCCCGACGCATCCACGCCGCCACCGCCACCACCAAGGCGCGCATGAGCCGGCTGAAGGCCGTTATCCCGACCGATTTCCCGGTGCTGGGCTCGCCCTGGCTGATCTCCGGCGTGGCCGCCCTGGTGGAACGCTCGCGGGTGATGAACATGCTGCCGCCGGTGGCCAACCTCATCATCTCCAACGTGCCCGGGCCCAACTTCCCGCTCTACTTCGCCGGCGCCGAGCTGACCAGCTACTACCCGGTGTCGATCCCGGCGCACGGCATGGCGCTCAACGTCACGGTGCAAAGCTACAACGGCCGGCTCGACTACGGCCTGATCGCCTGCCGCCGGGTGCTGCCCGACGTGGCGGACCTGGGCGACCTGATCCTCGATGAGCACCGCCGCCTGCTGGAGCAGGCCCAGGCC
>NZ_JAYRZR010000144.1:0-6169 GCF_041916345.1 Ramlibacter sp.
CCGATCGCACGCCCGGGCTGCTGACGCAGTTGCTGCGCGAGTTGTTCGAGCCCATGGAGGCCGTGCTCGTGGAGCGCAACGTGAGCGCCACCCGTGTGTCGGGCGACGGCTCCACGCTGATCGTCCCGGTTCCCGAACTGGCGGGCGACGCCGTACCGGCTGGCCGATCCATCGTGATCCGCTTCGCCAATCGCGGGCGACGATTGTTCACTCGCGAAGACGCACGGCTGACCGATCGTGTCGTCGAACAGCTGCGGCGCGCCGTGGCCTTCGACAAGGCTGTCGAGCAAGGGCGCAGTGAGGAGCGCGCGCGGCTCGCGCAGGACCTGCACGACGACATCGGTGCGCGGCTGCTCACGCTGATGTACAAGGCCCAGTCGCCCGAGATGGAAGAGTACGTGCGGCACACGCTGCAGGACCTGAAGACGCTGACCCGCGGCCTGGCGGCGCCGAACCATCGCCTGTCGCATGCCGCCGCCGAGTGGAAGGCCGACCTGGCGCAACGGCTGACGGCGGCCCATGTGCAGCTCGACTGGAACTTCGAGTCGGACGATGACATCCTCCTGTCCGTGGTGCAGTGGTCGGCGCTGACGCGGGTGTTGCGTGAACTGGTCAGCAATGCCATCGCGCACGCACGGGCGACGCGCGTCGACGTGGAGTTCTCGCTGCGCTCGGGCCGGCTCGAGCTGATCGTCGGTGACAACGGCGAAGGCCGCAATCCGCGCGCCTGGTCGCATGGCCTGGGGCTGGGAGGCGTGCGAAAGCGGGTCAAGCAGCTCGGCGGCGAGGTCGAATGGCGCGAACTGGAGCCGCGCGGCATCGTTTGCCAGGTGACCCTGCGGGACTTTTCGCCGCGGCCCTGAGTCGCGGGCCTCGCCATGAAAAAGCCGGGCGCTGGGCCCGGCATTTTCAGGATCTGGTGGGGTGGCTGATGGGAACCAAAACGGCGACGTAAGCTGTTGATCTCACTGAGAAACCTGCAGAGAAACATCGAACTGTTCCCCCATCTGTTCCCCTTGTCCTGGCGGGACGTCATGAGATCGCCAGCCGCTTGCATTCTGGTGCGGTCCTGGCGCCATCGCAATGGCTCGCCAACGTGCATCACGCCTCTTCAGCGTCAACCGGCGAGCCATGAAGCGCCCGCCGTTCAGGGCGCTGCGAACGGCGCCGACTGCAACTCTCGCTGCCACAGCGCCTGCACCACGCGGTCGGTGCCGCGCGCCAGGTGGTAGCGGTAGGTGTTGAAGGGCAGACCCAGTTCTTCCGCCACGCGCTCTTGGGAAGCGCCGGGGTCCAGCCAGGTCAGCCGCAGCGCGTGGTGGAACTTGGCGTCGGCCGGGTGTTCGGCCAGGGCCTGCACGGCCTGGTGCAGATGCTCTCGCAGCGCGCCCACGCGCGCCGCCGCGTCGGGGCCGGCCAACCATTGGCAGCCCAGCAGTGGGTTGGCCGCCAGCTTGTCCTCGCGTGCGTAGTGGCGCAGCGCGTCCTTCACCGCCGCGGTGAAGGCATCCTTGCCGAGCACGGGCCCACCGCCGCCCTGCCCTGGCGCTGGCAAGGCCCGCCATTCAGGCGGCACCGGCTCGGCCACGTAGTCGCGCGCGAACACGCCCCATTCCTCGTCGCCCAGGCGGTGGTCCAGCGCCGGCACGCGGTGAGCCCAGTTGATGCGGGTGAAGCTGCGGTAGACCGTCTCCATGCCCGCGGGTTCGGCGTGGGCCAGCAGCGTCCACTCGGCATCGGGCTCGAGCAGCGCGCGGCGCGTCACGCGCATGGCGCCCAGCGAGAAGGCGGCGTTCGGCACACCCGCAACGGTCTCGTCCATCGTCAGCCGGGCAAGCCAGACCGAGCCGCACGGCCGCGGCGCACGCGTGGCCTGCACATGGCGCCACGCGGCAGCGGCCAGCGGGTCACCTGCCAGCGCCTCGGCGCTCACCCGGGTGAGCTCGATGACCAGCAACGCGCCGGCAAAAGCGCCGTCGTGCCGACGCACGACGACGAACGAGTCCGGCGCCGCCTGCAGCCAGTGGCGCACCAGCGCCACCGCCGCCTCGCCGTGCCGCACCCGGGCCAGCGCCTCGATGCGCGGCGGGTCGGCCTGCGCGTCCATGGCATCCAGGCGGTGGCGCTCGACCGCGGCGTGGTCCAGGTAGGGTCCGGCGCGCGTGCGGCGCATCAGGAAGAGCCAGTCCTTCAGCAGCCGCGCGGTCTCGTCGCTGCCCACGCGGGCCAGGCGTCGCACGGTGTGCTGCATGGCGCGCAGGCGCAGGCGGTCGATCTCGTCCGGGTCGCGCGCCGACCAGGCAGCGGCGAAGCTCTCGCGCACGAAGTCGTGCACCTGCACGTGCAGGTCAGCCGCCTCCACGAAGGGCAGCGTGCGCAGCCAGCCCAGCAGCGCCGGCGCCGCGGCCGCATCCACCACCTCAGAAAGCATCGGCAGGTTCACGGTGCGGGCGACGATGAGCAGATCGAAGGCGTTGCGGCGCAGCGGGTCTTCCAGCTCCACGGCAAAGCGCGCGAGCAGTTCGCGCACCAGGGCCTCGCCCTCGGGCGCAGCGGGCAGCGCGGCTCCGCGGCCATGGCGCTCGGCATCGGCCAGCAGGGCCAGCAGCAGCGGGTAGCCACGGCCCTGGGACAGCAGATGCAGCGGCACGGCGCGGCCTGGCAGACGCGCGGCCAGGTAGTCCTGCGCGTCAGCCTCGCTCCAGGGCAGCAGGCGCGTCACGGCCGCCACGGCAGACCAGCCCGCATCTAGCCGCCACTGGGGGTCGGCCGGCGTGCGGCCGGCCAGCACCACGATCACGTCGGCAGGGTAGCGCGGCAGTTCCTCGTCGCGCAGCCAGGTCTCCAGCGCGACGATGGCCTCGAAGGTGTCCACCAGCAGCACGCTGCTGGGTGGCGGCAGGCTGCCACCATCCGCATGCAGCACCGCCGCCATGGCCTGTCGCCAGCCCTCGGGCGTGGCCGGCACGTGACGCGCGTCAAGCTGAAGCACGATACGCTCGCTGGCCTCAGCCTCGCGCGCCAGCTCGCGCAGTAGCGTGCTCTTGCCGATGCCCCCCGGCCCGTGCAGGAACCACACCGGCTCGGCCACGCCGCGCAGCATGCGCATGAAACGCGCGCGCTCCTCGGCGCGGCCGACGAAGTGCGCCCTCCGTGCCGCCGCCAGGCGGTCGGCCAGCGTTACCGGGCGCGGTGCGGGCGGGCTCATCACCGCCATCATCGCGGATGCGGACGCAGCCGCACCGGCATGCGGCTGGGCATCATCGTGAAGGCGTTGATCTCCTCGATCTGCGCAGGGTCGCAGGCAAGCTCCATCTCGAACTGCGCCAGCAGCATCGACAGCACCAGCCGCATCTCCACCGTGGCCAGGTGCCGGCCGGGGCACACGCGCGGCCCGGCACCAAACTGCAGGAAGGCGCGGGAGTCGTGCGCGCACTCGCGGGCCCAGCGCTCGGGGTCGTATCGCTGCGGCTCGGGGTAGCGCGCGGGGTCGGTGAGCGCAGGCCGGTTGATGAAGAAGAGCTTGGTGCGCGCAGGCACGGCGATGCCGGCGACGGTGGTGTCACGCAGGGTCTCGTAGCCGTTGAAGGGCACCACCGGCCGCAGGCGCAGCGCCTCGAAGGCCAGGTGTTCGAAGCCGGCCAGCGCGTGCACCGCCTCGTGCCGCGGGCACACGGGCGCAGCGCCCAGCACGGCCCGCGCGCGTTCGCGCCAGCGCTGCTGCAGCGGCGGATCAGCCGCCACGTACAGCAGGGTCCAGGCCAGGCTGTGCGCGCTGGTGTCCTCGCCGGCCAGCAACAGTGTGATGACGTTGGCCACCACGTCGGCATCGCTCAGGCCCAGCGCCTGCTGCTGCAGGAGCATGGCTTCCAGCGCATGGCGCGGCGCCGATGGGTCGGCGGTGGACAGCTGCGCGCGGGCGTCGGCGATGCAGGCGCGGGCATGGGCATGCACGGCGGCCAGCGCGCGATCGACACGCCGGTCCTGCGGCAGGGGCAGCCACTTCCAGTAGGAGAAGGGCGTCATCACGCGCTTCATGAAGGCCGGGAACAGCAGCGCCAGGTGCCGCTGAACGCGGTCGCCTTGCGCGTCGTCGATGGTGTTGGGGTCACGGCCGAAGGCCAGTGCGCTGGTCACATCCACCGTGTAGCGCTTGAGCTCGTCGGTCATCTCCAGCACCTCGCCAGCGGCCGCGGCGCGCTGCCAGCGCGCTTGCAGACGCTGCGTGATGCCGGCCAGCGTGCCGAACCAGCCCTTGAAGTGCGTGGCATTGAGCGACTGCATGATGAGCCGGCGCTGCGCCTGCCAAGCCTCGCCTTCCACCGAGAACAGGCCGTTGAAGCCCATCTCTGCGGCCACTGGCTGGATGCGCCCGCCGCGCGAGAAGCCGTGCGGCCGCTCGCGGCTGAGCTGCTGCGCGAGTTCGGCATCGTCGAACACCATCACGCGATAGCCCGGGCCCAGCTGCATCCGGTAGGGTGTGCCGAGCTCTCGCGCCCAATGCTCGAAGGCCAGGTGCGAGCGCAGCGGGTCGAAGCCCGGCAAGTGGCCCAGCAGGGGCCAGCCGGGCGGGCTGGGCAGGTCGTGCCAATGACGCTCAGGAGCGGTCTGCGGCAGGGCTGCGGGCGGGTGGGCGATCGGGTCCATGGCGGCGCGGCGGGCGTTGTGAAGCCGGCATCGTTACCAAGGTGGTCAATGGGCGCCAGCCGAAGTTCTGCCGAATCAGCCATGCCCTCACTGCAGCGGCACGCCCATCTCCCGCACGAGCCGCGGCACGGTAGCCAGTTCTCGCTCCAGCGCCGCGCGGGCCTGCTCGGGCGTGTTCAGCACCGGCTCGAAACCGCCGATGGTCAGCAGCGAGCGCAGCGGCGCGCTGGCGATGATGGACGCCATCTCGCGATGCAGCGTCTCCACCACCGCGCGCGGGGTGCCGGCGGGGGCGGCCAGCGCCATCCACAGGCGGAACTGGAAGATGTCGTCGTTGAAGCCCTGCTCGGCGAACGTGCGCGCCTCTGGGAAGGCCGCGATGCGACTGGTGCCGGTGACGGCAATGACCTTGAGCTTGCCAGCCTGCACGAAGGGCGCAAAGGCCGGCGCCACACCGAAGGCCACGGTTACGCGCTGGCCTACCAGATCCTGCGTCATGGGCGCGAGGCCGCGGTACACGGCATGCACCGAGTCGGCCCCCAGGCGGCGATTGAGCAGCCATTCGGCGGCCAGATGCGCATGGGTGCCCTGCCCCCAGGAGCCGTAGCCGAACCGACCTCGCTGCTGCCACGCGTAGGTCGACAGGCCTGCCAGATCGTCCACCTGCACGCCGGCATGCACCGCCAGCACCAGCGGCAGGCTGCCCACCTGAGTGACGAGCGTCAGGTCACGCAGAGGGTCATAGGGCAACTGTTTGAACGTGGCGGTGTTGTTGACCAGCATGTCCGAGCTGGCGGCCAACAGCGTGTAGCCGTCGCGCGCGGCCTTGGCCACCGCATCGGTGCCGATGACGCCGGCCGCGCCACCCTTGAAGTCGGTGATGAAGGGCTGCCCCAGACGCTGGCCGAGTTGCTCGGCGATGGCGCGCACGATGGCGTCGCTGGGCCCGCCGGGCGGGAAAGGCACGACGATGGTGACGGGCTTCGCGGGGTAGACGGTATCTGCCGCCAGGGCCATGCGCGGCGCGATGCCCCCGAAGGAAAGTGCGAGGCCGGCGAGCAGTTGCCGTCGTGAGTTGTGGTGCATGTCGGGCTCCAGTGATGAGCCCAGAAGTCTCGGTAGGCCGGTCGGGCCGTGCCATCCGGAACGCTGCCCAAACCGTGCTCATCGGGCGGGCCGTTGGCGACTGACGCCGGCACCATGGCCCAAACGCCTCAGGGTGCGCTGCCCGTCGACCCGGTTCGGGCTGATGGCGAAAGCCCCCGCCCAATGCCGCGCTTTCGACTCGTCGAAAGCGATGCCGGCTCTGATCATTCGAGCTGAATCGAGCTCCAACGACAACGGCCCCTCACCTTGCGATGAGGGGCCGCTGGAGGGGCTGTGCCCGGCGTTACTTGGGGTGGCTGATGGGATACAAAACGGCGACCTAAGCTGTTGATCTCATTGGGAAACGCGGCGGGATCAATAGATCCGTTCCCCCACTTGTTCCCCTACCCCGACCGGGATGTCTTGAGACCATCAA
>NZ_JAYRZR010000145.1:0-6123 GCF_041916345.1 Ramlibacter sp.
CCTGCACCCGGTCACCATCCTGAGCGCGTTGCCCCTGTCACTGGGCGGCGCTGTCGTGGGCCTGCTCATGGCGCAGAAGGCCTTCTCCATGCCCTCGATGATCGGCCTGATCATGCTGATGGGCATCGCCACCAAGAACTCCATCCTGCTGGTGGAGTACGCCATCGTGGCGCGGCGCGACCTGGGCATGAGCCGCCTCGATGCCTTGCTGGACGCCTGCCACAAGCGCGCGCGGCCCATCATCATGACCACCATCGCCATGGGCGCCGGCATGCTGCCCATCGCCATCGGCTGGGGCACGGCGGACCCGAGCTTCCGCTCCCCCATGGCCATCGCGGTGATCGGCGGCCTGTTCACGTCCACCGTGCTCAGCTTGCTGGTGGTGCCGGTGGTGTTCGTGTGGCTGGATGACCTGGAGGCGCTGATCGGGCGCGTGGTGCGCGCGCTGCGTCGGTTGTGGCCAGGTCAGCGTGCCGGCGAAGCGCCGCCGGCCTGACGCATTCACCCCCCGGGCTGCGACACCCGGAAGGCCACCGTGTCCTCACCCGGCGCGGGCTTGAGCCGGGGCGTGGAGCGGTCGTCCAGCTCCTCGTTGATGGTGCGATTGAGCTGCGACAGCATGTGCAGCCGCTTGTTGGCATCGCGCAGGCGGCCGGAGACGGTGCGCAGCAGCGACAGCAGGATCTTGTTGCCGATCGCCGGGTAGGCCTTGGTCAGCTTGTTGAACTGGGACTGGCTCATGGTGGCGAGCGACATGTCGCTGGCGGCGGTGACGGTGGCGTTGCGCGAGGCGTTGTCCAGGATGCCCTGCTCGCCGATCAGGTCCCCTTCCTGCAGCACCTTCAGCATCAGCGGCTCCCCATGGCCGCCGCCGATGGCCTCGGCCGTGGCCTCGCCCTGCAGGATCAGCGCCATGAAGCTCGCGTTCTGCGCGCCCTCATGGAACAGCACGGTGCCTTCCTTCACGCGCTGCGCGCTCATGTGCTCCACCAGTTTCACCGCCTCGGACACCGAGAGCATGGCGAAGCATTCGTGCGACCGCACGAGATGGGCCACGTCGCGGTCGCTCCACTCGCGTTCCTGCCGGCGGAAGAAGAGGGCCATGGTGTCTCCTGGGTGGTGCGCTGCCTGGGGCGCGGGATGAGGCGGTCCGCGGCTTCAGGGCCGCTTGTACTCGGGGGGCGGATCGAAGAAGGTCGTGTCCAGCTCCAGCGGGGGCGGCGGCTCCAGCGGCTGCGAAGGGCGGCGCGAGGCGATCTCGAGCTCGAGCTCCTTCTTGAGCTTGCGGTTCGCGCTCTCCGCGTTGTGCAGGCGCTGGTTGGATTCGCCCAGCCGTCGCGTCACCGTGCGCAGCAGCGAGGTGAGGATGGTGCAGCCGAGCACCGGCTTGGCCTTGACGAGGCGGTCGAAGCGGCCGGCGTCGACCGCCGCCAGCACGAGATCGGTCCGGGCGATCACGGTGGCCGTGCGCGGCGTCTCGTGCAGGATGCCCTGCTCGCCCACCAGGTCGCCTTCCTTCAGGGTACCGAGCACCACGCGCTCACCCAGGCCGCCGCCATCGGTCTCGACCAGGGCCTTGCCTTCGAGGATGAGGCCCATGAAGTTGCTGTCGGTGTTGCCCTCGCGGAACACGATGTTGCCGGCGTTCACGCGCAAGGGGTGCATGTGCTGCACCAGCAGCACCGCATCGGCCTCACTGAGCATGCGGAAGCGCTCGTGGCTGCGCACCACCTTCGCCACGTCGTTGATGCTCCATTCCCGGCTCAGCTTGGTAAAGACACCCAGCACCGTCATCCTCCTTGTGAGGCCCCGGGCGCGCGGATGCGCCGCACCAGGGCCGTTGTCGAATAGCCTTGCACGAACGGGATGGCCAGCGCGCGGCCGCCCCAGCTTTCCACCAGCGCCGTCTCCGCCAGGGTGCGCATGTCGTAGTCGCCGCCCTTCACGTAGATGTCGGGCCGCAGCTCGGCCAGCAGCGCCACCGGCGTGTCCTCGTCGAACCAGGTCACCAGGCTCGACGATTCGAGCGCTGCGATCACTATGGCCCGATCCGCCTCGCTGTTCAAGGGGCGGTCGGGGCCCTTGCCCAGCCGGCGCGCCGACGCATCGGTGTTCAGTGCCACCACCAGGCTGCCCCCCAGCGCTCGCGCCTGGGCCAGGCAGCTGACGTGGCCACGGTGCAGGACGTCGAACACGCCATTGGTGAAGACCACCGGGCGCGGCAGGCGCGCCACCGCGGCAGGCGCGTCAGCCCGCTCGACGATGCGGTGGAGGAAGGCGGGCTCGGCGAAGGCCGGCGCTGGCGGCATGGCCGGGCCGGTCACGCGGCTCCCGGCACCAGGCCCGCGCCCGTGCCCAGGCCGGCCTGCAGTTCCTTGCGGTAGCGGTTGAGCTCCTGCACGCTCTGGAAGCTGCGGTCCATCAGCAGGCTCATGTTGTGCAGGATGCGCTCGACGACGCGGTTCTCCCACACGCTGTCGAAGGCGATCTGCTTGTCCAGCCAGCGCTCGAGCCACTCCGGATCGGGCAGGCGCGATTGAATGGTGTCGCGCGGAAACAGGGCCTTGTTCACGTGCAGGTTGGTCGGATGCAACGCCTGCGCCGTGCGCCGTGCGCTGGCCATGAGAACGCCCACCTTGGCGAATGCGGCCTTGGCCTCGTTGCCGAAGTTGCCGATGGCGCGCTTCATGTAGCGCAGGTAGGCCCCGCCGTGGCGGGCCTCGTCCTGCGACAGCGTGGTGTAGATGTGCTTGATCACCGGCTCGGTGTGCCACTCGGCGGCGCGCCGGTACCAGTGGTTCAGCCGGATCTCGCCGCAGAAGTGCAGCATGAGCGTCTCCAGCGCGGGGGCCGGATCGAACTCGAAGCGCACCGCGTGCAGCTCGTCCTCGGTCGGGGCCAGCTCCGGACGGAAGCGGCGCAGGTACTCCATCAGCACCAGGGAGTGCTTCTGCTCCTCGAAGAACCAGATCGACATGAACGCGGAGAAGTCGCTGTCGTCGCGGTTGTCGCGCAGGAACATCTCGGTGGCCGGCAGCGCCGCCCACTCGGTGATGGCGTTCATCTTGACCGTCTCGGCCTGCTCGTCGCTGAGGAGCGAGCGGTCGAAGCGGTCCCAGGGGATGTCCCTGTCCATGTCCCAGCGGACGGACTCCAGCTGCTTGAAGAGTTCGGGGTACAGCATGCGCGGGCCTTTCCTAGGCCCGGATTCTAAGGCGCGTGCGCGCGTGCGCGCCCCTCCCGCCATGCCGCCACCAGGGACGGCACGGCCCCGATGTCCGGCACCGCCTCCACGCCGTCGGGCGCGCGGCGCTGCAGGGCCAGGTTGGCGCCGCCCGCCCAGATGCGCACATGGTCGGGCAGCAGGCTGCGCAGGTCGCGCAGGCCGGCCTGCACCTGCCCGGCCGGAAACGCGCTGCTGAAGGTGAGGCCCACCACGTCGGCCTGCGTCTGCGCAGCGGCGGCCGCGATGCCGTCCAGCGGCACCTTGACGCCCAGCGAGATGCAGCGGCAGCCATGCAGGCAGAGCATGGCTTCGGCCATCAGCAGGCCCAGGCCATGCCCTTCCTGCGGCAGCGTGGCCAGCAGCACGCGCGGCGCCTGCGACAGCGACTCGGGCACGCTGCCGATGGCCTGCCGCAGCACGAGCTGCAGGGCCTCGGTGTACACGTGCTCCTGCGTCACGGTGATGTCACCGCGCAGCCAGGCCTCGCCGATGCCGGCCGTCAGCGGCGCCACCAGCTCGGTGACGAAGCGCTCCAGGCCGAGCGACAGCAGCGCCTGCCCCAGGCTGCGCCGCAGGGCCGGCACGTCATGCTCGCGCAGCAGCGCCAGATAGTCCTCCACCGCCGCGGGCACGCCGGCGCCCGCGCGCTCGGGCTGTTCCTGCCCCATGCGCTGCAGCTCGTCCAGCGGCAGGTGGACGACCTTGCCTGGCCGGTACCCGGCATCCAGCCAGCGCTTGAGCAGGCGCAGCTTCTCCACCTGGTCGGCCGGATAGACCCGGTCGCCCATGGCGTCGCGCACCGGCTGCGGAAAGCCGTAGCGGCGCTCCCAGACCCGCAGCGTGTCCTTGGGCAGACCGGTGTCGCGCTCGACGGCCGCGATCGGCAGCGGCGGCGGAACCATCCGGTTCACGAGCGCCTCCACATCGGCGCCGGCGGCGTCGACAGGTTGTGCAGGTTCATCCGCATGAACCGAAGGGGCATTTTGTTTGTCCTAGACAAAATTCGCATCTTTCGAGATTATCCGCCACAAATGAACCTTTTTGCACGATTTGTCCTGGTCATCAGTGCGCCTTTGGGCCTGATGAGCGCCGCCCAGGCGGCGTCGCCGACCACGCCGCCCGCCGCGGCGCCGGCGCCGGCGCAGGCCGCCTGCCCGCCGCTGCTGCAACACACCTTTGCCCGCCTGCAGGACGAGAAGCCGCAGGCGCTGTGCCAGTACGCCGGCCGTGTGCTGCTGGTGGTGAACACCGCCAGCTATTGCGGCTTCACCCCCCAGTACCGCGGACTGGAGGCCCTCTACAGCCGCTACCGCGAAGCCGGGCTGGTCGTGCTGGGCTTCCCGTCGAACGACTTCGCGCAGGAGAAGTCGAGCAACCGCGAGATCGCGGACTTCTGCGAGAACACCTTCGGCGTCCGCTTCCCGATGTTCGCGGCTTCTTCGGTGCGCGGGCGTGACGCCAACCCGCTGTACCGCCAGCTGGCCGAGCGCGCCGGCCAGGCGCCGCGCTGGAATTTCCACAAGTACCTGATCGCGCGCGACGGCACCGTGGTCGGCCAGTGGGGCGCCACCACCGCCCCCGAATCGGCCGAGCTGGTGCAGGCGGTCGAGCGTCAGCTGGCACGCCGCTGACACAGGAACCGCCGCCATGCCGTTCACAAAAATTTACCGCCGCTGCCAGGGAACCTGGACCCGCCGCATCGAGTCCATGCAGGCAGGAGGCAGGTTCGCAGGACAACGACCCCTTTGCCGCTGCGAAGCCGTCCGGGCCCAGGCCCGGATGCAATCCCGGAACGACTCTTCTCCTCCTCCCTCCCTCCCTCCTTCGTTCCGGGGCGCTTCGCGGCTTTTTTCTTCCCAGCCGGGAGGGCGCCCGTGAAGGTCGCCGTCATCGGCGCCGGCATCGCCGGCCTGGCCGCCGCGCATCGGCTGCGCCACGAGGCCCAGGTCTCCCTGTTCGAGGCCGGCGAGTGGTTCGGCGGCCACACCCACACGGTCGACCTCACCCTGCCGGATGCCGGCGGCCGCCCTGTGACGCACGGCGTGGACACCGGCTTCCTGGTGTTCAACGAACGCACCTACCCGCAACTCATCCGCCTGTTCGGCGAGCTCGACGTGCCGACCGCCGTGTCCGACATGTCGTTCTCGGTGCAGGTCGACCGCGCCTTCGGCGATCAGCCGCTGGAGTGGAGCGGCAGCACGCTGGCCACCGTGTTCGCCCAGCGCGGCAACCTGGTTCGCCCGGCCTTCTGGGGCATGCTGGTCGACCTGCTGCGGTTCAACCAGCTGGCCACGCGCATCGCCGAGACGGGCACGGAACAAGCCCTGGCGCAGCCGCTGCAGGACTTCCTGGACACCCACCGCTTCGGCGCCGCCTTCCGCCAGTGGTACCTGCTGCCGATGATCGGCTGCATCTGGAGCTGCCCCACCGACCAGATGCTGCGCTTTCCGGTCAGCACGCTGATCCGCTTCTGCCACAACCATGGCCTGCTGCAGGTCAGCAACCGCCCGCGCTGGTTCACGGTGGCCGGTGGCGCGCGTCAGTATGTCCAGCGCATCCTGGAAGGCCTGCCCGACCGCCGCCTCGCGACACCGGTCGAGGCGGTGCGCCGCGACGCCACGGGGGTCTCGCTGCGCGTGGGCGGCGGCTGGGAGCGCTTCGACTACGCGGTGATCGCCACGCACAGCGACCAGGCGCTCGGCCTGCTGTCCGACGCCTCACGGGAAGAGCGGGCCCTGCTCGGCGCCATCCGCTACCAGCCCAATCGCGCCGTGCTGCACACCGACCGCTCGGTGCTGCCCCGACGCGAATCCGCCTGGGCCGCATGGAACTATGAGCGCGGCGCGGGCGCCGGCCCGGACGCCCAGGTCTGCCTGCACTACCTGCTGAACCGCCTG
>NZ_JAYRZR010000146.1:0-5965 GCF_041916345.1 Ramlibacter sp.
CCTGTCGCCGCAGGTGGCCAGCTACGCGCTGGCGCTGATCGGCCTGTTCAACGTGTTCGGCACCTACATCGCCGGCTCGCTGGGCCAGAAGCTCGCCAAGCGCAAGATCCTGGCGGCCATCTACCTCGGCCGTTCCATTGCCATCGCGGTGTTCCTGTGGGCGCCGCTCACACCGATGTCGGTGTACCTCTTCGCCAGCGTGATGGGCCTGCTGTGGCTGTCCACCATTCCGCCCACCAACGCCACCATCGCCCAGATCTTCGGT
Source organism: Ramlibacter sp. (assembly GCF_041916345.1). Taxonomy (GTDB): domain Bacteria; phylum Pseudomonadota; class Gammaproteobacteria; order Burkholderiales; family Burkholderiaceae_C; genus Ramlibacter. The sequence continues at coordinate 266 of NZ_JAYRZR010000146.1, forward strand.
GTGGCGCACCTGTCCATGCTCGGCGGGTTCGTCTTCTTCAGCCACCAGATCGGCTCGTTCATGGGCGTGTGGCTGGGCGGCCTGCTGTACGACCGCACCGGCAGCTACGACATCGTCTGGTACATCGCCATCGCCCTGGGCCTGTTCGCGGCGGTCGTGAACCTGCCGGTCCGCGAAGCGCCCATCGCGCGCGACCATGGGGCACCGCAGGCGGCATGAGAGACCTTGCCGTCCTCAAGAAGCTGGCCCTCTGGGCCGCTGCCACGACGGTGCTGCTGTGCGTGTTCGCGCTCTACACCCGGCCGGACATGATGGTGGCGGTCAGCGAGATGATCTGGGCCTGCTTCAACTGATCGCTGGGGTGGCGCTGGCCCCAGCCGGGTTGACGCTCATCAAGGACACCCGTGGCCGAGCCGGGCGATCATGACGGCCACCTCATCCCATCCCTTCGCGCCATGAATCCGAAGCGCCTCGTGGTCGGCCTGGCGGCCGCCCTGCTCGCCGCCCTGACGCTGCTGGCGCCCCGCCCGGCGCTCGCCCAGACGGCCCCCGCGCGCACGGCCGTCGCGCCCGACGAGCGCCTGAAGGAAGTGGACCGCGACCCCAAGCTCTATGAGCAGTACTGGAAGAACGGCCGCAAGGTGGCGGCCTTCTGCGCCAACTGCCATGGCGAGGGCGGCAACAGCGTCAAGCCCGACGTGCCCAACCTGGCCGGCCAGAACACCGCCTACCTGCTCGACCAGGTGAAGCAGTTCGCCGACGGCCGGCGCAAGAACCTGTTCATGGAAGGGCTGGTCAAGGCCCTGAGCCCCGACGAGAAGGTGGCCGTGGCGGTCTTCTACGCCAGCCAGGTGGTCCAGCACCGCCCCGCGCGGGATGCCGCGCTGGCCGCGCGCGGCAAGGCGCTGTACGAGCGCAACTGCTTCCGCTGCCACGGCGACCACGGCCACGGCAGCGAGCAGTACGCCCGCATTGCCGGCCAGCAGGACGAATACCTCGCCCTCACGCTGCGCCGCTACCGCGACGGCTCCGCCGGCCGGGCGGACCCGGTGATGGCGGCCAACACCCGCAACCTGACGGACGCCGACCTGCAGGCCGTGGTGGCCTACGTCGCATCGATGAAATAGTGGCGCGCAGCGCATGCGGCGCGCTAAAGTGCGCCGCATGATCGTGACCCTCATCACCGGCGCCTCCGACGGCATCGGCGCCGAACTGGCGCGCCAGCTGGCCGCCCGCCAGAAGACCGAGGCCGCGCTGGCGCTCGCCGGGCGCAACGCCGACAAGCTGCACGCCGTGGCCGCCCAGTGCGCGGTGCATGGCGCCCAGGTGCACACGCACGCCGCGGATGTCGGCTTCGAAACCCAGTGCCGCGCCCTGGTGGCCGGCACCGTGGCCCGCTTCGGCCGGCTGGACAACCTGATCAACAACGCCGGCATCTCGGCGCAGGCCCTGTTCGAGGAAGTCCACGCCAGCGACCTGCACTGGTACGAGACGCTCATGCGCGTCAACCATTGTGGCGCCGTCTGGTGCACGCACGAGGCGCTGCCACACCTGAAGGCCTCGCGCGGCCGCATCGTGGCGGTGAACTCCCTGGCCGGCCTGGTGGGGGTGCCCGGCCGCACGGCCTACAGCGCGAGCAAGTTCGCCATGACCGGCTTCTTCGAGGCCCTGCGCGCGGAACTCAAGGGCGCCGGCGTGAGCGTGACCACCGCCTACCCCGGCGTGGTGGCCACGCAGATCCGCTACCGCGGCTTCAACGCCCGCGGCGAGGCGGCCGGCGCGAGCGGCCTGAAGGAGGACGACGCCATGTCCGTGGACGACTGCACGCGCCTCATCCTGGCCGGCATGCAGCGCCGCGACCGCGAGGTGGTGATGACGACCCGCGGCAAGCTCGGCCGCCTGCTCAAGATCCTGGCGCCCGGCCTGGTGGAGAACATGGCCCTGGCCGCCCTGAAGGAAGAAGTGCGCCCCCGTTGAGCGCGGCGCGGAAAGGCCCAGCCATGCACGCCTCCGACACCCCCTCTGCCTGGGTCCGGCGATTCAGCCACCTGGTGCCGCCCGAAGGCACGGTGCTCGACGTCGCCTGCGGGCATGGCCGTCACATGCGCTGGTTCGCCGAGCGCGGCCATGCGGTCACCGGCGTCGACCGCGACCCGGCCGCGCTGCAGGAGGCAGCGCGCTGGGGTGCCACCGTGGCCGCCGACATCGAACGCAACGGCTGGCCTTTCGCGCCCGGGCGCCAGTTCGACGCGGTGATCGTCACCAACTACCTGTGGCGGCCCCTGCTGCACGACCTGCTGGGCGCGGTGGCGCCGGGCGGCGCGCTGATCCACGAGACCTTCGCCAAGGGCAACGAGACGGTGGGCAAGCCCTCGCGGCCCGATTTCCTGCTGCTGCCCGGCGAGCTGCTGCGCGCCTATGCGGGCCTGCGCGTGGTGGCCTACGAAGACGGCTTCCTGGAGGATCCGCCCCGCTTCGTGCAGCGCATCGCCGCCGTGCGGGACGACCCCGCGCAGCCCCTGCCGCGCCACCGGCTGGGCTGACCGGCCCCACTCGGTAGAATCCGCCTTTCCCCGCTACAAGAAGTCCATGACACCGATTACTGGCAGCATCGTGGCCCTGGTGACCCCGATGCACGACGACGGCAGCGTCGACTACCCGGCCCTGCGCCGCCTGGTCGACTGGCACATCGCCGAGGGCACCGACTGCATCGGCGTCGTCGGCACCACGGGCGAATCGCCCACCGTGTCGGTCGAGGAGCACTGCGAGATCATCCGCGTCGCGGTGGAGCAGGCGGCCCGCCGCGTGCCCATCATGGCCGGCTGCGGCGCCAACTCCACCGCCGAGGCCATCGCCCTGGCGAAGTACGCGCGCAAGGTCGGCGCCGACTGCCAGCTGCAGGTGGTGCCCTACTACAACAAGCCCACGCAGGAAGGCCTGTACCGCCACTTCAAGGCCATCGCCGAGGAAACCGGCGACCTGCCGACGGTGCTGTACAACGTGCCCGGCCGCACCGTCGCCGACATGCAGCACGACACCGTGCTGCGCCTGGCCGAGGTGCCCGGCATCGTCGGCATCAAGGAAGCGACCGGCAACATCGAGCGCGCCCAGTGGCTGATCCGCGACGTGCCCCAGGGCTTCGCGGTCTATTCGGGTGATGACCCGACGGCCGTGGCCCTCATGCTGTGCGGCGGCCAGGGCAACATCAGCGTCACCGCCAACGTGGCGCCGCACCTGATGCACGAGCTGTGCGTAGCCGCCATCGCCGGGGACGCGAAGCGCGCCATGGCCATCCAGCTGCGCCTGCTGCCGGTGCACAAGAACCTGTTCCTCGAGGCGAACCCGATCCCGGTGAAGTGGGCCATGGCCCGCATGGGCCTCATGGGGGGCGCGCTGCGCCTGCCCATGACGCCGCTTTCCCGATCGCACGAGCCCGCGGTCGAGGCCGCGCTGCGCGCCGCCGGCCTGCTGGCCTGAGCCTCATCCGGGCCCTGCCCACCCTCCAATCCTTCAAGGGGATGCAAGTGAATCGTCGCATGAAGTCCGGCCTGCTGGCCCTCGCCGCGCTCGCGCTGGCGGGCTGCTCGGTGCTGGAAGGCGAGAAGATCGACTACAAGAGCGCCAGCCGCGGCGTCTCGCTGGAGATCCCGCCCGACCTGACCCAGTTGTCGCGCGACTCGCGCTACGTGGTGCCCGGCGGCCCCGTCACGGCCACCGGCTTCCAGGCCGGCCAGGCCATCCCCGGTGTGCCGACGGCGGCCACCGCCATCGGCGACGTGCGCATCGAGCGCGCGGGCAACCAGCGCTGGCTGGTGGTCAACCGCCCGGCGGACCAGCTCTGGCAGCCGGTGCGCGACTTCTGGCAGGAGAACGGCTTCCTGCTCGCGCTGGACCAGCCCAACCTGGGCATCATGGAGACCGACTGGGCCGAGAACCGCGCCAAGATCCCGCAGGACTTCATCCGCAGCACGCTGGGCAAGCTGATCGACTCCGCCTACTCCACCGCGGAGCGTGACCGCTTCCGCACCCGGCTGGAGCGCTCCGCCAGCGGTGGCACCGAGATCTTCATCAGCCACCGCGGCATGATCGAGGTGTACAACAACCAGCAGAAGGACCAGACGGTCTGGCAGCCGCGCCCCTCCGATTCCGAGCTGGAAGCGGAATTCCTGCGCCGGCTGATGGTGCGCCTGGGCGCGCCGCAGGCACAGGCCCAGGCCGCCGCAGCGACCGCGCCAGCCAAGACCGTGGCCCGCCTCGCCACCGTGAACAACCAGCCGGTGGTGGTGATCGACGAAGCCTTCGACCGCGCCTGGCGCCGCGTTGGCCTGGCACTGGACCGCACCGGCTTCACCGTCGAAGACCGCGACCGCAGCCAGGGCACCTACTTCGTGCGTTACGTGGCGCCCAACCCCGACCGCAAGGACCCCGGCTTCTTCGGCCGGCTGTTCCGCAACGACCCGGTGGAGCAGCCCCTGAAGTACCGCATCGCCCTCAAGGGCGAAGGCCAGACGACCACCGTCTCGGTCCAGAACGCGAATGGCGCGCCCGAGGTCTCGGCCAACGCGCAGCGCATCGTGCAGGTGATCGCCGACGACCTGAAGTAGGCCACCGCGGGCGGTGCTGCGCTTCAAGTCCCTGGGCAGCGGCAGCGCCGGCAACGCCACGCTGGTGCAGGCCGGCGACGGCGCGCACCGTGTGCACCTGCTGGTGGACTGCGGCCTGGGCCAGCGCGAGGCGGATCGCCGCCTGGGCGCCGCGGGCCTGCTGGCCGGCGACCTGGACGCCCTCTTCATCACACACGAGCATGGGGATCACATCGGCTGCGCCCGCCAGCTCGCGCTGCGCGAGCGCATTCCGGTATGGATGAGCGCGGGCACCTGGGCCGCGCTGGGCCAGCCCGATTTCGACGGCCTGCTGCGCATCGCCACTGACGACGTGCCCATCGACCTCGGCCCGCTGCAGTTGCGGCCCTTCACCGTACCGCACGACGCGCGCGAGCCGCTGCAGCTGGTCTGCACCGACGGCGACGCGCGCCTGGGCCTGGTGACGGATCTGGGGCATGTCTCCAGCCACGTGCTGCAGCAGCTCGAAGGCTGCCGCACGCTGCTGCTGGAGTGCAACCACGATGAGGCCCTGCTCGCCGCCTCCAGCTATCCGCCCTTCCTGAAGCGCCGCGTGGGCGGTGCCTGGGGCCACCTGGCCAACAGCGCGGCCGCGGAGCTGGCGCGCGCGCTGCATGCGCAGGCCCCGCTGCGCCAGGTGCTGGCCGCGCACCTGAGCGAGCAGAACAACCGGCCCGAGCTGGCGCAGGCAGCGCTGGCGGCAGCGCTGGGTTGCAGCGAAGGGGACATCGCCGTGGCCGACGCAGCCGCGGGCAGCGACTGGCTGGCTGCCTGAGCGAACGCAGCAGCGCTGGGCGCGTCGATCAGGCGCGCATCGCCGGGACCGCTGGGGTTGACACCCCAGCCTACGAAAACCTGCGGTCGAACGGTCGTTCGCGTAGGCTGGTGGTGGAGCGAAGCGAAACCCCAGCGCTCGCCCCGCGGCCACATCGGCATTATCTAGCTGACGCACTGGATGGCAGCTCATCCTTGAGCGACCATCCAGAGCATGGCCAAGAACCGTGACTACACGGGCCTGCTCCGGACTCCGCCGTCCATGGCGTGGCTGATCAGAGAGCGGGCCCGCCTCCAGGGAGGA
>NZ_JAYRZR010000147.1:0-5962 GCF_041916345.1 Ramlibacter sp.
CTGGCCTTCTTGACTGGTGCCGGAGAGAGGAATCGAACCCCCGACCTTCTCATTACGAATGAGCTGCTCTACCGACTGAGCTACTCCGGCGAAGCCTCGCATTATAGCCGGGCTTCGTGGCCCCGCCGGGGCGCCCGGCTCATCCGCCGCCGCGCTTGCCCCGCGCCCGCTCGGCCCCCGCCTTGTGCAGCCGCTTCCACTTCTGCCGCAGGGCGATGCGTTCCAGCGCGGTCTGCTCGCCGCGGCCCGCGTCGCGCAGCAGCTTGTGGAAGTTGTCGATGCGGTCCTCGCTCACGCGCGGGCGCACCGCGCAGCCGGGCTCGCCCTGGTGCGTGCAGTCGCGGAAGCGGCAGCCGGCGGCCAGCACGGCGATGTCGTCAAACGCAGCGGCCAGGGCCTCGCCATCCGCGTCCGGTCGCCACGTTCGCAAGCCGGGCGTGTCGATGAGGCAGGCGCCGTCGATGCAGCGGTGCAGCGAGCGGGCCGTGGTCGTGTGCATGCCCCGGCCGTCGCCGCGCCGCACGCCGCCGGTGTCCTGCGCGGCGCTGCCGCCGGTGAGCGTGTTGGCGAGCGTGGACTTGCCGGCGCCGGAGGCCCCCAGCAGCACCAGCGTCTGGCCCGCGCCCAGCCAGGGCGCGAGTTCCAGCCGCGCGCGCTCGCTGCGGCCGTCCACCGCCACGCAGGGCACGGTGGCGGGCAGGCGGCGGCGCAGGTCGTAGACGCGCTGCTCCACCTGCAGGCCGGCGTCGGCCTTGGTGAGCACCAGCACCGGCTCCACGCCGCAGGCGCGCACCAGCGCCACGTAGCGCTCGGCACGGCGCGGGTTGAAGTCCAGGTCCAGGCCCATCGCCAGCAAGGCCGTGTCCACGTTGCGGGCCAGCACCTGGCGGCGCCCGTCGTTGGCGCGCCGCGCGATCTCGGTGGCTGCGGGCAGGCGTGCGGCCACCTGCAGATCGGCGGGCTCGCCTTCCACCACCACCCAGTCGCCCACGGTGGGCGGGGCGTCGGCGGCGGGCTCCCGCAGCGGCAGGGGCAGGCGGGCGCGGTGCTCGCCCGTGCCGTCGTGCACGATGCAGGCATCGCGGTGGACTTCCACCACCCGCATCAGGCGCGCGGTGTCGGCGGCTGCGTCCAGCAGCGGCGCCATGCGCGCCAGCGCCGCCGGCGTCAGGCCGACGCGGCGCAGGTTCTCGAATTGAAAGTTGATCATGGATCCGTTTCGGGTCTTCCGTTGCGCGCGAGCGCGGGCATCCGCGCGGTGCGCGGATGAAGCCGTGGGGCAGGGAAGTCGGCCGCGGAAAGGCGGCGGGCGGATCAGGAGGCGGGCCGGCTCAGCGGGGAGCCGGCAAGGCGATACGCAGTGGCGCGGGCCTCAGGCAGCCGACAGGAGGAGGGCAAGGTCCAGACTGGTCATGACACGTCTCCTGTGAAAGTGGGTGAGGGGGTGGAGTGTGAGGCGAAGGGGGTGGTCGCGTCAAGCGGCAACCCCAGCGCTGCTCACTCCAGGTGATAGCGGGTGACCCGCTCCACCTCGTTCTTGCTGCCCAGGACCACGCTCACGCGCTCGTGCAGCTTGGTCGGCTGGATGTCCAGGATGCGCTGGCGGCCATTGGTGGCCGCGCCACCGGCCTGCTCGATCAGCCAGGCCATGGGGTTGGCCTCGTACATCAGGCGCAGCTTGCCGGGCTTCTCGGGCTCGCGCTTGTCCCAGGGGTACATGAAGATGCCGCCGCGCGACATGATGCGGTGCACGTCGGCCACCATGCTGGCGATCCAGCGCATGTTGAAGTCCTTGCCACGCGGGCCTTCCCGGCCGGCCAGGCATTCGTCGATGTAGCGCTTCACCGGCGTGTCCCAGTGGCGCATGTTCGACATGTTGATGGCGAACTCCTTCGTGTCCTCGGGGATGCGCACGTCCTCCTCGGTCAGCACGAAGGAGCCCTGCTCGCGGTCCAGCGTGAACATCGACACGCCGTCGCCCACCGTCAGCACCAGCGTGGTCTGTGGCCCGTAGACGCAGTAGCCGGCGGCCACCTGCTGGCGGCCCGGCTGCAGGAAATCGCCTTCCTCCACGCCGCGGTCGCCCTCGGGCATCTTCAGCACGCTGAAGATGGTGCCGATGCTCACGTTCACGTCGATGTTGCTGGAGCCGTCCAGCGGATCGAACAGCAGCAGGTACTCGCCCTGCGGATAGCGGTTGGGCACGAGGTAGATGCCATCCATCTCCTCGCTGGCCATCGCCGCCAGGTGGCCGCCCCACTCGTTGGCCTCGATCAGCACCTCGTTGGCGATGATGTCCAGCTTCTTCTGCACCTCGCCCTGCACGTTCTCGCTGTCGGCGCTGCCCAGCACGCCGCCCAGCGCGCCCTTGTTCACCGCGTGGCTGATGCTCTTGCAGGCACGGGCCACCACCTCGATCAGCAGGCGCAGCTGCGAGGGGATGTGGGCGTCGACGCGCTGCTTCTCGACGAGGTAGCGGGTGAGGGAGATCTTCTTGCTCATGTCGGGTTCCAGCGGCTCAATCGGCCAGGGCGCGCGTGACGACCTCGCGCACGTCGTTGCTCAGGTCGGGCTTGGCGGCCACGCGGGCGATGGCCTCGCGGGCGGCGCTGCGCAGCGGCTCGGCCAGCTTCTTCCAGCGGTCCAGCGCGCGCGCCAGGCGGGCGGCCACCTGCGGGTTGAAGGCGTCGATCTCCAGCACGCGTTCGCTCCAGAACACGTAGCCGGCGGCATCGGCGCGATGGAACGCGCCCGGGTTGGCGCTGCAGTAGCTGAAGATGACGCTGCGCGCGCGGTTCGGGTTGCGCAGGTTGAAGTCCGGGTGGGCCATGAGCTGCTTCACCACCGGCAGGATGTTCCCGCCGCGGTCCGGCGCACCGGCCTGCAGGGCGAACCACTTGTCCAGCACCAGGGGCTCATTGCGGAACAGGGCATGGAAGCGCTGCAGGGCCGGCGTGGCCAGGTCATGGCCGCTGGTCACCAGCGCGGCCAGCGCGTTGAAGCGGTCGGTCATGTTCGACGCGTCCTTGAAGCGCTGGTAGGCCTTGCCGGGCCAGACCGTGTCACCGGTGGTACGCGCAGCCAGGCACAGGTGCCCCAGGGCCTGGCCGGCCAGGGCGCGGCGGCCGCTCGACACGGGGTCGGGCCGGTAGGCGCCGGTGTCGCGATGGGTCTCGTAGGCCCAGGCCCAGTCGTCGAACAGGGCCACGGCGAGCTGCTCGCGCATGGCGTCGCGCACCGCGTGCACACGCTGCGGATCCACCACCTCCAGCTGCTCGGCGATGTAGGTCTCCGCCGGCAGGGTGAGGGTGAGTTCCTTGAAGGCGGCGTCGAGCTGCGGGTGGCGCAGCACGGCGCGCATCGCGTCGATGTAGGGCGCGTCCAGGCGCAGATCGGCGGCCGACGTGTCCTGCTGGATGAAGGCCAGTGCGCGGCGCACGGCCAGGCGCTGTGCGGCCTCCCAGCGGTTGAACGGATCGGTGTCGTGCGCCAGCAGGGTCAGTAGTTCCGCATCGGTGTACAGGTAGTCCAGCACCACCGGCGCGCTGAAGCCGCGCAGCAGCGAGGGCACCGGCGCCGCGGTGAAACCGGGGAAGCTGAGCGTCTCGCTCGACTGGGTCAGCACGTGCATCCCGCTTGCGGCCTCGGTGCCGTCCGCGTTCAGCAGGCCATAGGCCACCGGGATCACGAAGGGCTGCTTGTCGCTCTGCCCCGGCGTGGTGGGGCAGCTCTGCGACAGCGCGAGGCTGAAGGTGCCCGTGGCGGGGTCAAAGTGGCCCGCGGCCTTGACGCGCGGCGTACCGGCCTGGCTGTACCAGCGCTTGAACGCGTCGAGCTGGTTGGCGAGCGCCGAGCCTGGGTTGGCATCGGCGATGGCCTGCGCGAAGTCGTCACAGGTCACGGCCTGGCCGTCATGGCGCTGGAAGTACAGGGCCATGCCCTTGGCGAAGCCCTCGCGTCCGACCAGGGTCTGCATCATGCGCACGACCTCGGCGCCCTTCTCGTAGACCGTGACCGTGTAGAAGTTGTTGATCTCCAGGTACTGGTCGGGGCGCACCGGGTGTGCCATGGGGCCGGCGTCTTCGGGGAACTGCGCGGTGCGCAGCACGCGCACGTCCTCGATGCGCTTGACGGCGCGAGCGCTGGCCTCACCCGCCAGATCCTGGCTGAACTCCTGGTCGCGGAAGACGGTGAGGCCTTCCTTCAGCGAAAGCTGGAACCAGTCGCGGCAGGTGACGCGGTTGCCCGTCCAGTTGTGGAAGTACTCGTGGCCCACCACCGACTCGATGTTCGCGTAGTCGGCGTCGGTGGCCGTGGCCTGGCTGGCGAGCACGAACTTGGTGTTGAAGATGTTCAACCCCTTGTTTTCCATCGCGCCCATGTTGAAGTCGCTGGTGGCCACGATCATGAAGCGGTCCAGGTCCAGCGGCAGGCCGAAGCGGGCCTCGTCCCAGGCGACCGAGGCCATCAGCGAGTTCATCGCGTGCTCGGTCTTGTCCAGGTCGCCGGGGCGCACGTAGACCTGCAGCAGGTGGTCCTTGCCGCCGCGCGAGGTGATGCGTTGCTCGCGGCATACCAGCTGGCCGGCCACCAGGGCGAACAGGTAGCTGGGCTTGCGGTGCGGATCCACCCACTTGGCGAAGTGGCGGCCATCGTCCAGCGTGCCCTGATCGACCAGGTTGCCGTTGGACAGCAGCACGGGGTACTTCTGGCGGTCGGCCCGCAGCGTGACCGTGTAGCTGGCCATCACGTCGGGCCGGTCCAGGAAGTAGGTGATGCGGCGGAAGCCCTCGGCCTCGCACTGGGTGAAGAACGACTCATTGCTGACGTACAGGCCCATCAGCTTGCTGTTCTTCGCCGGGTTGCAGGTGGTGAAGATCTCCAGCTCGAACGGCTCGGTACCCTCGGGCAGGTGCTCCAGCACCAGCTGGTTGTCTTCCATCTTGAACGAGGTGCCCTGTCCGCCCACCAGCACGCGCGCCAGGTTCAGCTCCTCGCCGTCCAGCCGCAGGGCCTGCGGCGCCACCTCCGGGTTGCGGCGCACGCGCATGCGGTTGAGCACGCGGGTCTTGGCCGGGTCCAGGTCGAACACCAGGTCCACGTTGTCGATCCAGAAGGCCGGCGGCTGGTAGTCCGCGCGAAAGATCACCTTGGCATTGCCTTCACGCATGGAGGGTCTCCAGGAATTGCTCGTTGATGAGGGGGTGGTAGTCGGGCACCTGGGCCACGACGTGCGGGCCCGCCAGCTCGGCGGGCGAATGGGTGGTGCACACCGCCACGGCGCGCATGCCGGCGCGGCGCGCGGCCTCGATGCCGAAGGGGGCGTCCTCGAACACGATGCAGTCGGCCGGATCGGCGCCGATGCGGCGCGCGGCTTCCAGGAACAGCGCCGGCTCGGGCTTGCCCGGCAGGCCCTCGTCGCCGCCCACGATGGCGTGCGGCGCGGTGGGCAGGCGCAGATGCTGCATGACAAAGGCGATGTTGTGCTGGTCGCCCGCGGTGGCCACCGCGGTGCGCAGGCCGCGCTCGGCCGCCTGCTGCGCGAAGCGGGTGAAGCCCGCCACTTCGCGGAACACGGGCGCGAACAGCTCGCGGTAGATGGCTTCCTTCTCGGCGATGAGTTCCAGCGCGCGTGTCTCGGAGGTGGCCGCGCCAAACAGCTCGCGGATGCACTCCACGCCATTGCGCCCCGTGGTGCGGCGAAGGATCTCGTCGACCGGCATGTCGACGCCGTGCCGATGGGTGAACTCGGCCCAGCTGCGGGCATGCCACGGCATGGAGTCCACCATGGTGCCGTCCATGTCGAAGATGAGGGCCGTCATACGCCCTGCTTCAAGGAGGCCTCGATGAAGGCATCGAGGTCGCCATCCAGCACCTTCTGCGTGGCGGAGATCTCCACGCCGGTCCGCAGGTCCTTGATGCGGCTGTTGTCCAGCACGTAGCTGCGGATCTGGTGGCCCCA
>NZ_JAYRZR010000148.1:0-5887 GCF_041916345.1 Ramlibacter sp.
TAAATATTTGGAGCAAACAATGGCTCAAGTTCAAGGAAAAATCGTTCAGTGCATCGGCGCCGTGGTCGACGTCGAGTTCCCGCGTGACGCCATGCCGCGCGTGTACGACGCGCTCAAGATGGACGGCTCGGCGCTCACGCTCGAGGTGCAGCAGCAGCTGGGCGACGGCATCGTGCGCACCATCGCGCTGGGCTCCTCCGAGGGTCTGCGCCGCGGCTCCATGGTCTACAACACCGGCGCGCCGATCACGGTGCCGGTGGGCAAGGCCACGCTGGGCCGCATCATGGACGTGCTGGGCAACCCCATCGACGAGCGCGGCCCGGTCTCGACCGAGCTGACCGCCTCGATCCACCGCAAGGCCCCGGCCTACGACGAGCTGTCTCCCTCGCAGGAACTGCTGGAAACCGGCATCAAGGTGATCGACCTGATCTGCCCGTTCGCCAAGGGCGGCAAGGTGGGTCTGTTCGGCGGCGCCGGCGTGGGCAAGACCGTGAACATGATGGAACTCATCAACAACATCGCCAAGGCGCACTCGGGCCTGTCGGTGTTCGCCGGCGTGGGTGAGCGCACCCGCGAGGGCAACGACTTCTATCACGAGATGTCCGACTCCAAGGTCGTGGTGCAGGAAGACCTGAGCCAGTCCAAGGTGGCCATGGTGTACGGCCAGATGAACGAGCCCCCGGGCAACCGTCTGCGCGTCGCGCTGACCGGCCTGACCATCGCCGAGTCGTTCCGTGACGAAGGCCGTGACGTGCTGTTCTTCGTGGACAACATCTACCGCTACACGCTGGCCGGCACGGAAGTGTCCGCGCTGCTGGGCCGCATGCCCTCCGCCGTGGGCTACCAGCCGACGCTGGCCGAGGAAATGGGCCGCCTGCAGGAGCGGATCACGTCGACCAAGGTCGGCTCGATCACCTCCATCCAGGCCGTGTACGTGCCCGCGGACGACCTGACCGACCCGTCCCCTGCCACCACCTTCGCCCACCTGGACGCCACCGTGGTGCTGTCGCGCGACATCGCCGCGCTGGGTATCTACCCCGCCGTGGACCCGCTGGACTCCACCAGCCGCCAGATCGACCCCAACGTTGTCGGCGAGGACCACTACACGACCACCCGTTCGGTGCAGGCCACCCTGCAGCGCTACAAGGAACTGCGCGACATCATCGCCATTCTGGGCATGGACGAACTGGCGCCGGAAGACAAGCTGGCCGTGGCCCGCGCGCGCAAGATCCAGCGTTTCCTGTCGCAGCCGTTCCACGTGGCCGAGGTGTTCACCGGCTCGCCCGGCAAGTACGTGCCCCTGTCCGAGACGATCCGTGGCTTCAAGATGATCGTGGCCGGCGAGTGCGATCACCTGCCCGAGCAGGCCTTCTACATGGTCGGCACCATCGACGAGGCGTTCGAGAAGGCCAAGAAGATCGCGGCCTGACGCCCGGAGGCAGCAACACATGGTCGATTCCACCCACACCCTCCACGTCGACGTGGTGAGCGCCGAGGAGTCCATCTACTCCGGCGAGGCGCGCTTCGTCGCGCTGCCGGGTGAGGCGGGCGAGCTCGGCATCTACCCGCGTCACACGCCGCTGATCACCCGCGTCAAGCCCGGCTCGGTGCGCATCGAGAAGGCCGACGGCACCGAGGAATTCGTCTTCGTCGCCGGCGGCATCCTTGAAGTGCAGCCCACCCGCGTCACCGTGCTGTCCGACACCGCCATCCGCGGCAAGGACCTCGACGAGGAAAAGGCGAACGAGGCCAAGCGCGCCGCCGAAGAGGCGCTGAAGAACGCCAAGAGCGAGCTGGACATCGCCAAGATCCAGTCGGAGATCGCCGTCATGGCCGCCGAGATCGCGGCCGCGCGCAAGTTCCGCCAGAAGAAATAAGCGTCACAAGAACCGACGCGCTACAGCCCCTGTCGCAAGACAGGGGCTTTTTTCATCGCGCCCCTCGGGGCGTCGGCGCGAAGCGACGCACGCCCCTGTCGCAAGACAGGGGCTTTTTTGTTGGCGGGTTCTGTCGAAATCGCCGCCTCCCGCGCGACATTGCCAGATGCCGCGCGGTGCGGCATCCTCAACCGCGAGGAAAGCGACATGGAATACCTGCTTCTGATCCACTCCGACGACAACGCCTTCGAGGCGCTGCCAGAGGCCGTCCGCAACGAGGCGCTGGCCGCCTACGGCGCTTACACCGAGGCACTGGCCCAGGCGGGCGTGCTCAAGGGCGCCAACCGCCTGCGGCGCGCGCAGGCCGCCACGGTGGTGCGCGTGCGCGACGGCCAGACGCAGGTGCAGGACGGCCCCTTCATCGACACCAAGGAGGAGCTGGGCGGCTACTACCACATCGATGTGCCCAGCCTCGACCAGGCGCTGCACTGGGCGGCTCGCTGTCCGGGCGCCTCGCACGGTGCCATCGAGGTGCGGCGGGGGGGCGGGGTCGCCGGGCCCCGCCCGCGCGGCGGCGGGGCCGCCCGCCGCGGCGCCGCTCCCCAGCTACGGCAAGATCGTCGCCTGTCTGGCCGCGCGCACGCGCGACGTGGCCGCCGCCGAAGACGCGCTGGCCGATGCGTTCGCGGCCGCGCTCCGCCAATGGCCGCTTGAGGGTGTCCCGCGCCAGCCGGAGGCCTGGCTGCTCACGGTGGCCCGCCGCCGACAGGTCGATGGCGTGCGCGCCTGGGCGCGCGACGCGGCGATCGCCGCGGAGCTGGCCGTGCTCGCCGACACGGTGACGGACCCCGCTGGCGATGAGACCCTGCCGGATCACCGCCTGCGGCTGATGCTCGCCTGCGCACACCCGGCGATCGATCCGCGCGACCGCGCGCCGCTGATGCTGCAGACCGTGCTGGGCATCGACGCGGCGCGCATCGCGTCGGCGTTCCTGATGGCGCCCTCGGCCATGGGCCAGCGGCTCGTTCGTGCCAAGGCACGCATCCGCCAGGTAGGCATTCCGTTCGAGGTGCCCGAGCCTTCGGAGTGGGCGGACCGCCTGCACGGCGTGCTGTCGGCGATCTACGCCGCTTTCGCGCAAGGCTGGGCCGACGCACCCGGTGCCGACCCGTCTGCAGGTGCCCTGGCCGACGAGGCACTCTGGCTCGGCCGCCTGGTCGCGCACCTGCGACCGGATGAGCCGGAGGCGCTGGGCCTGCTGGCCTTGATGACATATGCCGATGCGCGCCGCGCGGCCCGGCGCGACAGCGAGGGTGCCTTCGTGCCGCTGGCGCAGCAGGACACGGCGCGCTGGGATCACGCGCGCATCGACGAGGCCGAGGCCCTGCTGCGCCGCGCCAGCCACGCCGGTCAGCCGGGCCGCTTCCAGCTCGAAGCCGCAATCCAGTCCGCCCACTGTTGGCGCCGCACCGGCCGTCGAGCCGACCCTGGTGAGATCCTGTTGCTGTACGAGGGCCTGGATGCCCTCGTGGGCACCCCAGTGAGCGCGCTCAATCGCGCGGTGGCGCTGGCCGAGGTGCACGGCGCGGCGCCGGCACTTGAAGCGATCGACGCGCTGCAGGCGCAAGCCCCTGCGCTGCAGGACTATCAGCCCCTCTGGGCGGCACGGGCCCACCTGCACGCGCGGTTGGGCGAGGTGCCTCAGGCCCAGGCCGCGTACCGCCGCGCCATCGGGCTGGAGCGGGACCCCGCCGTGCGCCGGTTCCTGCAGCGTCGCGCCGACTCACTCGGCGCTGGCAAAGCATCGCCCGCCTAGAAGCGGCGCTGCCCGCTCACCGCAAGTCCGGTGCGTCCGGCAGTTCGTTGGGATTGACCGCGTCCGCGGCCAGCGGAAAGTGCTGCACCAGCAGCGCCGACACTTCTTCCAGGGCCTGCGTCAGGCCGTCCTCGAAGCGCTCTTCGCGAAAGGCACCGCCCATGCGCTGCACGATGGCCTGCCACTCGGCCGGCGGCACGTGCCGGCTCAGTCCGCGGTCGGCCACGATCTCGATCGCGTGTTCGGCCAGCAGCAGGTAGATCAGCACGCCGTTGTTGTGCTCGGTGTCCCACACGCGCAGCTTGCCGAACATCGCGACGGCGCGCGCCCGTGCGCTGGCGCCGCGCCACAGGTAGCTGAGGGGCAGGCCGGCCTCCACGCAGATGCGCACCTCGCCGCTGTGACGCCGCTCGCTGGCGGCGACGCGGCGCGTCAGGCGCTCCACCAGCTCGGGCGGCACGGCCTTGCGCGTGTCCGCCTCGTCGATCCACCGATGGCGCAGGATGCGTTGCAGCTTCTTGAGCATCACCAGTCCCCCGAGGCGCCACCGCCACCGAAATCACCCCCGCCGCCGGAGCTGAAGCCGCCCCCATCGCTGAAGCCGCCGCCCCAGCTGCCCCCGCTGCTGCTGCCGCCTCCCCAGGAGGAGCCACCACCGGATGTCCAGTGGCGGCTGCTCGCAGCGCCGCCGAAGACCAGCACCACGACGAGTGCGATCACCGCGGCGATGCCCGCCACCAGCAGGCTCAGGGTCACGAAGTAGGCGATCGCCCCCACCGCCCCGCCGGCCAGCACCGCGCCCAGCTTGCGGCCGAAGATCCCGCCCAGCACGCGCCCCACGAGTGGCACGGCGAAGAACAGGAAGATCGCGAGGTCGGCCCAGTCGAAGCCCATGAGGCTCGCGCGAGGTGACTTCGCCTCCGGCTCGGGCAGGGCCTCGCCACCGATGCGCGCGATCAGCTGGTCGGTCGCGGCCTGCAGGCCGCCAGCGAAGTCCCCCTGGCGGAAGCGTGGCGTGATCGCATCCTCGATGATGCGGCTGGCCGCGAGGTCCGGCACGGCACCTTCGAGCGACTTGGCCACCTCGATGCGCACGCGCCGGTCCTGCTTCGCCACGATCACGAGCAGGCCGTCGCCCACCTCGCGGCGGCCGATCTTCCAGCTGTTGGCCACGCGGTTGGCGTAGCTGGCGATGTCTTCCGGCTGCGTGCTCGCCACCAGCAGCACGACGATCTGCGTGCCCTTGCTCTGCTCGAAGGCCGCGAGCTTGCCTTCCAGCGCCTGGCGGTCCGCGTCGGCCAGCGTGCCGGTCTGGTCGATCACGCGCGCGGTGAGTGCGGGCACCGGCAGCAGGCCCTGCGCCCAGGCGCCTGCGCAGGCCAGCACCAGCAGCAGGCCGGCCAGCAGGCGCTTCAAGATCGCTTCCTCAGCGTGAGGCGGCCGGTGCCGGCGCCACCGCCGGCGGCGAGCCGAAGTCCACCTTGGGCGGCGCCGAGATCTGCGCTTCGTTCTGCACCGTGAAGGTGGGCTTGACCGGGTAGCTGAACACCATGGCCGTCAGGTTGGTCGGGAAGCTGCGCGCCAGCACGTTGTACTCCTGCACGGCCTGGATGTAGCGGTTGCGCGCCACGGTGATGCGGTTCTCCGTGCCTTCGAGCTGCACGCGCAGATCGCGGAAGCCCTGGTTGGCCTTCAGGTCGGGGTAGCGCTCGCTCACCACCAGCAGGCGCGACAGCGCGCTGGAGAGCTCGCCCTGGGCCTGCTGGAACTTCTGGAAGGCCTCGGGGTTGTTCAGCGTCTCGGGCGTCACCTGCACCGAGGTGGCCCGGGCGCGCGCCTCCACCACCTTGGTCAGCGTCTCCTGCTCGAAGTTCGCCTCGCCCTTGACCGTGGCCACGATGTTGGGCACCAGGTCGGCGCGCCGCTGGTACTGGTTCAGCACCTCGCTCCAGGCGGACTTGGTCTGTTCGTCCAGTCGCTGGAAGTCGTTGTAGCCGCAGCCGGTGAGGGCCAGTGCGGACGCCAGGATCAGCAGCCACTTCTTCATGTCGGTTCCTTCCTCGCCTGCGGGGTGGGCAGACACACTAGCATAGATGGGATGGTGACCAGCCCGCTTCAAGTGCTGCACGCCGCCGAGCGGCCCGTGGCCGGCGCGGCGCCACTGCCGCGCCTGCTGATCGCCGGCGCCACCGGC
>NZ_JAYRZR010000149.1:0-5839 GCF_041916345.1 Ramlibacter sp.
GGGGGGGGGGGGGGGGCGGTGCCTGCGCTGGGCGGGGGATTGGGGGGGGGTGTTGGGGTGGGGGGGGGGGGGGGGGGGAGCCCTCACCCCGGCCCTCTCCCGGAGGGAGAGGGAGAAACAGCCGGGACCGAAAGACGCGGTGTGCCGTCTGCGCCGATGAGCTGCGCGGCGAACTGCGCCTCGGCCCGATGCATCAGGGCCACCTGGCGCAGCGCCACGGACAGCATGTCCAGCGCCGGATCACCCGGCAGGCGCGAGAGGCCCTGGGCCATGGCCGTCGCGTCGTCGATGGGGCCGGCAAACAGCAGCCGGCGGATCACCATGAGCGTGTCACCGGGCATTCGGTAGCCGTTGCCGATGGTGGAGCGGCCATGCCAGCGCAGACCGGTGGTCGCGAGAAAGGGCATGGCGATCAGCCCGCGCAGCTCGCCTGCCACAAAGGCCGCCTCGATGTGCCGGTCGATGGGGCGCTGCGGGCCTTCGGCGAACCCGCGCTCCAGCAGCGGCAGCAGCTTCGCGCGGCCAGCCGGCGTGACCACGTAGGCCGGCAAGCCCCACTTGTAGAACTGCGCGGCCTCCATCAGCTCGATGCCGCGCACGCGCCGCGTCACGCCGCCGGAGGCATCAGGCAGGAAGTGCTTGTGCGCCGCGCCCCACAGGGCTGCCACGTGCGAGAGGGAGAAGTGATGCTGGCACTCCAGCAGCAGCACGTCCGTGCCGGGCAGGCCGCCGGCCACCGCCTGCGTCAGCACCTCGGCGGCCTGCGGCGACAGCTCGGTGTCGTCCTCCAGCACGAGGGTGAAGGCGTCGGGCGGCGCCTGGCGGATCACCGCCAGGTGCGAGGCGTAGCAGGCGATCTCACCCGGCAGCAGCGGGCTCGCGGGCCGCGGTGCGAGCGTCGCGGCGTCGATCGCGGGCGCGCGGCGCACCCAGGTCATGCCCAGGCGATCGAGCTGCTCGCGCATCCACGCGTCGCGGTCCGTGCTGCGGTCGAGGTTGATGTAGAAGCCGGTGAGGGTGGCAGGCATGGGTGGCAGGCGAGATGGCGCATGGTAGCCGGCGCTGCGCGCGCCCCCCGGTCACGCGCCGCGGCCGCCCCTACTGCGCCCGGGCGCGCGCCAGCTCGCACACCGCGTCGTACAGCCAGCCCGCGGACTCGTCGCCCGGCAGCGGTACCACCGGGCCGGGTGTGGCGTCCATTGCAAGCGGCCGGTCCCGCGCGTCGAAAGTCTGCGTGTCCAGCAGCCGCACGGTGCGGCGCGCGCAATCGAACTGCAGCGACACCACCCGCCGGTGATGCGCGCCCAGCCGGCCCACCGGCTCGAAGGCGGCGCCCCGCATCAGGCTGGTACTGCCGGCCAGCCGCACGCGGGCGGTCACCAGACCATGGTGCTGGTCCAGCGAGCCGGCATGCACCTGCAGCTCGGCCGCGCCGGGCACCGCCAGCCAGTCCGGCATTCGCGCCTGCGCGCCGAAGGCCATCGCGCCCACCAGCATCCATCCCAGGGTTCGTGCACGCATGGCCATCTCCCGTGAAAGTGATGCAGGCATTGCACCCCCGAACCCGCATCGCCGCAAGGCGCAGCGCAGCAATTGGCGCGGGCTGGAAGCTTTCGCCAAGCGCATTGGCCGATCCGGCCATTGGGCGCATGCGCGCACCGGCCTAACCTGCGGACCATTCCTTCGCCCCATCCGTTCCCGCCGTGTACCTGACCCAGGGCCTGCAGCGCTCCCTGCAGCGCCACCCCGACAAGACCGCCCTCACCCACGTGGGGGAGACCGCCGTGCGCCGCCACAGCTTCGCGCAACTCGTCGATGGCGTGGCGCGTCATGCGGCCGCGCTCGCCGCGCGCGGCGTGCAGGCCGGTGACCGCGTGGCGCTGCTGGCACCCAACCATGACGAGCTGGTGCGCGCCCTGTTCGCGTGCTGGTGGCGGGGTGCGGTGGCGTGTCCGCTGAACGTGCGCTGGAGCGCGCCGGAGCTCGCCCACGCGCTGCAGGATTGCGGCGCCCACCTGCTGCTGGTAGACGAGAGTCTGGAGGCCCTCGCCGCCCAGGCGTCGACCCTGCCGCGCGTCACGCTCGGCGCCTTCGCCGACGAGGCGGCGGCCCTGCCCCCGCTGCCCGACACGCGCACCGGCGGCGAGGCACTGGCCACCATCCTCTACACCGGCGGCACCACCGGGCGCTCCAAGGGCGTGATGCTCACCCACGCCAACTTCTGGACGGCCGCCATGACGCGCGGCGCCGAACTCAACAACGCGCCGGACTCCGTCTCGCTGCTGGTGGCGCCCCTCTTCCACGTGGCCGGCCTCGGCCGGCTGGTGGGGCAGAGCATCGTGGGCGGTGCCTGCATCACCATGGCGCAGTTCCGGCCGCCCCAGGTGCTGGCCGCGATCGAGGAACACCGCATCACCGACACGATCATGGTGCCGACGATGCTGCAGGCGCTGCTGGACGAGCCCGGCTTCCACGCCGACCGCGTGCGCAGCCTGGACCGCATCGCCTTCGGGGCCGCGCCCATGCCGCCCGACCTGCTGGACCGCGCGCTGGCCGCCTGGCCGCACGCGGAGTTCTTCCAGGCCTACGGCCTGACCGAGACGGCGGGTGCGGTCTGCATCAACCTGCCGCCCAACCACCGCTCGCCCGAGGCGCGTGCGCGCGGGCGCCTGCACAGCGTGGGCCGCGCGGGCCTGGGCGCGGAGATCGTCATCACCGACGAGTCGGGCCGCGAGCTGCCGCGCGGCGAGGTGGGCGAGATCCTCACGCGCGGCCCCATGGTCACGCAGGGCTACTGGGGCCTGCCCGAGGCCACGGCCAGTGCCTTCCGCGACGGCTGGTTCCGCACCGGCGACGCCGGCCGCATGGACGCGGAAGGCTACCTGTACATCGTCGACCGCCTGAAGGACATGATCATCACCGGCGGCGAGAACGTGTACTGCGCCGAGGTGGAGGCCGCCTTGCGCAGCCACCCGCAGGTGTCGCAGGCCGCGGTGATCGGCCTGCCCGATCCGCGCTGGGGCGAAACGGTGCATGCCGTCGTGGTGTCCACCGAGGGCGCGCCGAGTGACGAAGCGCAGGCCGACGTGCTGCGCGGCTGGTGCCGTGATCGCCTGGCCGGCTACAAGTGCCCGCGCAGCATCGCCTTCGCGCCCGCGCTGCCGCTGTCGGCCGCGGGCAAGGTGCTGAAGAACGTGCTGCGGGAACAGGCCACGCGATGAAGCCGGTGACCGGGCCTGACCCGCGGCAGCTGTTCGGCCAGGTGCCCTTCATGCAGCTGATCGGCATGCGGCGCGAGTTCTCGCAAGGCGGGCGCGCGCGGCTCGCCATCGACGCACGGCCTGAACTGGGCAACGTGATCGGCGCGGTGCACGGCGGCGTGGTCACCACGCTGATCGACGTCGCGATGGCCAGCGCGGCCGTCTCCCGCTTCGACTTCCAGCGCACCGCCGTCACGCTCAACCTGTGCACCAGCTTCCTCGCCCCCGGCCGCGGCACGCTCACCTGCGACAGCCTGCTGGAGTCACATGACGATCAGGTGGCGTGGTGCAGCGCCGTCGTCACCGATGCCGAAGGCAGCGTGGTCGCTCGCGGCCAGGGCACGTTCCGCTACCTGCCGCTGCCCGGCGGCGATTGATGCCCCCTCAACGAAGGAGACAGACCCCATGACCCTCACCCGCAAACCCCTCTCGCGACGCCGCGTGCTCGGCGGCCTGGCCGCGCTCGGCGCCAGCAGCATCGCTGCGCCCGCCTTTGCGCAGGCCGGCTTTCCCAGCCGGCCGATCCAGCTTGTTCTGCCCTTCCCGGCCGGCGGCTCGTTCGACCCGGTCGTGCGCAGCCTGGCCGATGCCGCCGCCAAGGAGCTGGGGCAACCCGTCGTGCTGATGCACAAGCCGGGCGCCGGCGGCATCATGGGCACGGCGACGCTGGCCACGATGAACGAGGCCGACGGCCACACGATCGCGGTGATGCACAACTCGGTGATCCGCGCGCCGCTGGTGCAGAAGGTGAACTGGGATCCGCTGAAGGACTTCAGCTACCTCGGCACCTATTTCGGCCTGGTGACCGGCGTCACAGTGGCGGCGGACGCGGCCTGGAAGACCTTCAACGACTTGATGGCCGAGGCCAAGGCCAAGCCCGGCGCGCTGAGCTGGGGCACGGTGGGCGCGATCAGCATCAACCGCATCACCGCGGAGCGGCTGGCCCGCGCGGCCGGCACGCGCTTCAACATGGTCCCGTTCAAGGGCGGCGCCGAGGCCTTCCAGGCGCTCATCGGCCGCCACCTCGACGTCTATGGCGATCCCGGCTTCGGCGCCCAGGTCCAGGGCGGCCGCGCGCGCCTGCTGGCGACGTTCACCGCACAGCGCATGAAGCGCTACCCGGACGTGCCCACGGTGAAGGAACTGGGGCACGACTTCGTGATCGAGTCGCCGGTGGGCCTGGTGGCGCCCAAGGGCCTGGACGCGAAGATCAGCGAGCGCCTGCAGGCCGCCTTCCGCAAGGCAGCGGCCGACCCCGCGCATCAGGCCCAGCTGGAGCTCTTCGACATGATTCCGCAGGTCTCCACCGGCGAGGCCTACGCCGCCTATGCGCGCGCGCAGTTCGACCGCGACCAGAAGATGCTGGCCGAGATCGGCTTCAAGCTCGAGTGAACGACCCGATGAACGCGCTCCCCTTCGACTTCACGGGCCGCCACGTCTTCGTGGCCGGCGGCTCCAGCGGCATCAACTTCGGCATCGCGCAGGGCTTTGCCCGCGCAGGCGCGAACGTCTCGATCATCAGCCGCTCCGCCGACAAGGTGGCAAGCGCCGTGGCGCAGTTGCAGGCCGGTGGCGCACACGCCTTCGGAACGCCGGCCGACGTGCGTCAGCCGGAGGCGGTACAGCAGGCGCTGCAGGCCGCGGCGGACCGCTTCGGCCCCATCGACGTGCTGGTCTCCGGCGCCGCGGGCAACTTTCTCGCCAGCGCGCTCGACCTGTCACCGAATGCCTTCAAGACGGTGGTGGACATCGACCTGATGGGCAGCTTCCATGTGGCGCGCTTCGCGCACCCGCACCTGCGCCAACCGGGCGCCTGCGTGATCCAGATCTCCGCCAGCCAGGCCTTCACGCCCACGCCGTTCCAGGCCCATGTGTGCGCGGCCAAGGCCGGTGTGGACATGCTGACGCAGGTGCTGGCCATGGAGTGGGGGCCGCAGGGCATCCGCGTGAACTCCATCGTGCCCGGACCGATCGCCGACACCGAGGGCCTGAAGCGCCTGGCCCCGACGGAGGACACGCTGGCCGCCATGGCGCAACGCGTGCCGCTGCGCCGGCTGGGCCGCACCGAAGACATCGCGCGCATGGCGATGCTGCTCGCCAGTGACTGGGGCAGCTACATCACCGGCGCCATCATCCCGGTGGATGGCGGCCTGGCGCTGACCGGCCCGCGCGACTTTAGCGCGGCCGCGGCGGCCTCGAAGCGCGAGAGGGCCTGAGCATGGCGGACGAAGCGGCCCTGCTGGCGCAACTGCATGCGGCGCTGGCGCGAACCGCACGCGGCCGGCTCGACGATGCCGCACGTGAGGTGGCCGCCGCTGACCTGCACGTGACCTTCACCCAGCCCCTGGCCGGCACGCTGCGCACGCAGGGCCGCGTGACAGGCGGCGGCCGCTCGGTGTGCTTTTGCGAGGTGGAGGCGCACGACAGGCAGGGTCGCCTGGTGGCGCGCGCGATGGGCACCTTCCGCTATCGCGGCGCTGCGTCGGCCTGAGCGGCCTCGGACTGCTCAGCGTCCTGCGTGAGCAGGGCCACCAGGTCACGCGCGAACACGGGCAGGCCCTCGAAGCTGCGCACGCAGA
>NZ_JAYRZR010000150.1:0-5801 GCF_041916345.1 Ramlibacter sp.
TCCAGCACCCGCGCGGCACCTGCTCATACAGTGCTGTTCGAGTCGGCCGCCCCCCAAAGTGCCTGGTTGTTGTTTGCGGACAAAGACTTACCGCGCTCAGCGCAAAACATCCCGGACAGCAGTGCGCGACGGCGGGAATCCGCCCCTCGTCATTCCCGCGCAGGCGGGAATCCAGGAGGTTCAAGCGAGCCACCACCTCCTGGGTCCCCGCCTCCGCGGGGACGACGGCGCTTTCCGGGCCGGCGTCAGATCGCCAGGTTCAGATCCACATCGATGCCCGCCCGGCGCATCTCGCGCGCCAGCAGCAGGCGCCACAGCCCGCCCCCATCCATGGCATGGCGCGGCAGATCGGCCAACTCCGGCCCGACCTGCGCGCCTTCGGCCACCAGCAGGCACATGCGTGAGGGCCCGGGCGCCGCCAGCAGGAAGCCGGTCTCCAGCATCAGCCCGCCCGCCGCCACGCCGGGGCCGACCAGGATGACGGCGAAGTCCACGCCCTGCAGGCCTTCCAGCCGCTCCATGAAGCTGCCTTCGGCATCGCCGGCCGTCACGGCCTCCAGCCCCAGCAACTCGGCAAACGCATAGGTGGCCATCAGCGGCTCCTCACCACTGTGGCAGACGATGGCGACGCGGGTACCGGGGGCTGGCATGGCAGGTGACTCCGAAGGCGGTGAGGTGGGGGCAGGCGCGGGGGCCGCGCGTACCGGTGCGGGGGCGGCGACGCGCGCGGGCGCCGGGGGCGGCGGCGCGGGCCGCGGTGGGGGAGCGGTCGGGGCCGGCGTCGGTGCCGCCGTCGGGACGGGTGCTGGCGCACGGGTCGGCGCGGGCGTAGGAGGCGGTGTCGGCTCCGGCTCCGGCTCCGGCTCCGGCTCGGGTTCCGGTTCAGGCTCCGGTTCGGGTTCCGGCTCAGGCTCAGGCTCAGGCTCAGGCTCCGGTGCCGGCGTGGGCGCAGGGGTGGGGGCAGCCGTCGGCGCCGGGGCGGGCGCCGCCTTCGGCGCCGCACCACCCAGCGTCATCGGCTCCCGGCCTTCCAGCCGGTCGGTCACCAGTTGCCGCGCGGCAGTGAGCTTGTCGATGGCGCCGGCGACGCCCTTGCCCACCGCATCACGGAGTTCATTGGCGGTGAACCGGTCACCGAATGAATCGTCCAGCGAGGCGTCGAGCGGCCCGCACATGAACTTCTTGGTCTCGGCCGAGCCGACACCGAACACGTCGGCCAGCGTGCCGTTGATCTTCTTCTGCAGCAGGGCCAGCCGCGGATCCCATCGGTCGGTGAGACCGCTCAGGCCGAAGGCCTTGACCTCGCGGATGCGTCGCGACAGCTTGTCGAGCGCGGCTTCGAGGGCCGCCTTTTCCTGGGCGCTGGGGGAGCCCGGTTTCCCGGTGGACATGCAGCCTCCTCGTGGCGAACGATGCTCACTTTAGCAGGGCCACGCGGCCGCGTGCCGCTCAGCCCAGGAGGCGGCTGGTGCCGAGC
Source organism: Ramlibacter sp. (assembly GCF_041916345.1). Classification (GTDB taxonomy): domain Bacteria; phylum Pseudomonadota; class Gammaproteobacteria; order Burkholderiales; family Burkholderiaceae_C; genus Ramlibacter. The sequence continues at coordinate 1,478 of NZ_JAYRZR010000150.1, forward strand.
ACCAGGTGCGTGACGATGTGGGCGAGCATCGCGCACTCCAGGCCCCGCCGCCAGAACAGCCAGCCATAGACCACCCCGGCCAGCATGTTGAGCGCCAGCGTGCGCGCCACGACGCCGGGATCCAGGCCGATCCCCTGCGCCAGGGCTGGCAGGTGACCCGCAGCGAAGAGCGCGGCCGAGACGGCGATGCCCAGCCACACCGCCCCGGCGGGCGGCACGCCCCCGGGCACCGCCACGCTGCGCCAGGTGACCGCCGCGATCACCAGGCTCATGACGCCCCAGCGCGCCAGCACCTCCTCGGCCAGGCCGCCGTACAGCACACTGATCAGCCAGCTGGCCGCGTCAGCCTGCGCATTCGCCTGGCGCAGGAAAGCCTCCCAGCGGGCGCCCAGATGCGGCGCCAGCAGTGCATCCAGCCCGAGCAGCGCGAGCGCGACCAGCGTGCCCGCCAAGGCGGCGAGCCGAAGGTCGATGACCGCGTCGCCATCGCCTGCCAGCCTGCTGCGCAGGCCGACCCGATGCGCCAGCGCCGTGCCGGCTGCCGCCATGACCGTCATCAGCACGAACGGGTTCAGGGCCAGCAGCAGCCGGACCTGCCAGTCCGGCAAGCTGGCGAGCTGGGGCGCCGCGGCCAGCAGGGCAGCCGGAGGCGCCTGCAGCAGCAGCGCCGCCACGCCGACCACGCCGACGGCCCAGATGCGCAGGAAGCGGTGGAGGAAGGCGATTGCAGTCATGGGCGGGCCGACCTGCGCCGTCTGCGTGGGAATGCAGCGCTCAAGTGATTCATGGCAGCTCCAGCTGGTAGGTGAGGAAATGGTCGTCGCGGACGAAGCCGTAGCGTTCGTAGAGGCCCTGTGCCTGCCGATTGTCCGCCGCCGTCTGCAGCGAGATGGTGGCGGCGCCCGTGCGGCGGGCCAGTGCCCGCGCCGCATCCAGCAGCTGCCGGCCCAGGCCGAGCCCGCGGGCCGACGCGGCGACATAGAGGTCGTTCAGCACCAGCGTGGGCCTGCACCGGACGGAGGAGAACGAGGGATAGAGCTGTGCGAAGCCCACGGCCGGGCCGCCCTGCTCAGGCCCTGCCAGCAGCACATGGGACTCACCCGCCGCGAGGCGGGCCGACAGGAAGCGGTGGCAGGCCTGCAGGTCGGAGGGCCGGCCGTAGAACTGGCGGTAGGCATCGAACAGGGGGACGGCCTGATCGACGTCCTGCAGGGTGGCGGCGCGGATGACGAGTGACATGGTGGACTCCAGAAAGCAGAGGTTCGGGCCCGGCGGGGGCGGAAGGTCTGCCGCGATGATCGACTAGGATTGGATGGCCTGAAAGGACCACTTCGCATGAATCGGGCAGACCAGTTGGCCGAGCTGTTCGCCACGTCGGTGTGGCGCGTCGACCGTGCCGGGCCGGCGCTGCGTACCCAGCTGTACCGGCAGTTGCGCGATGCCGTGGCCGAAGGGCGGCTGGCGCCCGGCGCCCCGGTGCCCTCGAGCCGCATGCTCGCGCGTGCGCTGCGGGTGTCGCGCAGCACGCTGGTGGAGGCGCTGGAGCAGCTGCGCGTGGAGGGCTACCTCGATGCGCGCCAGGGCGCCACCACGCGTGTGGCAGCCCTGGAGCCGGGGCACCTGCTGCGCCCGCCAGCGACGACCGGGCCAGCCGGTGCGCACGCACCGGCCGCCGACGCGACGTCCCCGCTGTGGGTCCAGGACGATCCGCCCATGGCCGTGACGCTGCGCGCGTTCCGGCCCGGGCTGCCCGACCTGCGCGCCTTTCCCGGGCGGGAGTGGGCCACGCACCTGGGCCGCCGCAGCCGGCAGCCGGCCAGCCATGACCTGAGCTATGCCGCCTGCACGGGCGTGCCCGCCCTGCGCGAGCAGATCATCCGCCACGTGGCGCAGACGCGGCACGTGGCGGCGCGGGCCGACCAGGTGATCGTCGTGCCTTCGGCGCAGGCTGCGTTCGACATCGTGCTGCGCTGCTGCGCGCGGCCGGGCGACACGGCGTGGATCGAGGACCCCGGCTATCCGGGCATGCGCACCCTGCTGCGCGCGCACGGGCTGCATGCCGTGCCGAAAGCGGTGGACGCCGAGGGTCTGCTGCCCGAGCCCGGCCCGCACCAGCTGCCGCGCGTGATCTACCTGACGCCGTCGCATCAATACCCGACCGGCGCCACGCTGTCGCTGCAGCGGCGCCTGGCGCTCCTGGAGATCGCACGGACCAGCGGCGCGGCGATCATCGAGGACGACTACGACAGCGAGTTCCAGAGCCACGGCCAGCCCATCGCCAGCCTGCAGGGCCTGGACCGCCAGGGCTGCGTGCACTATGTCGGCACCTTCTCCAAGACGCTGGCGCCGGGCCTGCGCTGCGCCTACCTGATCGTTCCGCCCGCCTACGCGCGGCTGGCAGAGACCGTGGCCTCCGCGGCGGGCGTCGGCGTGCCCATCCACGTGCAGCTGGCCCTGGCGGACTTCATGGCCGATGGCGGCCTGCGCCGCCACATCCACCGCATGCGGTCGGCCTACGCGGCGCGGCTCGGCCTGCTCCACGACACGCTGCGGCAGTCGGGGGCCGGGCGCATCGTTCCCTTGCGCGCGGCGGGCGGCCTGCAGCTGTGCGCCGCGCTGCAGATCGGCCTCGGCGATGTGGAGGCGGCACAGCGCCTGCGCGGCCAGGGCCTGCACGCCGTGCCCTTGTCGAGCCTGGCGCACGGCCCGGTCTGGCAGGGGCGGCAGGGGTTGCTGCTGGGCATCGGCCTGGTCGCCCTCGATGAGGTGGCGCCGCAGGCGAGGCGGCTGTGCCAGGCCCTGCTGCCCGCCGGGTGATGAACGAAGCTTGATCCTGCAAGCAGGCCCCCGCGATGTCGCGCATCCGGCTGGACAACGCGCCGGGAAAGCCCCCTGCCCCAAGGACGAGCGCCTCATTCAAGCCGCGGCGCACGCAGGCTTGAGGTGAATCGGGCATCGCCCCGCCTGCGCTGGCGACACGCTCTGCCGAACGGAGGCCATTCGGACTATCCACCCCACCACGGATGCGACGGAGCGGTCTGGCGCGGGCTATCCTTCTCACCAGGAGGTGCCCGAATGACGGCGATTGCCAGGATCATCCAGGACCATGCCCGGCCCGCCGTGCACATCCGGCGCTCGAAGCAGCCCACCCGCTCGCACTTCGGCGGCCAGCCGAACTTACCTGCCGGTGTCGAATGGCCCGAACACGATGGCAGAAGGCTGACGCTGCTGGCGCGGGTTTCCCTGCCCGAGATGCAGGCCGCCCAGGCCATCGACTGGCTGCCGCGCGAGGGCGCGCTCCTGTTCTTCTACGACGCGGAAGAAGAGCCCAGGGGCTTCGACCCGAAGGACGCCGGCAGCGCGCGCGTCTTGCAGGTGCCGGATCTCGCCGAGCCCGCGCGGGCCGACGAGGGCGGGCCGGGTGACTTCGATCTGGGCACGCAGCCCATCACCTTCGCCAGCATCCTGTCACCCCCCGGTCCGCACCGCGAACGGTTCGAGATCCAGCCCGACGACGTGGAGGCTTTCGAGGCGCTGGGCGCCGAGGTGTACGGCGGCAAGCCCCGCCACCAGATGGGCGGCCTGCCCCACTGCGTGCAGAACGACGCGATGGAGCTGGAATGCCAGCTGGTCACGCACGGCCTGTACCTGGGCGACGAGACAGGCTGGAACGACCCCCGCGCGCAGCAGCTGGCCCCCGGCGCCGCCGACTGGCGCCTGCTGCTGCAGCTGGACGACGACGACGAGCCCGGCATGCCCATGTGGGGAGATTGCGGCCTGCTGTACTTCTGGATCCGCGGGCAGGACGCGCGCAGTGGACGGTTTGATCGGGGGTGGACGATCTTGCAGTGTGGGTGAAGGCGCGGGGGGCGTGGGCCGAGCGGAGGGAGGCAGTGGGTTTGGGGCTGCGGTGTGTAGGGGGGAATCTGCGCCAAGGAAGGTAACTGCCATGGTGCGTTCTGGATGGTCCATCGCTTGCGGGTGCTCTGGGTCGGAAGTGGACCTCAAGCCCTGCATACTTGGCAAGAAATCCGTCGGTAGCACATGCGATCAGATGCTCATGTCAACGCGCTCTCTGCGATGGCCGCAAGGGCGGAGCAGATTGAAGAATGGACCATGGCCGCGCTCGACGGCAAGGATGTTCCTGCCGGTTTGCGCCACGCCTTGGCCAGCGCACTCCTTTGGGGCTCTATCGTCCACCTGGATCCGTGACCTCCCCAGCGTAGGCCTTCACCCTGCGGGTGAAAAGTTGCTGTTCTGACGCGTCCGGTGTTAACCGAAACTGGGGTTGATGCGTTATGGGTGGAGCAATCTCGCAGTCTTG
>NZ_JAYRZR010000151.1:0-5552 GCF_041916345.1 Ramlibacter sp.
GCAGAAGCTGGTGAACCAGGACAAGATCTTCGCCATGATCGGCCACATCGGCACGGCGCAGAACATGGCCGCCATGCCGGTGCAGTTCGAGAAGAACGTGATCAACTTCTTCCCGGTCACCGCCGCGCGCGAGATGTACGAGCCCTTCCACCGGCTCAAGTACTCGTTCGCCGCCACTTACTTCGACCAGATGCGCACCGCGGTGCCGCAGCTGGCCAAGGACAAGGGCGCCAAGAAGGTCTGCACCATGTACCAGGACGACGAATTCGGCCTGGAGGTGATGCGCGGCGCCGAGGCCGGCCTGAAGGCCGCCGGCATGGATCTCGCCGAGAAGACGACCTACAAGCGCGGCGCCACCGACTTCAGCTCGCAGGTCGCGAAGATGAAGTCCTCCGGCTGCGACATGGTGGTGCTGGGCACCATCATCCGCGAGACCATCGGCGCCATCGCCGAAGCCCGCAAGACCGGCTACAACCCCACCTTCATCGGCTCCAGCGCCGCCTACACCGACCTGATCCACAAGCTGGGCGGCAAGGCCATGGACGGCCTGTACGCCACCCACACCTCACAGCATCCCTACCTGGACGACGCGTCGCAGCCGGTGCGCTTCTGGGCCAACAAGTACAAGACCAAGTTCAACGAGGATCCCACGGTGTTCTCGGTGTACGGCTACAACGCCATCGACGCCTTCCTGGCGGCGGCGCAGAAGACCGGCCCGAACCTCACCACGGACAACTTCATCAAGACGATGGACAACAACATGACCATCCCGAAGGACATCTTCGGCAGCCCCGAGGCCACCTTCACCGCCAAGAAGCGCCTGGGCAACGACAAGTCGCGCCTGTCGCAGATCACCGACGGCAAGTGGAAGGTGGTGTCGGACTACATCAAGTAGGCCGCGTCCTGCGCATGCATCAAGGGCCGCCTTCGGGCGGCCCTTTCTCCTTGGGCGTCGCTACAGGAACGCCGCCCGCGCCTGGATCAGGTCCAGCTTGCCCTGCACGGCCTTCTCCAGTGCGTCGTGGCGCAGGCAGCGCATGCCGGACTCCAGGGCCATCGCGTTGATCTCGGCCGTGCGGGCCCGGCGCTGGATCAGGTCGCGCAGGCCGGGGGAGTTCTCCAGGATCTCGTAGACGCCCATGCGGCCCTTGTAGCCCTTGCCGCCGCAGTGCTCGCAGCCGACGGCCACGGCCACCTGCAGGGCGGCAGGCACGCTCACGCCGGCGGCCGCCATCAGGCGGCGCTCGGCTTCGGCACGGTCGATGCCGGTGGGGCCGATGTACTCGTCCACCAGGGCGCGCAGGCCCTCCGGGTCCAGCGGCTGCCAGCCCCGGCAGTGCGGGCACAGGCCGCGCACCAGGCGCTGGGCGACGATGCCACGCAGCGAATCGGCGAAGTTCAACGCGTCCAGGCCCAGTTCCAGCAGGCGCACCACGCTCTCGGCGGCGCTGTTGGTGTGCAGCGTGGAGAGCACCAGGTGCCCGGTGAGCGAGGCTTCCACGGCCACGTGCGCCGTCTCGGCGTCGCGCACCTCGCCGATCATGATCACGTCGGGGTCGGCGCGCAGGAAGCTGCGCATCGCCGCGGCGAAGGTGACGCCGATCTTGGCGTTCACCTGCACCTGGTTCAGGCCCGGCTGGGTGATCTCGATCGGGTCCTCGGCGGTCCAGATCTTGCGCTCGGGCGTGTTGATGGTCTGCAGGATCGAGTGCAGCGTGGTCGTCTTGCCCGATCCGGTGGGGCCCGCCGCCAGCACCAGGCCGAACGAGTAGCGGGCCAGCCGCGCGATGGTTTCCTCGTCGCGCTTCTGCAGGCCCAGCTTGGTCAACGGAATCGGGTCTGCCGTGGCCAGCAGGCGCATGACCACGTTCTCCATGCCGTCGTGCGTGGGCAGCACCGCCACGCGCAGCTCCAGCCGGGCCTGGCCGAAGTCGGCCATGTTGATGCGGCCGTCCTGCGGACGCCGACGCTCGGCAATGTCCAGCCGTGCCATGACCTTGATGCGCGAGACAAGCGCGGCGCGCAGCCGCACCGGCAGCAGCAGGTAGTTGCGCAGGTCGCCGTCGATGCGGAAGCGCACCACGGTCTGCGGATTGCCCAGCTCGATGTGGATGTCCGACGCGCCCTGGGCACGGGCATCCTCGATCATGCGCGTGACCAGCCGCGCCATGCCCGAGCGGTCGCCGACCACGGCCTCGGAGAGCTGCTGGCCCTGCATCGCGTCGACCTCGGCCTCGGCCTGGGCCACCAGCGCATCCACGTCGCCCGGCTCGTCGGAGGCCGCGGCGTCCCAGCGGATCACCTCCACCTTCTCCACGTGCTGGGCGCGGTCGCCCAGGCGGCCGGTGGTGGAGGTGCGCGATGGAGCGACCATCGTGCCGCCGCCATTGCCGGCCGCGGTGCCGGTCGCGCTCGCGGGCTGCGACCACTCCATCACCAGCGGCTGCACGGAGCTCTGCAGGCTGGCCGACTCCTCGGTCTCCAGCCGCTTCAGGATGTCGGCCTGCGGCGCCCACACCATCATCACGGTGTGGCCGGTCAGCGCGGTCAGGCGCTGCTTCAGCTCCAGATCGGTCGGCTGCGAGCTGGCGATGTAGAAGTGTTCGTCGCGCTCACCCAGCGGCAACACCTGCATCGTGCGCGCCTGCCGCACCGGCAGCACCTGCAGCGCCTCGGGGTCGATCGCGAAACGCAGCGCATCCACCTCCGGCAGGTTGGCCGTGTGGGCGAGGGCGCGGCCCAGGTTCTCGGGCGTCAGGCGAAACTGCTCCACCAGGCGGTGCTGGCCCCCGCGGAAGATCTCGGGGTCGCGCGCGGCCAGTTCGCGGATCGACGCGCGGTCCAGCAGGCCCAGGGCCTCGATCGACTGCTCCAGCGTGACCAGTGGCGCGCTGTAGGCCAGCGCGAAGGCCTCCCCCAGTTCGGACAGGTTGCGGGCTGGTCCGGTGTGCAGCGTGGCGCCAACGGGGCGAGGCTGCAGCATCACCTTCAGCAGCGCGGGGGGGGCGGTGGCCAGGTCCACCTGCGCGGCCTCGGGCAGGCCGGTCACATGGGCGAGGGCCTCGCCCAGCTGCTCGCGGGTGAGCAGGCCGCGATGCACCAGCTGCAGGCAGTGCACGTCCAGCAGGGCCGGGTCTTCCGCGCGCAGAGCGGCCAGCCGGGGCTCGTCCAGCAGGCGCAGGGCCCGCAGGGCGTCTTCCAGCCGCTCGCGCGCCAGGCCGCGCTTCAGGCGCATGGCGCGCAGAAGCTCGCTCACGCCGGGCGTGAGGGCGGTTTCGGGCACGGGATCTTGCACGGAGCGGGGCCGCAGGGGTCAGGGTCGCGTCGATTCTGAACGGCAACAGGCCGGTCGGATTGACTTGTATCAAATTGTACGGCGTGCCTGTCGCATTGACGAGACCCGTGTCAGGCTCCCCAGGATCCAGGCGCGGGGCCGGGGCTGGGCTATGCTTGTCCGCGTCATGCCGCCTTCTGGCCCCAAAGCCCCCAAGCCCGCCGAACGCCCCCGCAACGCGCGCGAAAACCGCGAACGCGTGCTCGCCGCCATCCGCGCGGCCGCGATCGAGGAGTTCAGCCGCCATGGCCTGAAGGGCACCTCCACCCAGGCCATCGCCGAACGCGCGGGCCTGACCAAGCCCCAGCTGCACTACTACATCCGCGGCAAGGAGGAGCTCTACGAGGAGCTGCTGATGTCGGTGGTGGCCGAGTGGAAGAGCATGTTCGACGCCGGCTCCACCGACCCGGCCCAGGTGCTGGGCGACTACATCCGCAGCAAGCTCAAGCTCGCCTTCGAGAAGCCCGAGATCTCGCGCATCTTCACGCGCGAGGTGCTGGACGGCGGCCGCAACCTGGAGAAGTTCTGGCCCGACGCGCGCAGGCGCACCCGCGAGAAGGTGAACGTCATCAACGGCTGGATCGCTCGCGGCCTGATGCAGCCGGTGGATGCCTACGCCCTGCTCATGAGCGTCTGGGCCATGACGCAGTTCTATGCCGACTCGGCGCTGCAGGTCCAGCAGATGCGCAAGCCGAACCAGCCCGGGTGGATGCCCGATCGCGAGGCGCTCGCCGAGGAGCTGACGGCGTTCGTGCTGCGGGGCTGCGGGATCGTGCCACGCTGAAGACACACCCCACCATGCCCCGCCCGCCACGTCATTGACTTGGCACAAGCTTTGCTCATTTTGACCAGACAGTCAGATTGTCTGGTCAAGAATGAACACCTTCCGCCGCATCCGCACCACGTCCGTCGCCCACCGCGCCAGCGCGGTGCATGCCTGAGGACCGCCGCACCATGCGCGTCCTCGTCGTCTATTGCCATCCGGTGGAGACCAGCTTCGCGGCCGCGCTGCACCAGGAGGTGGTGCGCAACCTGCAGGCGGCCGGCCACGAGGTGGACGACTGCGACCTGTACGCCGAGGGCTTCAACCCGGTGATGTCGCGCGAGGAGCGCCTGGGCTACCACGACGTGCCGCACAACCAGGAGCCGCTGCGCGGCTACGTGGACCGCCTGCGCGCCGCCGACGCCATCGTCCTCTGCTTTCCCACGTGGTGCTTCGGCCTGCCGGCCATGCTCAAGGGCTTCTTCGACCGGCTGCTCATGCCCGGCGTGGCCTTCGACATCAGCGACCCCGCGAACGTGAAGCCCATGCTCACGAACATCAAGCGCATCTCCGCCGTGGTCACCTACGGCCGGCCGCGCTGGATGGCCTGGTACATGGGCGACCCGCCGCGCAAGATGGTCACGCGCTACATGCGGCGGCTCACCGCCAGCCAGGCCCGCGTGGACTACCACGCCTACTACCACATGAACGTGGCCACCGAGCCCCGCCTCACCGCCTTCAAGGCGCGCGTGGGCCAGGCCATGGCGAAGTTCGCCTGAACCCCCACCAAGGCTGCCCATGCTGCACGGCTACATCCCGCCCCACCGCTTCCTGCCCTACCTGAGCTGGACCGAGATCGACGCCCTGCCCGACAAGGCCAACACCGTCATCGTGCTGCCCGTGGGCGCGATCGAGCAGCATGGCCCGCACCTGCCCTGCTCGGTGGACAGCGTCATCTCGTCCGGCGTGCTGGGCCGCGCCCTGGAGAAGCTGCCGGCGGAGATCCGCGCCTTCGGGCTGGCGCCCATCACCTACGGCAAGTCCGACGAGCACCTGCACTTCCCCGGCACCATGACGCTCACCGGCCCCACGCTGCTGGCCATGGTGCAGGAGATCGGCGAGTCGGTGTACCGCGCGGGCTTTCGCAAGCTGCTGCTGGCCAACGGCCACGGCGGCCAGCCGCAGGTGCTGGAGATGGCCGCGCGCGAGCTGCGCCTGCGCCATGGCGACTACGTGATCGTGCCCTTCCATGTCTCGCGACTGCCCAATGCCTCCGGCAAGTACGTGAGCGAGCAGGAGAAGAAGCTCGCCATGCACGCGGGCCACTCCGAGACGGCGCTGATGATGGCGCTGGCGCCCGAGACGGTGCACATGGAGCGCGCGGTCGCCAACTTCCCGCCGCCCTTCCCCTCGAAGCTGCTCTCGGCCGACGGCCGCCCCGCCTGCGCCTGGACA
>NZ_JAYRZR010000152.1:0-5391 GCF_041916345.1 Ramlibacter sp.
CTTTCGCCTCCGGTTGCTCTCCACCCCGCCTCGCGGCGACGCAGTTACCTTCAGCTACGAAGTCAATGACCTCCTTCGATGCGGACTTCCACCGCACTGGTTACGCGCCTTCACGGGCGCACGGGTTGCGCTGTGCGCCACCCCGGCCTACGAACAGCCGCGCGTCTGCATCTCGCAGGCTGGCGGTGACCGAAGGGAACCCCAGCGATCCATGCGCTGGCGCCCCTTCGCCTATGATGTTCCTCATGACCGCGGTGCTGCAGCCTCCCCCTGGCCACAACGCCCCGCGACCCAACGAGGCCGCGGGCGCCAGCCCGGCCGCGGCGAACGCTGCGGCGGCGAGCTTTGCCGCGCTCACCGCCCGCCTGGACTACCTGGACGCGGCGGAGATCGACCAGGTCCGCAAGGCCTACCGCTTCGCCGACGAAGCGCACCTGGGCCAGATGCGCGCGAGCGGCGAGCCCTACATCACCCACCCCATCGCCGTGGCCGCGCAATGCGCGGAGTGGAAGCTCGACGCGCAGGCGCTGATGGCCGCGCTGCTGCACGACGCCATCGAGGACTGCGGCGTGAGCAAGGGCGACCTGGTGCAGCGCTTCGGCGCGCCCGTGGCCGAACTGGTGGACGGCCTGACCAAGCTGGACAAGCTGCACTTCAGCACCCGCGAGGAGAATCAGGCCGAGTCTTTCCGCAAGATGCTGCTGGCCATGGCCCGCGACGTGCGGGTCATCCTGGTCAAGCTGGCCGACCGCACGCACAACATGCGCACGCTGCAGGACGTGCCGCGCGCCAAGTGGAACCGCATCGCGGGCGAGACGCTGGAGATCTACGCCCCCATCGCGCACCGCCTGGGCCTGAACCAGACCTACCGCGAGCTGCAGGAACTCGCCTTCCGCTACCTCAAGCCCTGGCGCTACGCCATCCTGTCCAAGGCCGTGGCCCGCGCACGCAGCCGCCGCCGCGACCTGATCCAGAAGGTGCAGCGCGACGTGGAGTCCACCTTCGAGCAGGCCGCGATGAAGGTGCGCATGGCCGGCCGCGAGAAGACGCTCTACTCCATCTACAAGAAGATGGACGAGAAGCACCTGAGCTTCGCGCAGGTGACCGACATCTACGGCTTCCGCATCATCGTGCCCACGGTGATCGACTGCTACACCGCGCTGGGCCTGCTGCACCAGCTGTACAAGCCGGTGCCGGGCAAGTTCAAGGACCACATCGCCATCCCCAAGGTCAACGGCTACCAGTCGCTGCACACCACGCTGGTGGGGCCTTCGGGCGTGAACGTGGAGTTCCAGCTGCGCACCGAGGGCATGCACCTGGTGGCCGAGAGCGGCGTGGCCGCGCACTGGCTGTACAAGGCCAGCGCGCCGCAGCACCAGGACCAGCAGGACAACCTGGGCACCAAGTGGCTGCAGTCGCTGCTGGACATCCAGAACGAGACGCGCGACGCGGCCGAGTTCTGGGACCACGTGAAGATCGACCTGTTCCCGGACGCGGTCTACGTGTTCACGCCCAAGAACGAGATCCTCGCGCTGCCGCGCGGCGCCACGGTGGTGGACTTCGCCTACGCCATCCACAGCGACGTGGGGGACCACACGGTGGCCGCGCGCATCAATGGCACGCAGGCGCCGCTGCGCTCGGAGCTGAAGAATGGCGACGTGGTGGAGGTGATCACCGCGCCGGTGTCCGCGCCCAACCCCGCGTGGCTGGGCTTCGTGCGCACCGGGCGCGCCCGCTCCAAGATTCGCCACCACCTGAAGACGATGGCCCAGACCGAGTCGCAGGCGCTGGGCGAGAAGCTGCTCACGCAGGCCCTGCGCGCGGAGGGCATGGAGAAGCTGCCGCCGGACAGCGAGGCCTACCACGGCATCTGGGAGAAGCTGCTGCGCTTCACCGGCAACCGCAACCGCAGCGAGCTGCTGACGGACCTGGGTCTGGGCAAGCGCATCGCCGGCATCGTTGCCAAGCGGCTGATGACGCTGCTGGCGGAACTGGGCGAGAAGCCCGATGCGCTGCTGATCAGCCGCGAGCGCTTCACCGCCCACGAGACGGTGTCGCAGGGCGGGCTCACCCTCGACGGCAGCGAGAACGCCTCGGTGCAGTTCGCCAGCTGCTGCCGGCCGGTGCCGGGCGACGGCATCGTGGGCTACCTGGGTCGCGGCGAAGGCCTGGTGGTGCACGTGGACGACTGCAGCGTGGCGCGGCGGCTGCAGCACAAGGACAGCGAGCGCTTCATCGGCGTGGAATGGTCCGACGAACCGGTGCGAATGTTCGAGACTGGCGTGATCGTCACCGTGGTGAACGGCAAGGGCGCGCTCGCGCGGGTGGCGGCGGCACTGGCCAGCGCCGAGGCCGACATCACCCACGTGGACATGGACGACGACCGTGCGCAGGACGCGACCGATCTGCGCTTCGTGATCGCCGTGCGCGACCGCAACCACCTCGATGCGGTTCTGCGCAACCTGCGGCGCACGCCCTCGGTGATGAACGCGCGGCGCATCCGCCCCGGGCGTTGAGCCGCCGGCCCGGCCCTCAGCCCGGCGCCGGGTAGCGCACGTCGATCACCTCCACCTCCTGCACGCCAGCCGGCGTGACCAGCCGCAGCACGTCGCCCACACGCGACTTCAGCAGCGTGCGCGCGATCGGCGAGATCCAGCTCACCTGCCCCTGCAGGCTGTCGGCCTCGTCGATGCCCACGATGGTGATGGTGCGCTCGGTGCCGGCGTCATCTGCATAGGTGACCGTGGCGCCGAAGAACACCTGGTCGTTGCCATGGTGCAGCGAGGGATCGGCCACCTCGGCGATCTCCAGCCGCTTGGTGAGAAAGCGGATGCGGCGATCGATCTCGCGCAGGCGCTTCTTGCCGTAGAGGTAGTCACCATTCTCCGAACGGTCGCCGTTGCTGGCCGCCCAGTGCACCACCTCCACCACCTGCGGCCGCTCCACGTCGATCAGGTGCAGCAGTTCGGCGCGCAGGCGCGCATGCCCGGCGGGGGTGATGTAGTTCTTGCCGCCCGGCGGCAGCGGGGGCAGGCCGCCGGCTTCGTCGTCGTCGGCGTCGGCTTCGGACTCGCGGGTGAAGGCCTTGGACATGCTTCGAGCATAGGCGATGGCGGGCCTATGATGGCTGCCGGCCGCGCTAGCCGGCCCCACCCAAGGAGGCAACCCATGTACATCCCCTTCGATCTCACCGGGCGCAACGCGCTCGTCACCGGCGGCAACGGCGGCATCGGCCTGGGCATGGCCCGCGCCCTGCTGGCCGCCGGCGCGCGCGTGGCCATCTGGGGCTCCAACGCCGAGAAGACCGAGGCCGCCCGGGCGGACCTGGCGCGCGGCTGCGGCGATGCCTCCCGCGTGCTGGCCTTCACCTGCGACGTGGGTGACGAGGCGCAGGTGGACGACACCTTCGCCCGCACGGTGGCCGGGCTGGGGCACGTGGACGCCTGCTTCGCCAACGCCGGCGTGTCCAGCAAGGGCACGCTGCTCACCGACATGAGCCTGGCCGAGTTCCGCCGCGTGCAGCGCGTGAACGTGGAGGGCGTGTTCCTCACCTTCCGCGCCGCGGCGCGTCACATGGTCGGGCGCGGCCAGGGCGGATCGCTCGTGGCCACGGCCAGCACCGCCGCCATCGAGGGCGCGGCGCGCAACAGCCACTATGGCGCATCCAAGGGCGCGGTGTGTGCCATGGTGCGCGCGCTGGCGGTGGAATTGGCTCGGCATCGCATCCGCGTCAACTCCATCCTGCCGGGCTGGATCGTCACCGACATGACCGAACGCTCCATCGGCAACGACAAGTTCGCCGGCGCGGTGCTGCCGCGCATTCCGGCGCGGCGCTGGGGCACGATCGACGATTTCGGCGGCATCGCGGTCTACCTGGCGAGCGACGCGTCGGCCTACGCGACGGGCGAGCAGTTCGTCATCGACGGCGGCTACACCAAGTTCTGATCCAGCACGGTCCGGCGATTGCGCTGGATCAAGGCCAGCCGCCGGCGCGGCGCCATCATGAAACCATGATGGCGCGCATCCATCACATCCGATCCGCGGTCCTGGCGCTCGGCCTGGGGCTGGTGCTGCATGGCGCACAGGCGCAGGCGCCAGCCACGCCCCTGCACGACGCGGCCCGCGCAGGCGACACCGCGGCGCTGCAGCATGCGCTGGCGCAGGGGGCTTCGCCCAACACCACCGACGCGTGGGGCCGGACGCCGTTGATCGTGGCCTTGCAGCAAGGCCGGCAGCCCGTCGTGGAAGCCCTGCTGCAGGCAGGCGCCGACGTGCGGACCACCGACGCCTGGGGGCGCACGCCGCTGCTGGTGGCCGCGCAGATGAAGAACGCCGCCGCGGTGCGGCTGCTCATCCAGCGGGGATCGCCGGTCGATGCCGCCAACCGCAACGACATCACGCCGCTGATCGCCGCCGCCCAGGCCGGCAATGCCGAGGCGGTGCAGGCCCTGATCGCCGCCGGAGCGACCGTCGACGCGGAAGACAACCTGGGCTGGACGGCCCTGATGTGGGCCGTGTACCGGCGCGACGAGCCCCTGGCCCGCGCGCTGCTGGCGGCGGGTGCCGACCCCGCGCACGAGGCGCGCGACGGCAACCGGCCCGCGCGCGTGGCGCAGTCGCGTGGCGCCGAGCGCTCGCTGGTGGACCTGCTGGTGAATGCGCCGCGCCCAGCGGCCTCTGCCGCCGCGGGCAGCGCCGCTGCACGCCGGCCGGCGCCAGCAGCCGCGCCGGACACCGCGCGGCTGCGCTGGCTGGTGCCCGACCCCGACCCCGCCCGCGCCGTGCGCGGCGTGCCCACCGCGCCCGTCACGATCTACGAGTACACCGACTTCCAGTGCCCCTACTGCGCCCACGGCGCGCGCGTGGTCGACGAGGTGATGGCGCGCTACGAAGGCCAGGTGCGCCTGATCGTGAAGCACCTGCCCCTGCCGCACCTGCACCCCATGGCGATGCCGGCGGCGCTGGCCTTCGAGGCACTGAGCCTGCAATCGCCCACTCTGGCGTGGCGCTTCTACGATCGCCTGTTCGCCAGCCAGACCCTGCTGGCCGGCGGCGAGCAAGGTCTGCGCAAGCTGGCCGGCGAACTGGGCGCCGACCTGGACCGCTACGACGCCGATCTGCGCGGCGAACCCGTTCGCGCGCGCGTGGCAGCCGACCTGAAGGAAGCCCAGGCCTTCCGCTTCGACGGCGTGCCGGCCTTCGTGATCAACAACACCGTGATCGAAGGCGCCCAGCCGGCGCGGCTGTTCTTCGAGGTGATCGACGGGAAGTTGCGGCGGTAGGGGTGGGGACACCCGCGCGCCAAGGAAAAAGGGCCTGTGCTTGTGGCACAGGCCCTTGAAGAGTGGCGCGGCTGGCAGGATTCGAACCCACGACCCCTTGGTTCGTAGC
>NZ_JAYRZR010000153.1:0-5375 GCF_041916345.1 Ramlibacter sp.
TGCGCGCCTCGTACAACGACGAGACGGCGCTGATCGTGAAGCAGACCACCAGCCTGGGCCTGAAGAAGATCGCCGTCTTCCACCAGAACGACGCCTACGGCAAGGCCGGCCTCGACGGCGTGGAGCTTGCGCTGGCGGCGCAGAACATGAAGCCCGTGGCCCGCGCGACCGTGGAGCGCAACAGCGTGGACGTGGCCGAGGCGGTGAAGACCCTGGTCGCGGCGCAGCCCGATGCCATCGTGCAGATCAGCGCCTACAAGTCCTGCGCGGCCTTCATCAAGGCGGCCAAGGCCGCCGGCTATGGCGGCACCTTCTACAACGTGTCCTTCGTCGGCACCCAGGCCCTGGCGGACGAACTGGGCAAGGAGGGCGCGAGCGTCGTCGTCTCCCAGGTGGTGCCCTCCCCGTACAACGCTGCGCGACCGATTGCGCGCGAATACCTGGAGGCCATCAAGAAGGGCGGCGCCGACTACCAGGCGAACTTCTCCAGCATGGAGGGGTATCTGGCCGCCCGCACGATGGTGGAAGGCCTTCGCCGCGCCACGGGCAAGCTGACGCGGGATGCCCTCATCAGCGGGCTCGAGTCGATCGGCAGCCTGTCGCTCGGCGGCTTCAATGTGGGCTTCTCGCCGGCCAGCCACGTGGCCTCGACTTTCGTCGAGCTCTCGATGCTCACGGGCGACGGCCGCGTGCGCACCTAGTTCACCCGCCGCGCGACGACCGCGCGGCGCAGGCCGCCCCCGCTAGTCGATGCGGCGCGCCGCCACCAGCCCCTGCAGGAACGCCTGGCAGCGGGCGAGCTGATCCAGCGTCACGTATTCGTCAGGCTGGTGCGCCTGCGCGATCAGGCCGGGGCCGCACACCACGGTGCGGATGCCCGCCTGCTTGAACAGGCCCGCCTCGGTGCCGAAGGCCACCTGCGTCGTGCGCTCGGCGCCCGCCAGGCGCAGCGCCAGGCGCGTCACCTCGTCGTCGGCGGACCCGAGGAAGCTGGGGATCTCGCAGATCGTCTCGAAGCGGAAGCCGGTGCCCGGCGCCACGCGCTGCATCGCGGGCTCCAGCGAGCGGGCATACGCCTCCACCTCGGCCTGCATGGCGCGCGCATCGGCGGTGGGCAGGTCCCGGAACTCATAGCGGAACTCGGCATCGCGCGGCACCACGTTGTCCGCGATGCCGCCATGGAACTGGCCCACGCTGGCGGTGGAGAACGGCACGTCGAAGCCCTCGTAGCGCGGCTCCTCGCGCTCGAAGGTCTCGGCCATGTCACGCACGCGGCCGATCACGCGGGCGGCCATCTCGATGGCGTTCACCGATTGCGGCGTGAGCGAGGAATGCGCCTCCTTGCCCCGCACGCAGCAACGGTAGCGGTACACGCCCTTGTGCGCGATGGCCGGCACCATGCCGGTGGGCTCGCCGACGATGCAGGCGACGGGCGCGATGCCGGCTTCGCGCAGGTCGGCGATCAGCTCCTTCACGCCGAAGCAGCCGACCTCCTCGTCGTAGCTGAAGGCGAAGTGGATCGCGAACGGCGCCTCGCTGGCCAGGAAGCGTTCGGCCTGCGCCAGCGCCAGCGCGATGAAGCTCTTCATGTCGGCCGAGCCGCGGCCGTACAGCCGGTCGTCGCGCACCACGGCAGCCAGGGGGTCCACCGTCCAGTCCTGGCCGTCCCAGGGCACGGTGTCGGTATGGCCGGACAGGATGAGCCCGGCCGGCTTGCCCTCGCCCAGGGTGGCGAACAGGTTGGCCTTGGTGCGGTCGGCGTTGTGGGTGAGGCGGCTCTTCACGCCGAGGCGGGCCAGCTCGTCGCGGATGAAGTGGATCAGCGGCAGGTTGGCGTTCGCGCTGACCGTGTTGAACTGCACCAGGGTGCGCGCCAGCTCGAGCGCACGCGGTTCCAGGGGGGCGGGATGCATGCCTTCGATTGTGGCGGAATCCCGCCTTGGCCCGCTGCGGGCGGCCCGATAGACTGTCGGATTGCCAAGGAAAGCAAGCCATGAAACTGCTGGACTCCATCGTCACCCAGGCGGCGGGCATTGCCGCGCTGCGACGTGACATCCACGCGCACCCCGAACTCTGCTTCGAGGAGGTCCGCACCGCCGATCTGGTGGCCGCGCGGCTCACCGAATGGGGCATCCCCATCCACCGCGGCCTGGGCAAGACCGGCGTGGTGGGCATCGTGAAGAACGGCACCTCGGACCGGGCCGTGGGCCTGCGCGCCGACATGGACGCCCTGCCGATGCAGGAGTACAACCAGTTCGCCCACGCCAGCCGGCACGCGGGCAAGATGCACGCCTGCGGCCATGATGGCCACACCGCCATGCTGCTGGCAGCCGCCCAGCATTTCGCGCGGCATCGCGCGTTCGACGGCACCGTCTACCTGATCTTCCAGCCCGCGGAAGAGGGCGGCGGCGGCGCGCGCGAGATGATCAAGGACGGCCTCTTCGAGCGCTTCCCGATGGAGGCCGTCTTCGGCATGCACAACTGGCCGGGCGCGCCGGTGGGGCGCTTCGCCGTCAGCCCGGGGCCGGTGATGGCGTCGTCGAACGAATTCCGCATCACCATCCGCGGCAAGGGCAGCCATGCCGCCCTGCCCCACAACGGCATCGACCCGGTACCGGTGGCCTGCCAGATGGTGCAGGCCTTCCAGACCATCATCAGCCGCAACAAGAAGCCGATCGACGCCGGGGTGATCTCGGTCACCATGATCCACGCGGGCGAGGCCACGAACGTCGTGCCCGATTCCTGCGAGCTGCAAGGCACGGTGCGCACCTTCACGCTGGAGGTGCTGGACCTGATCGAGCGGCGCATGAAGCAGATCGCGGAGCATGTGTGCGCCGCGCACGATGCCCAGTGCGAGTTCGAGTTCGTGCGCAACTACCCGCCCACCGTCAACAGCGCGGCGGAGGCCGCCTTCGCGCGCGAGGTGATGGCCTCGATCGTCGGCGCGGAGCACGTGGACGTGCAGGAGCCGACCATGGGCGCGGAAGACTTCGCCTACATGCTGCAGGCCAAGCCCGGTGCCTACTGCTTCATCGCCAATGGCGACGGCAGCCACCGCGAGATGGGCCATGGCGGCGGCCCCTGCATGCTGCACAACCCCAGCTACGATTTCAACGACGACCTGATCCCCCTCGGCGCCACCTACTGGGTGCGCCTGGCCGAAGCCTGGCTGGCCCGGGAGCGCGCATGACGACGGGCAGCCCCATGGTGAAAGACATGCAGGCGTTCTCGCGCAGCTACGCCGAGGCACGCGACAAGTTCCTGGCCGCGGCGGCCGCGGCCGGCCTGGCGGTCGAGTCGCATGCGCACCCCTTGCGCGGCCGCGACGGCGAGGCGCTGGCGATGGACGTGGTGCGCGACGGCCCGGCCGATGCCTCGCGACTGCTCATCCTGAGCAGTGCCTGCCACGGCGTGGAAGGCTACTGCGGCAGCGGCGTGCAGGTCGCGGCCCTGCGCGACGCCACCTGGCGCGCCCGCGCGCGCGAGGCCGGCGTGGCCGTGCTCTACATCCATGCGCTCAATCCGCATGGCTTCTCGCACGTGCGGCGCACCACGCACGAGAACATCGACATCAACCGCAACTTCCACGACTTTTCGCGGCCCCTGCCGGTGAACGCCGGCTACCGCGAGGTGCACCCCCTGCTGGTGCCAGCCTCCTGGCCGCCGGATGACGCGAACCAGGCCGCGGTGGCGCGCTTCATCGCCGAGCGCGGCGAGAAGGTCTGGCAGGCCGCCGTCAGCAGCGGCCAGCATGAATACCCCGATGGCCTGTTCTTCGGCGGCACCGCGCCCTCATGGAGCAACACCACGCTGCGTGGCGTGCTGCGGGCGCAGGGCCGTGGCGCGGCACGCATCGGCTGGATCGACTTCCACACCGGCCTGGGCCCCAACGGCGTGGGTGAACGCATCTATGCAGGGCGTGACGACGCGGTGGCCACTGCCCGGGCGCGCGCCTGGTGGGCGGGCGGCGGTCGCACGCCAGTCACCTCCATCTACGACGGCTCGTCCACCTCGGCCTTCCTCACGGGCCTGATGTGGAATGCGATCTACGAGGAGTGCCCCCAGGCCGAGTACACCGGCCTGGCCATGGAGTACGGCACGCAACCCCTGCTCGACGTGATGCGCGCGCTGCGCGGCGACCAATGGCTGCAGGCGCACCCCGAGGCGCCGCCGGAGCAGGCGCGCGCGATCAAGCAGGCCGTGATGGACGCGTTCTACACCGACACCGACGAGTGGCGCGGCCGCATCCTCGAGCAGGCCCTGGAGTCGATGGGGCAGGCCGTGGACGGCCTCGCGGCCTGACCGTCAGCGCAGGGCGGCTGCGGCGCGGTCGCGGGCAATGACCAGCAGGCCGTCGAAGATGAGCGACTCGACCAGCTCGAACGGGTGCGCCATGTGCGGCGCCATCTTCCAGCCGGCGCCACCGGTCATGTAGCAGGCTGGCTCCGCGCCGCAATGGCGGCGCACATGCTGCACCATCCGCTCAATCGCGCCGGCAATGGCGTAGGTGCCGCCGCTGGTCAGGGCGTCGCTGGTGTTGGTGGGGAACTCACGCACCTCACCGGTGGGCACGTGCAGGCCCGCCGTGCCGCCCTCCAGGGCCTTGAGCATGATGCCGTGGCCCGGCAGGATGAGGCCGCCGAGAAAGCGCCCGCCCGCATCCACCGCCTCCACCGTGACGGCGGTGCCCACCATCACCACGACCATTGGCCGCGCCGGCCCCGAGGCCAGCAGCCGGTGACGCGCGCCGATCATGGCCACCCAGCGGTCGGCGCCGAGCCGCGTGGGGTGGTCATAGCCATTGCTGAGGCCGGCCTCCGCCGCGCTGGAGACGACCCAGTGCGCCGGCACGTCCCACAGCTCCTCCATCTGCTCTTCCACGCGCCGCTTGATGGCATCGCCCGCCACACAGCAGCCCAGCATGCGGCCCGGCGCCGCCAACTCGGTCCACGGGCCGTCCGCCAGCTTGTCCACGTGTTCCAGGAATTCGGCGCCCTGCGCGAGGGGCGCCTGGCCCGGTTCGGCCCGGGCGAACAGCGCCCACTTGAGACGCGTGTTGCCGATGTCGATAGCGAGGAAGGTCATGATGCGGCAATGGCGATCGCCCGGCTGGGCACGGGAAGCCGCGTGTCCGCCTAGCCCGGATATTTCACCAGAAGAGGTCGGCGGCCTCGTGCCGTAGCGCGTTTTCATAGGTATCTGACGCCAATGAAAACCGAGGACCGCCGATGCCAAAGTGTACCGAAGAGACCGTGCAGTTTGGACGCGTCGGGCGGCGCGTCGTGGAGGCTGCGTTTGATGGTGGCGACATCGTCAGCGACGGCGGCGTGCTGCTGCTCAAGCAGGTCGATGAGCGGCTCGGACTGACTCGCGCG
>NZ_JAYRZR010000154.1:0-5267 GCF_041916345.1 Ramlibacter sp.
ACCGCGGCCAGGAAGGCGCTGCGCCCGACGCGCCGGTGCACTCGCACCTGGGCATCGCGGGGGTGACGGGCTTCCTGTTCCAGGACCTCACCGCCAACCCGCTGGACTACGTCGAAGGCGGCGCACTGAATGCCCGCCGCGTCGAGATCTCCGAGTACCTCGATGCCACGCATCCTGACCTCACCTCGTTCTACAAGCAGGGGGGCAAGCTGATCGTCACCGTGGGCACCAACGATTCGCTCGCATCGCCCGGCGCGCAGCTGGACTACTACCAGAGCGTGATCGACCGCATGGGCCGGGATGCCGTGGACCGCTTCGCCCGCCTGTGGGTCATGCCGCAGGGCGGCCACGGCCTGAGCGGCAACGCGTACAACGTGAACGGCCTGGGCCAGCCGCAACCCACGACCACCATCCCCAACACCATCGACCGCGTCGGGATGATGGTCGACTGGGTGGAGAACGGTGCCGCGCCGCCGATGCACGCGACCCTCACGGCGGGTGCGCGCTCGCTGCCCCTGTGTTCGTATCCGGCCTATCCGCGCTACCAGGGCGGCGGCCTGCCGACCGACCAGGCCAGCTCGTACGACTGCGCGCAGGAGTAGGCGACCTGCGCATCGGAAGGGCCCCTCGCGGGGCCCTTTTTCATGGGCTACTGGTCGCGGTTTCGCCGGGCGGCTGGAACGGGCACCGGTGACGACGCCATGGGGCGGACCGCACCCGCCGGAGCGCGCGCCTGCGGATCGGTGACGTCCCAGGAGCCGAACACCTCCTGGGTCGTGCGGGTCTCGGGCAACACGTAGACGATGGCCCCCGTCTTCTTCACGGCAGGACTCAGCACCTGCTCGTAGAAGTGCACCGGCAGGTTCACGCAACCGAAGGAGATCCGGTTGTCCTGCTCGGTGGGCGTCGCCAGCCGCTCGAGGCGGCGCTCCGCGGCGACGGTGGGGCGCACCCGGTGCATGGAGAGCGCCGCGTCGTAGTCGATCCAGATCACGTCCTCGCCGTCCGTGTTGACGCCGGGCTGCGCCTCGAAACGTCCGGCATGGGTCGTCTTCTCTTCGGGGCGGATCTGCGCCAGCGGCTTGTCGCCGATGCCCGGCACGCTGTCGTCGCCGATCGCGGACCCGAGCAGCGCAGGCGTGGCCGCGACGAGCCGTCCCTGCGGCTCGAAGGTGTAGACCCTGGCCGCCTTCTTGTCGAGGATCACGACCGACTTGCCCTGGTTGTCGCCGGTGAAGAACGCCCAGTTGGCGACGTGCCGCGCCTCCTGCGATGGCATCTCGTCGCCGAAGTCGGCCAGGGGCCGCGCGGCGCGCGGAGCCGACGCGGGCGGCGCGACGGTGGGCACCGCCGGCGGCGGCGGCGCCTGCCGGTCACGAATCCAGGGAACCGCGACCACCAGCACCAGCGCGCCGATGATGGCGCCGTTGCGGAGGGAGCGGAGGAACTCGTTGCGATCGTTGGCGGAACCGGTGGCGGACATGCGTGCTGGTCATCGATGGAAAGCCGCACAGCGTAAGTGCGGATCCTCTTGTGCAGGCGTCCCGCCCGCACCGAGCCGATGTAGGACGCCGCCGCCGACCTGGGTTTTGCAGCGCCCTTGAATGCACCCGGGTCAGGCTGCTGCTGGAAGTTCCAGCCGCGCCTGCAAACCGCCTTCCACGCGCGGAGCGAGACTGAAGCTGCCGCCGTGGCGCTTCGCAATGGCGTCCACGATGGCCAGGCCGAGGCCGCTGCCGCCTGCCGCCTTGCTGCGGCGCCAGAACCGGCGGGTCGCCATGGCGCGGTCCTCCTCGCTCAGTCCGGGGCCGCGGTCCAGCACTTCGAAACGCACCTGGCCATCGCTGCCGCTAACGATGCGCAGGTCGACGCCAGCATCTTCGGGCGAGGCGCGAACCGCGTTGTCGAGAAGATTGCGCATCGCCGAGACGAGCAGCACCTCCGGCACACGCACGCACCACGCCGCCTGCCCCGGGTCCAGCGTGACCTTCCCCGGCGTGCGCCAGGAGGCCTCCACCTCGGCCACCGCCTGGCGCGCTGCATCGGCGGCGTCGGCGCAGAGGTTCGGATCGACTTCGTCGCCGCCATCCAGGCGTGCCAGCAGGAGCAGTTGCTCCAGGGTGCGCTGCATCCGCAGCACGCCATCGTCCGCGTGGGCCAGCGCCTCCTTCACCTCGGGGGCATCCTTGTTCCGCGCCAGTGCCAGCCTGAGCACCTGCAGATGCGTCTTGACGGCCGTCAACGGGGTCCTGAGCTCGTGCGCCGCATCGTCGGTGAAGCGGCGCTCGCGCGCGATCGTGCTGCGCACCCGCAGGAGCAGGTGCGCGATGGTGTCCACCAGCGGGCGCAGTTCCCTGGGCACCGGCCCGTGGGGCAACTCGGCGTCGTCGTCGGGCCGCCTTTGCGCCAGGGCATGCCGCATGCGCTCCAGCGGCGCCAGTCCGCCGCCGATGCCGAGCCACAGCGCGAACAGCGTTCCGACCAGCGCCACCGCGAACGGAACGGCCGCGGTGAGCGCGACGTCCTTCAGCAGTGCTTCACGCGCGTCGATGCGGTCCGCGGTGGCGATGCGCAGCCCGCCCTGGTTCAGCACATAGATGCGCCATAGCTTGCCGCCGTAGATGCCGGTGCTGTAGCCCAGCGAGGCATCGTCCAGCGCGGGGCTCGATGCCGTCCGCGCCACCTTCTGCACGCTGACTTCACCGCGCACCAGGCTCACCTCGCAGGCCAGGCCGTCGCGCGCCACGACGTCCAGCAAGGGCTTGGCCGCCGCCCCGCCGGAGAGCGACTCGGTCGGGAACTGCAGCGCCAGGCCCGCCACCATGCGCGCCGACGCGGCCAGGCGATCGTCCAGGGCCGTGCGCAGTTCGCCGCGCAGTTCCACCATCATCCAGGCCGCGACGGCCGTCCAGAGCAGGACCAGCGATGCGCCGATGATCACCAGCAGCCGGACGCGCAGGCTGTTCATGCCGACCCCAGCCGGTAGCCGATGCCGCGCACCGTCTCCACGATTCCGCTGCCCAGCTTGCGGCGCAGGTGATGGATGTGCACGTTCACGGCGTTGCTCTCGACCTCCTGCTCCAGCCCGTAGAGCCGGTCGCGCAACTGCTCGGCGCTCAGGATCGCTCGGGGATGTTGCAGGAGCGTGGCCAGCAGGGTGCGCTCGCGCCGCGACAACTCCACCGGCTCTCCGTGCAGCCAGGCCTGCCCCGACGAGGGCTCGAACGTCACGCCCCCATGCGAGATGCGATCCATGGTGCGGCCGGCGGAGCGCCGCAGCAGGGCGTGCAGGCGCGCCACCAGTTCGTCGAGGTCGAAGGGCTTGAGCAGGTAGTCGTCGGCGCCGGCCTGCAGCCCCCGCACGCGGTCCGATACGGCGTCCCTGGCGGTCAGCACCAGCAAGGGCATGCCGATGCCGCGGGCGCGCCAGCGCGCCAGCAGGTCCATGCCGTCCCCGTCGGGCAG
Source organism: Ramlibacter sp. (assembly GCF_041916345.1). Taxonomy (GTDB): domain Bacteria; phylum Pseudomonadota; class Gammaproteobacteria; order Burkholderiales; family Burkholderiaceae_C; genus Ramlibacter. The sequence goes on from NZ_JAYRZR010000154.1 coordinate 3,466, forward strand.
CCCCAGGTCCAGGACGGCAAGGTCGAACTCGGACGCCGCCAGCGCTGCTTGCGCGGCAGCGGCGGTCTCTGCGTGGTCCACGGTGAACCCGTGCAGGCGCAAGCCCGCGGCCACGCCGTGGGCCACGGAAGGATCGTCTTCGACGAGCAGGAGGTGCACTAGCGAACTCTTAACGACGCCTTAATCGCGGCTTGCCAGACTGTGCTCGAACCGCGAACAAGGGTGGCATGAAAGAAGCGTTGGAATGGAGATGGCTGAGACAGTTCCCCGCATGGGTGCTGGTGCTCGCCGCATGGATCGCGGTTGCGCCCGCATGGGCTGCCGCTGAATTCCTGGAGCCCGAGAAGGCCTTCCGGCTGGCTGTGCAGGAACAAGGCGCGGGCCAGGTGCAACTGCAGTGGACCATCGCCCCGGGGTACTACCTGTACCGGAATCGTATCGGAGTGAGCGGAACCGGTGTGGGCGCGGTGGAGAAACCGCGCGGCGAGGTCAAGGAAGACCCGAACTTCGGCACCGTGGAGGTCTACCACGAGGCCGTGCAGGTGGGCGTCCAGGCCGGCACCGCCTCGACGCTGCGCGTCACCTGGCAAGGCTGCGCCGACGAAGGCCTGTGCTACCCGCCGGTGGAAAAGGACATCGTGCTGGCCAGCACGGGCCCATCGGCTGCTGCCCCGAGCGCACCCGTACCGGCCGCATCGACGACGGGCGCATCGACGGCGGCCATCGTTGCAGGCAACGACGCCGACATCAGCCGCCTGCTCTCGCAACGTTCGCTGGCCTGGACCCTGCCCCTCTTCTTCGTCCTGGGCATCGGGCTGGCGTTCACGCCCTGCGTGCTGCCCATGGTGCCCATCCTCTCGAGCATGGTGGTGGGCAGCGGGGCCACCCCGCGCCGCGGCTTGCTGCTGTCCCTGGCTTTCGTCGGGCCGATGGCGGCGGTCTATGCGGGCATGGGCGTGCTGGCCGCGCTGGCGGGCGCCGGGCTGCAGGCCTGGATGCAGAACCCGTGGACCCTGCTGTCGTTCGCCGCCGTGTTCGTCGTGCTGGCACTGGCCATGTTCGGCTTCTACGAACTGCAACTGCCGGCGTTCCTGCGCGACCGCCTCGCGAGCAAGACGGTCCGGGGAGGATCTCTCACGGGCGCGGCGGCGATGGGCGCGCTGTCCGCCGTGCTGGTCGGCCCCTGCATGACGGCGCCGCTGGCGGGCACGCTGCTGTACATCGCGCAGGGCGGCTCGGCCGCGGAAGGCGCGCTGCTCCTGCTTTCACTGGGGCTCGGCATGGGCGTGCCGCTGGTCGTGCTCAGCACCTGGGGCGCACGCTGGCTGCCGCGCCCCGGCCCCTGGATGGACCGGGTGAAAGCGGCGTTCGGATTCATTTTGCTGGGCATCGCGATCTGGATGGCGCAGCGCGTGATCGCGCCGCAATGGAGCCTGCTGCTGTGGGGCTGCCTGCTGGTGGCGCTGGCCTTTTCGCTGTGGCAACTGGCACGCTCCGCGGTCGCGGCGAACTTGCGACCCGCCTCCACGCTGGTGGCGCGCCCCGGGGCGGCGGTCGCGGGGCTCTGGGGGGCGGCATTGGTGTTCGGTGCCGCCGCCGGCGCCAGCGACCCCAGCCAGCCGCTGCGCAACCTCGTCGCCGCGCCTGCTGCATCGGCCGCCGCCGCGCCCGCGTTCGAGACGCTGCAGGACCCTGCGCTGCTGCAGGCGCGCCTGGCGGATGCCGCCGCACGCGGCCAGCCCGCGCTGGTGGAGTTCTCCGCCGACTGGTGCACGTCCTGCAAGACGATCGAGCGGGAGGTC
>NZ_JAYRZR010000155.1:0-5236 GCF_041916345.1 Ramlibacter sp.
TTAGGATCAGCCGGCAAGCATCAAGCCCAGACGGGTCCGCTAGACCTGTGGGGAGCCCTGCCGCATACCCGAACCGATTCCAGCCCCCCCGCCAACCCAATCGGATCCGCCTGCGTATACCGCCCCACCCGCGGATCGTAGTTGCGGAAGTAGTTGTACACCACTCCGCCCGCGTCCTCGGCGTACTGGCCCGGGAATCGCAGGTTCAGCTCCGTCGGGTTCGTGGCCTTCAGCAGCACCGGCTGGTTCGTGATCGCCTGGTTCGGGTTCGGCGTGGCTTTGAGCACCCCCGTGGGCTTGTTCTGCCCGAAGGCGCTGTAGGGCCACTGCCACACCACCTCGTTGGCTTCGTTCTTCATCACCCGTGGCGTGCCCAGGTGATCGGTGTGGATGCCGTAGAGCTTGCCGTTGCGGATGATCCCCACGGGAATCCCAGTGCCGTCCTCGGTGGGCAGCCAGATGTACTCGGTTCTTCCCTTGCCGGTGGCGCTGCCGTTGTCGTACTCGCCCAGGATGGCCCAGCTGGGGATCACTCCGGCATCGGCGTACAGGTAGGCCGTGCCGATGCTGGTGTTGGCCGCCGCCTGGGTGAACAGCCAGCCGAACTGCTTTTTCAGCCAGGTGATGAAGTCCACGCCCAGCGTCTGCTGGTTCGGCAGCGTCTGCTCCGCGGTGGGCTCGCTTCGGAAGACGCGCTGGCCCAGGCCGTTGGTGAGGTAGCTCACGACGGCGGATTCGCCGTCCAGCGGGGCTCTGATGCGCTTGAGGCGGTTGGCGCCGTCGTACTCGAAGGTTCTGAGGCCGTCGCCGGTGAGCGCGCCGTTGGCGTCCACGCTGTAGGTGACGGGGGAGACGACCACGCTCTTGGTCTTGCCGTTGTTCAGGGTGGTCAGCGTCTGGGTGAAGCCCAGCAGGCGGTTGCTGGCCGCATCCAGGTTCATCGCCTGGGCGGTGAGGCGGCTGCGGTCGGTGGCGTCGAACTCACCGTCCAGGTCGGTGTCGCTGGTGGCCTGCTCGATGCCGGTGAGGCGGTTGCTGTTGGCGTCGTAGGTGTAGCGGCTGTCGGACCCTGGCCGGCTGAAGCTGGTGAGGCGGTTGCGGCTGTCGTAGCCCGCCTGCCAGCTGAGGCTGGTGAGGTAGACGGTGCCCGAGCCTTCGGCAGTGAGGCTCTGGCTGATGCGGGTGATGCGGCCGGCCGGATCCCAGGTGTAGCTGGCGAAGTCGTTGGCCGTCATGCGGCCGTCGGTGTCGAAGGTTCGGCTGGCGGTGTCGCCGTTGAACCAGTTCCAGGCCCTGGGCTGGCCGAGTGCGGTGTAGGTGAGGCCGCTGAGGAAGGGCACCTCGGGCTGATTCTTCTTGCCGTTCCACACCCGGACGGCGCTCACGCGGCCGGCGGTGACGTCGTAGCTGACCTTGGCGCCGCTGGGGTAGGTGATGCTGGCGACGGCGCCGCCGGGGTGCCAGGTGTAGGCCACGCGGAAGCGGCTGGGCGCGGTGGGCGTGTCGTTGACGTCCTGGGTCTTGCTGAGCACGCGGCCCAGCGCGTCGCGGGTGAACACGCTCACGCCGGCGGCATCTTCCAGGCGGGCCAGGTAGCCGGCCGCGTCGTAGGTGTAGGTCACCTGCTGCCCATCGGCATAGGCGATGCGCTGGATGCGCCCGAGCGCGTCTCGCTCGATGGTCGTGATCTGGCCGCGGGCGTCTTCGATGCGGGTGACTTCGCCGTTGGCATCGCGCTGGTAGCTGATGGTGCCGATGTCGGGGCTGGTCTCGCTCATCACCTCGCCGAAGGCGTTGGTGGCGTAGCGGGTGGTCACGCCCTTGGGGTCGGTGACCTGGGTCAGCGCGTCCAGGGCGTTGAAGGCCTGCGTGGCGGCGGCGCTGTCGGCGAAGGTGGTGGCGACCGGGCGGCCGAGCGCGTCCAGTGTCTGGCGGGTGGTCTGGTTCAGCGGGTCGGTCTCGCTCACCGGCACGCCGTTGGCGTCATGGCCGTAGCGGGTGGTCTGCCCGATGGAGTTGGCGGTGGCGGTCACGCGCCCCAGGGCGTCGATGCCGCGCTGGGTGACGGCGGCGATGGCGCCGCTGGCGTCACGCAACTCTTCACGGGTGCGGTTGCCCGAGGCGTCCAGCGTGTAGCTGAGGCTCGCGCCGCGGTTGTCCTGGGCGGCGATCAGCCGGTCGGCCTGATCGTAGGTGTAGCTCACCTGGTGGCCGTTGGGCAGCGTGGTCGATTGCAGCTGGCCGGTGGCCGTATAGGCGTAGGTCGTTGTCTCTCCGCCCACGGTCGCGGTGAGCAGGCGGCCACGGGCGTCATAGGTGTAGGTGCTCGTCAGGCCACCCGGCTCGGTGCGGGTGAGCACGCGGCCACCGGCGTCGTGGGTGAAGGTGGTCTGGCGCTGCAGCGGATCGCGCAGGCTCACGGTGTTGCCCGCGGCGTCGTAGCCGTAGGTCCACACGCCACCGCCCGGCAGCGTCATCGTCTCCACCTGACCGCGCGCGTTGTACGTCCAGCTGCGGGTGCGAACCTGGCCGGTGGCGACGTCGGTGATCTGTTCACTGAGCAGGTTGCCGCTGGCGTCGTAGGTGTTCACCGTGGTGCGCCCGGGCTCGCTCACGCGCACCGGCAGGCGCCACTGCGGGTGCCACTCGGTGGCGGTGGTGCGCTGCTCGGGCAGGCCGGCCGCCTCGGTCGTCTGGGTCTTCAGGCGGCGGCGGGCATCCCACGCGTGCTCGCGGCGCACGCCGTTGAAGTCGGTTTCCACCTGCGGCATGCCGTCGGCGCCCAGGGCGCGCGATGCCAGGGTGTCGCCGTCCAGGGCCTGGCTGGCGCTGGCGCGGTACACCCAGCCGTCGGCTGCGCCCACCCAGGTGAGGCGCTGGACGGCGCCATTGGGCGTGGTGACCGTGGTGGTCAGGGAATAGATGGAGGGATCGACGGTGGTGCCCGCCTGCAGCGTGCCGCTGGCCGAGCCGGAGCCGCTGTAGGTGACGCTGTAGGCATCGGTCTGGCCGATGTGCACGGTGCCGATGGCGCGCCCCGCGCTGTCATACGCATAGGTGGCGATACGCACCTGCGCCTCGTTGGTGATGCCGGTCAGCAGGCTCGGGAAACGCGCATCCTCGTAGTGGTAGGTTCGCGTGCCGCCCGGGTGCGTCACGGACAGCAGCTGCGGGGTCTGCGATTGCGTGTAGGCGTATTGCAGCGTCTGGCCGTCCGGCGTGGCGATGCTCACCAGGCGCCCGTTGGCGTCATGCGTGAACTGCAGGCTGCGGCCGAAGGCATTGGTGACGCGCTGCAGGCGGAAATCCGCGCCCCAGGTGAGCGTCATGGCCCAGCCGTTGCGTTCGGTGAGGGCCAGCAACTGGCCTTGCCCATTGAAGGTGAAGGTGCGATCCGTGCTGATCTGGCTGAAGACGAACTGGTCGCCCTGGACGACCAGGCGGTCGTTGTGCCCGGCTGCGACCCATTGGCCGTTCTCCTGGGTGAAGGCGAGCGTTCGTCCGTCTGGCAGCTCCACGTCGGCCGTCGTGGCCGAGATGATCATCCGCGCGGCGAAGGCGTGGCTCCAGGTCGCGCCGAAGGTCGACGCGGCGGCACCCGAGCTGCGGAAGATGCGGGTGAAGGTCAGCGGATGCGCGGCCGCATCCACCCAGTCAGTCTCGTCCTGCTGCTTTTCCCCGCGGCCCGGCTGGATGGGGTTGCCGAAAGCGGGATCACAGGTCAGGCACATCTCGACCGTGATGGTCTTCGTGGCCTCGTTCACGCAGCCGTGGCAGGTGGCCGTGAGCGTCTCGCGCGCGGCCTTCAGTACCGGCGGCACGTACATGAACTTGAAGGAGCCCCCGCCGTCGGTGACGCCCTGGAACGGTCCGCCAGGGCCGTGAATGGTGACGACAATGTCGGGCTGCGGCTCACCTGCCTTGGTGACCTTGGCCTCCATGGGCAGCGCCGGGCCCACGGGCAGGGCCTTGGTGCGGTTGTTGCCGAACAGGGCAATGACGGTGGGGTCGATGCGCACCGCGCACTTCTGCTGCTCCGGATCCCAGTTCATGCCGGCCGGGCAGCGGCACGAGGCATCCGACTGGATCATCGAATTGGCCGGGCATTGGCAGACCGGGCCTGCGTAGTCGTTCGGGCCCCATGTCTCGTAGACCGGCCCCCTCGGCGGCCCATAGTCGAAGGCGTTGATGTCCACCCCCGCCATCCGGATGTTGGTGGTGGCCCATTTGGCGCCCACGAATCCAGGCGACACAGCCGGATCGCGCAGCTGGCACATCGTGTTCGTCGAGCCGCTGGTCCAGCAGCCCACGAAGCCGCCTCGCGCCGTGTGATCCGCCGCGTACTGCGCGCAGTGCTCAGGCAGCGCCGCCTGGATACCCTGCACGAGGCGCGGCGCGATGCACTGCGTGCGACCGGCGATCTCGCACATGGGTGCGGGCGCGGGGCCGCCGAATTGTTGCGGCTGCGCCTGGGCCGTGCCGGACCCGACAAGAACCATCCAGACCGCAGCGACTGCGGCTTTCCATCCACGCAACATCACATCCCTCCGGGCTCAGACCCCAAATTCCCGGGCGAATACTAAAGCATTCATGGTGCCCTGCACAAATCGACCCGTCCTTGAACTCTCCACCTAGGCAGGGTCGGCACAATGCGCCCAATAGCATGCATGCCGATGAGCGCATCACGGCATGGGCGCGCGGTCAGCCGCCAGGAGCTGCTGCCAACAGGCCAGATGGGGTTGGGGGCCGGCGCGCTGCGGCCCTCACGGTCACGCGCTGGCGGACCGTTCGATGTTGAGCGCCAGCAGCCGCCGAAGGATCTCGTCCTCGGTCATCCCCGGCGCGTAGTCCGCCCAGCCGTAGGCCTGCGCAACGGCCGCGTCCGGCGCCTCGTGGGCCTGGGCCAGGCAGGCGGGGCGCTCGTTGTACAGATTGGTCAACGTGCGCCGGGCCAGCTCTTTCTCGAAGCCGGGCCGCGCCACGATGCGGTCCGGGTACGGCGACGCGGTCTTGCCGCGCGGCGCCACCCCTTGTCCCTCCCGTGACAAACCCTCATTGCGGTGCAGCAGGCTGCCCCTAGAATCGCAAAAGCGAACGACCGTTCTTTTCTCACTCCCTCTCCCAAGGAATCCGCATGACGGCTGAATACAAGGTCCACGGCGACGTGGCCGTGATCACGTTGAACAACCCGCCCGTCAACGGCCTGGGCTACGCCACGCGCGTGGCCATCGCGGCC
>NZ_JAYRZR010000156.1:0-5178 GCF_041916345.1 Ramlibacter sp.
GCTGCGCCATCCAGCGCACCACGTTGCCCAGGCTCACGATGTAGTTGCCCTCGTTGTGGAAGCAGCCGGGCAGCAGCGGGTTGGGCACGCGCAGCGAGCCGTTCTCCGACAGGAACACCATGGCGTCTTCCGTCACCGGCTGGTTCAGCGGCGCGCCCTGGGCCTGCCAGTCGGGGATGAGTTCGGTCAGCGCCTTCGGGTCCATGATGGCGCCGGAGAGGATGTGCGCGCCGGGCTCCGAGCCCTTCTCGAGCACCACGACCGACAGCTCCTTGCCGCTGGCCGCGGCGAGCTGCTTCAGGCGGATGGCCGTGGCCAGCCCGCCGGGGCCGCCACCGACCACGACCACGTCGTATTCCATCGCTTCGCGCGGGCCGTACTGGGCCAGGATCTCATCTTGCGTCATGGGTGTCGTCGATAATGTTTTCGGGTGGCGCCCGCGGGACTGCGCGCGGCGTGGTTCGCGTGCATTCTATGCGTCTGCCCCCTGCACGCGAACGATCGTTCGCATCCGATTCTAGAGAGGACCCTCAGTGAGCTACAGCATCGATCTCGACGGCCGAGTCGCCTTCATTACAGGGGCTTCCAGCGGCCTGGGCGCGCAGTTCGCCAAGACGCTGGCGCGCGCTGGCGCGGCCGTGGTGCTGACCGCCCGGCGCATGGAGAAGCTCAAGGAGTTGCGCGCCCAGATCGAGGGCGAGGGCGGCGATGCCCACGCGATCGAGCTGGACGTGACCGACATCGACAGCATCAAGTCCGCCGTGGCCCATGCGGAGACCGAGGTCGGCTCCATCGACATCCTGGTCAACAACTCCGGCGTCAGCACCACGCAGAAGGTGCAGGACGTGACGGAGGATGACTTCGACTACGTCTTCGGCACCAATGTGCGAGGTTCGTTCTTCGTCGCGCAGGAAGTGGGCAAGCGCATGATCGCGCGCGCCCGCGGCGCCGCGCCGGGCACCTACACGGGCGGCCGCATCATCAACATCGCCTCCATGGCGGGCCTGCGCGTGCTGCCGCAGATCGGCGTGTACGCGATGAGCAAGGCCGCCGTGGTGCAGATGACCAAGGCGATGGCGCTGGAGTGGGGCCGATTCGGCATCAACGTGAACGCGCTGTGCCCCGGCTACATCGACACCGAGATCAACCATCACCACTGGGCCACCGAGCAGGGCCAGAAGCTGATGAACATGCTGCCGCGCAAGCGCGTGGGCAAGCCCGAGGACCTGGACGCGCTGATCGTGCTGCTGGCCTCGGGGCAGAGCCACTTCATCAACGGCGCGGTGATCGCCGCGGACGACGGCTTCGGCATCTGAGCGGGGGGCGAGCGGCATGAAGTTCGAGCTGCCCGAGCGCCGGAAGCGCGTTCACGAGATGACGATCCCCATCCGCTGGGGTGACATGGACCCCATGGGTCATGTGAACAACACCCTGTACTTCCGCTACCTGGAGATCATCCGCCTGGAGTGGCTGCGCGCGCTGGGCCTCACGCTGCACAGCGACGCCCAGGGCCCGTTGATCATCAACGCCTTCTGCACCTTCCACCGGCAGGTGGAGCACCCGGGTGAGCTGCTGGCGCGCATGTACGTGAGCGACCCCGGCCGCAGCAGCTTCGAGAGCTGGTGTACGCTGGAGCGCACCGATGCGCCGGGCGTGATCACCACCTCCGGTGGCGCGACCATGGTGTGGACGGACTACGCGGCGCAGAAGTCGCTGCCGATGCCGGACTGGTTCCGCCGGCATGTGGAGTAGGGGCCTAGTCGAGCTTGATCCCCAGGTCGACCGCCAGCTTGATCCACACGGGCACTTCGCGTTCCCAGTCCTTGCGCGTCTCGGCCAGGTTCTTCGGCTTGTTCGGGATGCCGAATGACTCGCGCAGCTTGGCGGCGCGCTCACTGTTCGCGCCTTCCACCACCACCTTCGACAGGGCCTGCAGCACGCGCTCGGGCGTGCCGGCCGGCGCAATGAGCGGCAGGCCGCCTTCCAGCGTAACAAGGCGGTCGGTCATGCCCGCTTCGGTGAGCGTCGGCACGTCGGGCATCTTGGGGCTGCGGTAGGGCCCGGTGACACCGATGGGCCGCACGCCACGCGGCTGCACCGTGGCGAAGGCCTGGTAGCTGCCGATGGCGGCCTCGATCTGCCCGGAGGCGACGTCGACCCACATCGGCGATTCGCCCCGGTAGTGCACCGAGGTGAGCTTGGTGCCGGCCCCGCGGTTGAGCTGGTCGGCCACCATGTGCGGATACGAACCGGGCGCATACGTGCCCATGTTCATCGGCTTGGCCTTCGCCTGCTCGATGAACTCGGCCACCGTCTTGGCCGTCACCTTGGGCGCCAGACCCAGCACCAGCGGGCCGGAGGGGAACACCGCGATCGGCGTGATGTCCTTGTCCAGGTTGTAGGGTAGCTTGGTGTAGAGCACGCGGTTCTGCCACACGGTCCCCGAGGTCGTCATGAGCAGCGTGTAGCCATCGGCGGGCGACTTCACGAGCGCGTCGATGCCGATCACGGCGCCGGCGCCGGGCTTGTTCTCCACCACCACCGGCACCTTCAGCGCCTGCGTGACCTGGTCGGCGTACAGGCGCGCATAGGCGTCCGTCAGGCCGCCCGGCGGGAACGCCACGATGATGCGGATGGGCTTGCTGGGCCAGCCGGATTGCGCCAGCACGGCGGGCGCGGCGGCCACGGCAGCGCCGGCGCCCAGGGTCTGCAGCACCTGGCGGCGCGAAGGAAGCGAACGGGTCATGGAACAGGTCTCCTCGGTGAGCGAGGGCCAGTCTACGAACGTCCGCGCCGGTCGGCACGCGGGCTAACACCAAGCGCTGTCACGCAGGCGCCACGGGCGCCCGCGCGGCGGGGTCACTTCTTCTCGCGTGGCACCCGCCCCATCAGGTAGAACTCGGGGTTGGGCATCATCCCGGAGAAGCTGGCCATGCGGTTGGACAGGCCGAAGAACGCGGTGATGGCCGCGATGTCCCAGATGTCCTCGTCATTGAAGCCGTGCGCGTGCAGGGCCGGGAAGTCGGCCTCGTCGACCTCGTGCGAGCGCAGGCACACCTTCATCGCGAAGTCGAGCATGGCGCGCTGGCGCGGCGGGATGTCGGCCTTGCGGTAGTTCACCGCCACCTGGTCGGCCACCAGCGGCTTCTTCTCGTAGATGCGCAGGATCGCGCCATGCGCCACCACGCAGTACAGGCACTGGTTGGCGGCGCTGGTGGCGGTGACGATCATCTCGCGCTCGCCCTTGGTGAGGCCGCTCGTGCGGCCCGTCGTCTCCGGCGTCATCAGCGCGTCGTGGTAGGCGAAGAACGCGCGCCACTCGGCCGGCCGGCGCGCCAGCGCCAGGAACACGTTGGGCACGAAGCCGCTCTTCTCCTGCACCTCCAGGATGCGCTGGCGCAGGTCTTCGGGCAGGTCCTTCAGCTCGGGCAGGGGATAGCGTTGGCTCATCGGGGATTCCTCGTCATGCATCGGTGATGCACCAAGGTTAGCAGGGCCGCGTATGCTGCTGCCCATCGTTTCAACCCTGGAGGATCTGCCCATGCCCGCGCCCCTTTCCGACCACCCCGAGACCCAGGCCGGCCTGGCCACCCGACGCGCCGTGCTGGGCGACGCCTATGTGCAAGGCGCGCTGGACCGTTCCACGCCGTTTACCGCGCCGCTGCAGGAGCTGGTGACGCGCCACGCCTGGGGCAACACCTGGCAGCGCGATGGCATCGACCTGAAGACGCGCAGCATCGTCACCGTCTCCATGCTGGTGGCGCTGGGTCGCATGCACGAGCTCAAGATCCACGTGCGCGGTGCGCTCAACAATGGCGTGACGCCGGCGGAACTGCAGGAGATCTTCCTGCACGCCAGCGTGTACTGCGGCTTCCCGGCGGCGGTGGATGCGTTCCGCAGCGCCTCGGAAGTGATCGACGCGGCCTGAGCCATGCGCGCTGCGCCGCTGCTCACGCGAAGGGCCTGCCTGCGTGGCGCGGCAGCGGCAGCATGGTGCGCGTTCCCGGCGGCAGTGCCCGCGCAGCCGGCCGGCATCGATGCCTTGCGCGCCGGGCTCGCGCGTGAGCTGGCCGGGCCGGAGCAGCGCATCCGCGCCCTGGCCGTCCTGCGCAGCGGGGAGGTGCTGTTCGAGCATCATCGCCCCGGCCTCACGCCGGACACTTGGCATGACGTGCGCTCCGTCACCAAGTCCGTCGTCTCGCTGCTGGCGGGCGCCGCCATCGCGCAGGGCCGGCTGGGCATGCCCGATCAACCGCTCGCCGGCCTGTTGGCGGAAGCGGCGGATCCCACGCAGGAGGCTGGCGTGCGCGCGCTCACCTGGGCTCACTGCCTCTCGCTCGCCACCGGCTACGCGCCCGTGGCACCGGTGGAGAGCGCGGACTACGGGCGCTTCCTGGGCTGGTTTCATCGTCCGGACGGCCTGGCCCTGGCGCTGCGGCGCCCCTTCGCGCACGCACCGGGCACCCGCTGGTATTACAGCAATGCTGACTCGCAGATCGCGGGCCAGGTCGTGGTACGCGCCATCGGCCGCACCGCGCCGCCCGAACGCGGCGAGGGGCAGGGCTTCCTCGCCTGGGCACGCGAGACGCTGCTGGCCCCGCTGGGCGCTGGTGACGCTGAATGGACCACCAACTCGATCGACATCCCCAACTGCGCCGCCGGCCTGCACCTGCGGCTGCGCGACCTGCTGGCGCTCGGGCAGCTGGTGGTGGACCAGGGGCAATGGCAGGGGCGCCGCATCGTGGACGCGGCCTATCTGGCGCAGGCCACGCAGCGGCGCATCGACACCACGCAGCCGCTGCGCGGGGGCTTCATCGGGTACGGCTGGCTGTGGTGGACGGCGCCCACGCCTGAAGGGTCGGACCAGGCCACCTATGCCGTGGGCTATGGCGGCCAGTACATCTACGTGGTGCCCAGCCGGCGCATCGTGCTGGCGGCCGTGAGCGAGGTGGCCGATGCCGACCATCCGCGCGGCGGGGCACGGACCGGCCGCGTGCTGAGGGATTGGGCGCTGCCGCTGGCGCTGGCGGCCGCGAAGTAGGCGCCCTCAGGCCCCGGCCATCAGCTTGTGCACCAGGTCCGCCGTGGTGCTGGCCTTGTACTTGCGCATCAGGCGCGCGCGGTAGATCTCCACCGTGCGGTGGCTGATGGCGAGCGTCTTGCCGATCTCCTTGCTGG
>NZ_JAYRZR010000157.1:0-5087 GCF_041916345.1 Ramlibacter sp.
CAGGACGAGATCCGCAGCAAGTCCTTCGCGGCCAACCTGGATCAGGTGCTGATCCTGATCGCCGCCGAGCCCGAGTTCTCCGAGATGCAGCTGGCACGGGCGCTGATCGCGGCCGAGGCCGAACGCATCCGCCCGCTGATCGCGCTGAACAAGAGCGACCTGGTGGAGCCATTCGAGCGTGCGTGGGGTCGGCTGCTGCCCTACCAGCGCATGGGGTATGGTGTGCTGCCGCTCTCCCTGCGCCAGTCGCGCGAGGTCGATCATGCGCATCTCATGCGGCATCTCGACGGCCACACCACCCTGGTGCTGGGCCCCTCCGGCGCCGGCAAGAGCACGCTGGTGAACCTGCTGGTGCCGTCGGCGCAGGCCCTCACCGGCGAGATCTCCCAGGCCCTGAACTCGGGGCGTCACACCACGACCACCACCACCTGGTACTGGCTCGATGGCGCGCACCGCAGCGGCCTGATCGATTCGCCCGGCTTCCAGGAGTTCGGCCTGCATCACATCGACCGCATGCAGCTCGCGGCGCTCATGCCCGACCTGCGCCCGCACGTGGCGAACTGCCGCTTCTACAACTGCACTCACCTGCATGAGCCGGGCTGCGGCGTGATGGCGGCGGTGGACCAGCCCGATGGCATCACGGCCAGCCGCTGGCGGATCTACCGGCAGCTGTTCGAGGAACTGCCAGCTCGTCGAGGCTAGTCCGTCTCGCTCCCTCCCCCTCCGGGGGAGGGCTGGGGTGGGGGCGGCGCCCCCCTTGCGGACTCGTCCTCCGCCCTCAAGTGCGTGCCATGAACCCGCTGCACATCGTCTGCCCGCACTGCCACACGACCAACCGCGTCCAATCCGCCGATCTCTCGCGCGGGCCAGACTGCGGCAGTTGCCACCAGCCCCTGTTCACCGGCCACCCCGTGGCCTTGACCGAGGCCGAGTTCGCACGCCATGTGCAGCGCAGCCAGTTGCCGCTGCTGGTGGACTTCTGGGCGCCTTGGTGCGGCCCCTGCCGCATGATGGCGCCCGCGTTCGAGCAGGCCGTGCAGCAGCTGGAGCCGAACGTGCGGCTGGTGAAGGTCAACACCGACGAGGCGCAGGCGCTGGGCGCGCAGCTCGGCATCCGCAGCATCCCGACCCTGGCCTTGTTTGCCGGTGGCCAGGAGGTGGCGCGGCAGGCGGGCGCGATGGGCGCCGGTGACATCGTGCGGTGGACGCAGGCGCAGCTGGGGCGTGTGCGGGCGTAGGCACGCAGGCAGCTGGGGTTGCACCCCAGCCTACGGAACAGCCTGGATGCACCCGCCTCCGTAGGCTGGGGTGGAGCGCCAGCGCAACCCCAGCGATCCCTAGCCCAGCAGATTCGCCAGCGTCAGCAGCGCCAGCAGCACCAGCCACAGCACCACCGTCCGCCACACCAGCCCCACCACGCTGCGCAGGTGCGCGGGCTCGGCCTCTCGTCCCGGCGTGGGGCCGGTGTCCACCGATGGCTCCGGGCCCAGCGCGGCCGAGCGGAAAGGCTGCGAGCTCTCGGGGCGATACGCCGGCTTGAGCGCTTCGCCCCCCAGCCGCACGTTCACTGCGCCCGAGGTCGCCGCCAGCACCACGCCGTCGTTGTCGTTGGGAAAGCGCTGGGCGTGATGCCGCCAGCAGTCCACCGCCTCCTCGAAGCTGCCCACCACCGCGAAGGCCAGCGCCGTGGCCCGTGCGGGCGCCCAGTCGATGACCTGCCAGGCCTGCGCGGCCGCGGACTGCAGCGCCTCGCTGGCGGGCTGCGCCTGGATGCGGTTGCGGTGCCGCCAGTAGCGCGCCACGAACTCGGCCATGCGGTACAGCACCGCGCCAGCCGGCCCGAGGCCGAATGCCGCCAGCACCGAGTACCAGGCCAGCACGCCGAACACATGGCGGTGCGCGGCCAGCACCGAGTACTCGATCACGTGGCGCACGATCTCGCTGCGCGGCAGCTCGCTCGCGTCGACCTGCTGCCACTCGGCCAGCAGCTCGCGCGCACGGGGCTCGTTGCCGGCATCCAGCGCATCGCGGATGTCGGTGAAGTGATGGCTGAACTGCCGGAAGCCGAGCGTGACGTAGAGGATGGCCACGTTCCACAGCACCGCGACGGGCCAGCCGAGAAACCGGTTGAGCAGTGCATGCACGGCCAGCACCAGCAGCGCGGGGCCGGCCACCGCCAGCGCCCAGGCCACCCAGCCGTGCGCCGGCTTGCCGGCGTCGAAGTTGCGGCTGGCCCAGCGGGCCCAGGCCCGCATGCCCACATGCACCGGGTTGCGCGGACCGAGCGGACGCACCTGTTCGATCAGCAAGGCGAACAGGATCGCGAAGAAGCTCATTCGGAAATGATAGGGCCTGCGGGCCCACCGGCCTCGTGCGGCGTGGCTACGCCGAGAGAAAGCGGTAGAAGTTGCGCAGCATGGCCGCGGTGGCGCCCCAGATGAAGCGCTCGGCACGCTCGTCCTGGTAGGGCATGGAGAACCACTCGCGGCGCACGCCATCGACCTCGATCACGTGGCGGCGGTGGTGTGCCGGGTTCATCAGGAAGTCCAGCGGCACCTCGAAGGCATCGGCCACCTCGCCGGCATTGATGCGCAGGCGGTAGCCGGGGTCCACCAGCGCCACCACGGGCGTGACCACGAAGCGCGTGACCGTGGTGTAGGTGGGCATGGCGCCGATCACCTCGGTCAGGTGGCGGTCGAGGCCGATCTCCTCCTCGGCCTCGCGCAGCGCGGTCTCGGTCGCGTCGGCGTCGGTGTCGTCCTGCTTGCCGCCCGGAAAGGCGATCTGGCCCGAGTGCGTGGTCAGGCCCATCGTGCGCTCGGTCAGCAGCACGGCCGGCCGCTCGCGCATGACGACAGGCACCAGCACCGAGGCCAGCGATGGCTGACGCCCCGCGAAAGCCGGCTCTGCCCACAGCTCGGGCTCCCAGTGCGGCGGCGCCGCGAAGCGCTGACGGATGGCCGAAGGTGCCAGCAGTGGCGCCGGCACGGCCGGCAGGTGCGCGTCGTGGCCGGCCACCGGCACCTGGCGCGGATCGAAGTCGGGCAGCTTCGACAGCGGACGGGTGCCGGGCGGCAGCATCGGAGGCGTTCGGGTCATGAAAGTGGGGCGGGAAACGAAAAACCGCCGCGGGCTGGAGGCCGGCGGCGGCTTGACGCGCGAGAGGCGCGTTCCGTTCTTACGCGGCCGCCGACTTCTGGCTGTACGACAGCTTTTCCTTGATGCGGGCGGACTTGCCGGAGCGCTCGCGCAGGAAGTACAGCTTGGCACGGCGAACGTCGCCGCGGCGCTTGACTTCGATGCCGGCGATCAGCGGGCTGTAGGTCTGGAACGTGCGCTCCACGCCTTCGCCGCTGGAGATCTTGCGCACGGTGAAGGCGCTGTTCAGGCCGCGGTTGCGCTTGGCGATGACCACGCCTTCGTAGGCCTGCACGCGCTTGCGCGTGCCTTCGACCACGTTCACGCTCACGATGACCGTGTCGCCGGGGGCGAAAGCGGGCACGTTCTTGCCCAGGCGGGCGATTTCCTCTTGCTCGAGGGTCTGGATCAGGTTCATGGTCTTCCTTGGTGATCGTGTCCGCGCTGCACTGAAGGCCCTGGCTTCGCGCTGCTGGCGCACCCTGGGGTGGCAAAGGCTGGCGGCTCGGGCGGCCGGACAGAGGATCTGGAAAGCCCGCGATTATAGACTGGCGAGGAAACGCTCGTCTTCGGCGGCCAGCCGGCCGGCCGCGCGGGCCGCCGCAATGAGGTCTGGCCGGTCGCGCGCGGTGAGGGCCAGGCGCTGCTCGCGCCGCCACCGCTCGATGCGGGCATGGTGGCCCGAGAGCAGCTCCGCCGGCACGCGCTGGCCGCGCCACTCCTCCGGCCGGGTGTAGTGCGGGCAGTCCAGCAGGCCATCGAGCGCGGGGTTGAAGCTGTCCTCCTGGTGGCTGCCTTCGTCGTTCAGCACGCCGGGCTGCAGCCGCGCCACCGCGTCCAGCAAGGCCATGGCCGGGATCTCGCCGCCCGACAGCACGAAATCGCCCAGGCTGAGTTGCACATCGACATGTGCGTCGATGAAGCGCTGGTCGATGCCCTCGTAGCGGCCGCACAGCAGGATGGCCCCCTCGCCCGCGGCCCAGCGCGCCACGCCGGCGTGATCCAGACGCTCGCCCACGGGCGTGAACAGCACCACCGGTGCCGCATCACCCGCGCCGCGGTCCGCGCGGATCGCGGCCAGGCAGCGCGCCAGCGGCTCGGCCAGCATCACCATGCCGGGGCCGCCGCCGAAGGGGCGGTCGTCCACGCGGCGATACGGGCCCTCGGCTTGGTCACGCGGGTTCCACAGCCGCACGTCGACCTGCCGCGTCTCGAAGGCGCGGCGCGTCACGCCGGCCGCGAGGAAGGGCGCGAACAGCTCCGGAAACAGGGTGATGACGTCGAAGCGCATGGCGGCGCCGCGCTCAGTAGTCGGGCTGCCAGTCCACCGTGATGCGGCGGCCAGGCAGGTCCACCGCGTCGACGTAGGCGGCCACGAAGGGGATCATGCGCTCGGCCGCCTGGCCGTTCTGCTCGTACGCGACCACCAGCACGGTCTGCGGGCCGGTGGACAGCAGCTCGCGCACGGTGCCCAGGGCCTCGCCCTCGCGGTTGACCACGGCCAGGCCGATCAGGTCGACCCAGTAGTACTCGTCTTCGGCGGCGGTGGGGAAGCTGGAGCGGGGAATGAAGATGCGGCAACCGCGCAGGCGCTCGGCCGTGTCGCGGTCTTCCACGCCATCGGCACGCGCGACGATGGTGTCCGCGTGCTCCTTCGCCTCGCGCACGCGCAGCAGCACCGTGCCGGCGAAGGCACGGGGGCCCCGGTCGGACGGCTGCAGGTACCAGCGCTTGGAAGAGAACAGCGCCTGCGGGTCGGCGCTGTGGGGCAGGACCTTGAACCAGCCCTTGATGCCCCAGGCATCGGCGATGCGCCCGACCTCGATGGCGTCCGCGGGGAGATCCGCGGGTTCGATGTCCGGCGGCAGGGGCGCCGCCGGCAGGCCGGGCACGGCCATCGCGCTCAGGCGGCGGCGGGGGTCGCCTTGGCGGCCTGCTTGAGCAGGCGC
>NZ_JAYRZR010000158.1:0-4599 GCF_041916345.1 Ramlibacter sp.
GCGAACCTGGACGCGGCGAGCGTGTGAGGTCACCTGGGTCCCCGCCTGCGCGGGGACGACGGAAGCTCCGTCATTCCCGCGCAGGCGGGAATCCAGGGGCTGTCAGCCCGCCTTCACCAGATCCAACCGCATGAACGTGCTGCTCGGGTCGGGCTTGTAGCTGGCAAACGGCCCGCTGTCGACGAAGCCGAAGCTTCGGTACAGCGCGTGTGCCGCGCCAAAGCCCGGATGCGTGCCGGTTTCGAGCTGCAGGCAGGCATAGCCCCGCTCGCGCGCCGTCTGCACGATGTGGGCCAGCACCGCACGCCCGGCGCCGCGCCCGCGCAGCGCCTTCGGCGTGCGCATCGACTTGATCTCGCCCTCGGTCGGGCTCAGCTCCTTCAACGCGCCGCAACCCAGCAGCGTGTCGCCCTCCCACACCGTCCAGAAGGTGACGGACGGGTGCTGCAGGCCGGAGACGTCGAGCGCAAAGACCTGCTCGGGCGGTGACAGCTCATGCATGTGGGCCAGGTGCTCCCGCAGGAGATCCAGCACGGGTTCACGGGTGAGGTCGTCGCGTTCGATGCGCATGGTGCTCAGGCGATCTGCAGCTCGATCTTGCCGGCTCGTCGTCGCGCTGGGCCCACCACGATCTTGATGTCATGGCCCAGCCTTGCCACCAGCTCAAGCAGTTTGCCTTCGCTCACACCACGGAATTGACCACGCGTGATGCGGGAGACCTTGGCCTGGTCGATCCCCAGCAGCTCGGCGGCGGCACTCTGTGTCAGCCCGCGCGTCTGGATGCCGCGGGCGATCTCGGCGGCCAGCAGCGATTTGCGCTGCATTTCGGCCGCATCTGGGTACCCCAGGTCGAGGTAGACGTTCGTGCCGCCTTCGTGGATCTCGACCTTCTTGCGATCATTCATCGAGACTCTCCTTGTTTGGCCTTCCAGGCCTCAAAATCCAGCCGCGCCGCCTGCAGCCGGGATCTGATCAAGTCCATACATGATCTTTGAGTCGATATGCCGGCCGCCCGTCTGCGCGAGATCGATGGCATGTCCGAACACGTCTTTCACGTCGTCGGGCATGGCGTCCAGGTCACGCTTGGCGGATCCCACCCACTTGACCGGCTTGCGAATCAGTGAAGCCACGAGAGAGGGAATTATGTCACTTTAGGCATGAAGCCACGAAAGGGAGGTGGCTGGCGCCAGCCGGCTGAACCTACCGCAACCGCACGCTGATGCGCCCCAGCCAGCCGAAATCGGCCCGCACCTCGTCACCCGGCGACACCGGAATCGGCGGCACGCAGGCGCCGGTGGTGACGAACTGGCCGGCCGCCAGGGCATGGCCGGTGGCGGTGATTTCGTTGACCAGCCAGACCAGCGCCTCGACCGGGTCGCCCAGCACGTTGGCGCCCACGCCGGTGGGCCGGCGGCCATCGCTCACCTCGGCCTGCACCGCGAGCTGCGCCAGAGCATCCACTCGCGCGTCCACGGGCACGGCGGCGCCGACCAGCATGTCGTTGGTGCAGGCGGCGTCCGCGATGAGCTGCGCCTCGCCCGCCTGCTCGAACTGCATGAAGCGCGAGTCGGGCAACTCGATGCCCGGGTGCACCGAGGCCAGCGCGGCCAGCACCTCGGCGCGGCCATAGGGCTGGGTGCGCGGCGCCAGGGAATGGCCGAAGCGCAGCACGATCTCGCACTCGGCCACGCGCATGCGGTTGGTCGCCAGCGACATCTCGGCGCCATCGCCGAACACGCGGTCGGCGAACACCGGGCCCGCCAGCGGACCGCTCACGCCGATGTGCTGCTGGCCGGCCGTGCTGGTGGCGGCGATCTTCCAGCCGGCGACGGGCTGGCCCCGCTCGGAGGCCCAGGCGGCCTGCACGGCATAGCCTTCCGCACGCGAGCGCGGGCGGTGCGCGGGCGGCAGTTCCGCCAGGTGGCGGCCATCGCGCCAGGCCGCGCACAGCAGGCGGGCGGCGGTGCGGGCGTTCGAGGAAAGATCGATCGATTCCATGGGCCGACAGCATAGTCCTGCCCGGCCGGCGGCGACACCCGTGCTTCCACCTTGACGAAGCCGGGGTTGGAAAATGGCGAATGGCGCGGCGGGCCGTTTCCCGCCACCATCCCCCCATGTCCCTTGCCTTGACCCCTGAAGACATCGCCGGCCTGCAGGCCTGGACCGGCCGCACCGAGACGCTGGAGGACACGGCCACCCTCGCGCCGCTGCGCGGGCTGGCGGCCACGCTCGACATCGACGCCCCCTTCGGCGCCGGCTCGCCGGTGCCGCCGCTGTGGCACTGGCTGTACTTCCTGCCGCAGGCGCCGCAGTCGCAGATCGGCCCCGACGGCCATCCGCGGCGCGGCGGCTTCCTGCCGCCAGTGCCGCTGCCGCGCCGCATGTGGGCCGGCAGCCAGCTCGAATGGACGCCCGGCAACCCGCTGCGCGCGGGCGACGCGATCCGCCGCACCTCGCGCATCGCCTCCGTCACGCACAAGCAGGGCCGCACCGGCGAGATGGTGTTCGTGAAGGTGGAGCACCAGATCGCCAATGCGCAGGGCCCGGCCCTGGTGGACCGGCACGACATCGTCTACCGCAGCCCGCCGCAGCCCGGTGAGCCGGCGCCTGCACCCACCGCCGCTGAGGCGGGTGCGACCTGGCAGAAGGAATGGCTGCCCGACGCGGTGATGCTGTTCCGCTACTCCGCGCTCACCTTCAACGGCCATCGCATCCACTACGACCGCCCCTACGTCACGCAGGAGGAGGGCTACCCCGGCCTGGTGGTGCACGGCCCGCTGATCGCCACGCTGCTGATGGACCTGGTGCGCGAGCACTGCACCGGGCGCACCGTCACCGGCTACCAGTTCCGCGCCGTGCGCCCCACCTTCGACGGCCGGCCGATGCGCGTGAACGGCACGCCGGCCGCCGACGGCCGCAGCGTCAGGCTGTGGGCGCAGGACGCCGATGGCTGGCTCACCATGACCGCCGAGGCCACGCTGGCCTGATCCGCTTTCCCCCACATCGATTCCATGACTGCCCAGCCCGACGCCTACCAGGACATCCGCGACGCCGTGCGCGCGCTCTGCGCCGAATTCCCCGATGAGTACCACCGCAAGGTCGACGAGCAGCGGGCCTACCCCGAGGCCTTCGTCGACGCGCTCACCAAGGCCGGCTGGATGGCTGCGCTGATCCCGCAGGCCTATGGCGGCTCGGGCCTGGGCATGGCCGAGGCCTCGGTCATCATGGAGGAGATCAACCGCTCGGGCGGCAACTCCGGCGCCTGCCACGGCCAGATGTACGTGATGAACGCCATCGTGCGCAGCGGCACCGAGGCGCAGAAGCAGAAGTACCTGCCGCGCATCGCCGCCGGGGAGCTGCGCATCCAGTCCATGGGCGTGACGGAGCCGACCACCGGCTCGGACACGACCAAGCTCAAGACCTCCGCCGTGCGCAAGGACGGCCGCTGGGTGATCAACGGGCAGAAGGTCTGGATCTCGCGCATCCAGCACAGCGACCTGATGATCCTGCTGGCGCGCACCACGCCCCTGGCGGAGGTGAAGAAGAAGAGCGAGGGCCTCTCGTGCTTCCTGATCGACCTGAAGCAGGCGGTGGGCAACGGCCTGAGCGTGCGGCCGATCCTGAACATGGTCAACCACGAGACCAATGAACTCTTCTTCGACAACCTGGAGATCCCGGAGGAGAACCTGCTGGGCGCCGAGGGTCAGGGCTTCAAGACCATCCTGGACGGCCTGAACGCCGAGCGCACGCTGATCGCGGCGGAGTGCATCGGTGACGGCTACTGGTTCATCGAGCGCGCCGCCAAGTACGCGAAGGAGCGCGTGGTGTTCGGCCGGCCCATCGGGCAGAACCAGGGCGTGCAGTTCCCGATCGCCGATGCCTTCATCGAGGTCGAGGCCGCCAATCTGATGCGCTGGAAGGCGTGCGCGAAGATCGACGCGCACGAGCACGCCGGCGCCGAGGCCAACATGGCGAAGTACCTCGCCGCCAAGGCCAGCTGGGAGGCCGCGAACGTGTGCCTGCAGACGCATGGCGGCTTCGGGTTCGCGTGCGAATACGACGTGGAACGCAAGTTCCGCGAGACGCGCCTGTACCAGGTGGCGCCGATCTCCACCAACATGATCTTCGCCTACGTGGCCGAGCACGTGCTCGGGCTGCCGCGGTCGTTCTGAAAGGGCGCCCCGTGGTCCGACCTCTCGACGGCATCACCGTGGTCTCGCTGGAGCACGCGGTGGCCGCGCCGTTCTGCACGCGCCAGCTCGCCGACCTGGGCGCGCGCGTTATCAAGGTGGAGCGGCCCGGCCCCGGCGACTTCGCTCGCGCCTACGACACGCGCGTGAAGGGCCAGTCGTCCCACTTCGTCTGGATCAACCGCAGCAAGGAGAGCCTCGCGCTCGACCTCAAGCAGCCGGCCGCGCTGGCCGTGCTGCGTGAGCTGCTGGCGAAGGCCGACGTGCTGGTGCAGAACCTCGCGCCCGGCGCCGCGGCGCGCATGGGCCTGGGCTACGAGGCGCTGCGGGCCGATCACCCGCGGCTCATCGTCTGCGACATCTCCGGCTACGGCGACGACGGCCCGTACCGGGACAAGAAGGCCTATGA
>NZ_JAYRZR010000159.1:0-4545 GCF_041916345.1 Ramlibacter sp.
GAACACCAAGGTGGGTCTGGCCCTGTCCGACAGCACCAAGGCGGCGTGGGCGAACCCCAACGACAAGCCGATGGAAGACTACGCCAAGAAGTAACCCGCGGCATCCAGGTCCCCTGACCGGGGCACGCCCGCACCCGCGCCGCCTGGCCGGGCGGCGGGCGCCGGCGGGGGCCTTGCCCGCGCGGCCGCGCCACGCGAAGATCGGCGCCAGAACAACGAGGAGAAACCCACATGGCTTGGGACTGGCAGGTCTTCTGCAAGGAGACCACCACCGGCGAGGTCATCGCCGGCTGCTTCGGCAAGGGTGGCGACCAGACGTACCTGAACTGGATCCTGTCGGCCTGGGGCTGGACGCTCACCGTGGCGCTGTGCGCGCTGGTGGTGGCGCTGGTCGCGGGCCTGGTCATCGGCACCCTGCGAACCTTGCAGGACAGCCCCTGGCTGGTACGGCTCGCCAACGTCTGGGTCGAGCTGTTCCGCAACATTCCGCTGCTGGTGCAGGTGTTCCTGTGGTACTTCGTGCTGCCGGCCATCTTCCCGGTGATGAAGGACACGCCGTCGGTGCTGCTGGTGATCCTGGCGCTCGGCTTCTTCACCTCGGCCCGCGTGGCCGAACAGGTGCGATCCGGCATCCAGGCGCTGCCGCGCGGCCAGCGCTACGCCGGCATGGCCCTGGGCTTCAGCACGACGCAGACCTACCGTTACGTGCTGCTGCCGATGGCGCTGCGCATCGTGATCCCGCCGCTCACCAGCGAGTCGATGAACATCGTCAAGAATTCCTCGGTGGCGTTCGCCGTCTCGGTGGCCGAACTCACCTTCTTCGCGCGCCAGTCCGGCGAGGAAACCTCGCAGCCGGTGCAGATGTACCTGGCCGTGACCCTGCTGTACGCGGTGTCGGCCTTCGCCATCAACCGTATCATGGCCTGGGTGGAGAAGCGCTCGCGCGTGCCCGGCTTCGTGGCCGCGGGCGGCATGGGCGAGGGGCATTGAGATGGGCGGTCTCGATCTCTCCTTCTTCAGCTGGTCGGTCATCGGCCCCTTCGTCACCAAGGGCTTCATCTTCAGCGTCTGGCTGACGGTGGTGGCCACCATCGGTGGCATTGCCTTCGGCACCGTGCTGGCGCTGATGCGCCTGTCGGGCAACAAGCTGCTGGAACTGCCGGCCGCTGCCTACGTGAACACCATGCGCTCCATCCCGCTGCTGATGGTGCTGCTGTGGTTCTACCTGCTGATCCCGTTCGCCACCGGCCGCCCGCTGGGCGCCGAGAACTCCGCGGTGATCACCTTCATCGCCTTCGAAGCGGCCTACTTCTCCGAGATCGTGCGCGCGGGCATCCAGTCCATCCCTCGCGGCCAGGTCAACGCCGGCTACGCGCTGGGCATGACCTACTCGCAGAACATGAAGCTGATCATCCTGCCGCAGGCCTTCCGCAACATGCTGCCGGTGTTCCTGACGCAGACCATCATCCTGTTCCAGGACACGTCGCTGGTGTACATCATCAACGCGTCGGATCTGCTCAAGGGCCTGGAAACCGCGGGCAAGAACATGGGCCGCCCGGTGGAGGCCTACCTGCTCGCCGCCATCGTGTACTTCATCATCTGTTTCTCCCTGTCCTGGATCGTGCGCCGCGTGCAGCTCAAGATCCAGATCATCCGCTGAGGCCGTCATGATCGAAATCAAGAACGTTTCCAAGTGGTACGGCCCGGTCCAGGTGCTGAACGACTGCTCGGTCAGCATCAACAAGGGCGACGTGGTCGTGGTCTGCGGGCCCTCGGGCTCGGGCAAGTCCACCCTCATCAAGACCGTCAACGGCCTCGAGCCCTTCCAGAAGGGCGAGATCTACGTCGACGGCGTGGGCCTGCACGACCCCAAGACCGACCTGCCCAAGCTGCGCAGCCGCGTGGGCATGGTGTTCCAGCACTTCGAGCTGTTCCCGCATCTGTCGGTGACCGAGAACCTCACCATCGCGCAGGTCAAGGTGCTGGGCCGCAGCCTGGACGACGCCAAGGTCCGCGGCCTGAAGATGCTGGACCGCGTGGGCCTGATGGCGCACAAGGACAAGTTCCCCGGCCAGCTCTCCGGCGGCCAGCAGCAGCGCGTGGCGATTGCCCGCGCGCTGAGCATGGACCCGATCGTGATGCTGTTCGACGAGCCCACCTCCGCGCTCGACCCCGAGATGGTGGGCGAGGTGCTGGACGTGATGGTCACGCTCGCCCGCGAGGGCATGACCATGATGTGCGTCACGCACGAGATGGGCTTCGCCCGCAAGGTGGCCAGCCGCGTGATCTTCATCGACGTGGGCGGCAAGATCCTGGAAGACTGCAGCAAGGACGACTTCTTCGGCAATCCCGATGCGCGCCAGCCGCGTACGAAGGACTTCCTCAACAAGATCCTGCAGCATTGAGATTTCTCGCTGCACGTTGTTCCGCGCGGTCCGCGGCCGCTAGCGGAATCGGATGACCGCGCTCTGGGACAATCGCACCATGTCCCAGCAGCAACTCACCCTCACCCGCCCGGACGACTGGCACCTGCACGTGCGCGATGGCGCGGCGCTCGCGGCCGTGGTGCCGCACACGGCGGCGCAATTCGCGCGCGCGCTGATCATGCCCAACCTCAAGCCGCCGGTCACCACGGCGGCGCAGGCGCTCGCCTACGAGGCGCGCATCCAGGCGGCGGTGCCGCAGGGCATGGCCTTCGAGCCGCTGATGTCGCTCTACCTCACGGACAACCTGCCGCCCGACGAGATCGCCCGTGCGCGTGAGGCGGGTGTGGTGGCGCTCAAGCTCTATCCGGCCGGCGCCACGACCAACAGCGACGCCGGCGTGACCGACCTGCGCAAGACCTACGCCACACTGGAGGCGATGCAGCGCGCCGGCCTGCTGCTGCTGGTGCACGGCGAGGTGACCGATCCCGCCGTGGACGTGTTCGACCGCGAGGCCGTGTTCATCGACCGGCAGCTCATCCCCCTGCGCCGCGACTTCCCCGAGCTGAAGATCGTGATGGAGCACATCACCACGAAGGACGCCGCGCAGTACGTGAGCGAGGCAGACCGCTTCACGGCGGCGACGATCACCGCGCACCACCTGCTGTACAACCGCAACGCGATCTTCACCGGCGGCATCCGGCCGCACTACTACTGCCTGCCGATCCTGAAGCGCGAGTTGCACCGCGAGGCGCTCGTCGCGGCGGCCACCAGTGGCAGCCCCAAGTTCTTCCTGGGCACCGACAGCGCGCCGCACCCGGCGCACCTGAAGGAGCATGCGCTGGGCTGCGCTGGCTGCTACACGGCGCTGGGCGCGATGGAGCTGTATGCCGAGGCCTTCGAGGCCGCCGGCGCGCTGGACAAGCTGGAAGGCTTCGCCAGCTTCCATGGGCCGGACTTCTATGGCCTGCCGCGCAACACCGGCACCATCACCCTGCGCCGCGAGTCCTGGCAGCTGCCCGAGTCCGTGCCCTTCGGTGAGGCGCAGCTGAAGCCGCTGCGCGGTGGCGAGACACTGGGCTGGCGGCTGCAGGCCTGAGCCCGCCCCGGCCCCGCCCCCGTACGATCAGAACGACCAGTAGCCGCTGAGCGAGAAGTGCCCGTGGTCGCCACCGCGGGCCTGCGAGACGACGTCGCTGCGCAGACGACGCCCCCAGCTGAACGCCACGCTCAGGCCGCGCGGCAGGCCCGCCTGCACCGACAGGCCCGCGCTCGCCAGCCGCCGATGCGAGGGCTCGCCCGCCAGCGGCTGGTGCACGCGCAGGCGGGCTGCGTCGATGAACAGGCCTGCTTCCACGGACAAGGCCGAGCCCTCCACCGGCTGCCAGGCCGGCAGCCGCCAGTCGTTGCGCCACACCCAGCCTCCATCGCCGAAGGTGGCGCCTTCGCGGAAACCCCGCACGGTGCCGGATCCCCCGGCGGCCAGCTGCTCGCTGCCCAGCAGGTTGGCGCTGGCCCACTGGGCCGTGAGCGAACTCACCCAGGTCCCGATGGGCACCGGGGTGGTGCGGTCCAGCTGCAGCTGCAGCACGGTGTAGCGTGCGGTGGCACCGGGCCGCGCGGGCTCGAAGGCGGCGTCAGTGTGCGCCGCGAAGAGCTTGCCCGGTGACCACGTCGCGCGCAGCTGGCCGCGCGTCTGGCCGTAGGTGTCCTGTGCGGTGGCCTGATAGCCCGCGGAGAACTGGCCGATCTCGGTGACCGTGTCGTTCACCGGTGTGTCGCTGAACAGCAGGTTGTTGTCGCTGCGCTTGTAGTCGAAGCTCGCGAACAGGCTGTCGGTCCAGGTGCCTGTGAGCCGCAGGGGCACCTCGTAGCGCACCGAGGCGCCTTCGCTGCGCCCGGTGAGGTCGAAGGGCGCGGGCAGGCGGCCCTTCAGCCGGCTGGCGTTGAGGGACACCGTCAGCAGGTGCCGCGCGGCCAGGGGCAGGGTCCAGCTCAAGGCATGCGAAGTGGAGTGGCGCAGGTCCGGGTCGACGCTCAGCCGGTACGACAGCTGGTCGTCCACGGCCAGCATCTGGTTGCCCTGCAGGCCGAGCGTGAGGCGATGCTCGCCGGTGGTGAA
>NZ_JAYRZR010000160.1:0-4538 GCF_041916345.1 Ramlibacter sp.
CACGCGGGAGTCCGCATCATGAAGATCCGCAAGGAACTGTGGTTCGGCTTCGCGCTGATGGCGATGATCGTCGCCGCGGCCCTGTTCATGCTGATCAGCGTGGAGCGCATCGAGCGCGGTCACATCGGCCTGCTGATGCTGTCGCTGGTGGTCGTGGCCATCATGCTGGGCTTCCCGACGGCCTTCACGCTGATGGGCATGGGCATGATCTTCACCTGGCTGGCCTATGACCGGGACACCCAGCGCACCCTCGACCTGATGGTGCAGTCGGCCTTCAAGGTCATGTCCAACGACGTGCTGATCTCGATCCCGCTGTTCGTCTTCATGGGCTACCTGGTCGAGCGCGCCAACCTCATCGAGAAGCTCTTCCGCAGCATCCACCTGGCGCTGGCGCGCGTGCCTGGCGCGCTGGGGGTGGCCACGCTGGTGACCTGCGCCGTCTTCGCCACCGCCACCGGCATCGTCGGCGCGGTGGTCACGCTGATGGGCCTGCTGGCCCTGCCCGCGATGCTGCGCTCCGGCTACAGCGTGCAGCTGTCGGCGGGCACGATCACGGCTGGCGGCTGCCTGGGCATCCTGATCCCGCCGTCGGTGCTGCTCATCGTGTACGGCGCCACGGCGGGCGTGTCGGTCGTGCAGCTGTATGCGGGCGCCTTCTTCCCAGGGATCATGCTCGCCGGCCTGTACATCATCTACGTGATCCTGGTCGCAAAGATCAAGCCGTCGATGGCGCCGCCGCTGTCCGCGGCCGATCGCTTCGTGCCGCTGCCGGCACTGACCCAGCGCATCACCGCGCCCACGGGCGAGCGCCATGCCGTGGCCGGCCTGCTGGCCGCCCTGAAGGGCCCGCGCAACCAGGACGTGCCGACCGGCTACCTGCTGCGACAGCTTGGTATCGTCGCGCTGCCCCTGGTGGTGTTCGTGTTCTTCTCGCTGTTCATGTACCGGACCGTCACGGCGCCCGTGATCGAGGACGCACCGCCCGCTGAGCTGGTCCGCAGCGGTGACACGGGCACCTCCGCGCCCGCGCCGGCCGGCGGCCTGGCCGAACCGCCCGGCGCCGATGGCGTGAAGGAGCCGCCGGGCGCAGACGGCGTGAAGGAACCGCCGGCTGCCGATGGCGTGAAGGAGCCACCGGGCACGGATGGCGTCAAGGAGCCGCCCGGCGCCGAAGGCGTGAAGGAGCCACCCGGCGCCGAGGCCGTGAAAGAGCCCCCGGGTGCGGCGGAGGCCGTCAGGGAGCCCCCGGGGGCGGAAGCCGTGAAGGAGCCGCCTGGCGCCAGCGCGGCCCCCGCCCCGGCGGGCACCGGCACCACGGCCGCGCCTGCCGCGGCAAGGGACGCCCCGCGCGGCTTCTGGATCAGCTTCGGCGTCGGCGCCGCGGCCCTGGCCGTCTTCTATGCCCTGCTGAGCTTCGCGCGGCTGGAGATCTTCAAGATGCTGCTGACCAGCTTCTTCCCGCTGATGATCCTCATCATGGCGGTGCTGGGCTCCATCGTCTTCGGCCTGGCGACACCCACCGAGGCGGCGGCCGTGGGCGCGCTGGGCGGCTTCCTGCTGGCCATCGCCTACCGGCAGCTCACGCTGGAGGTCGTCAAGGAGAGCGTGTTCCTCACGGCCAAGACTTCGGCCATGGTGTGCTGGCTCTTCGTCGGCTCAGCGATCTTCTCAGCCGCCTTCGCGCTGCTGGGCGGGCAGGAGCTGGTCGAGCGCTGGGTGCTGTCGATGAATCTCAGCAAGACCGAGTTCCTGATCCTGTCGCAGGTGATCATCTTCATCCTGGGCTGGCCGCTGGAGTGGACCGAGATCATCGTGATCTTCATGCCGATCTTCATCCCGCTGCTCGACAACTTCGGCGTCGATCCGCTCTTCTTCGGGCTGCTGGTCGCGCTCAACCTGCAGACGGCCTTCCTGTCGCCGCCGGTGGCCATGTCGGCCTTCTACCTGAAGGGCGTGAGCCCGCCGCATGTGACGCTGAACCAGATCTTCCTGGGCATGCTGCCCTTCATGGGGATCCAGATCATCGCCATCGTGCTGCTGTACATCTGGCCGCAGATCGGCCTGTGGCTGCCGCAGGTGCTGTACGGCCGCTGATCCGCCCCTGCACCGCCCGCACGGGGCGGGCGGTGCAGGCCGGCGTGATCAACATTGACGTTTACGTAAACGTCAAGTAAGGTAGCGGGCTACGATTGCACGCGCCCAGGCCCTGCCCCGGGTGGAGACATACCCATGACCGACCTGTCCGCCGAATTCAAGGCGCTTGCCAACTATCGCCCCACGCACAAGGTGCGCTTCGTCACCGCGGCGAGCCTGTTCGATGGCCATGACGCGGCGATCAACATCATGCGCCGCATCCTGCAGGGCATGGGTGCCGAGGTGATCCACCTGGGCCACAACCGCAGCGTGGACGAGGTGGTCACCGCCGCCCTGCAGGAGGATGTGCAGGGCATCGCCGTCAGCTCCTACCAGGGCGGCCACGTCGAGTACTTCAAGTACATGGTGGACCTGCTGCGCCAGCGCGGCGGCGCCCACATCCAAGTGTTCGGCGGCGGCGGCGGGGTGATCGTGCCGGCCGAGATCCGCGAACTGCACGACTACGGCGTCACGCGCATCTACAGCCCGGAGGACGGCCAGCGCATGGGTCTGCAGGGCATGATCGGCGAGATGGTCATGCGCTGCGACCAGGACCTCGCGGTCCACGCGCCGCGTGCGCTGGCCGCGATCCAGGGCCACGGCGACAACGCCTGGCGTGCCCTGGCGCAGCTCATCACCGCCATCGAGTCGGGTAGCGCCGAGCCAACCTTGGTGCAGGCCGTTCGGGAAGCGGCCGCGGCGGTGAACGTGCCCGTGGTCGGCATCACCGGCACCGGCGGCGCCGGCAAGTCCTCGCTCACCGACGAACTGATCCGGCGCCTGCGGCTGGACCAGGACGACCGCCTGCGGGTGGCCGTGGTCTCCATCGACCCTTCACGCCGCAAGAGCGGCGGCGCGCTGCTGGGTGACCGCATCCGCATGAACGCGATCAACGCCTGGAGCCAGGGGCCGCGCATCTACATGCGCAGCCTCGCCACGCGTGATTTCGGCAGCGAGATCTCCGCCGCGCTGCCCGACGTGGTGGCCGCCTGCAAGGCCGCGGGCTTCGACCTGGTGGTGGTCGAGACCTCCGGCATCGGCCAGGGCGATGCGGCCATCGTGCCGCACGTGGACGTGCCGCTGTACGTGATGACGCCCGAGTTCGGCGCGGCCAGCCAGCTGGAGAAGATCGACATGCTCGACTTCGCCGAGTTCGTGGCCATCAACAAGTTCGACCGCAAGGGCGCCGCCGACGCGCTGCGCGACGTGGCCAAGCAGGTGCAGCGCAACCGCGAGGCCTTCAGCCGCCGGCCGGAGGAGATGCCGGTCTTCGGCACCATGGCCGCGCGCTTCAACGACGACGGCGTCACCGCGCTCTACCAGGCCCTGAAGCCGCGCCTGGCCGAACTCGGCCTGGCTCTGCAGGCGGGTCGCCTGCCGGCAGTGGACGTGCGCCACAGCACGAACCAGACGCCCATCGTGCCCGCCGCGCGCACGCGCTACCTGGCCGAGATCTCCGACTCGGTGCGCGCCTACAAGAAGAAGGCCGGCGAGCAGGCCGTTCTGGCGCGTGAGATCCAGCAGCTGCGCGAAGCCGCGCGCATGCTGCGCGTGGGCAAGCCCGACAAGGCGCGCGCGGCCGAAGCCGCGGAAGACCTCGCGTTGCGGCGCTCGGAACTGCAGGACCCGGCAGCACGCAGGCAGCTCGCCCAGTGGGGGGATCTGCAGAAGGCCTACGCCGGCGACGAGTACGTGGTGAAGATCCGCGACCGCGAGATCCGCACCCGGCTGACCACAAAGACGCTCTCCGGCACGACGATCCGCAAGGTCTACCTGCCCCGCTACGAGGACGACGGCGAGCGCCTGCGCTGGCTGATGCTCGAGAACGTGCCCGGCACCTTCCCCTACACCGCCGGCACCTTCGCCTTCAAGCGCGAGAACGAGGACCCCACGCGCATGTTCGCCGGCGAGGGCGATCCGTTCCGCACCAACCGCCGCTTCAAGCTGCTGTCGGAGGGCATGCCGGCCAAGCGCCTGTCGACCGCCTTCGACTCCGTCACGCTGTACGGCAACGATCCCGACCCCCGGCCCGACATCTACGGCAAGGTGGGCAACTCGGGCGTGTCGATCGCTACGCTCGACGACATGAAGGTGCTCTATTCGGGCTTCGACCTGTGCGATCCCGCGACCTCCGTGTCGATGACGATCAACGGGCCGGCGCCGTCGATCCTGGCGATGTTCATGAACACCGCCATCGACCAGAACATCGAGAAGTTCAAGGCCGACAACGGCCGTGAGCCCACGGACACCGAGGCGGCCAAGATCCGCGAATGGGTGCTGGCCAACGTGCGCGGCACGGTGCAGGCCGACATCCTGAAGGAGGACCAGGGCCAGAACACCTGCATCTTCAGCACCGAGTTCAGCCTCAAGGTGATGGGCGACATCGCGGAGTACTTCGTGCACCA
>NZ_JAYRZR010000161.1:0-4365 GCF_041916345.1 Ramlibacter sp.
AGGCGGGGGTGTGTTCCATCAGGCGGGCTCCGCGTCGTCGGCCGGGCGGTCGCCTTCGGGCACCTCGCAGGCCACGCAGGCCGGCAGGTCCTCCAGCTCGGGCCAGTCGGGGTAGCTGCGCAGCCGTTCGGCGAACATCGCCGCATGCGCGGCCACCTCGTCGTCGCTGGCGCGATGCGCGCCATGCAGCACCATCGGCGGCAGGAAGCGCAGGCCGCACAGCGCGGCGGTCTGCTCGTAGGGCGGCAGGAAGGCGTCGAAGAAGTAGCGGTTGTAGCCCTGCGGGTGGTAGGAGCTCTCGGGCCCGCCGGTGGTGGCCACCAGCCACAGGTCGCGGCCGCGCAGCGCGTCGCCGCCCTGGCCATAGGCCCAGCCGTGGGTCAGCACCTCGTCCAGCCAGAGCTTCAGCAGCGCCGGCATGGAATACCACTGCACCGGATGCAGCAGCACCAGCAGGCGCGCCGCGCGGGCAACCGCCTGTTCGGCGGGCACGTCGATGTCGAAATCCGGGTAGCTGCGGTACAGGTCGCGCACCCGAACCCCCGGCGTGGCCAGGGCCGCGTCGCGCAGGCGGCGGTTGACCCGCGATTCGCGCCAGTCGGGGTGGGCGGCGAGCACGTAGACGCGCCCTTCGGCTGGCTCGGTTGCGATCTCATCCATGCCCGGTAACATAGCGCAGGCGGGCCCAGCCTGCTGCCGGGCTCGGCCCGCAGCGGTTGCGGCCGTCGCGTCCCATCCACCGCAGGAGGCCTCCACCGATGCCGGTTGTCGTTGTCGCGAACCCCAAGGGCGGTGTCGGCAAGTCCACCGTGGCCACGAACGTCGCGGGCTGGTACGCCTCGCGCGGGCATGTGGTGATGCTGGGGGATGCCGATCGCCAGCAGTCGTCCCGCCTGTGGCTGGGCCTGCGGCCACCGCAGGTGCCGCCCATCCAGGGCTGGGAGGTGGACCGTGACCACATCGCCCGCCTGCCCAAGGGCGTGACGCACGTGGTGCTGGACACGCCCGCCGGCCTGCACGGCAAGGCATTGCAGCAGGTGCTGAAGATCGCCGACAAGATCGTGGTGCCGCTTCAGCCCAGCGTGTTCGACATCTTCGCCACCCGCGCCTTCCTTGACGATCTGGCGGAGCACCGCAAGCACAACCATGCGCAGGTGGGCATCGTGGGCACCCGGGTCGATGCGCGCACCATCGCGGCGGATCACCTGCAGGAATTCGTGGCCGGGCTCGATCTGCCGGTACTGGCCACCCTGCGGCCGACGCAGAACTACGTGCACCTCGCCGCGCGCGGCCTCACTTTGTTCGACGTGGCGCCACACCGGGTGGAGCGCGATCTGCAGCAATGGGAAGGCCTGTGTCGCTGGCTCGACACCTGAGGGCGGCCGGGCGCTGCTACATTGACAGCGCATGAAGGTCTTCGAATCCCTGGACGCCCTGGACACGCTGGTGGGGCAGGAGGTCGCCACGAGCGACTGGATCACCGTCACGCAGGAGCAGGTGAACCTGTTCGCCGAGGCGACGGGTGACCATCAGTGGATCCACGTGGACGTGGAGCGGGCCAAGGCCGGCCCCTTCGGCGCACCCATCGCGCACGGCTTCCTCACGCTGTCGCTGGTGCCGAAGTTCTTCGAGAACGCGATCGAGATCCGCAACACCCGCATGGGCGTGAACTACGGCCTGAACAAGGTGCGCTTCACCGCGCCGGTGCCGGTGGGCAGCCGCCTGCGCGCGCACCTGAAGCTGCTGGCCTGCGACCCCATCGAGAACGGCGGCCGGCAGATGGCCTGGCTGGTGACGGTCGAGCGCGAGGGTGCCGACAAGCCGGTGTGCATCGCCGAGTCGCTGGGCCGCCGCTACCCCTGAGGCGTTACGCCTGGGCCGCGGGCGCCGCGCCCGCGAAGCCCTGCTGCCGCCAGGCCTCGAACACCGCCACCGCGACCGCATTGGAGAGATTCAGGCTGCGCTGGCCCGCGCGCATGGGCAGGCGCAGCCGGTTGGCGGGCGCGAAGTGCGCCAGCACCGCAGCGGGCAGGCCGCTCGTCTCGCAGCCGAACACCAGCCAGTCGCCGGGCAGGAAGCACGCCTCGTGCGCACTGCGCTGCGCCTTGGTGGTGAAGGCGAAGCAGCGCAGGGCCGGCGGTGACTCTTGGGCGAGCAGCTCGGCCCACCCGCGGTGGCGGCGTACCGGCGCGTACTCGTGATAGTCCAGGCCCGCGCGGCGCAACAGGCGGTCATCCATCGAGAAGCCCAGCGGCTCCACCAGGTGCAGCGTGCAGCCGGTGTTGGCCGCCAGCCGGATCACGTTGCCGGTGTTGGGCGGGATCTCGGGCTGGACCAGGACGATGTGGAACATGCGGCGCGATTGTGCCGGGGCCGGTGGGGCATCAGTCGCCGCCCGGCGGGTCCGGCGTGCGCGCGAACACCGCGGCCGACACCGAGAGCGCCCCGGCCGCCTGCAGGGCGAGTGCCGCCGCGTGCAGCGAGGCGCCGCTCGTCATGACGTCATCCACCAGCAGCACGCGCAGGCCCCGCACATCGGCGTGCCGAAGGGGCTCCACCGCAAAGGCGCCACGCACATTGGCGGCCCGCGCCGCGAGGTCCAGGCGGGCCTGCGCCGGGGTCTCGCGCAACCTCACCAGCCATTGGGTCCGGGTGCGGTCCGGCGCCAGCCGCCGCGCCAGCTCCAGCGCCTGGTTGAAGCCGCGCTCGGCCAGGCGGGCGGGCGCCAGAGGCAGCGGCACCACGGCATCGGCCTGCGCGATCGCATCGGCCAGGTCTGGGGCGGCGCGCATCAGCGCCGCCAGCGGCCCGGCCCAGCCCGGCTCGCCCTGGAACTTGAAGCGCGCGAGCAGGCCCGACCAGGGATAGGCATAGTCCACCGCCGCGTGGCAGGTGGCGAGCGGAGGCGGCTGCGTGAGGCACGCGCCGCAAACGGGCTGGCCGGCCGCCAGCGGCAACGCACAGCGCAGGCAGCGAGTGCGGGGCGCGCCGAAGCGCGCGATGCAGGCGTCGCACACCGGCCGGGCCGGCCAGGCCCCGCACACGGCGCAGCGGCTGGGCACGGCCGCCGCGAGACCCTGCAGCCAGGCGGATTGGGAGGGTAGGGACACCATCTTGCGATGGTATCCCCCCCGAAGAACCGTACGTGCGAGTTTCCCCGCATACGGCTCACGCACGACCACTGACTACTTGGGATCGACGGGCCGCATAGCCCTCCCCCAGTTCACCAGATTAAAGTCCCCGTGCTGGGACCGGCTTGGCAACCTCCAAACCCAGGGCGTGAACACGCGTATGACATACCGGGTGCAACAAAACCCGGTTGGCGAGGGCGTTACTCCCGCCAAGCTGAATCGGCACGATATGGTGGTCGTGCCAACCTTCCTCAGCCACGTCGATTTCCTGCTGACAGGAAGCGCAGCGACCATCCTGAGCGATCCACAGCTTGAGCCGTTGGGCGTCCCAGATGTCCTTGGACATCCGGTCCACCCGCAGCTTTTCGCCATAGGCCTCCCATGCCGGGTCGAAGGGGTTGTAATCCCCCTTCACCTTGACGTGGCGGACGATTTTCGTGTCCGCCAAGAGGTGCAGGAAGACCCGCACCGCGTCACCCCAGCGATCAACGTCGCGTTCCCCGAACTGCCGGCGGGTGCCAGCATCCAGCCAGAAGCGGTCATAGACCCACTTGCTTGACTTGCGAGGATTCCGCCGCAGACCCCAGCGCATCAACCGCCAGTAAATCAGGTGGTCGAGCTTGCTGAAGGTCGCTTTGGCCACGACGCCTTGGTGGTACCTGGCCCAACCCGTGAGGATTGGGTTCAGGCGCTGTATCAGCACTGTCGTTGGAACTGCCAGCGAGTCGGCAATGATCCCCTTCACCTTGTCGTAGAACGCCTTCACGTTCTTCCGACTGGGTTTGATGAGCAGCTTCCCTTTGTACTTCCGGAAAGTCCACCCCAGGAAATCGAACCCTTCGTCGATGTGCACGATGCGCGTCTTTTCCGCAGAGAGCGAAAGGCCCCGCTCGCGCAGGAACCCCTCGATCCACGGTTGGACCACAGTTTCCAGCAGCTCTTTCGAGCTGCCAGTCACCACAAAGTCATCGGCATACCGCACCAGATTCACCTTCGCGCTCTTGGCCTGTGCGGTGCCCAGTTTTTCCCGAAGGAAATTCTGAAGCTCCGTCTCCAGACCGTTGAGCGTGATGTTCGCCAGCACCGGAGAGATGATCCCGCCTTGCGGCGTGCCATCGTCCGTGCGTTGGAGCTGACCCTTGTCCACTACTCCAGCCTTCAGCCACTTGCGCAGGACGGCCTTGTTCATGTGAACGTGGCGCATCAGCCAGTCGTGGTTGATGTTGTCGAAGAA
>NZ_JAYRZR010000162.1:0-4262 GCF_041916345.1 Ramlibacter sp.
TGAAGCTGGTCATCGTGAAGAAGGACCCCGGCCTCACCGAGGAGAAGGTGCGCGAGTACTGCCGCGCCAACCTCACCGGCTACAAGCAGCCCAAGGTGGTGGAGTTCCGCACCGAGCTGCCCAAGACGCCGGTGGGCAAGATCCTGCGGCGGGAACTGCGGGACAAGAAGTGAGCGACTGAGCGCGCTGTGGCGGGATTCATCCCGCGGCCGTTTCCTCAGGGTAGACCACCCGCTCTGGCAGGTCGAACGTGCACACCGGATTGGGATCGCCCGCACGCTCAATTTGCACTTTCCAGATCAGGTGGTCTGCAGGTGGATCGCCCGGAATCTGCAGCCGGAAGCTGAATCGCCACTCGCCGGTGCCCGGATCGAAGCGCGCAGGCGTGGGGGCATCGAACCACCTTGCCCAGCTTGTCGAATATCTGTCTCGCAAGGCATGGCTGTAGCTGTAGTAGGCGGCGAGTCGGGCGACCCATTCCGTAGCTGGCTGACCGGGCCCCTTGATCGGGAAGCCGGCCCGGCATTCGAGTGCCAGCGGCGTATCGGTTGGCCGGATTATTTCCAGCCAGCGAATGGGCTCTCTGCGCGCAGGCGGCCGCGCAACAGCCCACACGGCGCCCAGCAAGGTGACCAGCGAGGCCACTCCCCAGAAGGCCAGGGCGGCGAGATCGGCCTCGCGAGCCTCGCCGATCAGCAGTGGCCATCCGCAGTATGCAGTACCGATCCCGCCGGCGAGCAGGTACAGGAATGCGACCGCTCGCGTGTCATCGACCACCTCCACGCGCCAGCGCCCTTCGGAGACCCAGGCGATCGGCGCCCTGCGCGCTGGCATGCGCAGACGCGGGAGCAGGCGGAAGAGCCAGAGCAACAGCCCTGCACCTGCGAGGTTCGCCACGACCGTGGCCAGGATGGCTCCCCAGATGCCGTCACCGCGCCAGGCGAGGCGGGTGATGGCCACGTCCACGAACAGCGTCAACGCGGTGACCAGCAAGACGAACAGGCGGAATGTCATCATTGCCGCCGAGTTCTCCTTCTCTGTCCAGCGACCGCGCTCCTGCGGCGTCATTCGCGACCAGAGGCGTTGGTCATGGCCCTGGTCACCGCCGACGTAGAACAGCTGAAGCGCCTGGCCTACCGCGAATGCGAGCAATGTGGCGGCCACCCACGCAAAAAGGAAGTCCATCGCGACGGTCTTCGCCAACCCGTTCCGATGAACGACCTCCGCGGTCGAGTCCAGCGCCGCAAACACAAACAACACGCCCAGCAAGCCCGCCACCAGCCCCAGCAGCGCGCGCCAGAGCAGGTCAACGCCGTGCATGATCTGGGCATCGCGCTGGTTCCAGGTCATCTTCTCCGGCTCCGCATCGACTGGGCGGACGAGCTCGTTCCGATCCTCCTTCACAGGGCGCTCTCCAGCACGGGTGCCGACGCACGAGTGGCGGGCTGCATGCTCCCTGGAAACACCACTTGCTGCGGCAATCCCACCGCATGGATCACCTTGCGACTGCGCCGCCGCTCCAGATGCAGCGTCCAGATGAAGGGGCCCTCCGGGATCTCCGGCGGCAGCGACACGCGCAGCCGGAAATCCAGCAGGGTCGTGCCCGGTGGAACCTGGGCGGGTACCACGCTGTCCAGCCAGCGCTCATGCATGTAGCGCCCCAGCTTCTCTGCCGTGAGCCGGGCCTGCCAGTCCTTCGTGGCGAACCGACGATTGACGGGCGTGGGCAGTGTGATCTGGCAGTCCATTGCATCGGGGTCTGCGCTGGACCGGACCACCTCCAATTCCAGATGCCGCATGCGCGGACCGCGCAGTGACCAGAGCGTCCACGCCGCCCAAAGCGCAAAGGCGGCGCTCGCCATGATCAGCACGCCGGGGAAGACCGCATCGGCCGGGTCCCCTGCCTTGATGACCATGGTTCCCCCGAACAGACTGAGCAGAAGGCTCAAGACCAGCCCGTAGACGGCGTTCTCACGCGCTGGCGCGTCAACGTCAACCCGCACTCTCCAGTGGCCCGGCCCCACCTGCTGCCAGTTCCCGTGCCGGCCGGGCCTGCGCCGCCAGACCACCAGCAGCCAGACCGCAGCCGCATTGGCCCCAAGCATGACCCAGACCGCCGCTGACCCAGGGCCTGCCTGCCACAAGGCCTTGGACAACCGAATGTCGAGAATCAGCGTCAGGCCCGCGACGAGCCAGACGAAGAGCGATGCAGAAAGCCTCTCCGCTGCGTCGCTTCGTCGCTGCCAGCGCTCTCGCTCAGGGATCGTCATGGCGACCCAGCGCTGCAGGTCGACCGGGCAATCCTCACGCACGTAGGCGACCTGCAGGAGCTGGCTCAGTGCGAAGCCGAGCAGCACGGCGCCGACCCACGCAAATGCACAGAGTTGAATGACGGCCCAGGTCAGATGCGTCCGGGGGCCGTCGTTCCAGACCAGCATGACGACGATGAGCGCGCCGATGGCGCCTGCGATGAGGCCGAAGAGGAGTCGAGCGAGCATCGGGGTCTGCGCGGGATTCTGCCTGTGGGGGGTGGCGCCCACAAGCGGCGTCCATCACCATGGCCTGTCGCAAGAGGGTGCGCAGACGCCGTGCGGCCAGCCTGTAGCCCGTGCCAGAATGTCTACACATGCCCACCGCCATCGTCTCCGCCATGCACCAGGAGCTCGCGGCCGTGCTCGCGCTCATGCCGGACGAGCACAAGCAGGTGGCCGCGGGCCGCGAGTTCTGGGTCGGGCACCTGCACGGGCGCGAGGTGGTGGTGGTGCTCTCGCGCATCGGCAAGGTGGCCGCGGCCACCACGGCCACGGCGCTGATCGAGCGCTTCGGCGTGCAGCGCATCGTGTTCACCGGCGTGGCCGGCGGCATCGCGCCGGGCGTGGCGCGTGGCGACGTGGTGGTGGCCGACCAGTTCCTGCAGCACGACCTGGATGCGTCACCGATCTTTCCGCGCTACGAGGTGCCGCTCTACGGCCTCTCGCGCTTCGCCACCGATGCGGTCTTGACGGACCGGCTCGACGCCGCAGTGCGCCACGCATTGCCCGGCACGCGCGTGCACCGCGGGTTGATCGCCAGCGGCGACCGCTTCGTCTCCAGCGCCACCGAGAGCCAGGCCCTGCAGCAGGCGCTGCCGGAGGCGCTGTGCGTGGAGATGGAGGGCGCGGCCATCGCGCAGGTCTGCCACGACTACGGCGTGCCCTTCGCGGCCGTGCGTACCATCTCCGACCGCGCCGATGACGACGCGCACGGCGACTTCGTGCAGTTCATCGAGCAGGTGGCGAGCCGGCACTCGGCGGCCATCGTGGATGCGCTGCTGATGCGCAGCGCCTGAGGGCGTGCCTCAGCGCTGCAGCAGGCGCGTGACCCCGAACGTCCAGCCCGAGGCACCCGGCCCGCTCACGCGCTGGACACGGCTGAAGTCGACGCTCCATTGCTCCGCCACCGCGAAGCGCAGGCCGGCGCGCAGGTGGTGCGCGTCACCGGCGATGTCGCGCTCGATCACGGCCGACCAGCCGGCGGGCGACGTCCATTCCGCCGATACGCCGAGCAGGCGCTCGTCGGGACCGCGATGCGCCAGGGCCCGGCCCGCGTTCAGGTGGAGGGCGAGGCGCTCATGCACGCTCCAGGTGAGCAGGCCGATGGCGGCCGTGCCCTGGTAGCGGGGCTTCGCGCGGGCCTGCCACACGGGGCCGAGTGATGCGCCGACGCTGAGGTGGTCGCCCAGGGGCGTGGCCCACTTCAGCGAGGGCAGCCAGCTGGTGGTGCTGGTGCCACCAGCGCGCTCGTGCTCGGCGGCCAGACCCAGCTCGACAGGCCCGACCCGGCAGCCTGCGCCCGCGTGCCAGGTGCGGCCGCCACCCTGCGGCCGGATCGCCCAGCCTTCCAGCTCGCATTGACCGGGCTCCAGCAGCGCGGCGTCGTCCACCGCATGGTGCCCGCCGGCCGCCCGGGCCGTGCCCGCGGCGAGCAGCTGGCCGGCGCGCGCGACCGCCGCGGCCGGGCCGACCCGGCCGCGCGGCCCGCAGGCGCCCTTCGAGTGAGGTTGTTGGTTCATCGCAGCCAGCCCCGCTTTCTGAAGTACCACATCGGCCCCAGCGCCGAGGCCAGCATCAGGCCCAGCGCGAACGGATAACCCGCCGCCCAGTCCAGCTCGGGCATGAACTTGAAGTTCATGCCGTAGATGCTGGCGATCAGCGTCGGCGGCAGCAGCGCCACGCTGGCCACCGAGAAGATCTTGATGATCTTGTTCTGGTTGATGTTGATGA
>NZ_JAYRZR010000163.1:0-3499 GCF_041916345.1 Ramlibacter sp.
ATGAAGTGCACGGCGAACACCAGGTGCCCCAGCACCATGAACGCACCGCCGAGGCTGCGCCCCTTCAGGTAGGGCAGCGTCACCGCCACCGAGTCCATGAAGGGCCGCGCCGCGTCCAGCATCGCCATGCCCTGCAGCCAGCCTGCGGTGGTCAGGCTGACGAAATACAAGGCGAAACCGCCACTGACGAGCCAGAAATGCGCCGCGATCAGCCGCGGATAGGGCCACTCGCGCGCCGTGATGCGCGGCATCACGAAGTACATCGCGCCGAAGAACACGAAGCTGACGAAGCCGTACAGGCCCAGGTGCGCATGCGCCACCGTGTAGTGGGTGAAATGGGTGACGGCGTTCATGCTGCGCAAGGCCTCGAGCGAGCCCTGCACGGAGCTGGCGGTGTACATGAGCCCGCCCACGCCGATGAATCGCAGCGTCGGCGACCAGCGCAGTGCCGACAGGCGCCCTTGCAGCGTCTGGTACTGGTTCACCGTGAACGCGGCGACCGGAATGATCATCATCATGCTCTGCACGATGGACAGCGTGACCATCCATTCCGGCACCGGCCCTCCGATCAGGTGATGGCCGCCGACCTGGCCGTAGAAGAAGGCCAGCCCCCAGAAGCCCAGCAGCGACAGGTTGTACGACTGGATCGGCCGCCCGATCACCTTGGGCAGGAAGTAGTAGACCGACGCCAGTGCCAGCGGGGTGTAGAACAGGCCGAGCACGTTGTGGCCGAACCACCAGTTCATCGCCGCCTGCTGCACGCCCTGGTGCAGGCCCGGCATCTTCGCAACGACGAAGAGCACCGGCAGCCAGAACAGCGCGCAGGCCATGTACCAGACCGAGACGTAGAGGTGCTCGACGCGCCGGTTGACCAGCGTGAACACCAGCGGCAGGCCGATCAGCGCTCCGCCGACGGCGAACAGGATGCCGATCTGCCACGGGATCTCGAGCCACTCCAGGCCGTCGTTGATGCCCGCGGCGATGCTGCCCAGCCCGGCGATCAGCGCCGCATTCCAGAACACGGCGCCGACGAACGCAAAGCGCGCGCCCAGCAGCGGCGTCTTCAGCAGCCGCGGGATCACGAACATCGCGATGCCCAGGCCCGCCATCGGCGCCCAGCCGTAGGCCACCGCGTTGAGGTGGATGGTGCGGATGCGGCCGAACGTGAGCCAGGCCTGCTGCACCAGCCAGTCGGGCTCGTGCAGCTTGATCGACGCCGAGAGTCCGGCGGCTGACGCCACCAGCAGCCAGGCGATCGCACAGCAGAACATGAAGAACACCAGCGGCGCGGTGGACGCGTCGGCGCGCGCGCGCTCGGCCAGTTCGTCCGCATCGGCGCCGGTCGCGTGGCCCGCGCCCGCCGTGTCGATGGCGCCTTGCAGGCTGCCCTGTGCCGCCGGCGCCGCGGCCGGCTCCTCGATCCGCCCGATCTCGCCGGACGCGAAGATCACCTCGGCGCCCTGGCTGCTGCGGTCGAACAGGCCCGTGCGCTGCGACCAGATGAAGGCCAGCAACGCGACGAAGGACAGCACAAAGGCCGACAGCAGGATGGCAACGGTGTTCATGACGGTCAGCGTTCGAGTTCAGCGCGTTTGTCGGTCACCTCGCGCCACGCTTCGGCATCAGGCAAGGCCTTCTTGGTCTTGGTGATCGGCTTCCAGACGCGGGCCAGCTCGGCGTTCAGCGGCGTGAAGTCCTGCTGGTCACCTGGCACGTCCTCCTCCGCATAGATGGCCGAGACCGGGCACTCCGGCACGCACACCGCGCAGTCGATACATTGCTCGGGGTCGATGACGAGGAAGTTCGGCCCTTCGCGGAATGCATCGACCGGGCACACGTCGACACAGTCGGTGTACTTGCAGCGGATGCACGCTTCAGTGACGACGAAGGTCATGGAAGCGGTACCCGTCGATCAGCCGCAACAGGCTCCGCCGGAACAGCAGGAGTCGCCGGCTTCGGACGCTGGGCTGACCCCGCTCTTGCCGATCCGCACCCGCCATGACGCGGGACCGTTCTCGACGTAGCGCCAGTCGTACTGCCCGAACGCCCGGTCCTCGAACTGCACGCGCAGGGGTTGCGGGTCGTGGTCGTTCACCAGTTCCAGCGCCTGACCGGGTTGCAGCGCATCGAAGCGGGCAAAGATCAGTGCGTGGCGTTCGCGCGGTGCGATGGAGCGCAGGTCGATCGTGGTGGTCGGTGCAGCGAGGGTGGAAGTCATCGGCGGGTTCCTTGTGGGTGGGATGGGTGGAAAGCGGACAGGTCGAGAGGCCATGCAGGCTGCGCGTTCGCTCAGCCGTTCTTGCCATCGCGACGCGGCCTGATCAGCCACGGGGCGTAGACGACGATGTAGAGGGCGAAGGCGGCACACCAGGCGAGCGCCGCGCAGACCAGGAGGTGGGGCAGCCATTGCGGCAGGGCCAGCGGACCCAGCACACGCAGCGCGGCCGCAGCCATCACCAGCCCGTAGGCCAGCACCTCGGCTTTCGAAGCCTCGAGTGGCCGACCCGTGTGGCCGCGCGCCGTGCGGGTGATCATGCCGATGACGAGCCCACCGGTCGCACCGACCGCCAGGGCGTGCACGCCGGCCGACACGCCGATCCGGCCGAGCTGCGCAAGCGCCAGCAGCCCGAGACCGATGGCGATCCAGGCATAGGCCGCGTGCAGGATCCACAGGATCGGGCGGCCGCGCGTCCGCGCCGGTTGCCAGTGCCACTGGCGGACCAGGTGCAGCGCCGCCGCCAGGGCACAGGCCGCACCGCCGGCCGCCGCCCAGACCGCACCCGACGGCGCGAGCACCCACAGCGCGAGCGCCAGCGCGGTGAACGACAGGGTCGCACGCTCCAGGGCCGGTCGGGTGGCGAGCTTCAGGCCCGGCGTGGCGCTCATCGTGAAGGCCGGAATCACCCGCCCGGCGATCACGCACTCGATCATCACGATCAGGGCCAGGCCGGCGTGAAGCGCGCTCAGCGGGGCGATCGAGAGGGCCCCGATCACCGCCAGATGAAAGGCGCCGTTGGCCAATGACAGCAGCACCAGGATGCCCGCCAGCGGCAGATTGCGGCGATTGCGGGCGCGGACCAGTAGATCGACCATCACGGCGGCCACCAGCGGCAGCAACACCAGGTCCAGCAAGGCGTAGACCGGATAGGGGCCCGCCACGGCTGCAACGCGGGCGGCAGCCCACAGAAGGACCATGGCCCCGAGGAACGCGCCGCGCGGCGTGGCCAGGCCGGTCCAGGCCTTGCCGGCCGTCAGCAGGAAGCCGACGATGACCGCCACCGCGAATCCGAACAGCATCTCGTGCGCATGCCAAAGCACCGGCGGCACAGCCAGGGGCAAGGTCAGCTGCCCCAGAAAGAGCGCGATCCACAGCGGCATCGCCAGCACCGCAAACAGCGCAGCCCCCAGGTAGAACGGCCGGAACCCAAGGCGCAGCAGCGGCCAGCCCGCCGGTGGTGGCT
Source organism: Ramlibacter sp. (assembly GCF_041916345.1). Lineage (GTDB taxonomy): Bacteria > Pseudomonadota > Gammaproteobacteria > Burkholderiales > Burkholderiaceae_C > Ramlibacter. Next base: position 3,462 of record NZ_JAYRZR010000163.1, read on the forward strand.
CGCCGGTGGCCTCGGTCGGTGCGGCATGAAGGGGCAGG
>NZ_JAYRZR010000163.1:3509-4158 GCF_041916345.1 Ramlibacter sp.
AGGACGGACATCGTGTGACAGAACTCGCAGCGACCGACAGGCCGCCATGAAGTCCCTATAAGAAGCATGTTTGATGCATCTTAAAGCGAAACCCACATCAAAGACATATACTCGATACCTCTTTAGGGGCATGCATGCGTCTCGCCGAATACACGGACTACACCTTGCGCGTGCTGATGTACTGCGCGGCCCGCCCGCAGCAGTTGGTGACCATCGGCGAACTGGCCGAACGCCACGGGGTGTCCAGGAATCACCTGATGAAGATCGTCACCGACCTGGGTCGCCAGGGCGTGCTGGAAACGACACGGGGCCGCGGCGGCGGGCTTCGACTGCTGAAGGATCCCGCCACGGTCCGCATCGGCGACGTGGTGCGCGCCTGCGAGACCGACTTCCGCCTGGTCGAGTGCTTCGACCCGAAGACCAACCAATGCACGCTGACGCCTTCGTGCCGACTGAAGGGCCTGTTCAACGCCGCGTTGCGGGCCTACTTCAAGGAACTCGACGGCATGACCCTGGCCGACATGGTCGTGCCGGCATCGGCATCCGACTCGGGGCGCGCCGCGTCGACGCATCGACACCCAACGATCACCCCGGTGGCAGCGCCCCGGAGCCTGCGCAAGACCGTGAGATCCAGGAAGTCCGGTGCGTG
>NZ_JAYRZR010000164.1:0-4134 GCF_041916345.1 Ramlibacter sp.
CCCGACCAGCGGGTGGCCGCTGCGCACATAGAAGGCTGCCGGCTGCTGGCCCAGGCGCTGGACATCCAGCGTCGCGTCCTGCGGCAGGCTGCGCGTGTCGGCGACGAAGAACTCGATGCGCTCGGCACGCAGTTGCTCCAGCAACTGCGCCCAGTTGCCGACCTCCACCCGCAAGCGAAGGTTGGGGTAGCGGCGGCGCAACTCGGGCAGCACCCGCGGCATCAGGGTGGCAGCCGGGAAAGGGCCGGCACCCAGCGCCGCGTCACCGAAGTTGCTTTGTGCGTAGAGCTCGGCGTCGCGCTGCAGGCAGCGCGCGTCGAACAGCAGGCGGCGCGCACGCTCGATCAGGAACACGCCGGCCGGCGTGGGTCGCAGCTCGCCCGCATCGCGGTCGAACAGGCGTTGGCCGAGAGCCCGCTCCAGCGCCTGGATGCTGCGGCTGAACGCAGGCTGGCTGAGGTGCACGCGCTCGGCCGCCCGCGCGAAGTGACGTTCATCGGCCAGCGCCACCAGGTGGGCCAGGTGTTTCAGGTCCATCATCTTGTCATGCTTCCACTGCATTGATTCAATGTCAACAATGCAATGGACGCATTTGCTCGCGATGCTTAGTCTCGCCCCCAGCCGCGCCACCAGAGTGCTGGCAGACACCAACGGAGACAAACCCATGAGTGCCCAACTGCAGAACGTGCTGATCGTCTGCGTCATGCTCGGCTTCGCGCTGATGGAGTTCGTGACGCGGCGCTACCAGGTCACGGTGCGCGCCACGTCCGACGACACCAAACTGGAACTGCTGCAGTTCCTCGCCCTGCTGGCCATCGCGCAGCCCACGGCCCTGCTGGTGACCAACCAGCTGTGCCTGAAGTTCATGCCCGAGCAGCACAACGCCCTGGCCGGCCTGCCCTGGTGGGCCATGTTCGGTGTGCTGCTGCTGGCCGACGACCTGACGCAATACCTGTGGCACCGCGCCTCGCACTCGCCCATGCTGTGGCCTTTGCACCGCGCTCACCACACGGCGCAGTACATGAGCATCCGCATCACCTACCGCAACAACTTCTTCTACTACCTGCTGATGCCGGGTTTGTGGATCGGGGGCGTGCTGATCTTTCTGGGTTTCGGCAAGGTCTACGGGTTGTACATCGTGCTGAAGCTGGTGGTGATTCTGGGGGCGCACTGCGCCTGGCGCTGGGACGAGCCGCTGTACCGCGTGAAGGCGCTGCGGCCGCTGATGTGGGTGGTGGAGCGCACCATCTCCACCCCGGCCACGCACTGGGCCCACCACGCGCTGACCAACGCCGACGGCGTGGGCCACTACAAGGGCAACTTCGGCAATTTCCTGTTCCTGTGGGACGTGCTGCTGGGCACCGCCCACATCACGCGCCGCTACCCCGAGAAGGTGGGCCTGCAGGACGACCTGGTCTATGGCCAGGAGCGCTGGTACCACCAGATGTTCTTCCCCCTTCTGCAGAGCAAGCGAGAACATTCCGCGCTGCGAATGGGTGGCCGTGTCGTGGCCGAGGAAGAGACGCGTTCGGATGGACCGGCGCCGCAGCAGACTTGAAGAAGTCAGGGCCGTTCACGACCCGTGAACCGACGGGTCAGATCGGGCGGCCGCCGCGCGGGTTCACCTTCACCGCCGCGAGGATGCCGCGCAGGATCTCGATGGGCGGCGGCGGGCAACCCGGCACCACCGTGTCGACCGGGATGACGTTGGCAATGCGGCCGCAGCTGGCGTAACTCTCGCCGAAGATGCCGCCGTCAGCGCCGCAGTCGCCCACCGCCACCACCAGCCGCGGCTCGGGCGTGGCGTCGTAGGTGCGGCGCAGCGCCTCTTCCATGTGGCGCGACACCGGCCCGGTGACGAGCAGCATGTCGGCATGGCGCGGGCTGGCGACGAAATGGATGCCCAGCCCCTCGATGTTGTAGTACGGATTGTTGAGCGCGTGGATCTCCAGCTCGCAGCCGTTGCACGAGCCCGCATCGACCTGGCGGATCGCCAGCGCCTGGCCGAGGATGGCCAGCAGTTCGTCGTGGATGCGCCGCACCTCGGCCTGCAGCGCCGCGTCGAGCGCCGGCGGCGGCTCGCTGACGATGCCGGTGCGAACGATCTGGCGAAGGATCTGCCACATCAGAGATCGACCCCCGAGTAGCTGAGGTTGAAGGACTTGTTGATGAGCGGGAAGTCCGGAACGATGTTGCCGATCACCGCATGCTCGAGCACCGGCCAGTTCTGCCACGACGGGTCGTGGCAGTGGCAGCGCTCGATGCGGCCATCGGCGCCCAGCGACAGCGCCACCAGCACCTCGCCGCGCCAGCCCTCGACCCAGCCCGCGCCCTGCACTGCGCGGCCAGGCAGTTCGATGGCGCCGGCGGTGCCGCCCTCGGGCAGGCGGACACAGAGCTCGCGGATCAGGCGCAGCGATTCGGCCAGCTCGTCGAACCGCAACGCCACGCGCGCCGCCACGTCGCCGCCCTGCTGCGTGGCGATGCGCGCCTGCAGCGTGCGGTACGGCTGCCACGCGTGGCCGTGGCGCAGGTCCACGGCCTGGCCGCTGGCCCGGCCCGCCATGCCGGTCAGGCCCAGGCGCGCGGCCAGTTCGGGCACGACACGGCCGGTGCCCATGAAGCGGTCCTGCAGGCCCGCGTGTTCGTCGTAGATGTGGCGCAGCCGCTGCACCTCGCGCTCCACGTCATCGCACTGGCGCCGCTGTTCGTCGCGCAGCGACAGCGACACATCGCCGGCCACGCCGCCGGGTACCACCGCATCCATCATGAAGCGGTGGCCGAAGGCGCGTTGCGACAGCCGCTGCCAGTCTTCGCGCAGGCGCGAGAACTGCGCCAGTCCGAAGGCCAGGGCCGCGTCGTTGCCCAGCGCGCCGAGGTCACCGAGGTGGTTGGCGACGCGCTCGCGTTCGAGCATCAGAGCGCGCAGCCAGTCGGCGCGTTCGGGCACGGCCGTGCCGCAGCAGGATTCGAGCGCCATCGCGTAGGCCCAGGCATAAACCACCGTCGAATCGCCCGACACGCGCCCGGCCAGGCGGAAGGCCTGCAACGGCGCCAGCTCGGTGAAGCGCCGCTCGATGCCCTTGTGCACGTAGCCCAGGTGCTGCTCGAGGCGCAACACCTTCTCGCCGACCACCGAGAAGCGGAAGTGCCCCGGCTCGATGATGCCGGCGTGCACCGGGCCCACCGCGATCTCGTGCACGCCGTCGCCCTCGACACGCACGAAGGGGTAGTCGGCGGGCCAGGTGCCGGCGGCGGCTCCGGCAGGTGTCATGCCCGAGGCCAATGGCGCGGCCGCGGCCCACAGGCCGTGGTCGAGCCAGGGGCGGTGGTCGACGGCTGCATCGGCCTGCAGGCCGCCGAGGTCGGCCAGGCTTCGCTGCATGCGCGTTGCGCAAGCGAAGGTGGCCGAGAGGTCGGGGTAGCGATCCTCCGCGCCGGCCAGCGGCAGTTCGGCCCACAGCAGGCCTTCGGTGGTGGCGAAGGCGGCGCAGACCGACGGGCCGTCGCTGCCGTGGCGGCCCCACACCGAGAGCAGCCGGCCGTGCGCCTGTGCCACCTGCACGGCCAGCACGCTCCAGCCCGCGCGGTCCACACGCGCGTGCCAGATCGGCAGCGGCGCGGGGAGGCGCTGCAGCTCGAGGTGGAGATCGGCGAACACCATGGCCTCAATGCCCCAGCATGGCCGCGGCCTGCCGGTACCAGCCGTCGAGGTAGGGTGGGATGTACAGGCCCAGCATCAGCCCCAGGCTCAGGTGCACGAACACCGGCACCAGCGCCGGCGGATGCGCCAGCGGCTTGTGCGTCGTGTCGCCGAACACCATCGGCTGCACGCGGTGGAACACCGAGGCGAAGGCCAGGCCCAGCGCGACGAGCAGGAAGGGCGTGGCCCAGGCCTGCTCGCGCATCGCCGTGGTGACGATGAGGAACTCGCTGGCGAACACACCGAACGGCGGCATGCCCAGGATGGCCAGCGCGCCGAGCATCAGGCCCCAGCCCACCGTCGGACTGACGCGCACGAGGCCGCGGATCTCGTCCATGACCTGCGTGCCGGCCTTCTGCGTGGCGTGGCCGACGGCGAAGAAGATCGCCGACTTGATCAGCGAGTGCACCGTCATGTGCAGCAGGCCGGCG
>NZ_JAYRZR010000165.1:0-3936 GCF_041916345.1 Ramlibacter sp.
CGGCAAGCCATCGAACAACTCGCCGCTGCGCTCGTTCTCGTTGGATTCAGGTCCCATGGCAGTAGAACGCACCAACCCATGGATCAGCTGACCGGTGTTTCGAAAAATTCACAAGCTCTCAGGCGGCACCGATGCGGCGCTTCACCCATTCCGTGCACGCCAGGTAGCCCGCCACCACGCCCAGCAGCGCGCCCAGCACCGGCAAGGCGACCGGCACGAAGCCGAAGGCCTGCTGCGCAGGCCCCAGGTAGGGCAGGGCCACGGCCAGCAGCGCCACGACGACGGTGGATCCGGTGAGCCAGGCGCCGGGCCGGCTGCGCCAGAACGGGCCGCGCGTGCGCAGCACCAGCACCACCGCCAGCTCGGTGAGCAGCGAGACCACGAACCACGCCGTCTGGAAGCTGGGCGCGTGCGCATCGAACAGGCGCAGCAGGACGATGAACGTGAGGAGATCGAAGACGGTGCTGACGAGGCCGAACACGATCATGAAGCGGCGCAGCGCGGCCACGTCCCAGCGCTGGGGCTCGGCGATGCGTGCCTCGTCCACCCGGTCGCCCGCGATGGCGATGGAAGGAATGTCGGACAGGAAGTTGTTCAGCAGGATCTGGCGCGCGGTGAGCGGCAGGAAGGGCAGGAACAGGCTGCCGATGGCCATGGACAGCATGTTGCCGAAGTTGGCGCTGGTGGTGATGCCGATGTACTTGAGCGTGTTGGCGAAGGTGCGCCGGCCGTCCTCGACGCCGCGGCGCAGCACGTCGAGATCGGGTCGCAGCAGCACGATGTCCGCGCTTTCGCGGGCCACGTCCACCGCCTGGTCGACCGAGATGCCCACGTCGGCCGCGTGCAGCGCCGGCGCGTCGTTGATGCCGTCGCCGAGGTAGCCCACCGCGTGCCCGGTGCGCTGCAGCGCGCGCACGATGCGCTCCTTCTGCTGCGGGTCCACCTCCACGAACAGGTCGGTCTCGCCGGCCTGGCGCCACAACGCCTCGTCGCTCATGGCCTGAAGCTGCGCGCCCGTGAGCAGGGGACCGGCCGGCAGGCCCAGGGCCCGCACCACATGGGTCGCGACGTGCCGGTTGTCGCCGGTGATGACCTTGATGCGGATGCCGAGCCCGGCGAGGTCCCGGATGGCCTGCGCGGCGCCCGGCTTGGGCGGGTCCATGAAGGTCAGGAAGCCCTCGAAGCACAGGTCGCGCTCATCGGCGGCCGTCCATGGGCCCGACGCCGCATCCACCGTGCGGCTGGCGAGCGCCAGCACGCGCTGGCCCTGGGCACTGAGGGCTTCGAAGCGGGCCGCGAGCGCGGCGCGCGCGGCGTCGTCCAGCGCTGCCGGGTGGCCATCGGCCTGGGCCCAGCGCGTGCAGACGGCCAGCACGTTGTCGAACGCGCCCTTGGTGATGATGCGGGCCGACGCCGCACCGGCCTGTGCGTCGCCGCCGACCACGATCGTCAGGCGCCGGCGCTGGAAGTCGTACGGGATCTCGTCCAGCTTGCCCAGGTCCTGCACCGACCAGCCGCGCGCCTGGCCGTCGCGCACGATGGCCTCGTCCAGGCCGTTGGCGATGCCCGTCTCCAGTGCCGCATTCGCAAAGGCCCAGCGGGCCACTGGCTCCGAGGGCTGGCCGTGCGGATCCAGCGTGGCCTGCAGCGCCACCGCGCCCACGGTCAGCGTGCCCGTCTTGTCGGTGCACAGCATGTCGATGCTGCCCAGGTTCTCGATCGCCTCCAGCCGCCGCACCACCACGCCGCCGCGGGCCATGACCGTGGCGCCGCGCGCGACCGTGACGCTCACGATGGCGGGCAGCAGTTCGGGCGAAAGGCCGACGGCCAGCGCCACGGCGAACATCAGGCTGTCCACCAGCGGACGGCCCTGCCACTGGTTGACCACCAGCACGAACAGCACCATCACGAACATCACGCGCAGCAGCAGGCCGCCAAAGCGCCGGATGCCGCGCGCGAACTCGGTCTCCGGCGCGCGTCGGGCGATGTGAGCCGCCACGTCGCCGAACGCGGTGGCGGTGCCCGTCGCCGTGACCAGCACCTCGGCCTGCCCGCTGCGGACCGATGCGCCCTGGAACACGCAGTTGGTCCGCCCGGCCAGCGGCGTCTCCACCGGCAGCACGCCAGCGCGCTTCTCGACGGGCAGGGACTCACCCGTCAGCGCGGCCTCCTGCACGAGGAAGTCACGCGCCTGCAGCAGCACCCCGTCGGCCGGGATGAGGTGGCCGGCCGCCAGCAGCACCACGTCGCCCGGCACCACCTCGGTGGCGGGAACCTGGCGCACCTGGCCGCCGCGCCGCACGCGGGCGGTGAGCGCCAGGCGTCGGCGCAGGCTCGCCACCGCGCGCGAGGCGCGCATCTCCTGCACGAAGCCGAGCAGCGCGCTGCCGCCGACGATGGCCAGGATGATCGCCGCCTCCGCCCAGTCGGCCAGTACCAGCGAGACGGCTGCACCCAGCAGCAGGATCAGCACCAGCGGATTGGTGAACTGCCGGCCCAGCAGGACCAGCCACTCCGGCGCGGTGCGCGGCGCCACGCCGGTGGTGGCCGCGAGGCGGCGCGCCGCCTCCGCGTCATCGAGTCCGGCCGCGCGCGTGCGCAGGGCCGCCATCAGCGTGGCGGCGTCCTGGCTCCAGGGGGCAGCGGGTGGGGCGGTGCGATGAGGCAAGGCCGCCATCATCCGGCATGGGGCGCCGGGCCGGCCGGCCGCCGGCCGCGCCGCCTCAGCGGCCCGGCCCGGCCACCGACTGCTCGATGGCGCCGAACACGCTCTGACCGTCCTTGCCCTTCATCTCGATGCGGATGGTGTCGCCGAACTTCATGAAGGCGGTCTGCGGCTGGCCGTCCTGGATGGTCTCGATGGCACGCTTCTCGGCGATGCAGCTGTAGCCCTTGGGCCACTCGGTGCGGCTGGATGCATCCATCACGCCCTTGTTGCTGACGGTGCCGCTGCCCACGATGCTGCCGGCGCGCACGTTGCGCGTCTTGCAGATGTGCGCGATGAGCTGGCCGAAGTGGAAGGTCATCTCCGGGCCAGCCTCGCACAGGCCGACCTTGCGGCCGTTCCAGGTGCTTTGCAGCGTCAGGTGCACGCGGCCGCCCTGCCAGGCATCGCCCAGTTCGTCGGGCGTCACCGCCACCGGGCTGAAGGCCGTGGCGGGCTTGCTCTGGAAGAAGCCGAAGCCCTTGGCGAGTTCGGCCGGGATCAGGTTGCGCAGGCTCCAGTCGTTGGCCAGCATCAGCAGGCGAATGCTGTCCAGGGCCTGCTCGGGCGATGTGCCCATGGGCACATCGCCGGTGACCACCGCCACCTCGGCCTCAAAGTCGATGCCCCAGTCCTCGCTGAGGAAGCGCGCCGGCTCGCAGGGGCCGATGAAGTCGTCACTGCCGCCCTGGTACATGAGCGGATCTTCATAGAACGTCTTCGGCACTTCACTGTTGCGCGCGGCGCGCACCAGCTCCACATGGTTGAGGTATGCCGAGCCATCGGCCCACTGATAGGCTCGCGGCAGCGGCGCCATGCACTGCGCCGGATCGAAGGGGAAGGCATGCCGCGCCTTGCCGTGGTTCAGCGTCTCGTACAGGTCCTGCAGCTGGGGCGCGATGAAGTTCCAGTCGTCCAGCGCCTGCTGCAGGCGGCTGGCAATGCCGGTCGCATAATGCGCCAGCCCCAGGTCGCGCGAGACCACGACCAGCTGGCCGTCACGCGATCCATCCTTGTAGGTTGCGAGCTTCATCGTCGGTGGCCCTTCCGGGTGAGATGCGCTACAGTCCACCAGACCGTTACGCATTGTTGAACGAGTTTACCTATCCGAAATTCTACAGGATGACCACCGACCCCAAGGAACGTGCCGGCATCCAGTCGGTGGAAGTCGGCTTCAGCCTGCTCGAAGCCCTGGGCCACGCGGCCGGGCCGCTGATGCTGCGTGACCTGGC
>NZ_JAYRZR010000166.1:0-3393 GCF_041916345.1 Ramlibacter sp.
CTACAAACGACACGGCAGGACCACGCTGTTCGCGGCCCTGAACACGCCGGACGGTCGGGTGATCTCGATGCGCCAGCCGCGGCACCGCCAGACGGAGTAGCTGAAGTTCCTGCGCCTGATCGACCGTAAGCGGGGCCTCAAGGCCGCATTCCCCATCCGGCCGGGATTGAGCACGATCCGCTGATCCGTGCCCCGCTTGTAGGTGTGCACTTAACCGGCAGATGCACATCATGGACGGCCAGCGAGTCACCAAGCCCAAGGACATCCGGCGCCGGCACACCGAGGCATTCAAGCTGGCGCTGGTCGAGCGCAGCCTGGTGCCCGGTGCGTCGGTGGCGGCCATCGCCCAGGACGCCGGCATCAATGCCAACCTGCTGTTCAACTGGCGGCGCCTGCATCTGCAGTCGTTGGCATCCGCCGCTGCCAAGGACTCTTGCGGCCCGGTGCTGCTGCCAGTGACGTTCGTCGAGCCGGTGGCGGCGTGTGCCCCCTCGCCGGCGCCACCGCCACCGCCTGCAGTGACGGCACGCGCTCCACTCGGCACCATTGAGATCAACGTTCGCGGCACGGTGGTGCGGGTTCGCGGCCCCGTCGATGAGGCCAGCCTGCGCACGGTGCTGCGGGCGCTGGTCGGCGCCGCATGATCGGCCTGCCGGCCAACACCCGGGTCTGGATCGTCGCCGGCCACACCGACATGAGGAAGGGCTTCGACGGCTTGGCTGCGGTCGCGCAGAGCGCGCTGGCGGCCAACCCGTTCTGCGGGCATGTGTTCGTCTTCCGTGGCCGGCGCGGCGACATCCTGAAGGTGCTGTGGTTCGACGGCCAGGGCCTGATGCTGCTGGCCAAGCGGCTGGAACGCGGGCGCTTCATCTGGCCGCAGGCCGAAGCCGGGGCCGTGGCGCTCAGCCCGGCGCAGCTGTCGATGCTGCTGGAGGGCATCGACTGGCGCATGCCTGTGCGCACGCACACCCCCGAGCTCGCAGCTTGATGGCCTGACGGCGGTGCCGACCACTGGATGAGCTCGGCTTGGTGATCCCCCGGGTGCCCAGCCCAAGCGCTGCTGGGCACAGTGGTGTTGTGTCCAACGACGTCCACCGCCCCGAAGACCAGGCCCAAGCCGCCGGCTCTGTCGATGCTCTGCGCCTGGTGGTGCAGGCACGCGACGCCGAGATCCAGATGCTGCACCTGGTGGTGCAGAAGTTGAAGCTGCAGCTGGCAAGGCGCAACCAGATGATCTTCGGCAGCGCCAGCGAGCGCTTCGCCGACGGCACGCCAGCCGCGCAAGGCAGCCTGCTGGAAGGTGAACTACTGGATGGAATCGAGCCGAAGAAGGCGACCGAAGCGCTGGTGTCGCCTGCGGCCAACACCGCCGCGAGCAGCGCTGCGAACGACAAGTCGGTGGACCGCAGCCTGCCTGAGCACCTGCCGCGTGAGCCGCATGTGCACCGCCCTGAGACGACGCCCGAGCACCACGACGCGCAAGGCCAGCCCTGCGGCTGCGGCGAGTGTGGCGGCCGGCTGCGCGAGATCGGCCGCGACGTCTCCGAGCAGCTGGAGTACGTGCCGGGCCGCTTCAAGGTCGTGCGCCACGTGCGGCCCAAGCTGGCCTGCGTGCGCTGCCAGCGGGTGTTCCAGGCGGCCGCGCCCAGCCGGCCGATCCGCCGCGGCCTGCCCGGGCCGGCGCTGCTGGCCCACGTGATGGTGGGCAAGTATTGCGACCATCAACCGCTGTACCGCCTGAGCGGCATCTTCGCCCGCGACGGGGTCGAGCTCGACCGCTCGACGCTGGGCGGCTGGGTGGACCAGGGCGACGCGCTGATCGATCCGCTGGTGGCGGCCATCCGCCGCCACGCGCTGGCCAGCGACAAGGTCCACGGCGACGACACGCCGGTGAAGGTGCTGGCGCCGGGCGCCGGTAAGACCCGCACAGGCCGGCTGTGGGTCTATGTGCGCGACGACCGGCCCGCCGGCGACCCGTCACCACGGGCCGCTTGGTTCGCCTACTCGCCTGATCGCGGCGGCGAGCATCCGCAGGATCACCTGCGCGGCTTCCGCGGCGCGCTGCAGGCCGATGCCTACGCGGGCTGGCCGCGGCTGTATGCCACCGGGCAGGTGCAGGAGGTGGCCTGCTGGGCGCATGCACGCCGGAAGTGGTGGGACCTGTTCGTCGCCGGCAAGCGCGGCCCCGACAGCCTGGCGGCCCAAGCGCTTGCCCGCATCCGCGCGCTCTATGCGATCGAGGACGAGGTCCGCGGCCAGCCGCCCGAGGAGCGCCGGGCGCAGCGGCAGGCGCGTGCTGGGCCGCTGCTCAAGGCGCTGCGCACCTGGCTGGAGGAACTGGTGCCGCGGGTGTCGACGAAGTCGGAGATCGCCCAGGCCATCGGCTACAGCCTCGGCCGGTGGAAGGCGCTGACACGCTACGTCGACGACGGACGCCTGGAGATCGACAACAACGCGGCCGAACGCGCGCTGCGCGGCGTGAGCCTGGGCCGCAAGAACTACCTGTTCATGGGTTCGGACGCCGGGGGCGAGCGGGCAGCGGCCTTCTACAGCTTGGTGGAGACTGCCAAATTGAACGGGCTGGACCCCGAGGCATACCTGCGCGAAGTCTTCACCCGCATCGCCGACCACCCGATCAACCGCATCGACGAGCTGCTGCCATGGAACATCGGGCTGCAGCCGGTGGCGCGCGGCGGTCGCGGCAAGATGGCGGCATGAACGTCCCCGGCATCGACGCGCGGCTGCTGGAGTTACTCCAGCAAGCGAGCAACTTGCAGTTGTTCCAGCTGAACTCGGTGATCGAGCGCATGCTGGCCGATCCGCGGCGCATCCTGCAGGTGCGCAAGGCCCTGCACATGGGGCAGACGGTGCGCTTCATGGACTGGCGCGATGGGCAGATGCGCGTGGGCACGGTCGTGGCGATGAAGGACACGCAGCTGACGATCCAGGAGCAGGCCACGCGCAGCGCCTGGACAGTCCCCTACACGGCGGTGGAGCCACCCGCAGCCGGCGCGCCGCGGCCGGCACCCGAGCCTGCGCCGCCGCCGGCACCGCGCGCCGGGCGCAACGACTTCCGCTGCGGCGAGAAGGTGGCCTTCGAGGACAAGCACCTGAACACGGTTGTCGGCGTGATCGTGCGCATCAACCAGCGCACCGCCAGCATCGACCCGGGTGACAGCACGACCTGGCGCGTGGGCTTCTCGTTGCTGCGGCACGTGGTCGACATCTGACCGGCCTTCGTCAAGAGGGCCTTGGGGCCACGCTTACGATCGACCGCAAGACGCCCAAGGGCCTCACGCTTCACTTGATCGTCGACAACTACGCCACGCACAGTCATCCCGAGGTGCAGGCTTGGCTGGCCAAGCATCCGCGCTTCGTTATGCACTTCACGCC
>NZ_JAYRZR010000167.1:0-3227 GCF_041916345.1 Ramlibacter sp.
GGGCAGGGGATCGTCCAGCACCGCGACCTCGGCGAACGCGGATGAGAGCTTGCGGGTGCGCAGCGCCACGTCCGCCAGGCGCGCGTCGCCCGACAGCGTGAGCGAGACCACGTAGCCCTGCGGGTCGGCGCGCACCTCGTCGATGTCGGCGTAGGGATGGCGCGTGCGCTTCAACTCGGCCTCCACCCACAGGCGCGTCGGCCGCCAGGGCACGACCTTCTCAGGCGGTGGCAGCAGGAAGACCATGCGCCAGCCGCTGTTGCTCCACACCGGCTGCTGCTTCACCACATAGCCGATGCCGGCCTGGCGAAGGCGCTCCTCGAACATCGCCACCTCTTCGCTGCGCGACGCGTTGAAGATGGCCTGCACCCCATCGGCCTGCGCCGAGAAAGGTCCCAGGACGATCGGCCCCACGATCGGGTGGGTGAGCCGGCGCCGCGCCTCCAGCACCGCCGGGGCCTCAGGCGCCTCCGGCTGGCGCTCGACGGGCACGGGCGGCGGCGGCTCGCTGATGTCAGGCCAGCGGATGGCGCCTTCCGATCGCACGTTGGTGCCCATGCGGGGAACGCTGATGCGCGCGGAGTCGTACTGGTAGATCGTGGTGCGCTCCCCGCCCGTGAATCGGGCCGCCAGCGCCAGGCCGCTCAGGTTGCCCTTGCGCAGGCGAACGGTGGCCGTCCCCTCGTAGAAGCCGCGCTCCCGCTTGCGGCTGGCCGGCACGGCCTTCGTCAGTTCGATCCAGCCGTCGCGGCACACGTAGTCCACGCCGTGGATGAGCGTCACGGCCGCGACCGGGCTCATGGGTGAGCCGCTGGCGGGCTTCACGAACAGGTCATAGCCGGTGCCGCCGCGCGAGGCGAAGCGCACCTCGGCCCCGCGGAACAGGCCGCGGCCCAGGCCGAGCGCGTTGATCGCGTCGACAAACATCTCGCCTGAAGGGTCCACCCAGTAATGGCCCGCGATGTCCGGGCAGGGGCCGTTGTCCTTCGGCGGGGCGGCCCACGCCGCGGAGGCGATGCCCGCCGCGAAGACCAGCAGCGCGCGGCCCGCCGAGGCGCCGAACCGACCGCGATCCATCTCAGGCCGTGGCGCGGCGGGCCGCCGCCCGGCGCGCCTCCTGCCCTGCGGCATAGCGCAGGGTCTGCAGGTCGGCACGCTGCTGGTCGAGCGCGCCCACCAGCGCCTTCAGTTCCAGCAGCGTGTGCGAGCGTTCCGCCACCTGCCCACCCGGTGCCAGGTACAGGTGCACGATGCGGCCCGATCGCACGTCCGGCAACCAGCGGCCCTGCATGAAGCCGGGCGCCAGCACCTCCAGCGCGCGGCATTGGGCGATCCAGCGGGTGAGGCCTTCGCGCCACTCCGACTCGGGCTGCTTCGCCAGCAGGGCGGCCAGGGCGTCGAGCTTGGCGTGGAAGTCCAGGCCCAGCCCGGCCTCGCGCGAGGCGGCGGGCGCGCCCTCACCCCGCGCCCAGCCCAGGCTCAGGCCCAGGTGCATGTCCAGCCGCGACCACGCGAACTGCAGCAGCCCCACCTGCACCGCGGCGGCGCGCTCCAGCGGTTCCTGGCGGGCCCGCGGTTCGCCGGGGGAGAGAGCGTCGTCGTAGCCAAGCATGGCGGGGGATGTTAGCGCGCCGGCGCCAGAAAGAAGGGCGGCCGCCGTCGCCGGCGCCGCCCCTGGTGTGAAGGATTTGGTGTTACGGCGATTCGTGTTACTGCGGTTCGATCTTGGCGTCCTTGATCGCCTTCGCCCACTTGGCCGTCTCCTGCTTGTTGCGCTCGGCCAGGTCCGCGGGCGTGCCGGGGTCGATGGCGAAGCCGTTGGGCGCGAACTTGTCCTGCAGGTCCTTGCTGTTGGCCGCGGCGTTGATGGCGGCGTTGAGCTTGTTGATGATGTCGGTCGGCGTGCCGGCGGGCACGAACACCGCGAAGTAGGCGGTCAGCTCGTAGTCCTTCAGGCCCAGTGCCTCGTTCACCGTGGGCAGCTCGGGCACGGCCGCGCTGCGCTTGCTGCCGGTGACGGCCAGGCCGCGGATCTTGCCGGCCTTGTGCTGCGGCACGGTCACGCCGAAATCGGCGGTGAACACGTTCACCTGGCCGCCGATCAGATCGGTCATGGCGGCGGGGCCGCTCTTGTACGGGATCATGTTGAAGGACACGCCGGCCATGCTGGCGAGCATGGCGGAGGAGACAAGCTGCGAGGTGCTGGCGCTGGCCACGCTCACCTGGCCGGGCTTGGCCTTGGCCATGTCCACCAGCTCCTTCAGCGTCTTGGCCGGCACGTCGTTGTTGACGGCCACCATCAGCGGCACCGAGCCCAGGAAGCCCACCGGCGCGAACGCGGTGTCCTGGTTGTAGGGCAGCGACTTCATCAGGTACTTCAGCGCCGCGTTGGTGCTGTTGGTGCCGATGAGGATGGTGTAGCCGTCGGGCGCGGCCTTGGCCACCTCGGCGGCGCCCAGCATGCCGTTCACGCCCGGCTTGTTGTCGATGACGATGGTCTGGCCCAGCGTCTCCTGCATCTTGGCGGCGAAGGCGCGGCCGATCTGGTCCGTCGCGCTGCCGGCGGCGAAGGGCACCACGGCCTTGATCGGCTGCTTGGTCGGCCAGGCCTGGGCGTAGGCCGTGGAGGCAAGGGCCAGCGAGGCAGCGGCCACGGCGAGCCAGCGGGAAGGAATGCGCATGAGCAGGGTCTCCTGTGTGTCTTGACGAAAAGGCGAGAGTCTAAGGCGGCGGCGCAGGCGTTTCGGCCAGCGTCACCGGCAGGGTGAGCAGCAGGCTGGACAAGGCCTTGCCGTGCGCGTCGAGGTTCAGCGCCCCGTTCACGCCGCCATCCAGCACGTCGTCCAGCACGAAATTCAGGGCCTGCAACTGCGGCAGCAGGTAGCGCTTCACCGCCGTGGGCTGGCGGTGCGCGAACAGCGCGGCCACCCGCGCCTCGGTCACCTGCGCCACCAGCAAAGGCCAATGCGCCGGATCGTAGGCGATGACGCTGATGCAGGAGCGATTGCCCTTGTCGCCGGTGCGGGCGTGGGCCAGTTCGCGCAGGGCGACCGTGGTCATGGCACGAACCTCCAGCCCGGCCGCAGCCACGCGCGCGGCACATAGCAGGAATCGCTGGCCAGGCGCGGCGTGACGCTGGTGCGCACGCCGCCGCCGCCGGCCGGGCCGCAGGTGTAGAGCGCCATCACCTCGCGCGCCAGGGCCTCGGCGCGGGCGCGGGCCGGCGG
>NZ_JAYRZR010000168.1:0-3163 GCF_041916345.1 Ramlibacter sp.
ATGGGCACCTTCCGCTATCGCGGCGCTGCGTCGGCCTGAGCGGCCTCGGACTGCTCAGCGTCCTGCGTGAGCAGGGCCACCAGGTCACGCGCGAACACGGGCAGGCCCTCGAAGCTGCGCACGCAGATCTGCAGCGAGCGCAGCGACCACGCGTCCTGCAGCGCCACGATGCGGATAGCCATGTGCTGCGCATGGCGCCGCGCCGCGGAGTCGGGCAGCACGCCAATGCCCACGCCGGCCTCGATCATGCGGCACGCGGCCTCGAAGCTGCTGACCTGGATGCGCAGCTGCAGCGTGCGCGAGAGCCGCTCGCACACCTGCCGCAGGAAGCCGTGCAGCGCACTCGCCTCGTGCAGGCCCACGTGGTGTTCGTCCAGCGTGTGCTCGAAGGCCACCGAAGGCTCATCGGCCAGCGCATGGCCGGGCGGGACGACCAGCACCAGCCGGTCCTGCCGGTAGGGCAGCGTCTCCAGGTTCTCGGTGCGCACCGTGCCAGCGACGATGCCGATGTCCGTCTGCCCCTCGGTGACGGCGCGGATGATGTCGTTGGACAGGCGCTCGCGCAGGTCGATGTTCACGTCCGGGTGCGTGCGCAGGTAGGCCCCCAGCACCGGCGGCAGGAATTCGCTCAGCGCCGTGGTGTTGGCGTACACGCGCAGGTGGCCCTTGACGCCGCGCGTGTACTCCTGCAGGTCGCCGCGCAGATGCTCGATCTGCCCCAGCACCATGCGCGCGTGGTGCACGAAGGCCTGGCCCGGCGGCGTGAGCGTGACGCCCTGGCTGTTGCGCCAGAACAGGCGCGTGCCGATGCTCTCTTCCAGGTTCTTGATGCGCGTGCTGGCCGCCGGCAGCGAGAGGTGCGATGCCTCCGCGCCCCTGGTCAGGCTGTTGGCTTCGGCCACGCGCACGAGCAGGCGCAGATCCACCAGGTCGAAGTGCAGGGCCATGGGGCGGGATTCTGCCGCATGACCCTCAGCCGGCCTCACGCGCCGAGCAAGGCGCCTGCGCGCGGCGCTTCGGCGATGGCCCACAGGCGCTGGATGGCCACCGCCATCTCGGCCTCGCCCGCCCCGCCGCTGTACGCCGCCAGCCGCATCGCCTTGGCGGTAATCTCCTCGCGGCTCAAGGTGTTGCCCGGGTCGCCCTTGGGCTCGTCCACGCGGCCGTGCAGCACCCGGCCGTCCACGCACTTCACCGTGACCTTGCCGATCCAGCGCACCGGATAGGCCGCATCCACCTCGTCGTCGAGCACCATGCGCACCTTGTCGCGGAAGGCCTGCGTGGCCGCGCTCACGAAGTGGGCGTCGAACTCCGACAGGCCCGCGTGGCCGAACTGCGCCACCAGGGCCAGCACGGTGCCCATGGAGAACTTGCTCTGGTGCACCGTGGCCGGATTGACCACCGGCCCCAGCACGTCGATGGCGCCCTGGTGCACATGGGTGATGACCTCGGCCAAGTCGTCGGGCTTCAGGCCGTGCGCCTGCATCACCTGCAGCAGCGCGTCGGCCGCGGGATGCGTGTGGCGACAGCTGGCGTGGTACTTGAACGAGGTCTCTGCCGTGGCCCAGCGCGTGCCCAGGCGATCCGTCAGTCGCGCGGCATCGGCACCGGTCGTCATGCCCGCCGCCATGCCCTGCGGCCCCTCCAGGATCTGCGCCGCGCCCGTGAAGCCGTCCTGCGCCAGGCAGGCCGCCATCAGCCCGGCACCGGCAGCGTGGGCCGTATGCAGCTGCTTGCTGTCGGCCGCGGTGCGCAGGAACTCCCACAGGCCCGCGGCGGTGGTGCCCGCGGAGCCCAGCGCGTGCTGCATCTGCCCGGCATCGAGGCGCAGCAGCCGGCCTGCAGCCGCTGCAGCCGCCAGCGTGCCCGCCGTGCCCGTGGTGTGGAAGATGCGGTAGTGCGGCCGGCCCAGGTACTCGCCCACGCGGATGCCGACTTCGTAACCCGCCACGGCCGCCGTGAGCAGGTCACGCCCGCTCGCACCGATCTGCTGGGCCATGGCCAGCGCCGCCGGGAACACCACCGTGGCCGGATGGAACACCGAGCCATTGTGCACGTCGTCCTGCTCCGCCACGTGCGAGGCCGCGGCGTTGGCCATGGCGGCCAGGTAGGGGCTGCTGGTGCGGCGTTCGTTGATCACTTCGCTGGGGCCCTGGTCGGGGCCGTTGGCCAGTGCGAAGCGGGTGATGCTGGCCACCGGCCGCGAGCCGTGGCCCGCCACGACGGAGCCGAACCAGTCGACCAGCAGGTCCTCGGTCTTGCGGATCACGGGGGCGGGGATGTCGTCGAACTGCAGGTCGGCAGCAAAGGCGGCGAGGGTCGCGGTAGGGGTGGTCATGGGGGTCTGTTCCTGGGGGTTCCCGTCATTCCCGCGCAGGCGGGAATCCAGGAGGTGGTGGCGAGCAGAGACTTCCTGGGTCCCCGCCTGCGCGGGGACGACGGGGCTGCTACACCGCGCCGGACGCGCGCAGCGCGGCGATCGCCTCGGCATCGCGACCCAGCTCGCGCAGGATCGCCTCGGTGTGCTCGCCCACGGCGGGGATGGCGTCCATGCGGTAGTCGAACCGGTTGTTGCGGCCGGGCGGCAGCAGCGCTGGCACCGGACCGGCGGGCGTGCCCACCTGCTGCCACCGCTCGCGTGCGCGCAGTTGCGGATGCGCCCACACGCCGGCCATGTCGTTCATGCGCGCGTTGGCGATCTGGGCGGCGTCCAGCCGGTCGATCACCTCCTGCGTGGCCAGCTTCGCGAACGCTTCGAGAATCAGCGCCTTCAGCTCGGCGCGATGCTCGCTGCGCCGCGCGTTGGTGTCGAAGCGCGGATCGGTGGCCAGCGCCGGGTCGCGCAGCACCTGGTCGCAGAAGACCTTCCACTCGCGCTCGTTCTGCAGACCCAGCATCACCGTGCCGCCATCACCGGCGGCAAACGGCCCGTACGGGTAGATGCTGGCGTGCGAGGCCGCGGTGCGCGGTGGCGGCGGCGCGCCGTCGAAGGCGTAGTACAGCGGGTAACCCATCCACTCGGTCAGGCTCTCCAGCATCGAGACGTCGATGTGGCTGCCCTCGCCGGTGCGCTGGCGCAGCATGAGCGCCGAGAGGATGCTGGTGAAGGCATACATGCCGGCGGCGATGTCGGCGGCGGAGTTGCCGGACTTGGAGGGCTCCT
>NZ_JAYRZR010000169.1:0-2930 GCF_041916345.1 Ramlibacter sp.
CACCTTCTGGCCCTCCATCGCCGCCTCGCGCAGCACGGCCTGCTCCTGCGGGGAGAGCTGGTCCCACAGCTTCTTGCTGTACAGCACCAGGAACGGCGTGTAGGCGTGGCGGGTGACCGACAGGTACTTCTGCACCTCGTTGAACTTCGACGTCTCGATGGTGACGAAGGGGTTCTCCTGGCCGTCGATCGTCTTGGTCTCCAGCGCGGTGAACACCTCGCCGAAGGCCATGGGCACGGCATTGGTGCCCAGCGTGCGGAAGGTGTCCAGGAAGATGTTGTTCTGCATCACGCGCAGCTTGATGCCGTCGAAGTCCTCCACCTTGGCCACCGGCTTGCGGCTGTTGGTGAGGTTGCGGAAGCCGTTCTCCCAGTAGGCCAGGTTGACCAGGCCCGCTTCTTCGAGCTTCTTGTTGAAGTAGGCGCCGGCGGGGCCGTCGAGCACCGCATCGGCCTCCTTCTCGTTGGCGAACAGGAACGGCAGGTCGAACACACCCAGTTCCTTCACGATGCCCACCAGGGGTGAGGACGAGGTGCACACCATCTCCTGCGTGCCGGCGCGCAGCGCCTGCGTGGCCGGCAGGTCGCCGCCGGCCGCGCCGCCCCAGAAGGCCTGGATCTTGAGCTTGCCGCCGGTCTTGGCGGCCAGGATCTCCTGCATCTTCTTCACGCCCACGCCCACCGGGTGGTCCTCGTTCACGCCGTTGGTGAACTTGATGGTGCGGTCCTGGAACTGCGCAAAGGCGGGCGCCGCGGCCAGGGTCAGGCCGGCGGCGAGGGTGACGAGGGTGCGTCGCTTGATCATGGTTTGTCTCCTAGGGGTGGGTTGAGGCGGCGGGGTCACTTCATGAGGAACTTGAGGGGCACGAGCACGATGTCCGGGAACAGCACCAGGCCGAACAGCACCGCAAGCTGTGCCAGGAAGAACGGCATCACGCCCTTGAACGCGTCGTCGAGCGAGATGCGCGCCACGCCGCAGACGACGTTGAGCACAGTGCCCACCGGCGGCGTGATCAGGCCGATGGCGTTGTTCATGATGAACAGCACGCCGAAGTACACGGGGTCGATGCCGGCCTGCTTGATCACCGGCATCAGCACCGGCGTGAGGATCAGCACGGTGGGCGTGAAGTCGAGCGCGGTGCCCACGACGATGATGATCACCATGATCACCAGCATGAGCAGCGTCTTGTTGTCCATGAAGGGGGCGAGCATCTTCGCCACCTCGGTGGGGATGTTGGCCACCGTGATGAGCCACGCGCTCACCATGGCGGCGGCGACCAGGAACATCACGACCGAGGTGGTCTTGCCCGCGGCGAGGATCAGGCCGTACAGGTCGCGCCACTTCAGCTCGCGGTAGATGAACAGGCCGACGACGAAGCTGTACACCGCGGCGACCACGGCGGCCTCGGTCGGCGTGAACACGCCGAACTTCATGCCGCCGAGAATGAGCACCGGCAGCGCCAGCGCCAGCGTGCCCTGCCCGGTGATGCGCAGCCGCTCCGCCATGGGCAGCCGCGGCGCCGGCTGCACGTTCTCGCGCCGGGCCAGCCACCACCAGGTGAGGCCGATGGCCACGCCCATCAGGATGCCGGGCACGATGCCGGCGAGGAACAGCTTGGTGATGGAGACGTTGCCCGCCACGCCGAAGATGATCATGCCGATGGAAGGCGGGATGATGGGCGCGATGATGCCGCCGGCGGCGATGAGGCCGGCGGAGCGGTTCACCTGGTAGCCGGCCTGGCGCATCATCGGGATCAGCAGCGCCGACAGCGCCGCCGTGTCTGCCACGGCGGAGCCGGAGAGCGAAGCCATGATCACCGCCGCCAGCACGGCCACGTAGCCCAGGCCGCCGCGGAAGTGCCCCACCCAGGCCATGGCCAGGTTGACGATGCGGCGCGAGAGGCCGCCCGCGTTCATGAACTCGCCGGCCAGCAGGAAGAAGGGCACGGCCAGCAGCGGGAAGTTGTCGGCGCCGTCGACGAAGCGCTGCGCGAGGATCTGCGAGTCGAACGCCGGCAGCGCGCCGGTGGCGGCCATGAAGCCCATCAGCGCCACGCCGCACACCAGCAGCGCGTAGGCGATCGGCATGCCCAGGGCCATGGCGGCCAGCAGGCTGCCCACGAACACGGTCACGGTCACGGGCGCGCTCCCTGGCCGGCGGCCTCATGCGGCAGATCCTCGGATTCGACGACCTGCACCAGTTCGTCTTCCGACAGCTGGCCGGTGCACAGGCGCCACAGCACCGAGAGGTTGAACAGCGCCATCACCACCGCCACCACGTAGCCGATGCCGTAGACCCAGATCATGGAGATGCCCACGACCGGCGACACGTTGGTGACCTGCAGGCCATGCATCTTCCAGGTGCCGACCAGGAACAGCACGTTCACGAACAGCATGAGCGATTCGCTCAGGAACAGGCAGATCTGCTTGCCCACGCGCGGCAGGTGCTTGACCAGCGTGTCCACGCCCAGGTGCCCGCGCTCGCGCATGGCGATCATGGCGCCGATGTAGGTGAGCCAGATGAAGCAGTAGCGCGACATCTCCTCGGAGATCAGGATGCCGCTGTTGAAGCCGTAGCGCAGCACCACGTTGCCGAACACCATGAACACCATGGCCACCAGGCAGGCGACGACCAGGAACTCGAGCCCCTTGAAGAACCAGTCGATGGCCTTGTCCATGTGCGCGGTCGTCTCAGGCCACCCGCAGCAGCGGCGCCGGCGTGTCCAGGTTGGGCAGGCGGCGGCGGCTGGCCAGCACCGTCTCGATGTCTTCGCGGGCGCCGTCGATGAGCACGAGGATGGCGCGCTCGGCGCGCGTGGGGTCCTTCGCGATCACGGCGTCGAGCACGGCGCGGTGCAGGGGCAGCGAGTTCTTCGGGCCGTCCTTGCGGGTGGTGGAGATCTCGAAGCTGGTGCGCAGCAGCGCCGAGAG
>NZ_JAYRZR010000170.1:0-2857 GCF_041916345.1 Ramlibacter sp.
ACACCCATGGCCCCGGCCTGTTCCACACCAAGACGCCCGTGACCGGCCTGGAAAGCCTGCGCGGCATGAAGATCCGTGGCGGCTCGCGCGTGATCAGCAACATGCTGACCAAGCTGGGCGCCACGCCGGTGGGCATGCCCGTGCCGGCGGTGACCGACGCGCTGTCCAAGGGCGTGATCGAAGGCACCACCATCCCCTGGGAGGTGACGCCCGCGCTCAAGGTCAGCGAGCTGGTCAAGAACCACACCACCTTTGCCGGCAAGGAAGGCCTGTACACCCAGACCTTTGCCTTCTCGATGAACAAGGCGGCCTATGAAAAGCTGCCGGCTGACCTGAAGAAAGTGATTGACGCCAATTCGGGCATCGAGACCGCCGCCATGTTTGGCCGCGCGATGGACGACGGCGACAAGGCCGGGCGCGAGATTGCCGTGAAGGCCGGCAACAACATCGTGGCACTGGACGTGGCCGAGACGCAGCGCTGGCGCCGCACCGCCTCCTCGGTGGAGACCGACTGGATCGCCGAAATGAAGGGCAAGAACATCGACGGCGCCAAACTGGTGTCCGAGGCCCGCGCGCTGATCGCCAAATACCAGAAGTGATCTTTCAGGCGGCGGCGCTGCGACGATAATCCGCCCCAGCGCCAGCCGGCGCTGCGGGGGGCTTCACCCCTATCCCAACAACTAAAGCGGTGATGAATTGAAAACCCTTTCCTTTCTGGCCAGGCTCTGCGCCGTCCTGGCGGGCGTGATCCTCACGGCCATTACCCTTGTGACCTGTGCCAGCCTGATCGGGCGCAACACCATCGGCGTCACGCTGGTGGGGGACTACGAGCTGACGGCGGCGGCCGCCGGCGCGGCGGTGGCGCTGTTCCTGCCCTGGTGCCAGCTGCGGCGCGAAAACATCATCGTGGATTTCTTCACCGCGCGCGCCTCCGTCCGGACGAACGCGCTGCTGGACCGTTTTGGCGCCCTGATGCTGGGCGCCATCATGCTGCTGCTGGCCTGGCGCACGGCGGTGGGCGGCATCAGCGCCTTCCGCTCCAATTCGACGACCATGATGCTGGGCTTTCCGGAATGGATCGTCTATTCGGCCATGGTGCCGCCCATGGTGCTGACGGCCGTGATTGCGCTGGTGCAGACCGCCCGCGGTGACTTTGCGGAGAAGGGCCAATGAGCGCATTGACTTTGGCGGGCCTGATCTTTGCCTGCATGCTGGTGCTGATGGCCGCGCGCGTGCCGATTGCCATTGCGATGTTCGTGGCCGGCGTGTTCGGCTACCTGTACCAGGTGGGCCCGGCGCCGTTCCTGAACAACCTCAATGGGCTGGCTTACGCGCGCTTTGCCAGCTATGACCTGTCCGTCATACCGCTGTTCATCCTGATGGGCAACTTTGCCACGCAGGGCGGCATCTCCAAGGCGCTGTTCCAGTTCGCCAGCGTGATCATGGCGCGATTTCGCGGCGGCCTGGCCATGGCCGCGGTGATGGCCAGCGCGGCGTTTGGCGCCATCTGCGGCTCGTCCATTGCCACGGCGGCCACTATCACGTCCGTGGCGCTGCCCGAGATGAAGCGCCACGGCTATTCGGGCCGGCTGGCCACCGGCACGCTGGCCGCCGGCGGCACGCTGGGCATCCTGATCCCGCCGTCGGTGCCGCTGGTGATCTACGCCATCCTCACCGAGCAGAACATCGCCAAGCTGTTCGCGGCGGCCACCATCCCCGGCCTGATCGCCATGTGCGGCTACCTGATTGCCATTGCTGTTTACGTGCGGCTGTTCCCCGGCCACGCGCCCGAGCATGACGACGACCGCCCGCGCATGACGCTGGCCGGCGTGATGGCGGTGGCGCCGATCGCCATCATCTTCCTCATCGTGTTCGGCGGCATCTACGGCGGCCTGTTCACGCCCACCGAGGGCGCGGGCGTGGGCGCGGCGGCCACCTTCGTGGCCGCGCTGCTGCGCCGCGAGCTCACGCTGAAGAAGATCGCGCACTGCTTCTATGCCACCGCGGCGGCCAGCGCCATGATCTTCCTGATCTTCATCGGCGCGGACATGATGAACGCCGCGCTGGCCCTGACCCAGGTGCCCGCGCAGCTGGCCAGCGTGATCCAGGGCTGGAAGATCGCGCCGGTGCTGGTGGTGTCGGGCATCCTGCTGTTTTACGTGGTGCTGGGCGCGGTGATGGACGAGCTGTCCATGATCCTGCTGACCATTCCGATCTTTTTCCCGGTGGTGATGGGGCTGGACTTCGGTCTGCCCAAGGAGTCGGTCGCGATCTGGTTCGGCATCATGGTGCTGATGACCGTGGGCTTTGGCCTGCTGGCGCCGCCGGTGGGGCTGAATGTGTACGTGGTCAACGGCATGGCCAAGGACGTGCCGATCGGCGAGAGCTACAAGGGCGTGATGCCGTTCCTGGTGAGCGATGTGCTGCGTACTGTCTTGCTGCTGGCATTCCCGCCGATCTCGCTGTGGCTGGTGAAGTACGTGGGGTAGCGCTGGCATGAAGATCGAACGCATCGGCCTGGTGGGCCACGGCGAGGTGGGCCGGATATTCAGCGCCGGCCTGCGTGGCCAGAACGGCGTGGCCGCCGTGGGCGCCTGGGACCTGAAGTTTGCGGCAAGCGCCACGCGCGACGCCGAGCTGGCCCATGCGGCGCGCCAGGGCGTGACGGCCCATGCATCCATGGCCACGCTGTGCGCGGCCTCGGACCTGGTGATCTCGGCGGTGACGGCCTCCAACACCCTGGCCGTGGCCCAGGAGGCCGCGCGCCACATCCGCGCCGGCACGGTGTTTCTGGACCTCAATTCCGCGTCGCCCGGCACCAAGCAGCAGGCGGCGGCGGCCATCGAAGCGGCCGGCG
>NZ_JAYRZR010000171.1:0-2817 GCF_041916345.1 Ramlibacter sp.
GGTTCCAGCGAGAAATTCAACGAGGTGCTCACACCCCTGGCCGACAAGCTGGGCGCTGCCCTGGGCGCCAGCCGCGCCGCGGTGGACGCGGGCTACGCGCCCAACGACTGGCAGGTGGGGCAGACGGGCAAGATCGTCGCGCCGCAGCTGTACGTGGCCTGCGGCATCTCCGGCGCCATCCAGCACCTGGCCGGCATGAAGGATTCCAAGGTGATCGTGGCGATCAACAAGGATCCGGAAGCGCCGATCTTCAGCGTGGCCGACTACGGGCTGGAGGCGGATCTGTTCACGGCCGTGCCGGAGCTGATCGAGAAGCTCTGAGGCGCCCGAGCGCTGTGACCGCTGGGGTTGCGCTGCGCTCCACCCCAGCCTACGAGCCTGTCAGGGCGCCGTAGGCTGGCGGTGACCGAAGGGAACCCCAGCTCTCCCGCCCCTCCTTTTTCCCCCATCCACAACCGCCCCTTCGTCCCATGACCTACGCCGCCCCCCTCAAGGACATGCTGTTCAACATCCGCCATCTGGCCGGCATCGACCAGATCGCCCAGATGCCGGGTTTCGAGGAAGCCGGCTTCGAGACGGCGCAGGCGGTGCTGGAGGAATGTGCCAAGTTCAACGAGGGCGTGGTCGCGCCGCTGAACGTGCCGGGCGACAAGAATCCCTCCAGCTGGAAGGACGGGCAGGTCACCACCACGCCGGGCTTCAGCGACGCCTACCGGCAGTACGCCGAGGGTGGCTGGCAAGGCCTGCAGCATCCGGTGGATTTCGGCGGCCAGGGCCTGCCCAAGGCCATCGGCGCGGCCTGCGGCGAGATGCTCAACTCCGCCAACCTCAGCTTCGCGCTGTGCCCGCTGCTGACCGATGGCGCCATCGAGGCGCTGCTGACGGCCGGCTCCGATGACCTGAAGGCGACCTACCTGCACAAGCTGGTGAGCGGCGAGTGGACCGGCACCATGAACCTGACCGAGCCGCAGGCCGGCAGTGATCTCGCCATGGTGCGCAGCCGCGCCGAGCCGCAGCCCGACGGCACCTACAAGGTGTTCGGCACCAAGATCTTCATCACCTACGGTGAGCACGACATGGCGGACAACATCGTCCACCTGGTGCTCGCGCGCATCCCCGGCGCGCCCGAGGGCGTGAAGGGCATCAGCCTGTTCGTGGTGCCCAAGTTCCTGGTCAACGAGGACGGCTCCCTGGGCGCGCGCAACGACGTGCACTGCGTGAGCATCGAGCACAAGCTGGGCATCAAGGCTTCGCCCACCGCGGTGCTGCAGTACGGCGACCATGGCGGGGCCACGGGCTATCTCGTGGGCCAGGAGAACCGCGGCCTGGAGTACATGTTCATCATGATGAACGCGGCCCGCTACGCGGTGGGCGTGCAGGGCATCGCGGTGGCCGAGCGGGCCTACCAGAAGGCGGTGCAGTACGCGCGGGACCGCGTGCAGTCGCGCCCGGTGGACGGCTCGCTGAACGGCCCGGCGCCCATCATCCATCACCCCGACGTGCGCCGCATGCTGATGACCATGCGCGCCTTCACCGAGGGCTGCCGTGCCATGGCCAGCGTGGCCGCTGCCGCCTACGACGCCGCGCATCACCACCCCGACGCCGCCATCCGCAAGGAGAACCAGGCCTTCTATGAGTTCCTGGTGCCGCTGGTCAAGGGCTACAGCACCGAGATGAGCCTGGAGGTCACCTCGCTCGGCGTGCAGGTGCACGGCGGCATGGGCTTCATCGAGGAGACGGGCGCCGCGCAGCACTACCGCGACGCCAAGATCCTGACCATCTACGAAGGCACCACGGCGATCCAGGCGAATGACCTGGTGGGCCGCAAGACGGCACGGGATGGCGGCCAGACGGCCAAGGCCATCGCGGCGCAGATCGCCAAGACCGAGGCGGCGCTCGCCCAGCGTGACAGCGTGGCGGCGCGTGCCATGGGCAAGCGCCTGGCCGCGGCCCGCCAGGCCTTCATCGAAGCGGTGGACTTCATCGCCGGCAGCACGAAGCAGGCGCCCAATGCGGCCTTCGCCGGATCGGTCCCCTACCTCATGCTGGCCGGCAACCTGGTGGCGGGCTGGCAGCTCGCACGCGCGCTGCTGGTGGCCGAAGACCAGCTCGCCGCTGGCGAGGACGCCGAGTTCATGCGCGCCAAGATCGCCACCGCGCGCTTCTATGCCGAGCACATCCTGGCGCGTGCGCCGGGCCTGCGTGACGCCATCGTCGAAGGCGCGGAGAGCGTGACCGAGTTGGCGCTGGAAGCCTTCTGATCGCCTCGCAGCCTCGTAGGCTGGGGTGCAACCCCAGCTGTCCCCGAACCGCTGGGGTTCCCTTCGGTCACCACCAGCCTACGCCATCCTGATCCCCCCATAGGAGACCTCATGTCCAAGCTTCCCCCGGCGCTGCGCAATCTGCAACTGCCCGTGATCGGCTCGCCGCTGTTCATCATCAGCAACCCCAAGCTGGTGATCGCGCAGTGCCAGGCCGGCATCGTCGGCTCCATGCCGGCGCTGAACGCGCGGCCCGCCTCGCAGCTCGACGAATGGCTGCATGAGATCACCGAGACGCTGGCCGCCTACAACCGTGCCAACCCCGACCGGCCTGCCGCCCCCTTCGCCATCAACCAGATCGTGCACAAGAGCAATGACCGGCTGGAAAGCGACATGGAGATGTGCGTCAAGTACAAGGTGCCGATCTACATCACCTCCCTGGGCGCGCGCGAGGACATCAACGCCGCCGCGCACAGCTACGGCGGCGTGGTGCTGCACGACATCATCAACAACAAGTTCGCCCACAAGGCCATCGAGAAGGGCGCCGACGGCCTGA
>NZ_JAYRZR010000172.1:0-2792 GCF_041916345.1 Ramlibacter sp.
AGCTAAGGCTGCCCGGCGCCGCTACTTCCAGGCGGCGCGCGCCCGGTCGCGCACCTGCATCACCGGCGCCTGCGGCCGCGCCGCCATCGGGGCCTGCCCCGCCACCACCGGCCAGGTGACCTGCTCGAAGTGGGGCAGCATGGCCTCGGTGATGAAGCGCGTGCGCGCGGCGTAGAGATGGCGGTCACCGCCGCCCTGCTGCTGCGTGACGTAGAAGCGCTGCGGCACCAGCAGGTTCAGGTCTTCCTTCGCGCGCGTCATGGCCACGTAGAGCAGGCGGCGCTCTTCCTCGATGTCTTCGGTGGTGCCGGTGGCCAGGTCACTCGGCAGGCAGCCATCCACCACGTGCAGCACGTGCACGGCCTTCCACTCCTGCCCCTTGGCGCTGTGGATGGTGGAGAGGATGAGGTAGTCCTCGTCGCGGTGCGGCGGGCCGCTCTGGTCACTGGTGGCCTCGGGCGGATCGAGCGTGAGTTCGGTGAGGAAGCGCTCGCGCGTGGGGTAGCCGGCAGCCAGCCGCACGAGCTGGTCGAGATCGGCGCGGCGCATGGGCGCGGCGTCGTGCAGGCGTTCGAGCTGCGGCAGGTACCAGGTGCGGGCCAGCTCGATGTCCGCCGGCCAGGTGATGGCCGGGTCCGACAGGCGGGCCTGCAGTTCAGCGAAGGCCGCCCACTCCTCGCGGGCGGCGCCCGGCGGCTGGAAGCCCTGCAGCGCCGCGCGCGGATCTGCCGCGTCGGCCAGTGCATCGAGCAACCGCGTGGAGGTGGCCGCACCGATGCCGGGCACCAGCTGCGCGGCGCGGAAGCCCGCCATGCGGCCGCGCGGGTTGTGCGCGAAGCGCAGCACGGCCAGCAGATCCTTCACGTGCGCCGCCTCCAGGAACTTGAGGCCGCCGAACTTGAGGTAGGGGATGTCGCGGCGGGCCAGCTCCAGCTCAACCGCGGCGCTGTGATGGCTGGTGCGGAACAGCACCGCCTGCTGCTTGAGCGGCATGCCGGCCTCGCGCGCGCGCAGCACCTCGTCCGCCACCCAGCGAGCCTCCTGCGCCTCATCGGGCACGAGCACGATGCGCGGCCGGCGTGACGAGGCACGGTCGGTGAAGAGCTGCTTGGCATGCCGCTCACGCGCGGCGGCGATCACGGCGTTGCTCGCGTCCAGGATGGGCTGGGTGCTGCGGTAGTTGCGCTCTAGCGCCACCACGCGCGCGGGCGTGCCGTAGTGGTGCGGAAAGTCGAGGATGTTGCGTACCGTGGCCCCGCGGAAGCTGTAGATGCTCTGCGCGTCGTCGCCCACCACGGTGACGCCCGCGCCATCGGGCTTGAGCCGCTGCAGGATGCGGCCCTGCAGGCGATTCGTGTCCTGGTATTCGTCCACCAGCACGTGGTCGAAGCGCTCGCCCAGTTCGGCCGCGAGCGAAGGCTCCTCCATCAGGTCGGCCCAGAAGGCCAGCAGGTCGTCGTAGTCCAGCACGTTCTGCTGCTGCTTGGCCTCTTCATAGGCGCCATACAGGCGCTTGAGCGCGTCTTCCCACTGCGCGCACCACGGGAAGGCCTGGGCCAGCACGCGGTCGATCGGCTCGCAGGTGTTGCGCACCCGCGAGTAGATGGCCATGCAGGTGCCCTTGAGCGGAAAGCGCTGCCGGCCTTCGGTGAGGCCGATCTCGTGCCGCACCAGGCCCATGAGGTCCTCGGAGTCGCCGCGGTCGTGCAGGGTGAACTGCTCGTCCAGGCCGATGCGGGGCGCGAACTCGCGCAGGATGCGCGCGCCGATGGCGTGGAAGGTGCCGCTCCACGGCAGCGCGGGCGGCACGGCCGCGGTGCCCAGGGCCTGCTGCATCACCGTGCCCACGCGGCGCTCCATCTCCTGCGCGGCGCGGCGGCTGAAGGTGAGCAGCAGCATCCGCTGCGGATCGGCCCCCTCGCGGATCAGGTGTGCCACCCGGTGCGCCAGCGTGCTGGTCTTGCCGGTGCCCGCGCCCGCGATGACCAGCAGCGCCCTGCGGTCATCGGCCGTGTCCCCCGTGCCGTGGGTGGCCGCGGCACGCTGCTGCGGGTTGAGGGCTTCCAGGACGTCTTGGCGCATGATCCCGATACTGTAATTCGATCCAGTAACGGCGGGTAAAGATCGGAACCCGAGGGCGGCCACTACACTCCGCCACTCATCGTGAACACCGGACTGCGCATGACCCGAATCGCCCGCCTCGCCCTGCTGACCCTGGCCACCGGCCTGGCCGCCACGGCGCACGCGCAACTGAAGCCCTCTACCGGCATTGCGCCGCGGCCGGCCGCGCCGGCCCCTGCCGCAGCCCCTGCGCCCGCGCCGGCCGCGCAGCCCGGCGCCAAGGCCGATACCGAAAAGGAAACCGCAGGCCGCATGGCCGCCCTGGGCTGGCTGGGCCTGCTGGACCGCCGCGACTGGGGCACCGCGTGGGACAGCTCCGCCAGCGCCTTCCGCCAGACCGTGCCGCTGGGCAACTGGATGGACGCGATCCCGAAGGTGCGCGAGCCCTTCGGCGTGCTGAAGGAGCGCGAGCCCGCCGAGACGATCTACAAGACCACCATGCCCGGCCGCCCCGACGGCCACTACGTGAGCGTCAATTTCGTCAGCCGCTTCGACAAGATGACGGTGAACGAGGTGGTCACGACCACGCTGGATACGGATGGACGGTGGCGGGTGATGGGCTACACGTACACGCAGCGTTGAGTGGAACGCTGGGGTTGCGCTATCGCTCCACCCCAGCCTACAAGGAACAGCAGTGGTTGGCTTTTCGTAGGCTGGTGGTGGAGCGGTAG
>NZ_JAYRZR010000173.1:0-2485 GCF_041916345.1 Ramlibacter sp.
CTGGAGGTGGCCATGTTGCATTGCCTTTCTGCGAATGAGGCGTGGCAAATTATGCGATGGACAGCAATGCAGGCGAGGCCCAGACTGCCGAGCATGCCTTCTGCAACCGCCAAAGCGCCCGCCGCCGTCGACATCCCCGCCATCGACTGGCTGGCCGCCCTGCAGGCCGGCACCGAAGAGGGTTTCGTCGCCCGGCTGGGCGGCGCGGTGGAACATGCGCCCTGGGTCGCCCGCGCGGCCTGGGGGCACCGCCCCTTCGCCGATGTCGACGCGCTGGCCGACGCCATGGCCCGGGCCATCCTCGCCGCACCGCGGGAGGCGCAGCTGCGTCTGCTGCAAGGCCACCCCGAGCTGGCCGGCCGCGAGGCCCAGGCCGGCGCCATGACGGCCGAATCCACCGGCGAGCAGGGCCGGCTCGGCCTCCTGGCCCTCAGCCGTGATCGCCTGCAGCACCTGGCCCGCATGAACAGCGCCTACCGCGAGCGCTTCGGCTTCCCGCTCATCATCGCCCTGGCCCTGCACGAGACGCTGGACAGCGTGTTCGCCGAGGCTGAGCGTCGTCTGCACCAGACGCCCCAGGACGAGTGGCGCACCGCGCTCGACCAGGTCTGCCAAGTGATGCGTGGCCGCTTGCGCCGCCTGGCCGCCGCCCCCACCGAATCCACCTCTGCCCCCTGAAAGGACCCCCGCCATGATCTCCCGCCGTACCCTGCTGTCGGCCGCCGGTGCCTCGGCACTCGCGCCGCTTGCTCTGCCCGCCCGCGCCCAGGCCTGGCCGCAGAAACCAATCCGCGTGGTGGTGACCTTCGCGGCCGGTGGCTCCTCGGACATCGTCGCGCGGCTGCTGCAGCCGGGCCTGCAGGAGAAGCTGGGCCAGCCGGTGATCGTGGACAACAAGCCGGGCGCAGGCGGCACCATCGGCGGCGCGGACGTGGCCAAGGCCGCGGCCGATGGCTACACCCTGCTGCTGTCGAACACCGCGCCGATCAGCATCTCGCCCTTCATGCTGGCGCAGCCCACCTACGACCCGGTGAAGAGCTTCGTGCACACGGCCTACATCGGCGCCGTGCCGAACGTGTTCGTGGTCCATCCCGCGGTGCCGTCGAAGACCGTGGGCGAACTGGTGGCGTGGATCAAGGCGCAGACCAAGCCGGTGAACTACGGCTCGGGCGGCGTGGGCTCCATCGGCCACATCGTCGGCGAACTGTTCAAGAAGGAGTACGGCCTGAACATGGAGCACGTGCCCTACCGCGGCTCCGGCCCGATGCACACCGACCTGCTGGGTGGCACTCTGCAGTTCGCCATCGACACGCTCACGCAGAACGTGCCCTACATCAAGGACGGCAAGCTGCGTGGCCTGGCCGTCACCTCGCGCGCCCGTATGGCGCTGGCGCCAGAGATCCCGACCGTGGCCGAGGCCGGCTATCCGAAGCTGCTGGCCGAGAACTTCCTGGGCATCTCCGCGCCCGCCGGCACCCCGAAGGACGTCGTGGACAAGGTGCATCGCGCCACGGCCGAAGTGCTGGCGCGCCCCGACATCGTGAAGCGGCTGGAAGACATGGGCGTGGCCCTCACGAAGATGTCGCAGCCGGAGTTCGACGGCTTCGTCGCCAAGCAGGTCGCCGAGTGGGCGCCGGCCGTCAAGGCCTCGGGCGCGAAGCTGAACTGAGCGGGCCGCGATGAAGACGAAGCCCGGCGGCATCAGCATCCATTGCGTGGACGTGGCGCGCGGCCGCGTGGCCACGGGCCTGCGCGTGCGCGTGGCACGCCTCGACGGCACGCCCGTGTGCGAAGGCGTGATCAGCGCCAAGGGCCTGCTGGAGGAGCCCGCGCTGATGGGCGAGGCCATCACGCCGGGCGGCTACGAGGTGACCTTCGAGGTCGGCGCGTTCTACCGCTCGCTCGGCATCGAGGTGCCCGACCCGGCCTTCCTGGAATCCGTGCCCTACCGCTTCCACATCGCCGACGTGGCACAGCACTATCACCTGCCGTTCAAGTTCACGGCCTGGGGGTTTTCGTTGTTCAGGGGTGGGGCTTAGGGGGTGCCTGGGTCGTGGTGCCCGAGACTCTGCGACTGGTCCTTCAAGCCTGGGAGCATTCACCCCTGCACGGTGGCCCAACAAGGCCCTCGCAGCCGGGTACTCTGCGATAGAGTATGGGCCGATTGGAAAAGCCCCAATGAACGCGATCATGATCGAGCACGTGCCGGTGACCGAGCTGTCGCAGGCCTGGCGCGAGAAGCTCTCCAGCGCCGCCAGTGCCACCGTGACGGTGCGCATCGAGGAAGAGGCCCAGGCTGCCGCGCAGCCGCCGGCAGCTCGTGGCCGAGATGCTGCGCAACGTGCTTGGTGAAGGTGCCGCGCGGTGACGGCCCTGCAGACCCCGGCCCCCGAGGCGATCACGCTGAGCATTGCCACGGTGCGCAGCCAGCGCGTGATCGTGGACGCCGACCTGGCCGCCCTCTACGGTGTGGAGACCAAGCGCC
>NZ_JAYRZR010000174.1:0-2280 GCF_041916345.1 Ramlibacter sp.
GTCGATCCACGACACGGTGTATTCCCAGTCGGCCTCGCTCGCGTCCGACAGGGCGAAGAACTCGTCGAGCGAGCGGTAGGGCAGCGTCTCGGCCTCCAGCCAGGGGCCGTCCACGCGGCGCAGCTGCAGCGTGGCCTCGGTGATGACGCCGGTCAGCCCGAGCCCGCCCACGGTGGCCGTGAACCAGTCGGCCTGCGCGTCGGGCCCGCATTCGATGACCTCGCCATCCGTGCGCAGCAACCGCAGGCGCAGCACATGATCGCCGAACGAGCCGAGGCGATGATGGTTCTTGCCGTGCACGTCATTGGCGATGGCGCCGCCGACGGTGACGAACTGCGTGCCCGGTGTCACCGGCAGCATCCAGCCGCGGCCGCAGAACAGGCGCTGGATGTCGCGCAGCAGCACGCCGGCTTCGCAGGTGAGGCGGCCGTTCTCCGCGTCGAAGGCGATGAACTTGTCCAGGCCGCGCGTCATCCACAGCGTGCCGCCCGGGTTGAGGCAGACATCGCCGTAGCTGCGGCCCATGCCGTAGGCGAGGCCGGGCGCCGCTTCGCCAGGCAGGCGGCGCAGGGCGCGGTCTGCCAGCGGCTGCACCCGATGCGGCCAGGCCGCGAGACGGCCCCAGGAGCCGATCTCTACCATGACAGGCCGACGCTGCCCAGCAGCAGGAACACGCCGAACACGACGCCGGCGACGATGCTGGCGGGGTCCTTGAAGGCGAACACCAGCGGGTCGTCGTGCATCTGGCCGCGGGCGGCGCGCAGCCACATCCAGCTGACCCAGAACACCATCACCGGCACCGTGCCCCAGGCCAGGTAGGGCGCCCGGTACAGCAGCTGCACCGACTCGTGGTTGAGGTAGAGCGCCAGCACCACGCAGGCGGTGTAGCCGGAGACCACGCCCAGCGTCTGCACCAGCGGTAGATCGGTGGTGAGGTAGGCGCGGCCATGCGCGCGCGTCTGCCCCGAGCTGTGCTGCATGTGCAGCTCCGCGAAACGCTTCACGAAGGCGAGCGACAGGAACAGGAACACCGAGAACGCCAGCAGCCAGAACGACAGCGTGAGGCCGACGGCGGCGGCGCCGGCCACGACCCGCAGCGTGTACAGCCCCGCGAGGGTGAGGCAGTCGACGATGGCCACGCGCTTGAGCCACCACGAGTAGGCCCAGGTCAGCCCGAAGTAGACGCCCAGCCAGCCCACGAAGGCCCCGCCCGCCGGCAGGGCCGCCGCCAGGCTGGCCGCGGCCAGCACGGGCACGACGGCGACGCCCTGCCACACAGGCAGCGTGCCGGCGGCGAAGGGCCGCAGCCGCTTGCGCGGGTGCTGGCGATCGCTCTCCAGGTCCATCAGGTCGTTGGCGACGTAGACCGACGACGCGCACAGGCTGAAGGCCACGAAGGCGAGCAGCAGGTCGAACCAGGCGCCGAGGTCATGGATCTGGTGGGCGGCGAACAGCGGCGCGAACAGCAGCAGGTTCTTCAGCCACTGGTGCACGCGCAGCGCGCGCAGCCAGGTGCGGGCGCGGCGGCCGGCGGGCGGGAATTCCTTCTCGACCTGGAACTCGGCACGCGCCCGGGCCGAGACGGCGGAGGGCGCCTCCACCACCACCGCCTGGCGGGCGTGCTGCCACACATGCAGGTCCACCCGGGCGTTGCCGGCGTAGTCGAAGCCGCCGGCGCCGAAGCGGCCCACCAGGGCCTGTGCCTTGCGCTCGCCGTCGAGGTTGGTCACGCCGTCGCTGGCCATCACGTCGTCGAACACGCCGCAGTGCTCGGCCACCGCATGGGCGAACTGGTGGTCCGACGCGGTGCACAGGATCAGCCGGCGGCCGGCCTCGCGCTGCTCGCGCAGCCAGGCCAGGAACTCCTCGTTGTAGGGCAGCAGCGTGGCGTCGAGCCGCGTGCGTTCCGCCAGCCGGCGCTTGAGCGCGGCCTTGCCCTCGCGCAGCCACAGCGGCAGGCGCAGCGTGGCGAGCGGCGACGAACGGAACAGCTGCACGGAGGATTCGTGCAGCATGTCGGTGCGGATCAGGGTGCCGTCGAGGTCGACCACCAGGGGGATCGGGCCGGACGGCGAGGCAGCGGCAGTCGTAGGCGGCACGGTCGGCTCGGAAAAGGCAAGCCGCCGAGTTTATCCGGTGGGGCCCTTGCGGGGCGGGGCCGCGCCCCGGGGCCGGGCCGGGTCAGGCCGCGCGGGCGGTTCGCGTGGTGCGCGGTTCGGTCTTGGCGGCCGGTCGCCGGCGCGTGGCCCCCCGGGCCGGCGTGGCCGGGGCCGGCGTGGC
>NZ_JAYRZR010000175.1:0-2144 GCF_041916345.1 Ramlibacter sp.
GACCCGGTTCACTAGCCGCATGGCCAGCGCCTCCTGGGCGTCGATGATGCGCCCAGTCAAAAGCATCTCCATCGCCAGCCCCATGCCCACCAGGCGCGGCAGCCAGTACAGGCCGCCGCTGCCGGGCACCACGCCCTTGGTGACTTCGGGCAGGCCGAAGCGCGCGGTCGTGGCGGCCACGCGGATGTCGCAGTTCAGCGCCAGTTCCAGCCCGCCGCCCAGGGCCAGCCCCTGCACGGCGGCGATCACCGGCTTGTGCAGCGTGGCCGGCGGTACGTAGTGGATGCGGCGCGCCTCGCCCTCGCGGCTTGACCATTCGTCGTCCTCGGGCGCGGGCTCGCCCGCACGGGCGCGCGGGCCGAAGCCCAGGTCCGTCTCGCGCAGGTCGCGGCCCGAGCAGAAGCTGTCACCGTGGGCGTGCAGGATCGCGACCTTCACCGCGCGGTCCAGCGCCACGGCCTGCCAGGCGCGCGACAGCGCCCGCACCGAGGCGGGCGACAGCGCGTTGTGCACGGCAGGGCGGTTCAGGCCCACATAGGCGATCCCGGCGTCGACCCGGTAGCTGACGGCGTCCGGGGTCATGCGGGCCACGTCATTGCACGAAGCGGCCCGCCAGGACCTTGTCCCAGCGTGTGTGCTGGGCACGGATGTAGGTGTCGAACTCCTGCGGCGTGCTGGCCTTCGGGTCCACGCCCACGTTGGCCATGGCCTGGCGCACGTCGTCGCGCGCCAGCACCTCGCGCAGGGCGGCGTTGATGCGCGTCACGAGCTCGGGCGGCATCTTGGCCGGCCCCCACAGGCCGAACCAGGTCTTGTGGTCCAGCGCGGGAAAGCCGGCTTCGCTGGCGCTGGGCACGTCGGGCAGCGCAGGGCTGCGCTCGGTCTGCAGCACCGCCAGCGCGCGCAGCCGGCCGGCCTTGATCATCGGCACGACCTGCGCCACGGTGCCCGCGTTCATCTCGATCTCGCCGGCCACCACGGCGGCGGTGGCGGGGCCGCCGCCCTTGTACGGCACGTGGGTCAGTTTGGTCTGCGTGACCATCTGCATCAGCTCGCCGCCCAGGTGGTCGGAGCCGCCGATGCCGGCCGAGCCGAAGTTGACCTTGCCGGGATTCTTCTTCGCATGGTCCACCAGCTCGGCCAGCGTGCGCGCGGGCAGGTTGGGGTTGACCGCGATCACGTTGGACGCCTCGGCCAGCATGCCGATGGGCGTAAACGACTTCAGCGGGTCGAACGGCATGTTCTTCTGCACATGGTGCGTGGTGACCATGGCGATGTGATAGACGAGCAGCGTGTTGCCGTCGGGCTCGGCATTGGCGACCGACGCCGCGCCGATGGTGCCCGCGGCGCCCGCGGTGTTCACCACCACGAACTGGGTGCCGAACTTCTCCGACAGCCGCGGCGCGATGGTGCGTGCGATGAAATCCGTGGCGCCGGCCGGCGCGAACGGCACGACCAGCTTGACGGGGGTCTTGCCGAACTCGGCGGCGTGTGCGCTGGGCAGGCCCACGGCCGCAGTGGCCAACAGACCCATCAGGATGCTGCGCCGCAGGGCGGCACGGTGGCGTGTTTGCATGGCAATGTCTCCTCGTTTTCGCCAGAGTATGAGCGAGTTTGGGATATTGTCAACGCGAAATCCACCTAATTCATTCAAATTCTCTCGAAGTGGTGACGATGAGTTTGGGCCAGCAATTTGCGTTGCACCTTGCCGAGTTCGGTCAGGGGCAGGGCGGGCGTGATGAACAGCGCCTTGGGCAGCTTGTAGCCCACCAGACGGCTGCGCAGGGCGGCCAGCACGTCGGCGGGGAGCACGGCTGCCCCCGGCGCCGGCTCGACGGCGGCCACCACGGCTTCGCCGTAGTCGGGGTGCGGCACGGCAAAGACCGCGGCGCGGGCAACGCCCGGCAGTTCTTCCAGCGCGATCTCGACCTCGCGCGGGTGAATGTTGTAGCCGCCGCTGATGATCACCTCGCTGGTGCGGCCCACGATGTGCAGGTAGCCGTCACCGTCGAGCAGGCCGATATCACCGGTCACCAGGCGGCTGTCGCGCAGCAGCGGCTGCTCTGCCGCGGGCCGCTGCCAGTAGCTGCCGAAAGCAGGATCGGAGAAACCGACCTCCAGCACGCCCGGCACGCCGGCGGCCA
>NZ_JAYRZR010000176.1:0-2071 GCF_041916345.1 Ramlibacter sp.
CCGGCTTCCGGCACGAGACCAGGCCGGTCGACGCTTGAAAGCGCTGGGGTTGCGCTGCGCTCCACCCCAGCCTACGAGGGGCGCGAGAGACCGCTCCAGACGCGTACGCTGTATGCTGTCGCCGGCGGGCTTCACCCGCGGAGACGACACATGCATCCTGGCCTCATGGTGGTGACAGGCCTGCTGGCGCTGACGGGCCTGGCCGCGCACGCACAGACCGCGCAGGCGGTCTTCAAGGATGCGGACCTCGCCCTCGGCCAGAAACTCATCGCCGAGCACAAGTGCGCCGAGTGCCATGTGCGCAAGGTTGGCGGTGACGGCTCCGCCATCTACAAGCCGCAGGGGCGCATCAACACGCCCGGCTTCCTGCGCGGCATGGTGGAGCAGTGCAACACCGAGCTGAACCTCGGCCTGTTCCCGGAAGATGTGACGGCCATCGCCGCCGTTCTCAATCGCGACCACTACCGCTTCAAGTAGGCCATTGGGCTGACAGGCGAGCTTCGCCAGCCGCCCATCCGCTCTCCGCGTAAACCCTGTGTCAGATCCATCCGGCAATCTATATATTCGTACATCGTAATATCCAGATAGACGAATCGTGAACAGCGCGGAAGGGTCGTTCGACGTGTCGGGTCAGGTCTTCGAGCAGGCGGCAGAGCTGTTCGGGCTGATGGCCGCCCCGGCGCGCCTGCGCATCCTCGACGCGCTGACCGGCCGCGAGCTGAACGTCTCCGAACTGCGCACCCGTGTCGGCGGCGGCCAGCCCAGTGTGTCGCAGCACCTCGCGCTGCTGTACCGCTCGGGCCTGCTGGCGCGACGGCGAGATGGCGCGCAGGTGTTCTACCGCCTGCACGACGACGCCGCGCCGCTGCTGAGCCGGGCGGTGCGAAGCATGCTGCCGGCGCGCGAGACGGACGAGAACCCGAACATCGATTCCCCCAAGGAGATGCAGTGAAACCAGACGAAACCCAGCCTTCCGGCCGCCTGATCAAGGCGCCGGAGAGCTTCCTGGACCCGACGGGCATCAAGACCGTCTTTGCCGAGGGCAAGAAGGGCCGGCGCGACTTCATCCGCGGTGCCTTCGCCGCGGCCGCGGCCACCGCCGGCGTGGCCGCCATGCCGGCGCGCGCGCAGCAGCCCGCTGGCGACCCCGCCATCCTGGAGCTGCCCGCGCACTCCAAGGGCCTGGGCCAGCCGGTCGTGACCGACGGCTACGGCAAGCCCTCGCAGTACGAGCGCAATGTGCAGCGCCGGCAGAGCCCCGGCCTCACGCAGACCACGCAAGCCTCGGTCTCGTTCGCGCCGCTGCAGTCGCTGTTCGGCATCGTCACGCCCAGCGGCCTGCACTTCGAGCGGCATCACCAGGGCTGGTGGGACATCGATCCCAGCAAGCACCGCCTGATGTTGAACGGCATGGTCAAGACGCCCAAGGTCTTCACCATGGACGAGATCATGCGCCTGCCCTCGGTCAGCCGCTTCCACTTCATCGAGTGCGGCGCCAACACCGGCATGGAGTGGGGCAATGTGGCCGTGCCCACCTGCCAGTACACGCACGGCATGATCTCGTGCAGCGAGTTCACTGGCGTGCCGCTGATCACGCTGCTGGAGATGGCCGGTGCCGACCTGGTGAACGGCAAGTTCGTGCTGGCCGAGGGGGCCGACGGCTCCTCGATGACGCGCACCATCCCCATGAGCCTGATCCGCTCGGGCGAAGTGTTCGTGGCCTACGGCCAGAACGGCGAGATGCTGCGCCCCGAAAACGGCTACCCGCTGCGCCTGGTGGTGCCGGGCGTGCAGGGCGTGAGCTGGGTGAAGTACCTGCGCCGCATCGAGGTGGGCGACCAGCCCTATGCCACCAAGGACGAGGCCATCCACTACGTGGACCTCATGCCGGACGGCACGCATCGCCAGTACACCAGCATCCAGGAGGTCAAGAGCGTGGTGACCACGCCCTCCGGCGGCCAGGTGCTGCTGGACCAGGGCTTCTACAACATCACCGGCCTGGCCTGGTCGGGCCGCGGCAAGATCAAGCACGTGGACGTGTCGGTCGACGGCGGCCGCAACTGGCGCCGCG
>NZ_JAYRZR010000177.1:0-2025 GCF_041916345.1 Ramlibacter sp.
TGGGGTTGCGCTGCGCTACACCCCAGCCTGCGGGGCGGACGCCTCAGCGCGGCATCACCGGCGGCCGCGGATGCAGCCGCGCCATCGAGAAGCTGTCCACGTACTGCCCGCTCTTGAGCGCGTAGCCGACGTGCCGGCCTTCCTCCACGAAGCCCAGGCTCCTGTACAGCGCGATGGCGCGCGGATTGTCCGCGTGCACATGCAGCTCGACCCGCAGCACGCCGGCCCAGTTGTCCGCCCAGTCCAGCAGGCGCGTGATCATCTGGCGGCCGAGCCCGCGGCCCTGCCACTCCGGCATGAGGCCGATGCCCAGCTGGCGCACATGGCGGCGCCGCAGGCTCGTCTGCACCGTGTGCAGGCCGGCGGAGCCGACGATCTGCCCGCCGGCCACGGCGACCAGCTTGCAATCCTGCGGTTCCACGCGCTGCAGGTGCTCCAGCCGTGAGGCGAGCGCGGCATCGGGGATCTGCAGGGTGCCTTCCACGGTGCCGATGCGGCCCAGGAGGGCCGACACGCCGAGCGCGTCGGCGGGCTCCATGGCGCGGATGATGACGTCGGTGGCGTCGGCCTTGTGGGCGGCGCTGTCCATTGCGGTGCTCCGGTTCGGGTGAATGGACGCTCCAATCTACCGCATGCCGCACGCGGTGCCTCATGCCGCGTGCGCATGGCGCCATGCAGGCCCTACTGGCTGATGCGACGCCCTTCCTCGACCTGGTGCTCGAAGTAGCGCTGGAAGCTGAAGGCGATGGAGGCCATGAGCACGCCGGCGCCGATCATGAGCGCGGCGATGATCGCGAAGATCGTGCCCCAGTGGGTGCGCCCGGCCGGTGCGTCCGCGGGCGCGGCAGGGTTGTGGCGGGCGTTCCACCTCTCGGGCGTGGCCAGGGCGTAGACGATGGCCGTCAGGCAGCAGCCGGCGATGGTGAAGCCCAGCAGCGGGATCAGCAGCCACGACAGGGGATCGTCCTGCCCGTACTGCTGCACCCGCAGGATGCCGTGCACGCCGAGTGCGGTGGGAATCGGCAGCGCCCAGCCGATCAGGTCGCCCAGGCCGTGCAGATAGAAGCGATGCAGGCCGAGCGGGCCGCCGAAGAAGGCCAGCCAGGCGGCGACGGTCTTGCTCTTCATCCTCATGCGGGCTCCGCCGGGGTGGTGGCGCCTTCACCCAGGTAGCGGTCCATCAGCACCACGTCGAGCCAGCGGCCGAACTTCCAGCCGCAATTGGCGAGCGTGCCCACCGGCTGGAAGCCGCAGGCGCGATGCACGCCCACCGAGCCGGCGTTGCCCGAATCGCCGATCACCGCGATCAGCTTGCGCACGCCCACGGCCTCGGCGCGGGCCATCAGCTCGGTCAGCAGCGCGCGGCCCGCGCCGCGGCCGGCAGCCTCGGGGTGCAGGTAGATCGAATCCTCTGCCGAGAAGCGGTAGGCCGGGCGGGGCTTGAACCACTGGCAGTAGGCGAAGCCCAGCACCTGGCCGGCCTCTTCGGTCACCAGGTAGGGCAGGCCCTTGCCCAGCACGTCGGTACGGC
The DNA here is from genome assembly GCF_041916345.1 of Ramlibacter sp. Classification (GTDB taxonomy): domain Bacteria; phylum Pseudomonadota; class Gammaproteobacteria; order Burkholderiales; family Burkholderiaceae_C; genus Ramlibacter. The sequence continues at coordinate 1,532 of NZ_JAYRZR010000177.1, forward strand.
GCGCGGCCATGTCCGCCTCGGTCGGCGGCGTGGTCTCGAAGGTGCCCGTGCCGTGCAGGACGTGGTGGGCGTAGATGGCGGTGATGGCGGGCACGTCGGCGTCCGTGCTCGGTCGGATCAGGGGCATGGCGGGGGCGGAAAGAGGCGGGGGTGGGGCAAGGCTGCTAGAATCGCGGGCTTTTCGGTGTGTCGCTGGCCGGGTGGCCAGTCGCGTGTCTCAACGCCGAGAGAACCCGGGGCAGCATCAGGTGATGCCGCCCGAACCACCCGAAGGATAAATCATGGTCGTGATCCGACTCGCCCGCGGCGGCTCCAAAGCCCGTCCGTTCTTCAACATCGTCGTCGCCGACAAGCGTGACCGTCGCGACGGCCGCTTCATCGAGCGCCTGGGTTTCTACAACCCGCTGGCCACCGGTGGCGCCGAAGGCCTGCGCATCGCGCAGGACCGCCTGACCCACTGGCGCAGCGTCGGCGCCCAGGCTTCGCCCACGGTG
>NZ_JAYRZR010000178.1:0-2004 GCF_041916345.1 Ramlibacter sp.
CCGGGCCCTACTCCCTCCCCCTCCGGGGGAGGGCTGGGGAGGGGGCGCCCGAGGCCGCCAAGCGCGCCATCCAGATCGTCAACGCCAAGGAGCACAACCTCAAGAGCCTCTCGGTCGAGATCCCGCACAACCGCTTCAGCGTGATCACCGGGGTGTCGGGCTCGGGCAAGTCCACGCTCGCCTTCGACATCCTGTTCAACGAGGGCCAGCGGCGTTACCTGGAGTCGCTGAACGCCTACGCGCGGAGCATCGTGCAGCCGGCCGGCCGGCCCGAGGTGGATGCGGTGTACGGCATCCCGCCTACGGTGGCGATCGAGCAGCGCCTGTCACGCGGCGGGCGCAAGTCCACCGTGGGCACCACCACCGAGGTCTGGCACTTCCTGCGCCTGCTGTACGTGAAGCTGGGCACGCAGCACTGCGTGAACGACGGCGCCGAGGTGCGGCCGCAGACGCCGGACAGCATCGTCGCTCAGCTGCTCAAGCGCTATCGCGGCCAGCATGTGGGCCTGCTGGCGCCGCTGGTGGTGAACCGCAAGGGCGTGTACACCGAGCTGGCGGATTGGGCGCGGCCGCGCGGCTACACCCACTTGCGGGTGGACGGGCACTTCCTGCCCACCACCGGCTTCCCGCGCATCGACCGCTTCAAGGAGCACACCATCGAGCTGCCGGTGGCCGACCTGGTGGTGACGCCCGCGAACGAGGCGCTGCTGCGCGAAAAGCTCGCGACCGCGCTGGAGCATGGCAAGGGCGTGCTGCATGTGCTGGCTCCGCTGGACGGCCTGCGCGCGGCCTTTGCTTCCGGCCAGCATGCGCACATCGGCCGCGTGGAGGTGTTCTCCACCCTGCGCGCCTGCCCCGTCTGCGCCACCAGCTATGCCGAGCTGGACCCGCGCCTCTTCTCCTACAACAGCAAGCACGGCTGGTGCCCGGATTGCGTGGGCACCGGCGTGAAGCTCACGCGTGAGCAGCGCAAGGCCTTCGACGACACGCTGGTCAACGCCGACGACAAGGGCCGCGAGCAGACCTTCGCCGAGCCCGAGGTGGAAGACGTGTCCGAGGAGACCTGCCCCACTTGCCAGGGCACGCGCCTGAACGCGCAGGCGCGCGCGGTGCGCTTCGGCGGCGTGGGCATCGTCGAGATCGCGGCGCTGTCCGTGCGCGACGTGCGGCATTGGGTGCAGGGCCTGCAGGTCGAGGGCGTGCTGAGCGCCCGTGAACAGGGCATCGCGCGCGACCTGATCCCCGAGATCCGTTCGCGCCTGGAGTTCCTGGAGGAGGTGGGCCTGGGCTACCTCACGCTGGACCGCGGCGCGCCCACGCTCTCGGGCGGCGAGGCGCAGCGCATCCGGCTGGCGGCGCAGCTCGGCTCCAACCTGCAGGGCGTGTGCTACGTGCTGGACGAGCCCACCATCGGCCTGCATGCGCGCGACAACCAGATCCTGCTGGACGCGCTGCACAAGCTGGGCGACAAGGGCAACACGCTGGTGGTGGTGGAGCACGACGAAGACACCATCCGCCGCGCCGACCACATCATCGACATCGGCCCCAGCGCCGGCAAGCGCGGCGGCCAGCTCATCGCCCAGGGCACGGTGGCCGAGGTGACGGGCGCCAAAGGCTCGCTCACCGGCCGCTACCTCCTGCACGCGATGAAGCACCCGCTGCAGGCCCGGCGCGGCGCCGGCGACGCCGCGCTGCAGCTGCGCGGCGCGCATCTGCACAACCTCGCCACGGTCGACGTGGACGTGCCGCTCAAGCGCCTGGTGGTGGTGACGGGCGTGTCCGGCTCGGGCAAGTCCACGCTGGCGCGCGACGTGCTGCTGGCCAACGTGCAGGCGGCCGTGCGGCAGCGCAGCACCAAGGCCGGCCGCGACGCGGACGACCGCGGCAAGCGCCCTGCCTGGGTGGGCTGCAAGGGGCTGGATGGCTACCAGGCCATCGACCGCGTGCTGGAGGTGGACCAGACGCCCATCGGCAAGACGCCGCGCTCCTGCCCGGCCACCTACA
>NZ_JAYRZR010000179.1:0-1999 GCF_041916345.1 Ramlibacter sp.
CTGGGTGCCGTCGTGGCTCCAGGCCAGATGGGCGGCCGCGCTGTAGGCAAAGCCTTTGGCCTCGCCCTTGACGGCGTAGCGGGCGATGATGGAACTGGGCACCTGGAAGGCGGATGCCACGGTTTGCACCGGTCCCGCGGGGGGCGCGGGCACGGCCGGCGCCTGCGCGGCGGGTGCTGCCGCCTCGGGCTGCGCCGGGGAAGCCGCCTGCGCCGGTTCAGCCGGTTCAGCCGGTTCAGTCGGGGCTGGCGCTGCGGGCGGTGCCTCGGCCCGGAGGGGCGGCGATGCCGCGGGCGCGGCCGGCGGGGCGGGCGCGGGTGGAGCCGCCGCCTCGGGGGGCGCAACGGTGGCTGGCGGCGGCGGCACGGCGGGCGGCGCCTCGATCATCCGGGTGACCAGGGGCTGGGTGCGCCAGGGGCTGGACAGCGACAGCGCGCCCGGGCGTGCCTGCAGCGCCAGCAGGTGCACGGCGAGCACCGCCACGGCCAGCGCCAGCAGAGGCCGCAGCGGCGCGCCGGCGGGGGCGTGGCGCTGCGCCGTGTCCATCTCAGCCCGTGTAGCCGAGGTCGGCCGACAGTTGCGCCGCAGCCGCCGCCAGCGGGCGGTGCACGGCGCCGTCCCAGGCGGCATCAAAGGTGGCCACCGAGCCCATGGTGACCATGCCCAGCACGATGTGCCTGTCCGAGTCGAACACCGGGGCGCAAAAGCCCACGATGCCCGGCAGCAGCGTGTCCACCACGCGCGCGGCGCGGCGCTCGCGCACATCGTCCAGCATGGCTTTCACTTCGGCCATGGTGGCCGGCACATCGGTGCGCCCGGCCTTTTGCGCGCGGGCCATCTCATCGCGCAGCATGGAGGTGATCGCGTCGCGCGGCACATAGGCGGCAAAACAGCGGCCCGTGGCCGACGACAGCAGCGGCATCACATCGCCCAGGCGCAGGTTGACGGTGACGGCCTGGGGGGATTCTTCCCAGTGCACCACGGTCGGGCCGTGGTTGCCCCACACGGCCAGCGCAATGGTGTGGCCGATTTCCTCCATCAGCGGGCCCGCGCGCTCACGCGCGAGCTTCACCGCGTCCAGCCGCGACAGCGACGCCAGCCCGAGCTTGAGCGCCGCCGGCCCCAGGTCGTAGCGCGTGGTGCCGGCGTCCTGCACCACCAGCGCCAACCGCTGGAAGCTCACCAGGTAGCGGTGTGCCTTGGCCGCGCTCATGCCGGCGGCGGCGGCCAGGTCGCGCAGCATCAGCGGGCCGGCCGACTGGGCCAGCACCTCCAGCAGCGCAAAACCGACCTCGACCGACTGGATGCCCGCGCGTTCCTTCATGATCTTTCCGGCTTCCTGTACAATTTCGATTAGGTAAACTCGTTTAACAATGCGTAATACCTTTGGGACTGTAGCGCATTCAACCGCCGGGGACAAACACCATGAAACTCGCCACCTACAAGGACGGCTCGCGCGACGGCCAGCTGGTTGTCGTATCCCGTGACCTGAGCACGGCGCATTATGCGACCGGCATTGCGCAAACCCTGCAGCAGGTGCTGGACGACTGGGGCTTTCTGAGCCCCCAGCTGCAGGACCTGTACGTCACGCTGAACCAGGGCAAGGCGCGCCATGCGTTCCCGTTCGATGCGGCCATGTGCATGGCGCCGCTGCCGCGCGCCTACCAGTGGGCCGACGGCTCGGCCTACATCAACCACGTGGAGCTGGTGCGCGCCGCGCGCAACAGCGAAGTGCCCGAAAGCTTTTACACCGACCCGCTGATGTACCAGGGCGGCAGCGACGACTTCATCGGCCCGACCGACGACGTGGTGGTGCCCAGCGAGGACTACGGCATCGACTTTGAAGCCGAGATCGCGGTGATCACCGGCGACGTGCCCATGTGCGTCACGCCCGAGCAGGCGCTGGACGGCATCCGCCTGGTGATGATTGCCAACGACGTATCCCTGCGCAACCTGATCCCGGCCGAGCTGGCCAAGGGCTTTGGCTTCTTCCAGAGCA
>NZ_JAYRZR010000180.1:0-1949 GCF_041916345.1 Ramlibacter sp.
CGGGCATCGAGCAGGGCCTGCGCCGCGCCGCGCCACTGGGCCTGGAAGTCGCGCGCTGCGGCCGGCTCATCAAGGGCTACGGCGCCACCAATGAGCGCGGCAAGGAGAACCTGCTGCACGTGCTGGACCATCTCGCCCAGGGCGCGGACGCACAGGCGGCCGCCCTCGCCGTGGCCGCCGCCCGCGAAGCGGCCCTGGCCGACGACACCGGCCGCGCGCTTGACGCCACCTTGCAGCGCCACGGCGCGCCGGCGCGGCCGGTGAAGCCGCAGCCCATCCGCTGGATGCGCCAGCCCAAGGGATTGGCCGGATCGCGCCCGAGCTGAACCCCCTGCAAGATCCCCCACAAGAACCGAAGCCCGAGGAGACACGCCATGAAGATCGATCCCCGCCCCCTCACGCGCCGCGCGGCGGCCGTGCTAGCCCTGCTGCCGCTCGCCCTGGCCGCACCCGCGGCCCTGGCGCAGGCCTGGCCCAGCAAGCCGATCCGCGTGGTGGTGAGCTTCCCGCCCGGCGGCGCGGCCGACCAGATCGCCCGCGCGGTGCAGCAGCCCCTGCAGGAGGCGCTGGGCCAGCCGGTGGTGGTGGAGAACCGCGCCGGTGCCAACGGCAACATCGCCGGCGACCACGTGGCCAAGTCGCCTGGCGACGGCCACACGCTGCTCATGAGTTCCGGCGGCACCGTCTCCATCAATCCGCACCTGTACGCGCGCATGCCGTTCGACCCGGTGAAGGACCTGGTGCCCGTGGCCGCCGCCGCGCGCGTGCTGGTCTACCTGGAGGTGAACCCCGCCAAGGTACCGGTCAACAGCGCGAAGGAGTTTCTCGACTACCTGAAGAAGAACCCGGGCAAGCTGAGCTTCGGCTCACCGGGCAACGGCAGCTCGCCGCACCTGGCGGCGGAGATGATGAAGGCGCAGGCCAACGTGTTTGCCACGCACATCCCCTATCGCGGCGCCGCGCCCGCCATGCAGGATCTGCTGGCCGGCCAGATCGACTTCATGTTCGATCCCGGGATCGGCCTGCAGCACGTGAGGAGCGGCAAGCTGAAGCTGCTGGCGGTGGGCAGCCCCAAGCGATCACCCCAGTTCCCGGACGTGCCGACGATGGAGGAAGCCGGCCTGAAGGGCTTCGACGCCGACACCTGGTTCGGCTTCTACGCCCCGGCGGGCACGCCGGCGGCGGTGGTGACGCGGTTGAATGCCGAGATCAACAAGGTGCTGCGCAGCCCGGCCTTCACCGAGCGGATGAGCGCCATCGGCGGCGCGGCGGCGCCGATGAGCCCGCAGGAGTTCGCGGAGCGGGCCCAGGCCGACAGCAAGCGCTTCGGCGCCCTGATCAAGGCGCGCAACATCCAGGGCGACTGATTCACGGCCGGCGCCCGCGGCCCACTTGACGCCCGGGCGGGCGGGGGCGACGATTCGGCATGAACATCGGAACCAAGCCCCCGGCCCAGCCCAGCCCCAACGACTGGGCGTTCGACCGCTCCGTCGAGATCACGCTGAACCACCTGTCCGCCGCCCGCGAGATCGCGATCAAGCTGGCGCACGGCCATGAGCCCAACCCGGCCCTGGTGGCTGGCCTGGTGCAGGCCATGGCGACCAACTACCTGGCGGAGATGACCGGCCGCACCGGCCCGATCCCGCCCACGCGCGCGCTGCCGCCGCTGTCCCCGCACAAGCAGCAGGTGGATCCCAAGCTGGCCGAGACCTGGCCGGCACTGAACCAGACCATTTCGTTCCGCGTGCCGCCGAAGGGTTGAGCGGATAGCGGCACGTCCTTCCCGCGCGGCGGGAATTCACCCCACGTCCTTCCCGCGACGGCGCACTGCTGTCCGGCACTTTTTGTCATATCAATGAGTGTTGGACGGAGGCGACGTATTGCTCGCGTTCCCGCTTGCGTTGCCAGTTGGATTTGCCCGTCTGGAGGCGATGCATCAGGCCGCTGGT
>NZ_JAYRZR010000181.1:0-1931 GCF_041916345.1 Ramlibacter sp.
AGGGGGAGGGAGTAGGGCCCGGCGTCCTCCGAAACCATCCCCAGCGTTCCGTCGTACTCCCGCAGTGCCTGCGCGGTGTGCGAGCGGGGATGCTGCTTCACATCCTCCGGCGTGCCTTCGGCCACCAGCAGGCCGCCGCCCTCCCCGCCTTCGGGGCCCAGGTCGATCAGCCAGTCGGCGGCGCGGATCACGTCGAGGTTGTGCTCGATGACGATGAGCGAGTGGCCGGCCTCCAGCAGCTTGCGCAGCGCCCGCATCAGCTTGGCGATGTCGTCGAAGTGCAGGCCGGTGGTGGGCTCGTCGAACAGGAACAGCGTGCCCTTGGTGGCCGTGCCCTGGCGGCTGGCGGTGGCACTGCGCGCGGCCTCGGCCAGGAAGCCGGCGAGCTTGAGCCGCTGCGACTCCCCGCCCGAAAGGGTGGGCACCGGCTGGCCGAGCTTCACGTATTCCAGACCCACATCGACGATGGGCTGCAGCGCGCGCAGCACCTCACGATCCTGCGCGAACAGCGCCGCGGCCTCGCTCACGGTGAGGTCCAGCACGTCGGCCACGCTGAGGCGCCGGGCCTGAGCCTGGCCCACCGCGTGGCGCTCGATCAGCACCTCCAGGATCTCCGGCCGGTAGCGCTTGCCATCGCAATCCGGGCAGCGCAGGTACACGTCGGAGAGGAACTGCATCTCCACATGTTCATAGCCCGAGCCGCCGCAGGTGGGGCAGCGGCCGTCGCCGGAGTTGAAGCTGAACTTGGCCGCGGTGTAGCCCCGCTGGCGCGCGAGCGGCGTGGTCGCGAAGATCTCTCGGATCGTGTCCCAGGCGCCCACGTAGCTCACCGGGTTCGAGCGCGCCGTCTTGCCGATGGGCGACTGGTCCACGAACACCACATCGCCCAGGTGGTCGGCGCCGAGCAGGCGGTCATGCGCGCCGGCGCTCTCGGTGGCGCGGCCGAAGTGGCGCATGAGCGCCGGCGCCAGGATGTCCTGGATCAGGGTGGACTTGCCGGAGCCGGAGACGCCGGTCACGCACACCAGGCGCTGCAGCGGGAACTCCACCGACACCGACTGCAGGTTGTGCTCGCGTGCGCCCTCGAGCACCAGGCGCGGCGTGCTGTCGGTCACCGGACGCTTGAAGCCCTGGCCCACATGGCGCCGTGCGCCCAGGTAGGCGCCTGTCAGCGTGTCGGCCTCGCGCAGCGCGGCCACGCTGCCGTCAAAGACGATCTGGCCGCCCTTCTCGCCCGGGCCGGGGCCCATGTCGATCACCCGGTCGGCGGCCACCATCACGGCCGGGTCATGCTCCACCACCACCAGGGTGTTGCCGGCGTCGCGCAGGCGGTGCATGGCCTGGGTGATGCGCGCCATGTCGCGCGGGTGCAGACCGATGCTGGGTTCGTCGAGCACGAACAGCGTGTTCACCAGCGAGGTGCCGAGCGCGGTGGTGAGGTTGATGCGTTGCACCTCGCCGCCCGAGAGCGTGCGGCTCTGGCGGTCCAGCGTGAGGTAGCCGATGCCCACGTCGCACAGGTAGCGCAGGCGCGTGTTGATCTCCTCGAAGAGCAGCTTGAGCGCCTGGGCGTCGCCGGCCTCCGTCGTTCGGGCGGCCGGCGAGAGGCGGTCGAAGAACTGGCGCAGCCGGTCGATGGGCAGCAGCATCAAGTCATGCAGGCACAGGCCCGGCAGCGCTTCGAGTTGCTCACGCGACCAGCCAGTGCCCGCAGGCAGGAAGCGGCGCTCGGCGGGCAGCACCGCATCCGCGTCCACGCGGCTGCCCAGGCGCCACAGCAGGCTGTCGGTCTTCAGGCGCGCGCCGCCGCAGGTCTCGCATGGGGTGTAGCTGCGGTACTTGGACAAGAGCACGCGGATGTGCATCTTGTAGGCCTTGGTCTCCAGGTACTCGAAGAACCGCTTCACGCCGTACCACTGCTTGTTCCAGTT
>NZ_JAYRZR010000182.1:0-1752 GCF_041916345.1 Ramlibacter sp.
GCAGCTGCGCGTCGGCGGTGGACGGCGCCGACCACTGCGGCGCGTTCTGGCCAAAGCGGGCGCGAAAGGCGTCGCGCGCCACCTCCCATTCCTGCTGCAGGGCCAGCTCCTTGTACAGCTCGCGCAGTTCCATGAACACCCACGGGCTGGTGTAGCGGAAGTCCACCAGGTGCTGCTGCAGCAGCAGCACGGCAGCCACCACGTCGCCGCGCTTGCGGCGGCGCTGCAGCTTCTGGTCCATCTGGTGCAGGTCGATCAGCGTGGCCTCGCGGCGCGAGTTCGTCTCGCCAATGGCGGTGACGTAGATGGCGCGCGCGGCTTCGGCCGGGTTGGGGTTGTCGGGCAGGATGTCGTCCAGGCTGTTCACGCGCGTGACGATGGACGACGCGGCAGGCTGCACGTCCGCCCACAGCACGGAGTCGCTCTCGCGCCGGTTGCGCCGCCGCTCAATCACCCAGCCGATGCTGGACACCAGCGCAATGCCGCCCAAGGCCACCGTCAGCGGCACCAGGCTGGGCGCGGTGCGCGCCGCCGCGGCCGCGTCGCGCAGGGCGGCCACGCCGTGGGCGATGGAGCCGGTGGGCGGGGGCGCGGATGCAACGGCCTGTTGCGCCGCTTGCGCAGCAGCGGGTGCGGACGCAGCGGCAGGTGCAGGTGCGGCGGCAGGTGCGGCGGCGGGTGCCGCCACCGGTACAGCGGGCGCCTGGTCAGGCGCCGGCACCCGGCCCAGCGCCGGGCTCAGCCTCAGCGTGGCCGGCGGGGTGTCCGGTGTGCCGGTGGGCGCCATGAAAGCGGGCCGCGTTCAGCGCTCAGTAGCTGTACACGCCGCGCCCGGTCTTGCGGCCCAGGCGGCCGGCCGCGACCATTTCCTTGAGCAACGGGCAGGCGCGGTACTTGCTGTCGCCAAACTCGGCCAGGTACACATCCATCACGGCCAGGCACACGTCCAGACCGATCATGTCGGCCAGCGCCAGTGGCCCGATCGGCTGGTTGCAGCCCAGCTTCATGCCGGCGTCAATGTCCTCGGCCGTGGCCAGGCCCTCGGCCAGCACAAAGAAGGCTTCATTGATCATGGGCACCAGGATGCGGTTGACCACGAAGCCCGGCGCGTTCTTCACGGTGATCGGGCTCTTGCCCAGCTTTTCAGCCAGTGCCTTCACCGCGTCGTGCGTGGCATCGCTGGTCTGCAGGCCGCGGATGATCTCCACCAGCGCCATCATCGGCACGGGGTTGAAGAAATGCATGCCGATGAAGCGGTCCGCTCGCGACGTGGCCGCCGCCAGCTTGGTGATGGAAATCGACGAGGTGTTGGACGCCAGGATCACTTCCGGCGCGACCAGCGCATCCACCTGGCGCAGGATCTTGAGCTTGAGCTCGTAATTCTCGGTGGCGGCCTCGATCACGATGTGTGCGGCCCGCAGGTCGTCGTAGGCTGTGCTGCCCTTGATCAGGCCCAGCGCCGCGGCCTTGCCGGCTTCGGTGATCTTTTCTTTCTTGACCAGCCGGTCCAGGCTGGCCGAGATGGTGGCCAGGCCCTTGGCCACGGCGGCGTCCGACACGTCCACCATCACCACCGGCAGCCCCGCCACGGCGCAGGCCTGCGCGATGCCATTGCCCATGGTGCCGGCGCCAATGATGCCCACCACGCCCAGGCTCTTGCCCAATTCGTTGCCCATCTGGATATCCCCATGTATGCCCGGCGCTGCCGACCCGGCTGGCCGAAGAACCCGGATGTTAACGGGTGTTACAAGG
>NZ_JAYRZR010000183.1:0-1730 GCF_041916345.1 Ramlibacter sp.
GCAACTTCCAGTTCTACGACCCGGTCAGCAAGATCCTGTTCTCCGGCGACCTGGGTGCCTCGCTCATCGGTGGCGAGGCCGCCAAGAAGCCGGTCAGTTCGCTGGCCGGCCACGTGCCGCGCATGGAGGGCTTCCACCGCCGCTACATGGTGTCCAACAAGGTGATGCGGCTGTGGGCGCAGATGGTCCGCAAGCTGCCCATCGACATGATCGTGCCGCAGCACGGCGCGCCCATGCAGGGCGCGGCCGTGCAGGAGTTCATCGCCTGGGCGGAATCACTGCCCTGCGGCGTGGACCTGATGAGCGAGCGCGACTACGCCGTGCCCGCATAGGGCCCGTTCAGGGCTGCTTGAAGCCCTGCACCGTTTCCCAGGCCGTGGCCTGCAGGTGCGCGGCCACGTCGGCGGGAAGTCCGGCGGAGTAGCTGGCGCCCACCGGCGACAGGCCGTACACCGAAGCCAGCACCGTGCAGGCCGCGAGGTAGGTACCGGCCAGGCTCGGATGCCGCTTGTCGGCCACGTAGAGGTTCAGCTCCGGCCGCCTGGCAATCGACTTCGCGAAGGCCAGGCCCGCGGGCACGACCTTGGCGCGGTTGTTGGCGCCAGCCTTCACGTAGGCAGCGGCGAGCTGCTCGGTCATCTCCGGCTTGTCGGCATAGGCCCAGGACATGAAGAACACCGGCTCGGCGCCGTACTTGCGCACGATGGCGCTGTTCTTCGCGGTGTACTCGGTGAAGAACTTCGACAGCTGCGGATGGATGGGGCACTGGCTGCAGTCCATCATGATCGCCACGTCGAAGGGCTTGTCGAAACTGTTGAAGACGACGTTGTTGCTGGCGTCGAACGAGTACGAGGCCACGCCGCCGGGCCTGAAGTGCGACTCCATGTCGTGCCAGTTGATGCCCGAGCCGCTGATCGTCACCGAGGTGGCCCGATAGCCCTTGGCGCCCGGGCTGGCCGCGGCGATGAGCGCGCCCACGTGGCCGTGCATGCTGTTGTTGTAGTAGAAGAAGCTGTTGCCCACCCACAGCGCCGTCTTCGGCGGTGAAACGGGGGTGGCGCCGGCGGCCTTCGGCGCCGGCGTCGTGGTGCAGGCGGCGAGCATCAGCGCGGCGGCCAGAACGAAGGCCGATCGCAGCGTGGTTCCTTGCATGGGTTGTCTCCTGGGGTGGTTCGAATGCCGCGGCCGTGAGGCCCGCCCCTGCATTCTTGCAGCAGCCGCCCTCAAGACGGCGCACGGCGTGCCGATAGGGATCGAACAGCCCTCTCCCGCGACTGCCATGACCCACGCCCGTTCATTCGCCCTTCGCCTCGCCCGCCAGCTTGCCGTCGCCCTCGCCTGCAGCGCCCTGCTCGCTGCGCCGGCCCGCGCGCAGGAGGACACCACCTACCGCTTCTCACCGGTCAACCAGTACGGCATCAACCTCACGGCGGCCTACTGGAACCCGATCATTGCCTACGTTTCCGAGAAGAGCGGCGTGAAGCTGCAGCTCAAGATCGGCCGCACCTCGGCCGACACCACCGCCTTCGTGCTGGCGCAGGAGGTGGAGTTCATCTTCAGCAACCACCTGTTCAGCCCGGAGCGCGAGCAACTCGGCTGGAAGGTCTTCGGCCGGCGCATCACGCCGCCGGTGCACGGCCAGATCATCGTGCCCGACGACTCGCCGGTGACCGACATCGCCCAGCTCGCCGGCAAGGAAGTCGCCTTCCCCGGCCCGGAAGCGCTGGTGG
>NZ_JAYRZR010000184.1:0-1645 GCF_041916345.1 Ramlibacter sp.
GAGCTGGTCCACCAGCGCGTCGTCCACGTCCCACACGCTCATACCGTTGGCCGTGAAGCCCAGGCGGTAGTGGTTGGGCACGGCGCCGATGCGGCGGATGAGGCCGCTTTCCAGCATCTGCGCCAGGCGCTCGCACACCTGCTGGCCGCTCACGCCCAGGCGTTCGCCCACGGCATCGTAGGGGCGGGGTACCAGCGGCAGGCCACCCTGGGTGGCAGCGATCAGGGCACGGTCGAAATCGTCAAGCGCCATGGGCTTCTCCGCTCGTCAAGGGGAGCTTGAGTTCCACGAAGAACTCGCGCTCCTTCGGGAAGGCCAGCACGGGGAGGCCCGTCTCGGCCTCGATGCGTGCTATCGCGGCCGCGCACTGCGCCGGCGTCTCGGTGCCCAGCACGAACCACATGTTGAGCGCATGGTCGCGCCGGTAGTTGTGCGCGATCTCGGGGTGGGCGTTGACCTGTGCCGTCACGGCCTCGTAGCGCTCCTCGGGCACGGCCATGGCAGCCAGCACGAACAGGCCACCCGCGCGCTCGATCTGGAACAGCGGGCCGAAGCGCGTGAGCATGCCGCTCTCCAGCAGGGCCGACAGCCGACCGATGACATATTCCTCGGTCCAGCCGAACTCGGCCGCCACATCGGCGAAGGGCCGCTCGGTCAGCGGCAGATCGCCGTGCAGGCGCTCCAGCAGGCGGGCGTCATCCGGCGACAGCATCGAGCACCTCCGGGGGCGTGGTTTCTGGCAAGGCCCGGAAGCGCCGCGGGCCGGTCTGCTTGAAGCGGCGGCACGAAAACAGTACCTCGTGCGGATACTGCGCCAGGCCGGCTTCGGCGATGGCGCGCGCGATCACGTCCCGCACGGCGGCGCGGTCGCGGCCATGCACCATGCAGTACAGGTTGTAGGGCCAACCTTCGGCGCGCTCGCGCCGGTAGGCCAGGGTTACGCCGGTCACGCGCGCCAGCGCCTCGCCGCAGGCGTCCACCTGGGCGTCGGGGATGTTGAACACCGTCATGGCGTTGGCGTCGAAGCCCAGTTCGTGGTGGCGCACGATGGCGCCGATGCGCCGCACCGTGCCCTGGTCCAGCCACTGTTGCAGCGTGCGCAGCACGGATTCGGGCGTGCGGCCCAGCGCCTGCGCCCAGGCGTCGTAGGGACGCGGCACCAGCGGCAGGCCGTCTTCGAGCAGGGCGGCGAGCGGCCGGTCGGCGCCCTGCACCGGCGTGGCCTCGCGCGCGGCCGCCATGGGCGCGGGGGCGGTGCTGCCGCGCAGGTCAAAGCCCAGGTCGATGCGGTAGGCGCGCTGCATGCGCAGTTGCAGGGCACTCAATCCCGTGGCCTCTTCAAGCGAACGCATCGCCGCGCGCACGGCGGCATCGTCCTGCCCGGTCATCACAAACCAGAGGTTGTAGTGGTGCTCGCGCTGGTAGTTGTGGTTCACGCCCGGGTGGCTTGACACCACAGCGGCCACGGCGTCCAGGCGCTCGGGCGGTACGGCCATGGCGGCCAGCAGCGCGGCACCACCGGCATTGCCCGCGAACACTCCGCCAATGCGGCTCAGCGCGCCCTCGCTCTGCAGCCGGGCGTAACCTGCCAGGACCTCGTCGGCCGGCATGCCCAGGCTGGCAGCGATGTGCGCGAAGGGCTCGC